>CAJJAK010000014.1 GCA_905182165.1 uncultured Paracoccaceae bacterium | reverse complement strand
GGCTGATGGTAAAAAATTAGCGATGGGATCACCAGAAGAGGTTAAAAACCATCCAGCCGTTATTGAGGCGTACTTAGGTGTTTCAGAAGAGTTTGAAAAATGAAAAACCCTATTCTTAAAATAGACAATTTAGAAAGCTATTATGGTCCAATAATGGCGATAAGAGGTGTTTCTCTTGTTGTTAATGAAGGGCAAATTGTAACTGTCTTAGGCGCCAATGGAGCGGGAAAGACAACACTTTTAAAAACAATTTCTGGAATTATGGACCCTGAAAAGGGAACGATTTCTTTAATGGGAGAAAACATTCAAGGAATTGAGCCTGACAAGATTGTAAAAAAAGGAATAACACATGTTCCTGAAGGGCGAGAAGTGTTTCCAATCCTGACAGTTGAAGAGAATTTAAAAATGGGTGCATTTTCAAGAACAGATAGAGAAAATATTTTAGTAGATTTAAATTTAGTGTATGATTACTTTCCAATTTTGCGTAGCTGCAAGTTGCAGCAAGCTGGTACCCTGTCAGGTGGTCAACAACAAATGATGGCGATTGGTAGAGGCTTGATGGCTAGGCCGAAAGTAATGCTTTTGGATGAACCTAGTTTGGGCCTTAGTCCTCTTCTCACCAAAGATATTTTTAAGATAATAAAAAGATTGAATGTAGAACAAGGAAAACAATTATTCTTGTAGAACAAAATGCTAAAGTTGCCCTAAATATTGCAAATTATGGATATGTTATGGAGCTTGGTAGGATAGTAATGAGCGATGAATCTAGTAAGCTTGTAAATTCCAAAGATATTCAAGAATTTTATTTAGGTCAAAATAATGAATCTTCAGAACGTGGGCAAAAGCGTTGGAAGCAAAGAAAAACATGGCGTTAAGGATCTAGATGGTGAGTAAAGGAAAAATTCCTGAGCAAGTCGAGGTTGCAGGAATTAAAATAAATAAAAATTTAAGTGAGGGTCCATACTTTGTCGATGGTAAGGATACTTTAGCAAAATTATGGAAATTACGCTGTGAAACATCAGGCCATAAAGTAGCGCATCGTGAAAAAAAGTTTGGTATATGGTCATCGTATAGTTGGGATAATTTTTACAAATGTTCGCGCTTAATAGGTCTAGCTTTAATTTCAATGGGTTTAAATAGAGGTGAAGTTGTAAGTATTCTATCGGAAGATAGTAAGGAGTGGATATATACAGATTTAGCGATTCAATCTGTTGGCGGTATATCATCTGGTGTTTACCCAACAGATAGTGCTCGTCAGTTAGCTTATCTTGTAAATGATAGTGATAGTAAGTTTTTATTTTTAGAGAATGACGAGCAGTTAGATAAGTATTTATCAGTTGCTGATCAGATGCCTAAATTAAGTAAGGTTATTGTTTATGAAAAAGATGGACTTGCAGATTTTAATGATCCTAGGGTTATCTTTCTCGATGAATTATATGAAATTGGAGAAATGGAACTTGAAAAATTAAATGGTTCGTTTGAGGAGTCTATAGAAGAAGGCTCTTCAGACGATACCTCTATTTTGATTTATACCTCTGGAACCACTGGTGATCCTAAAGGTGTAGAAATAACTGGAAATAATATTATGTTTTCAATATCTGCTGGAGGGCAAAGTTTACCAGTTAATAATATGGATGAACAACTTTGTTTCTTGCCATTATGTCATATTTTAGAACGATTAATTTCTGTTTTCCAACCGATAGGAGCAGGATCTGTTATCAATTTTGCTGAAAGCCCAGAAACAGTTTTTGACAATCTGCGAGAGATCAGTCCGACTATCTTCACGGCGGTGCCTAGGGTGTGGGAACGATTATATTCAAGGGTCTCTATTATGATTGGGGATGCTACTCCTTTTGGTAGGTGGGCTTTTAATACTGCATTGTCTGCAGGGATGAAGAAGGTTAGAGCTGAGGATCAAAATAAATCAATACCATTGAGCTATTTGTTTTGGAACCTAGTCCTCTTAAGAAATATGCGAAGAATGTTAGGAATGGATAACTTACGAAGAGGTACCACTGGCGCTGCCCCTATCTCTCCAGAATTATTGACATGGTTTAGAGCGATTGGTGTAAAAATTTTTGAAGGTTATGGCATGAGTGAAAGTGCTGGCATCATTTCACTAAATTATCAAGGGAATGAAAAAAATGGAACAGTGGGCTCTGTCATACCAGGAGCCAAGCTAAGGATTGGTGAGAATGATGAAATCCAATACAAAGGTGGAAATTGTTTTAAAGGTTATTGGCGTAAGCCAGAAAAAACAAATGAAACATTTACATCTGATGGTTGGATGCGAACTGGTGATATTGGTTTAATAGATTCTGAAGGTTTTTTAACTATTACTGGACGCATGAAAGATATAATAATTACCGCTGGTGGAAAAAACATAACACCAAGTGAAATAGAAAATAGATTAAAATTTTCCCCATATATCTCTGATACAATTATTATTGGAGACAAACGTAAATTTGTGTCATGTTTAGTTATGATTGATCAGGAAAATGTTGAAAAGTTTGCTCAAGATAATAGAATCTCATTTTCAGATTTTGCTTCTTTGTGTGCTGCAAAGGAGATTGTAGAACTTATTGGGAATATTGTTGAAGATGTTAATAGGGATTTTGCCAGGGTGGAGCAAATTAAGAAATTCCGGCTAATTGATATATTATTGACAGCTGAAGACGATGAATTAACTGCAACTATGAAGTTAAAGCGTGGCTTTGTAGAAGAAAAACACAAAACGCTGATTGACGAAATGTACTTATGAATTAATGTTAACAACTATAATCTAGGGAGAAATTTTATGAAAAACCTTTTTAAGGCAGCCGTAATAGCTGTTCTTTTTGTGGGAACTGCTAACGCTGATCAAGGCGTTACAGATAATCAAGTGCTTATCGGTTCAAATCAAGATATGTCTGGACCATTTGCTGCATTTGGAGCACCTGCAATGGAAGCAGCTCAATTGTATTTTGATGAAGTGAATGCCAATGGTGGTGTTCATGGGCGTCAAATAAAGATGATCGTAGAAGACCATGGGTACCAAATGCCCAAGGCGATGTCTAATCTAAATAAATTAGTAAATTCTGATAAGATTTTTGCTATGTTGCTGAGCCTGGGGACTCCTATGAACATTGCTTCATTTCCTCTTTTGGAGGCTAAAAAAGTGGCAAACGTTTCACCTTTGACAGCAGCTAGACAAATGATTGATCCACCCTCACCATATAAGTATGCTGGCACTTCATCATATTATGATCAAATGCTAACAGCAGTACCATACATGTCTGAAACAACAGGTGTTAAAAATGTATGCTCAATGTACATACCATCAGACTTTGGGTTGGAAATTGCTGAAGGAACGAAGGATGCCGTAGCCGCTTCTGGATCAGGTCTTACTTTTGGAGGTGAAACCAAACATAAGCCAGACGAATTAGATTTTGTTGGTTCACTATCTAAACTTACAGCATCAGGGTGTGAACTGATAACTGTTGCACTTGGAGTGAAGCAAACGCTAACAGTTTTGGGAACAGCCAAGAAGATGGGTTTAGCTGATTTAAAATTCTTAGGAGGATCTGCCTCAATGCATACATTGATAGCTAAAGTCCCTGGAGGCCCTGGAAATGGTTTTTATGCTGCTGCTGGTTGGGCAGATATTGTTGCTCGCATGGGTGACCCTGTCGTTGGTGGCTGGGTTGGCAAGTACAGTGAAGCAACGGGAGGTTTCCCTGGAACTGGAGCTTTACTAGGAAGATCTGCAGCGGAAGTATTTGTTAGAGGTCTAGAAGCAGCAGGGAGAGATTTGACTTCTGCTAGTTTCCAAGCTGGTATGGAATCCTTAAACTTCGAAGATAAAATTAGTGGTGTGATGGTTAATTTTACAGCTGATAATCACCAGGGTGCTAACGATGTAGTTATCAGCCAAGTACAGGGTGATAATTGGGTTGAATTAGCTCGCCGATAAATTTTGTAAAAATAAAAAGCGCTGCTAGATTACTTTTGGTAGCGCTTTTTTATTTGTTAGTCTTTAAATGGGAAAGACAACTACAAATTGGAGAGTAAATAATGTCGATAATACGTGCTGCAGTATGTCATGAATTTGGAAAGCCCCTAGTAGTAGAAGAGGTGCTGCTACGTGAACCAAAATCTGGCGAAGTTGAAGTTACTCTCAAAGCTTGTGCAATTTGCCATTCAGAT
>CAJJAK010000013.1 GCA_905182165.1 uncultured Paracoccaceae bacterium | reverse complement strand
CGCATATGTTTAATGAACCCAATGAAGATAGTTTTTATTCAGAGATAAGTTTGTCAAACTTTTCTGATTTAAACCGCACTTATGGAATGGATAGGAGTGAGAATGGCTTAAGGTTGCAAACAAGTATAAAAACCTCTCACAGAAATTCCAAAGGTTTTGAAAGTGAGATCTTTATGGGAAGTATTAATAGGCTCAACGGTTCTCACCAATTCAGCAGCGAGTCAGGAACAACTGAAAATAAGTCAAATTTATTTGGATCATTGAAATTGAACTTTTTTAATGAAATTAAAATAAGTGGAAATGTATTTTCAAATGCTCAATTCAACCTTACTAAAAGAGACTTTCAAGTTAACTATATGAAGAACAATATAAATGTTTATTCAAAATACTTTCAAAAAGATAAAGATGACTTATATGGCTTTGCCGAAAATAGATCAGAATTAGCCATTGGCACAAAATATCAATTTAATAAAAAGACTAATTCTAATTTTAGTCTAATATATGACCTTAAAAACAAAGAAACTGTAAAGTCACAATTTAATTCACGTTATGAACATGATTGCATGGCGATTGATTTTTACTTATCGCGTGGTTTTTATTCTGTAAGTTCTGTAAAGCCTGGGATATCACTTGGAGTGAAAGTTGAGTTAAAATTACAAAAAATAATAAAGTTGTGACATCACAAAGATGTAATGGATCTTAGGAAAAATTTAATGAAACATTTAATCCTTTCTATAGTTTCTTTGGTCATATTTATGACAAACAAAGGATTTGCAGAAAATAAATTTGATCCAGCAATTATCATTAATGAGACAATAATTTCTAAATTTGAATTATCTCAAAGAATAATGCTTTTGAATATCTTACAATCAGATGGTGATATCGAAAAAAAAGCAAGTGATGAATTAATTAATGCAAAATTAGTAAATGAATTCGCCCGCAACTACAATATATCAATAAGTGAGGGAAAAGTTCAACAAGGTATGAGTGAGTTGGCAGAACAATTCAACTTGTCAATTGAGAGTTTTTTATTTGAGGTTTCTAAAATTGAAATAGCTACAGAAACAATTAAATCATTCGTAAAAGATCGTATTCTTTTAACAGAGTTAGTTCAGTATAAGTTTGCAAATCGCGCAAGCATAGGTGACGACGAAATAGACTCTTTTATTATAAATGGCAGTGCATCTTTAGAGATAAATTTATTTGAAATAGTATCTACTGATGAAGAAGATTAATAGAGCTGTTGAAAATATAAACCTCAAAAATAAAAATGCTGAAGGTAATAAGCGCTCTTGCAAAAAAATACTCAACCGCCATCTCCGTAAATGGTGGAAATATTGGTTGGATTTCAATAGATCAACTCCCACCAGATATGGGTAGTTTATTTTTAACATCAGATATAAACACGTTAATTGGACCTAAAGTCTTTGATAATGTTATTATCTTATACAAGTTAACCAATATAAGGGAAGTTCCACTTTTTAAGAATACTATGGCAAAATCAATATTGACGAAAATTTACCAACAACAGCAAATTCCGGAACCTTATTGCCAAGTACAATTTTTGATGGACTTAACCCCCATTTAAATTTACAATTTGAATTAACCAATCAATTAATGCAGTACAAGCTAATTAGAAATACAATTGAAGAACTTAAAATTTCAGAAAAAAAATATGAAAAAATTAAAACACTAGATATTGGAGAGAACGCCATTCTTAAAGGTAAGAATTTATCTGAAAATCCAATATTAATTATGTTATGTTCTCGCCGACAAGAAATTTCAGAAAATGATAGAGATATAGCAAGACAATATCTTTTTTCAAAAAGATTAGTTTCTTTGGCAGATGGTTTTATTGCAGATTTAAAAGCAGAAGCAAAGATTGTTTACAAATGATTAAACCGATTGCATTAACCTGTGGGGAACCGTCTAGCATAGCCCCCGAGATAACAGTCGAAGCTTGGAAAACGTTGAAGAATGAATTAAATTTCGTTTTGTTTTCATCCTTTGAGTACATGAAGAAACGCTTTCCCGAAATACCAATGCAAAAAGTTTTTAATTGCTCCGAAGCACTTGATGTGATGGTAAATGCACTACCGATCATCGACATGCCTTTCACTGAAGAACCTAAGGTGGGGAAAATGAATCAGAAACTGGCCTTCGACACCATAAAAAGTATCAAAATGGCCACCGAGTGCTGTATGAGCGGTGAAGCAGCAGCATTGTGTACAAACCCAATAAACAAGTTTGCACTCAGTTCTGGAGCTAATTTTAAGTATACAGGACATACCGATTTCTTAAAATATTTAACTGACAGCAAACAAGCAGTGATGATGATTGCTTCAGATAAACTTAAAGTTATACCAGTCACTATTCATGTTTCATTAATAGAGGCAATAACCACTCTTACAGACTTATTAATAAAGGATACAATCAAGCTTTCACACCAGTCATTGATTGAATTATTTAACATTAAAAAGCCAAGGATTTTTGTTTCTGGTTTAAACCCACATGCAGGAGAAAATGGTCTTTTTGGAGATGAGGAAAATAAATTTATTTTACCCGCAATCGACTTTCTAAGAAAAAGCGGATTAAATATTAATGGGCCATTTCCAGCAGACACTATGTTTCACGATGATATTAGAAAAAATTATGATTTAGCAATTTGTATGTATCACGACCAAGCTGAAGTACATATTAAAACAATCTCATTTGACGAAGCAGTAAATGTAACTTTAGGACTTCCAATTGTGCGGACTTCACCAGACCATGGAACTGCTAATGAAATAGCTGGAAAAAATAAAGCTAGCCCAAAAAGTTTGATAAATGCTATACGAATGGCCAAAAGACTTTCAGAAAACAATAGTCTTTATGCAAATAGATGAATTGCCCCCTCTTCGAGATGTTATTTTAAAGTATAATCTTGAAGCAAAGAAATCGTTAGGTCAAAATTTCTTACATGATCTAAATCTTACTAGTAAAATTGCTTTATTAAGTGGATTATAGAAAACTCAACTATTTTAGAAATTGGTGCAGGACCAGGCGCCTCTATAGTGTTTGATTCTGGTGGAGCAAAAAAAGTAATTGCTCTTGAACGAGATAAACGTTGCATTCCAGCTTTAATGGATATTGCCGATTACTATGATGGAAAGTTGGAAATATTAGAGAGAGATTCCATTAATTTTGATTTAAATGAAATTAAAGACTTAGGAAGTTTAAAAGTTGTTGCTAATTTACCTTACAATATAGGAACTGAATTATTGGTACGTTGGCTTAACACCAATAATCTGGCCTCCAAAATGGGAGGACATGACACTAATGTTTCAAAAAGAAGTTGCAGATCGAATAGTAGCAATACCTGGCACAAAAGCATATGGTAGGCTTTCGATATTAACTCAATGGCGGTGTGATGCAAACATTAGAATGACAGTTTCACCCGATGCGTTCAGACCTAAACCTAAGGTGCAATCTGCGGTGGTTAGCATTAAGGCACTTAACACACCAAAATTTTATGCAAAACAAACTATTTTAGAAAAATTAGTGAAAGCTGGCTTTGGACAGAGAAGAAAAATGATACGATCGTCTTTAAAATCATTTGATGTTAATATAAATACTCATCTTCAAAATGTTGATTTAAAGCCGACTTTGCGTGCAGAAAATTTAACGTTTCAGGATTGGTGTCAGTTCAGCAAGAACAAATTGAAAAAAAATAAATAGTTAATTTAACTTTCTTTTTCCGCTACTTCTTCATTTTCCTCACTTGGCCTACGTGAGTTATTCTCACTTAAGTTTTTTTGGCCATCATCATGCCCATTTTGAGGAAGATCACTCGCAGTTTCTGCACGTTCTATTCTACGAGAGGCTGCTTGTGCCTCTTGCTGTTCTTTTCTGTCATTTTGCTCCTTAAGAGCTTCTGATAAGATTCTTGTGTAATGTTCAGCATGTTGTTGAAAATTTTCAGCCGCCACCCTGTCACCAGATAATTGGGAGTCTCTAAATAATGACATGTATTTTTCGATAATTTGTTGAGGGGTACCCCTAACTTTTCCTTCAGGACCAGAACTATCAAATACACGGTTTATAACATTTCCCGGGTTTTGACGTCGATTATTATTTTTATTACGTGATCGTGATTTGTTAGATGTTCTCATTAAATGCAATTGCCTTGTTTCGATTAAACCATTTCATAAATTTAGGAAAGGATCGTTCAATTGGAATTTGTTACCTGGCGCCTTAGGGCCTTAACATGTGCTTCTTATAGTGCATAACGAGATGAAACAAGAAAAATATATTAAAATCTCTATATTTCTTTATTTTTTTTCAAAATGTTACTTTAATAACTCTATCCTTACCTGACATATCTTTAAATACTTTTGCCTTGAAACCTTCATTGGTAAAAATTATTCGCACCACTGATGCCTGGCTATGACCAATTTCAAATAAAGCTAAACCTGATTTTTGCATCACTTTTTTTAACTGTTTTGCAATTGTATAATATGCTGCAAATCCTCCATCTTCAGAAAATAAAGCATGATAAGGTTCCCATTTAATTAGATGGGGTTCATATTGATCTTTTCTATTGCACTTCAAAATTTGAAGTCATCTGAAATAACTAAATCAAATTTTTCTGTTACGCTTTCACACCAATTTGATTGTAGAAAATCTAATCTTTTTCTTAATAAGAAGCTTTTTGAGTTTGTTTTAGCAACTTTTAATGCCTCTAAATCAATATCTACTCCTACTCCTGTTGCAAATTTATTCTCCAAAAGTAGTGTAATAATTACTGCTCCAGATCCAGTCCCCAAATCTAAAACGCTGCAAAACTCTTTTTTTAACGCGTGAAATATCAATTCTTCTGTTTCTGGTCGAGGATCCAGTACTTTATTATTAATAAAAAAATCTCTGCCCCAAAAAGATCGATATCCGATAATTTGACTAACCGGTTGATGTTGTTTTCTCAAACTTATCTTTTCAAAAAATTTTAACTCAACCGATTTTGGAAAAACCTCAAGATCCAATAATAATAATTTTTCCTTCGAAATACCCATAATATGTGCGAGTATTTTTTTTGAATCGTTAAAGGGGTTTTCTATTCCTATTTCTTTTAATTCATTTGCAGCGATACGAAGAACCTGAGCGTATGTTTTAGACATTGGAAAAATTTGCAAGTTTCATAAGTCTATCATCCGCCTTTAAGGCATTAATAATTTCATCTAATTGACCCTCAAGCACTTGATTTAATTTATGAACAGTCAGATTCACCCTATGATCTGTAACTCTACCCTGTGGAAAATTATATGTTCGTATCCGTTCCGACCTATCACCACTTCCAACTTTCTCTTTACGATCAGCATCTCGTTTTTGTGTTTTTAAATTTGTATGGTGAAAATGATAATTTTGACCTTAAAACTTGCATTGCCACAGCTCGATTTTGATGTTGAGATTTCTCAGAACTGGTAACAACAATATTAGTAGGTATATGGGTAATTCTAACGGCTGAGTCAGTTGTATTAACATGTTGACCTCCAGCACCACTGGCACGCATAGCTATCGAATGTCTTAAATCATTTTGATTTATTTTTATATCAACCTCTTCTGCTTCCGGTAACACTGCCACAGTCGCTGCAGAAGTATGAACGCGACCTCCTGATTCCGTTATTGGAACTCTCTGCACTCGATGGACCCCACTTTCATATTTCAAATACTCGAAAACATTAGGTCCAATAATACTGGCAATAACTTCTTTTAAACCACCCAATTCATTAAAAGACTCAGAAATAAGAGTTAACTTCCATCCTTGATCATCACTATACTTTTGATACATTCTCAATAAATCAGCAGCAAATAATGCTGCTTCATCACCACCTGTACCAGCTCTAATTTCTAATATAGCTGATTTCGAATCCGCTTGATCCTTAGGAAGAAGCTCTAGTATCAAGTCCTCTTTCATATTAGATAATTTTATTTGTAAGATCCTATCTTCCTCTAGTGCCAAGCTTCTTAAGTCAGGATCATTCATTATATCTTTTAGTTCAGTTAGATCTGAAAAAATCTTTTTGTATTGTCTTATTTTTTCAACTACTAATTTCAACTCAGAATACTCAACACCAAAAGATTTAATCTCGTCACCGTTTAATGGTTGAGCCAATTTAACTTCCAAATACTGGAAACGTTCCTCCAACCCATTAAGTTTTTCCAATGATATCATAACTAAACAGACGTCCCAAAATTATTATTATTTACAATCATAGTTCCCTACATCAGTTAGAGAGATTTTTTCAATTCAGTTAACCATTTTTGTATACGTTGCTTGTTTTTCCCAAAATCATATCGACCAAAACGGGATCTTGAAAAAATACTCAATGACGATTTGTTAATATCCAAGTTCTTAAAATTAATTGAGACATAATCTGGAAATCCAAACACTTTACTTCGACACACATATGTAATTAAACCTAAATTAATATCCCCAAAAACCTTTTCGCAGTTATCATTTAATATTATCTTATTTAAATTATTAAATAAGGAAAGTAACATGCCTAATGAAAGTTTCTGTTCCTTTATTAGCATAATTTAACAAAAATGAATTATTTGTATTTATATTGGTTATGTTATCTGGATCTAAATGCCAGATACTTTGTTCTACTTTTGATAACCTAATATAAGCAAATAACAAAAAACAAATTAATAAGCATATTAATAATACTTTCACTTAAGTTTCCTTTTTCAACTCAAGTAAATTTGCTTTATCTTCAACAAGCTCAATCAATTTATTAATCATTCCAGTATTTGCCAATTTATTTACTTTTTTCCCATCAATGTAAAACATGCCACTATCTTTACCACCACCTGTAAATCCAATATCTGTATCAATGCTTCTCCAGGACCATTTACAACACAACCAATTACCGAAAGTGTTAATGGTGTTTTAATATGTGCCAGTTTTTCCTCTAATAGTGATACAGTTTTTATCACAACATGCTGCTTGGCTTGCACATGAAGGGCACGATATCACCGTCCATGCGTTGTGTCGTAATCCCAAAGATTTAAGAATTTCATAACCCACCTTAACCTCCTCCACAGGGTCTGCAGATAATGAAACTCTCAAAGTATCACCAATACCAGCCCATAAAAGATTACCTAGCCCAACAGAAGATTTGATAGTCCCAGGAATCAACCCTCCAGCTTCAGTAATTCCAATATGTAGAGGGGCATTCGTAGCCTCGGAAAGACCCTTATAAGCAGCAACTGCAAGAAACACATCTGATGCCTTTACACTTATTTTAAATTCAAAAAAATCATTATCTTCAAGAATTTTGATATGATTTAGGCCACTCTCAATAAGAGCTTCTGGGCAAGGTTCACCATATTTTTCTAAGAGATTACGTTCAATTGATCCTCCATTTACGCCAATCCTTATGGAACAATTGTTGTCTTTAGCCGCAGATATAACTTCTTTGACACGTTCTTCGTTACCAATATTTCCCGGATTAATTCTTAGGCATGCAGCACCATGCAGAAGCAGCCTCTATTGCTCTTTTATAATGAAAATGTATGTCAGCAACTATTGGAACTGGGCTCTCCTTACAAATTTCCTTTAATGCAACCGTAGAGTTTTCATCAGGGCAGGATATTCTTACAATGTCCGCACCAGCTTCTGCACAATCAATAACTTGTTTTAAAGTAGCTTTGATATCAGATGAATCTGTATTAGTCATGGTTTGCACAGATATAGGTGCTCCACCGCCGACAGCGACATCACCAACATGAATTTGTCGAGATTGCCTACGTACTATGGATCTCCATGGACGAATTGAGTTTAGTGACATACAGATTCCATACAATTTATAGTTGTTGTTTTTTCATTTATTAATTTAACTTATATAGTAAATAAACACTAGATTACTAATCATTATTTTTTGATAATAAATTAATTCGTTTAAGTGGGTTTAAAAGTTGTTCATCAGTAACTTCTAGAAAATTTTCAATGATATCGTCAGGTTTAAGAGATATATTTTTTACTACTGAAGTACCCTCTCCAATTGGTCCATAAGTTAAATTATTAATCTTTATGAAAACAGAACCTGCATTGAGAATACCATCAATAAAAAAATCATTGTTATTTGTACATACTTAAAATATCTTCATTAATGACTTTTCCATCTTTTGTGTATATTCTTACCCAAGCAGGTCTACTAGCTAGAATAGAAATTGTACTATTTCGGTTATTAATAGTTTCAATATTTTTGACTTTTAAAGAGACTGCACCGAGTTTAGAAATAGTTTCATCATCCTCAAAGAAACCACTTTTATTTATATCAATGTCAGCAATTGGACCATCTAAAGATTTGAAAAAAATCTGGACTGAATTATTGGTTGCTTTTTCACCTAAAGCTAGTGCTAATTTATCTTGTTTAATAATACCATCATCTATGATTATTGGAAAAATATCCTCTTCTACAATATTAACTTGTTGTATTTCTTTCATTACAAACCACCCACCAAATCCTATTCCAGAAATCAAAAAAATAAGTGCAAAAAAAGAGAAAAAAGAACGGAATTTAAGTTTATTAAATACTGAAGGTTTTTCCATAAATATATTTGATTTATTTTCATATTTTTGATTAAATTTTCATTAATTGAAGAGTTAGTTTTTTTTCTTTCATTAGATAGTAATGATGGAATTGAGTAACCAGATTCTTTACAAAAAATATCTAATACCCATTGCTGGTTAAGTTAAAAAGTTAGCATAAGATCTTACATAACCTGATATAAAAACAGATTCCTCGTGACCAGATATGTCACAATTTTCTATAGCAGAAATGATATTAACATTTATTTTTAATTCACGTTGAATGTCCATAAGCGACTTACCTAAAGTCGCTCGTTCACCCCGCAATAAATCGCCTAACTTAAATTCATAAGAATCAAAGCCACGATGTTTATTCTTAAACTTGATCTTTTGCTTCACTTTAAACTTCAAAAATCCTATTCCTAGTTGATAAACGAATTAATATACAAATTATATTTAACAAAACATAATCCATTTTTATACATTATTTTCACTTTAACTAACAAAAATCACGTTTATCATAACTCAGTTAATATAAAAATAATAATTTATTTTTTAGTGTACGCTTTGTGTAGATTCTTTAAAATAGAGAAAATTCCCTTCATTTTGTCTTTGTTTGTCACCCAATTTCGTTTAAAAATTAGTTTAGTCCCCTTCACTTTAATTCTATTATCCTCTGAATTAATATAATTAATTAACTTATTAGGACTTAATTTATGATTATGACGAAGTTCAAAGTTTGCACCACTGATACCTAAATCAATCTTACTTATTCCAATTTTCTTACATATAGATTTTATTTGCATTACGTTTAGTAGAGAATTTATCTCTTTTGGCAATTTTCCAAAACGATCAATCAATTCAGATGAATAAGCCCTCTAATTCAACTTTAGTAGATAAACTCGATAACCGTTTATATAGCTCCAACCTTACGCTGACATCATTTACATAATCATCAGGTATTAATATTGAAACTCCAAGATTAAGCTGTGGTGTCCATTCTTGATCATAATCTAATTCAAGACCAACATCACCACTTTTCATTTTTATTACCGCCTCTTCTAATAAAGATTGATAAAGTTCGTAGCCAACTTCTTTAATATGTCCAGATTGAGCATCTCCTAATATATTACCAGCACCTCTTAGATCTAAATCTTGACTTGCTAAATTAAACCCAGCGCCTAGATCATTGCTTAACCAATAACCTTTAATCTCTTCTTCATTGGATGTTTCTGACTTTTGACTGTCGTCACATATGCATAGGCTCTCTGTTTTGATCTGCCAACCCTACCTCTAATTTGATAAAGTTGAGCTAAACCAAACATATTTGCATTATGAATTATAATAGTATTAGCCGTGGGTATATCTAAACCACTTTCAATGATTGTTGTCGCTAAAAGAATATCATATTTTCGATCATAAAACGCATTCATATGAGTATCCAATAATGCACCACTAATTTTGCCATGAACTGTAACATGGGATAATTCCGGAACATGCTCTACAATAAACTCCTCTAAGGCTGGAATATCTTTTATTCTTGGCACTACTATGAATGATTGGCCTCCTCTATAATGTTCCCTTAGTAATGCTTGCCTAATAGTTGTTGGGTCAAATTCACTTACATACGTTCTAATAGCCAATCTATCTATTGGTGGAGTGGCGATGATGCTCAAATCTCGCAATCCAGATAAACTTAGGTGTAGGGTTCTAGGGATTGGAGTGGCTGTTAGTGTGAGTACATGAATATCAGAACGCATTTTTTTCATTTTTTCTTTATGAGAAACGCCGAAAGTGCTGTTCTTCATCGATTATTAATAATCCTAATTTAGAAAATACCGTTTTTTCACTTAAAATTGAATGCGTTCCAATTACAATATCAACTTTTCCATTTTTTATGTCATCTCTAATGCTTGCAACTTCAGCTTTTTCTGTGAACCTAGATAACTGCTTTATGTTAATCGGAAAATCAGCAAATCTTTCCAAAAAGGTATTAAAATGTTGTCGAGTTAATAAAGTAGTTGGAGAAATAATGGCAACCTGAACTCCAGACATAGCTACCAAAAATGCTGCTCTCATCGCTACTTCTGTTTTACCATATCCAACATCACCACATATCAACCTGTCCATCGGTATCCCTATTTTCAGGTCATTGATAACTTCATTAATTGCGTCTAATTGATCGTCAGTCTCTAAATAATTAAATCTTGAACAGAACTTCTCCCAACCGGGAGTATCAATATCAATCTTTTTTACTTTTTTGAGTTGTCTTAAAGCAGCAGTTTTTATTAAATTACCAGACATCTCCAAAATTTGTGTTTTTAAATTAGCTTTTCTTTTTTGCCAGGAAGCACCACCTAATTTATCTAGAATCCCAGTGTTTTGACCGTATCGACTTAAAAGCTCGATGTTTTCAACTGGCAAGAATAATTTACTATTTTCTGCATATTCCAGTAGCAAGCACTCATGCAAAACCCCATTTGCTTTAACTGTTTCAAAGCCCTGAAAACTACCAATACCATGATCCATATGTATAATTAAGTCACCCAAATCTATTGATAAGGTTCAGTTATTACATCAAAAGATCTATTTTTCTTCTTAGGTGGAGTTGCTAATCTCTGCCCTAGAATATCTTGTTCTGAAATTATTGTTAAGCTATCACTATAAAATCCCGATTACTAATGGCCAAACCGTAATAGACAATTTATTTTTATCTTTAGGTAAATCTGTAATACTTTTAATTTTTACAATATTATTTTGACCTTCATCATTTAATAAATCAATTAATCGTTCTCTTGATCCTTCTGAGAAGGAGGTAATAACAACATGAGTGCTTAACTGTGATTTCTTAATATACAAATTTAATGCTGAAAAAAGATTGATATTTTCAGACTTTCGTTCTGAAATAAATTTCTTCCCAAGCCCACCGCCTGCATTAATGGAATTCAATCCAACAGGCAGTGGCAATGCACTTAAATAAAAAGCATTTTTTGTAATCATAAATGATTTAAAATTTTTAGGCGATAAATATAAAGATTTAGGTTCACACGGAGCAAAGGCACTTTTAACATTCTTATTTTTAATTGGGTTCAATCGTGCATTATATTGTTCGTTTATTTTTTCCCAACGTTGCTCATGGATATAACTAATCTCAATATCCATAAAATAAATAGCTTTTGGTAAGTAATCAAAAATAGTTTCTAATCCATTATAGAACAATGGTAACCACTGCTCCACACCTTGTACTTTTAATCCATTAGAAACTGCAGAATATAACGTATCAAGTGAACCGCCAATACCAAATGTTTTACGATAGTTTTTTCTAAAATTAGTTACCGTAGTTTCATTAATAATTACTTCTTACATTGTTTTATATTATACAATTATTTAAATTACTTATAGTTAATTGAGTTCTTGGGTCTATAGTTCTTAACCGATCGACAACATCACCAAATAAATCTAAACGCACGGCTCCCTTATTACCTGAGGTGAAGATATCAATTATATCACCTCTAATTGAATAGTCACCAGGTTCAGACACCATAGAGGTCTTAACATAGCCAAATTGGACAAGTAGTTCCTTTAAGTATTTTTCGTCTATTCAACTTTTATTTGCTGATTATACTCATACTCCTCATGAAAAACCTCTTATTACTGATAAGATAACGTTTTTCATTAAATAGATAATTTTTTCATCAAAATGTTTATCAATTTTTGATAATGAGCTTATTCGTTCAGATGTAATTAGAGGGTTTGGGCTTATCATTTCGTAAGGAGAACAATCCCAAGCCGGTATAACACGTATTCTCACATTTGGATCAAAAAAGAGCAACGCTAATTTCATCGCTTCTAATCTTTTATCATCGTGTGCAATATGAACCACATTGCACCCTGAAAGATTCAATTTATCTAATAAAAATTTTGCATTAAGTCCCTCAGGCAGTGACCCAACATTTATTTTAGCTATAGATTCGAAAGAACTTTTCATCCTCTCGATATAACAACCTAAATAACCACTGCAAGGAAGTTTGAGTCACTTAAGCAAATTAAATTACAACATTATTAAATTAGTGAATATCTTGGCAATTGTAATCCTTTAGAGTAATTATGTATAAATGTTAAAATTTTCATTAAAAGGTTTAAAATGAATCCCATTAATACATCTTTTCCAGCAAGTCGTTTACGTCGCCTTCGCCAAAATGTTCAAATAAGAAATTTAATCTCTGAAAGCACCCTTCAGATTTCAGATTTAATTTGGCCTTTATTTGTTTGCGAAGGTAAAAATGTAAAAGAAAAAATTCCCACTATGGATGGTGTTTTCCGACTTTCTATTGATAATCTAATTATCGAAGCGAAGGAAGCTATCTCATTAGGAATCAATTGCATCGCCTTATTTCCATCAATTGAACCAAAACTAAAAACCTTGGATTGCATAGAAGCTTACAACCCAAATAATTTAATCAACACAGCTACAAAGGCTGTGAAAGATGCCTGCCCTGATCTCCTTATCATGCTAGACGTAGCACTCGATCCATACAATATTAGTGGACACGATGGATTATTCAAAAATAATGAAGTTCTAAACGATGAAACTGTCGAAATTTTAAGATTAATTATGCAAGCAAAAGCTGGTGCTGATATTTTAGGCCCATCTGATATGATGGACGGTAGAATTAAATCAATACGGAGTGCTTTAGAAAGAGAAGGTTATGATAACAAGATGATCATGGCCTATTCGGCCAAGTATGCATCAACTTTATATGCGCCCTTTAGACAGGCCCTTGGCGCACCTGGTTTTGGTGACAAAAAAACCTATCAAATGGATCCTGCGAATACAGATGAAGCGTTAAGAAATGTGTCTAGAGACATACAAGAAGGAGCTGATATGGTAATTGTAAAGCCTGGTGCGCCTTATTTGGATGTTTGTTATAGAATCAAAAAAGAATTTTGGGATACCAACATTTTCTTATCAAGTATCTGGTGAATACTCAATGATAATGACATCAATACAAAATGGATGGTTAGAACAAGATGAAGCGATTCTTGAAAGCTTATTATGTTTTAAAAGAGCAGGATGTGACGGAATATTGACTTATTTTGCGCCAATGGCAGCCAAAGCACTTTTAAAGTAATCTAATTAATCCTTAATGACAGCTCTATATTATTAGTTTAGTGTCAATGTAGGTAATTTAAAAAAAAGGAACTTATTATGGGAAAGTGGACAAGGCGTAACTTTGTTTTAGCAAGTAGCACAATACCTTTAATTTCCTGCGCTAAAATTTCTTCAACCATATCACCCTTAAAACCGAAATCCCAAATTAATAATGAAATTCAATATGCTAGAAGTTTAATGAATAAAGAAATTCCTGGATCGGTTGATCTGGAAAATGAGGCAAAAGGCATATTAATTATACCAAAAATATCTGATGCTAATTTTTGGGTAGGTGGTGCGTATGGCGAAGGGGGATTGCTGATTGGTGACGCTATCGTCGGTTATTTTAATATGGCACAAGCATCCATTGGCCTTAAAATTGGACTCCAAGATTACTCCCTTGCACTATTTTTTATGAATTCCAGCTCTTTAACCGAATTCAGATCTTCTGATGGATGGTCTTTAGGAGTTGATGCTGAATACGTACTAGCGAATGATTCTGGAAGGATTGGTAGAGATGTTAGTACCAGCAAACCATCCACAGAAGTAATTGCTTTAGTGTTTGATAGGTCTGGAATTTCTTTTGGTGGATCATTGGAAGGTGTAAAATATACACCTATTTATAAAAACTAATACTCTTCTAAACGCTTTAACAAACTCGAGGTGTCTAAACGGCCTCCACCATGGTTTTGAATATCTTTATAGAATTGATCTACTATAGATGTAACAGGCAATAGTGCGCCATTTTGGTTAGCTTCATCCAAACAAATTTTAAGATCCTTTCTCATCCAATCAACAGCAAAGCCAAAATCGTATTTATTTTCAAGCATTGTTTCATGACGATTGTTCATTTGCCATGAACCTGCTGCTCCTTGACTTATCACTTCAGCAACTTTTTTCACATCAAGATTTGCTTTTTTAGCAAAATTTAAACCTTCTGATAAACCTTGAACTAAACCAGCAATACAAATTTGATTAACCATCTTAGTTAATTGTCCAGAACCAGTTGGCCCCATAAGTTTGCAAATTTACTGGTGGAGCTGGATTTATTGGTAGTGCATTATTAAAAGTAGCTTCATCACCTCCACACATTATAGACAGAGCTGCATTTTCAGCACCCGCCTGCCCTCCTGAAATAGGTGCATCAATATAAAAAATACCTTTATCTTTTGCATAATTACATAATTCCTTCGTAATGGAGGCTGATACTGTCGTATGATCAATAAAAATACTGCCAGCAGTCATTGAATGGAAAGCGCCATTTTCAGCAACTGTTACCTCCCTTAAATCTTCATCATTGCCGACACAGGAGATTACAATATCTACGTCAACTGAAGCTGCTTTGGGGGTTTCAGCAGTATTCCCAATATAATTATCTTTCCATTTGCTTGCTTTAGAGGGTGTTCTATTATACACAACTAAATCATGTCCAAAATTTGCTAAGTGCCCTGCCATCGGAAACCCCATGACACCTAAACCTAAAAAAGCTAATTTCATTTTATATCTCCTTTTTCTCTGTTAAAAAAGGACTTCTTTATCCACGGACAAACGCTTCGTTAGCGTCTTATTATGCTTATACATCTATTGTTCATATTTTTTTTTCGACTATTACAGCGGGCAAAAAATATTTATTTACTTTATAATGCAACCCCTCAAGACCAAATTATAATAAGGAGTATACATTATCAGAACCAGGTTTGGAGTCGATTGAAATTATCAGAGATAGCTACGTGTTAGCTAAATATTTTCTTCATAATTTATTTTTTGGTTTAGGTTTTACACATGCGCAAGATCGACTTTGGCAAATGATGCTAAGTAGGCGTTTAGCATATGGAGAATTATCCGAAATATTTGGTCAAAAAACTTACAATATCGATGATTTTATGAAAAGAATTGATCTAAAAAGACTATCAAGTGTCTCATTGCAGTATCAAAGTCAAAGAACACAAGAGGCCCTAGAGTCATATGCTTCAGGTGTTAACTCTTGGTTAAATTCGATAAACAAAGGATCTCGAGGGAGAGGTGCTCCAGAGTTTTTTTTATATGCGGCTCCTTTGAAAAAATGGCAACCAGTAGATAGTTTGAGTATTTTGAGACTTTTAGGCCTACAAGGTTCAAGTCAAATTAATGAAGAGTTATTAACTTTAAAAACAATTTTAAAACTAAAAACCAAGGAAAGCTTTTGATCTTTTTTCTCAAGAAATTAAACCAAATTTTGATATTAATAACGAATTACTAACTAAGTATGAAAATATTAGTTTTTTTTTACTTCGTTTGCCGATGAGGTTGATTTAAATTTTAAACCAATCCAAAAAAGGTTTAACCTTCAAAGTTCTAATTTAATTTCCATTAGTCCAAGTATCACAGTAAAAAAAGGATCCTTATTAGCACATGATCTTCAAGGTGTTTTAACAACACCAGCTGAATGGATGTTAGCCAGAATGGAATTTCCAAATGGTGGCGTAATTGGAGCTACAATACCAGGCATACCAGCCATTCTTTTAGGCAGAAACATAAAAATTGCTTGGGGTTCAGGTATTGTTAACGCAGATCAAATAGATTTGTATCTCGAAGAATTAAATCCGAAAAATAACAAAGAGTTTCTAACTCCAAACGGTTATAAAAAATTATACCTAAAAAAAACAAAAGTGAAAATAAAAAATAAAGATGACATTGAAATTGTTTTATTATGGTCAGATAACGGACCAATTATACCTGAACAACATTTAGGAGTAATGTTCAAAGAAGAATCAAAAAATTTAATTAGTATTTTAAAAAAAATTGGTGATTGAGAATGACTTAAGTATGACTGCAGCAATAGATCTAATGCTTTCAAATAGTGTTAATGAAGCTCTTGAAGTTTCAAAAAACCATGTAACTCCAATTAAAAATTTAATGGTAATCGATAATGAAAATATTGCATTTAAATTAATTGGTAAAATACCAAAAAGAAATATTGCTCACTCAACTAAAGGACAATTCCCAGGACTTGGGAGGAACCAGGATGACCAGTGGAATGGTTATTATGACTATGATGTTAATACTACAACTAAAAACCCGAGTAATGGAAAAATTTTAAATACTGGAAATAAAAATATTAATGATAAATTAAGGACAGAATCAGTTTAAAATCGAATGACACTCAAAAAATCCACAGGTTAAGAAAGAAAATGGACTATCGTGATGTCTATACCTTAGAAAGTTTAATGGAAGTTCAAACAGATACAGTATCGTATACTGCACGTTCTTTATTGGGATTAATTGCGAATGATCTATGGTATGAAGGAGAAATTGGGCCCAGCGGATCAAGTAAATTTTCTCGGCAAAGCATACTAAAAAAACTTTCCACCTGGAACGGCAATATGAACAGCAATCTAATAGAACCGTTTGTATATAATACTTGGGCAACTATGCTACAAAAAAGAATAATTCAGGATGAATTAGGTATGCTTTATGAACAATATAGTAATTATCAGCCCTTATTCCTTGAGCGTGTATTTAAAAACATCAACAATGCATCAGATTGGTGCGATATCAATCAAACATTGAAAATAGAGAGCTGTAACCAATTAGCAAAAGATTCTCTAAATGATACATTAACTTATTTAAGGAAAAAATACGGTAACAACATTGAGAATTGGAAATGGGGAAAATATAATAAGGCAGTTCATTTTCATAATCCACTAGGAACACAAAAATTTCTACACTGGTTTTTTAATATTTCCCACAATGTTTCAGGAGGCACCCACACTCTAAATAGTAATAAAACAAAATATTCTAGGGATGGCAAAGTAATAGCATCACATGGTTCAGTTTTCAAGGGAATATACGATATGGGTGACCCAAATAGTAGTTTATATATAATTTCAACAGGACAAAGTGGTCATTTTCTATCAAGACATTATGACGACTTATCAAGGCTATCTAAAGATGGTAATTATATTCCAATGTCATTAGATCCAATCGCTACAAAAGCTGGTTTTTTAGGTGTGACCAGAATAAACTATTAACTAATTAATATTAAGTAAATTATAAAATTCTCCCTGTTTTCTTTTAGACCAGCGAACCGCAATTTCATAACCATCTTCACACAACTTCTCAGATTGTATAACAGAAGATTGATATAATTTTGAACGAACATAAGATTTGTCAAAACCAATCTTAATAACTTCGCTTATGAGGTCTTTATTTAAAGCTTTCTCCACACCATTAATTAATTCATCTATACCCTTATTGACTGTCGACGAAACAAGAAAAAAATCATTTGATCGAGCCACTTTATTTTTTAACATTTCAAGCTGATCCCTGCTTAAAAGATCAATTTTATTATAAACTTCTATTATTTTTTCATTCAAATCCATATCAAATACTTTATTGTAGATTTCACCTGTTTAAATTGCATATTGGTGTTCTCATCAGCAATATCTCTAACATGAATAATTAAATCAGCATGTAAAACTTCTTCTAAAGTTGCTCGAAAGGCTGCAATTAACTCAGTTGGTAAATCTGATATAAAGCCAACAGTATCTGATAAAATAATTTCTTTTGAGTTTAAGTTAATCGATCTCATTGTTGGATCTAATGTTGCAAATAACATATCCTTTGCAAGGGCTTTTGCATTAGACAAACAATTAAATAAAGTTGATTTGCCAGCATTCATGGTCGAGTAATTGAAATAAGAGCTACTTTTTGACGCGACTTTCTATGTAAAGATCTAGTTTTAACTACTTTTGATAATTGAGATTTAATTTTAACAATCGCATTATCAATGGCCCGGCGATCAGACTCTATTTGCGTTTCTCCTGGTCCGCCTACGAATCCAAGCCCACCCCTTTGTCTTTCTAAATGGGTCCAACTTCTTACCAATCTTGTTCTCTGATAAGATAATGTGGCCAAATCAACCTGAAGTTTTCCTTCGCGGGTGGCCGCCCTGTCTGCAAAGATTTCTAATATTAAATGTGTACGATCTATTAATTTAACTTGCCAAACTTTTTCAAGGTTTCGCTGTTGAATTGGGGAAATATCACCGTTTACTATAATAAGATCAATTTTGTGTTCTTTAATTTCATTTAAAATGTTTAAAGTTGAACCTTTACCAAAAAGATAACCAGCTCTAGGCTGATGCTGAAAGAACTTTTGATTCAATAACAACTAATTTTAAAGTTGGTGATGTTGTAAAAGAAGGTGAATTGATCCACTAATTACAGCAGAATTATTTCTCAATTTTTTAATATCTGGATGAATAATAAGAGTACGAGTCGTACTTAAACTCACTCAGTATCCTCACCATCATAAAGGCTAACTGACGTTGCAGGCATAATAGTCGACACTGCATGTTTGTAAACTAATTGAGACTGACCATCCCGTCTTAAAAGGACACAAAAATTGTCAAACCAAGTAATCATACCTTGTAACTTGACACCATTTATCAAAAATATTGTTACAGAAATTTTAGATTTTCTTAGTTGGTTCAGAAACACATCTTGAAGGTTTTGCTTATCGTTTGCCATTTGAAAGCTTTCCTATATTTTATTGTTGAATTTTTATTTTTCTATAGCCCACTTTTAATACTAATATTATTAACACTTCAATAACATATGTTTAAAGTAACTTATTTACCCCACAATTCAGGGTTAAACAGCGCAAATAAAAGCAATATTTCAATTCTTCCCAATATCATAGCACATATTATTATATATTTTGAGAAAGTTGTTAACTCTAAATATAAATCTAAAGGTTGAATAATCAAAGAAAAAAGAGGTCCGTTATTACAAAGGGCAGAAATGCTCATAATAAAAGCATTCTCGAATGACATTCCAACAATTGTTAATAAACAAAATATAAATAAAATTGTTAATACCAATATCATAGCAAAGACCCAAACTTTCAAAATTATCGAACTGTTTAAATTCATGCGTGAAGTGGAAATTCTTATTTGAGATGGATAAACCATCCTAGTCATTTCAGAATTTAAATGTCTTTGGATTATGGCAAATCGAATTAATTTTAACCCTCCTGCTGTGGTCCCTATACCCCCACCTATAAAGGTTAGAGCAATCAATATAAAACTCAGAAAACTACTTGGTTCGTTTTGTGAAGAATATATAAACCAACCAGTAGTTGTTAAAAACGATATGCATATAAATATATTTTCTAGAATAAGCATAAAGATTTTATTGAAATCAAGAGATACGTTCAAATTTAAAACTGTCAAAACTAAAGTACTAAAGAAAATTAAATACATTGCAGCTTCAAGCTCGGATTTTTTTGTAAATATTTTTTTTAATTCAATTAAATTATAAAATCTATAAGACCCTGAAGAAAGAGCAAAAAATAGGAATAATAAGATCGCTAACATTCCAAACACGCCACTATCACTTGAAATACCACCTATTGGAGAAATGCCACTTGTAGACATTGTTGACATTGAGTGACTCAAAGAAACAAACGTGCTGTCACCAGATAATTTAAGGATACCCCAAAGAATAATAGTTAGTGCAGTATAAGGAACTAAAACAACAACTAGAGTTTTTAAAAACACTTCACTATGATGAAATTGCCTTTTTTCCATAAAGTGAACTTCATGTATAAGTTTAATTTCATTCATGACGAAAATATTATTTATACCAAGGGAGGTGAAAATTGCCAAATACAAGGTCCATATAAAAATGCCTCCAAACCAAGCAACTAAAACTTGCCAAAACAATACCGTAGAGCTAATATGTTCAACCATATACAGCCCAGTTAAACCAGTTGTTGTAAACGCTGATACCATTTCAAAATATAACGAGTGTGCATCAAAGTTTGGTAATAGTTTCAATAATGGTAGCATAAAAAAAATTGGTAAAATTACAAAACTAGATATAACTATCAATAATTGGCTTCGAATCCTGTGATGGCTGCAAAAATATTGGTCGATTTTGCTAAAAAAAATGAAATTAGCAATATTAACAAACCATAATAAAAAAAACTCCGCGCTGCTTCGTATTCATTATTTATTAAACCAAAATTTGAAAATAAAACCCAGCTAATGAAATTAATAGTATAATAAATATTGGAAGTTTTTTTAAAAAGAGCATTAAAAAAAATCAAACAAGACGGTATAAAAAGAAAACAAATCGGTTTAGAAATTGATTGCAACATCGCCTTGTTGAATTGTTGTATTGCCAACCGGTTTTATTACTTCATTTCCTTTTTTTATTCCCCCAACTATTACACCCTCAGGAAAGTCAATTTCTTTAATTTCTTTTCCAGCGATGGGGGATGATGATAAAACCTGAGCTTCTATAACTTCAGCCTCTCCATCTCCAATTGAATAAACTCTTCTAACTCTACCATGCCGTATATGCCGTAAAATTGATGAAACTGTTGTAGCTCTTGGATTGACAAATGCACTTATTCCTAAGGGTTCCATAAGACCTGTCATATTTGGATCGTTTATTAAACTAATTGTGATTGGACACCCAGCAGCTTTTGCTTGAGTCGCAACTAACAAATTAGTCTTATCATCGTCTGTCACAGCCAAAATTGCATCTGCGGATTGAACATTCGCTTCTTCTAGTAGATCTAAATCTAATCCATCTCCATGAAGTACAATTGTTTTTTCTAAAATATCTTGCATTTTACATTCTTTTTTAGGCTTTTTTCAATAATTTTAACTCCGATTTCACCATCTAGCGTACAATCGTAGTATTACGTCCAACATTTCCACCACCTATAATAATCACACGTTCCCTTTTTTTTGATACTTTACCAAATATTTCGAGTGTTCATTTGAATCTGCTATATTTGTAAAAACTTAAAATCATGATTTACAATAATATATTAAGTGAGAATAAAGAAGGTATTTGTTACATCACAATTAATCGTCCAAAGCAACTGAACGCTTTAAATGGAGCTACTATTAGTGAGTTAAATCAAGCTATTAGCGTTGTGCATCACCATCAAGAAAATATTCTGTCTCAAAAGCAGATGGTGCTTGCAGGCGCTGTAAAGCTGCCTTAGCAACTTCTAATTCAGGAGAAATTACCACATCAATTGGCATATGATCTCTTCTATACAAATCTGAGTAGATTGCAGTTAAGTAGGATTGAGCCCGTAATCGAGCAATTTTACGAGGTATTTCAAAAACTGAATGAGCAATTTGACAAATTACCATATTAATTTCATCATTACGTGTTACTGCGAGCATCTTCTATGGATTTAAAAACTTCAGCATTTTCCAAAACATCTGGATAAGATGCAAAACCAACAACCCCATTAACATTTAATGTTTCAGAAGCCAATTTAACTAATTCTGGCTGGTTATCAATTATGGTAACATCATTATTTTCACTAGATAGTTGACGTGCGATTTGCCAACCAACTTGTCCTGCGCCACAGATTAAAATTTTCAATTTAAACTCCTGGAGTTAATTTTACTCTTTAAAACTGGAAGAATTATTGCAACTAAACATCTTGGTCCTATATTTCAATGTCTTTGAATTTATTTACATAACGCTAGGATCAGTTTTGGGTCTTCTTGATACCTAAACCTTTAAGTTTTCTATGTAATGCAGATCTTTCCATTCCTACAAAAGATGCTGTTCTACTTATATTTCCACCAAACCGATTGATCTGAGTTAAAAGATAATCCCTTTCAAATAGCTCCCTAGCTTCCCTTAAGGGTAAGCTTACTACATTATTAATAACTGTTTCTATGTTTTCATCTTCAAAAGAAGGATTTAATTCATTTAACTCATTAACAGAAATGAAATCATCCTCTGGTCCTAAGATCAAAATACGTTCAATATGGTTTTTTAACTGTCTGACGTTTCCCGGCCACTCCATGGATTGAAGTAAAGTTAAACTATCCTCAGAAAGCTTCCTGTCGCTTAATCCTTGTTGATTGTGTAGTTCTTGAAGGAAAAGTGAAGAGAGTTCTGGGATATCATCTCTCCTATCCTCTAACGAGGGAACTTCAATTGGAACCACATTTAATCTATGATATAAGTCTTCTCTAAATTTACCTTCAGTAATTAAAGCTTTTAAGTTTTTTGTTGTTGAAGAAATAACTCTCAAATCAACTCTGACTGTATCGGAACCCCCTAAACAAATAAATTGTTGTTCCACTAAAACTCTTAAAATTTTAGATTGTGTTCCTATAGGCATATCTGCGACTTCATCAAAATACACCACTCCACCATGAGCCATTTCTAACAGGCCAGGTTCCACATCAATTCCTTTATATTGTGACCCAAATAACACTTCCTCCATTCGATTGCTTTCAATGGAAGCACAATTGATTGTTATAAAAGGAAAATTACTCCGGTTTGAATTCGCATGAATATATCTAGCTGCTACTTCTTTACCACTTCCGGGTGGCCCAGTTAATAGAACTCTTCCGTTTGATTTTGTAACTTTATCTAAATTATTTTTAAGGGTTTTAAATGTAGTTGATTTTCCAATCATTTCTGATCGCGAAATATCCTGAATCTTTAATGCACTGTTTTCGCGCCGTAATTTAGATACTTCCATAGCTCTATTAATAACAACAAGTAATTGATCTGTATTAAAGGGTTTTTCAATAAAATCATATGCACCTTGCTTAATCGCAGCGACCGCAATTTCAATATTTCCATGTCCAGAAATGATAATAATTGGAATTTTTAGATTTTCTCTTTGAGCGACTTTCAAAATATCAATTCCATCCATATGACTATCCTTTAGCCAAATATCTAAAATGAGTAAGTCTGGTGGAGACGAATTTATTTCATTTATGCATTCAGTACTATTAGCAGCTAATTTTGTAGAGTAGCCCTCATCTTTAAGGATGTCAGAAATTAACTGTCTTATATCTTTTTCATCATCAACAATTAGTATATTACCCAATCTATTATCCTTCTTTTTTGTTCAATTTACCTAAAATAAATCTATCTTAATTCACTCTTAAAAAGTTTTATTGTAGCAGAAGTGCCTATATGGTTATTGTTTTCAAAAATTGGTGCATCTTCTAAGTAAAACTCACCACTATGTTCCTCTATTATTTTTTTAACAATTGGCAATCCAAGCCCCGTTCCTTTTTCACGAGTGGTCATATAGGGCTCAAATAATCTTGTTCTATCTTTTGGTAATCCAATCCCATTATCAGAAATTGTAATGATTGTTTCTAATTCTGAGTTACTCACATTAATATTAATGATAGGTTGATAATCATCTATTTCATTCTTGTTGATAAATGTTTCAATAGCCTCGCCAGCATTCTTAATCAAATTAGTTAAAGACTGAGTTATCATAGCTGGATCAATCATTAGCAATATTGGCTCCGGTTTCTCAAACAAGACTTTAGCTATTGAGCTATCTCTAGACGTTTCTAAGTGGATGACATCATCAATAATCTTGATTAAATCTGAAAGACATCTTTGGGGTACTGGCATGCGTGCAAATTGAGAAAACTCATCTACTATTCTTCTGAGATCTCCCGTTTGTCTAATAATAACATCAGTATACTGGATTAGACTTTCTTTATTCGCCCCCGCTATTGGCATAAATTTTTGTTTCAACCTTTCTGCAGATAAACGCATTGGTGTTAGTGGGTTTTTAATCTCATGGGCGATACGCCTAGCAACGTCACCCCAAGCTGCCATTCTCTGTGCATTTACTAAATCTGTAACATCATCAAAAGTCACCACATAACCTTCTAAAGTTCCTATATTATTCTCTCTTTTATCAATTCGGACTAATAAATTTTCAAGTTTTTCATCTCTTGAAACCTGAATCTCTCCGCGTGCTGCACCAGCTTTCTCTCCTTTTAACTTTAAAAAAAGCTCTCCAAACTCTGGAACCTGTTAAATCTGAAATATTACAATTTATCAAATTTAGATCAAGCATATTTGATGCAGCAGGATTGATAAAGTCTATCTCTTCTAAAACATTTAAGCCAATAACGCCTGAAGTGACACTAGATAATACAGAGTCAAATTGTCTTCTCCCAGCTTCTGACGTTTTATTTGCGTCTAATAATGCGTCACGTTGACCTTTAAGTTGTCTAGTCATTTGATTGAATACACGACCTAACATAGAAATTTCATCATCATTTTGATCAATTGATACTCTGATCTCCAAATCTCCTGAGCCAACTCTTTGTGCAGCTGCTGCAAGTTGACCTACTGGATGAGCAATCCTTTCCGCAAACCAAAGCCCAACCCACACTGCCGCTAATATTAACAAAACAGCAAATGCAATATAAATAATGGCAAAATCAAAAAGCAGCATAGATCGATCATTTTCATGTTGTTGGTACTGCTTCACTGTTCTTTGAGTTTCATCAAGTAAGTTTAGGATACTTCCGTCAACGATCCGGCTTACATACAAAAACTTATCTTGATAAGAATTTAATGATTTATTGCTCTGAATTCATTATTTACCCAATCTTTGATAATAACTATTCCATCATTATGTATTAGTTCTAAAAAATCACTTGGTGGTTCTTCAAAATCAAACTCATAACTTCTTTCTCCACGTAAAATTAAATCTCCTGAGGAGTTGATTATAAATGCTTCACGAAAACCCCTTTGAAACTGTGGCTGTATCTCAGATAACCACAATCTAAGCACCGCTGAATTTACTGATCCAACTTGAGAATACCTAGAATCCAAAGCAGATGCGAATGTAATAACATCGCTTCTAAGGCCTTCTTCATGTTCAGTTTCATAAGCTAATGCTGCCGCATGGCTAGACTTAACAACATTACTGACCCTGGTAGAAAACCACTCTTCTAATCCAAAATTAATTGTTATCATTGCAAATATAGCTACTAATATAGTTGGTATTAAAGAGGCAGTAGATGAACACCCGTTAATCTGAGGTGTAATCTTGAACCAGCAGATTTGGCTCTCCTGGCAGCAACAACGATTGCAATGCGTTTTATAACTAAAGAAGCTATAGTTATAACATAAATAACATCGGCTAATAAAATTGCCCTAAAGCTTTGTGAACGAATTTCTTGCTCTACTATATTAAGATAAAATAATGTTGATATAGCTAATGCCGGACCAATTATAACAACAAGTATAGTCGCATAATTCTGAAGGCGCGGATTATTCCAATAGCGACTTGCCTTACTAAATATAGTTGAAAGAGACCGCTTCATTATTAAATTTTGTATAACTTTATTTTTCATTATTTCGCTTGATAACATAAGTTTACTAATTAATGTTGTAATATTATCTCATTTTTTTATTCTTTGTCACGTAAATATCACTTTCTTCAATTTTTTTACGCAATGTATTGCGATTTATCCCTAAAAGTTTTGCACATTTCAATTGATTGCCACCACAAGCATTAAGCGCTATCCGAATTAAAGGATTTTCAACTTCCTTAAGAATACGTTTGTAAAGTCCATCAGTTGGTAGCAATTTTCCATGACGTTCGAAATAGATATTTAGATGCTCCTCAACTGCATCTGACAACTTTTCCTGCTGGTATTTAGTTTAGCAAATTTAGGCTGTTCATTTAAAATAACTTTAAGATCTTCAGTTGAAATATTGTTATCGATAGAGTTTAAAGAAAGTGAATATATAATATTTTTTAAGCTGTCTAACATTTCCAGGCCACTCAAACGCCCTCAATGCATTCAGACAATCATGATTAAATTCATATGGTCTCGATCAGCATTATTTCGAGCAGAAAATGCTGAACCAAAGAATCAAGATCACTTAATCTAAACCGAAGTGGCTGGAACATTAATTGTTAACTTATTAACACGAAATAATAGACTTGGTTCAAAATTATTATCAGAAAATTTTCCAGAATCTTGTGATTTAGCTGTTATTAAAAATCTCGGACTAATTTCGAAATCATAGTCAAGTAGAAGCCTTAACGTTTTCTGCCTTTGCTGATCAAGTAAATCAATATCCTCAATAAGGATCGAGCCACCCTTTGCACTTTTAAAAAAATCAAGAGTTCATTCAAAATTAGAAAAAAATTCATGATCAACTTTAATAAATGGTAAATTCCTTCTATCGCTAAAATTATGTATCGTGTTAGCTATTAATGTTTTGCCAGTACCACTTCTCACCAAAAATAAACACTGTATCTTCCAAATTCATTAATTTTGCTAATTTACGATACACTTCCAACATAGCTGGCGATGAGCCTATAAGTGGGAGGTTTTCACTTAATGGAGGTAATTTCTTACCAATTCCACTTTCTATATTATTCAATCCCAACGAAGCCTTATGTAATAAATTTGGTAAATCAAATGGTTTTGGCAAATAATCAAAAGCTCTCCCCTCCTCTACCTTAATCGCAGTAGTAAGAGTGTTTTGTGCTGAAATTATGATGACAGGCAAATCTGGACGCATCTTGCGTATCTCTGGCAGTAATTCTAATCCATTACCATCAGGCATTATAATATCAGAAATAACTAAATTACCTTTCCCCTCGCTAACCCATCTCATAAGAGTCACCAAAGAGGCCGTTGCCTGAACCTTGCATCCTGCTCTAGTTAAAGCCTGTGTTAGAACAGTCCTAATGGTCTTGTCGTCATCAGCAACTAATACAGTTCCATCCATTTACTTCACCTTATCCAAAAAAATTGGCATTGCAATTTTTACCTTGGTTTTGTTCTTTTTACTTGTAATACTAATTAAACCGTTATGACCAAAAAATTATTTTAGATACCAAAGAAAGACCAAGCCCAGTTCCATTAATTGATCCTGAAATGAAGGGATCAAATATCTTTTCCAATAAGGCAGGAGAAATTCCAGCTCCATTATCTTCGACTTCTATTTGCAGTGGTAATTCTTTCTTAATGCCTTCTGAAGTTAAAATTGATAACCCTTTTTCAAAAAATGTCCTGAATGTAATCACTCCATTATCTATATTTTTAAGTGCGTGAGCAGAATTATCAATTAGGTTTATAAAAACTTGTTCAAGCTGGACTCTGTCTCCTAGAGTTAAAGGCAACGACGGATCGTAATCATCCGAAAAAGAAATATTTTTTTCTAACATTTTAAATTTTCTAGTAAATTTTCCAAAACATCATGTATGTTAATTTTCTTTAATTCTGGTTTTCGTAAATCGCCAAACTTATCAAATTGTTCTATTAAACTCATTATCCTCTTAGTTTCCTTAACGATTAACCCAGTTAATTTCCTATCTTCGCTAGACAGAGACATTTCTAACAATTGCGCTGCATCCGGAACCGCCAAATGGGTTTTTTATTTCATGCGCTACCTGCTTAGCCATTTCTCGCCAAGCTTGTTGCCTTATTAGTAAGACAGTTTCTAAAGTTTTTATTATTATCAGCCTCCAGCATAATTAGAAAATTGCTATCAAAAGGCACAACCCATATATCAGATAAAATCATTTCTTCGTTTACTTGAATAAAAATACTTTTAAACTTTAAATTACCTTGGTTTTTTGAAAAGCTTTCAAAATGTTTTAGAAAATCAATATCACTACGAAAAACCTCATGCATTGTTTTATTAAGCAAATTTTTCTTTGCAGTTTTCAGGTAAATCTCAGCAGAAGGATTAACATCAATAATTGCACCTTTTTTACGGCAAAATACAGGAAATTGGCAATAATATCTCAGCGCCGAGTGGCGCTGAGATCATATTTTTCCAAACTCTCTCAGCGTTCTAAGTCAATTAGTGATTTTATCATGTTAATAACCAAACTTGGGTTCTCCTCAGTAAGAATTTTTTTTCTAATTTTACCGTCAGTTATACCCATATAACCTAAATACCAGTTTATATGCTTTCTTACCGATCTCACGCCCAAAGTATCTCCATAAAACGTTAAAGCGGCTTCATAATGCAATACCATCATTTCGCAAAAAGATTGGGCACTAGGGATTTTTGGTGGTTTTGTATTAAATAATACATGAGAAATTTCTGCCAATAACCAAGGCTTTCCCCCGACCCCTCTACCTATCATAATACCAGCTGCACCAGATAGTTTAAGAGCTCGCCTAGCAGAACTAACATCTGTAATATCACCATTCGCAATGACTGGAATTTGCAATGCATTAACAGTATCGCTAATCCGTTCCCAATCAGCTGTACCTTTGAAAAATTGGCAACGTGTCCTTCCGTGTAAAGTAATCAATTGTGTGCCCAAATCTTGTGCTATCAGACATAGTTCAGGTGCATTAAGTTTTTTATCATCCCAACCTAACCGTGTTTTTAACGTGACCGGAACTTTGACAGCATTTACAACGTGTTCAATAATTTCTTTAGCAGCCTTTATATCTTGCATGAGCGCAGAGCCAGCATATCCATTAACTACCTTTTTAGCAGGGCAGCCCATATTAATATCAATAATTTTTGCTCCGTGATCTTCACACATACGAGCACACTCAGCCATTATCAATGGATCAGATCCGCTAATTTGGACAGAAGTGTTTTCAACGTGTGCTCCAATGCTAGCTCTTGCTAAAGCATTTTTCCCCCCAACAATGAGTTCTTTTGAAGCAACTATTTCGGAAACCACCAAACCTGCTCCAAAACTATTAACCAAATTCCGGAAAGGCAAATCTGTTATTCCAGCCAATGGGGCCAAAAATACAGGAGACGATATTTTTTGTTCTGATAAAAAGTTAGCCATTTTCATTCTTTTAAATATTGTAGCATGTTTAAAAAGAAATTATATAATAAGCAATCAAACTATTACTAATCAAAGGTAAAAGTCACTCATGAATGAAGTCTCTTTAAAAATAAAGGCTATTATAGTTTCCGCTGGTGATGGAACACGAGTTGGTGGAACAATACCAAAACAATATCAGAAAATTGGTGGCATACCAATTATTGGCGCTAACTATAAGACGTTTTGCAGAATTAAACATTGTCGATGAAATAATAGTAGTTATATCAAAAATTCATCAAGAATATTTTGATACTAAGATAATGCCATTACTAACAAAAAAAGTAACAATTACCTACGGAGGCAATACAAGACAAGATAGTGTTTATGAAGGATTAAAATGCACACAGTATAATGATTTAGTTCTTATACACGATGGAGCTAGACCTTTTGTTAGTAAGGAATTAATAAAAAATATTATTTACAAAACTAAAGAAAGTGGTGCAGCTTCTCCTGGTATAAAAGCAACAGACACTCTATGGAGAGTGGAAAAAAATATTGTATTAAAAGTAGAAAATCGCCGAAATGTATTCATGGCACAAACACCTCAAGGGTTTTTTAATAAAGATATAATTAATAATTATAAATCAAATGATAATTATGCAAATGACGATGTTGAATTAGCAATAAACAACGGATTAAAAGTAGAAATTATTGAATTAAGAAAAAAATATAAAGATAACAACCATGGCTCACATTAATCAATCAAATAAAATGTTAAAAAATCAGTTGTTCGTAAAGACAGGCATAGGTTATGATGTACATGCTTTTGAAAAAGGCACTGAGCTTATACTGTGTGGTTTGAAAATACCATTTAGCAAATCTTTAAAGGGACATTCCGATGCTGACGTTGCTATGCATGCAATAACTGACGCAATCTATGGGGCAATTGCAGAGGGAGATATTGGAACGTGGTTTCCACCCGATAACCCAAAGTGGAAAAATGCAAAATCTAAGATATTTTTAGATCATGCATCCAAACTAGTGACGGAAAAAGGATACATGATTTCAAATATAGATTGCACAATAATTTGCGAAGAGCCCAAAATTCAACCTCATGCTCAAAAAATGATACAATACCTCTCGGAAGTATTACTTATTGATGAAGAGAGAATAAGCGTTAAAGCAACAACAAACGAAAAGTTAGGCTACATTGGTCGGAAAGAGGGCATCGCCGCTCAAGCAATCGCCACCGTATTAAAAAATGATTAAGCTTTTAGGGACATTTTTTTACTCTGGATATTTCCCCTTCGCTCCTGGCACATTTAGTAGTATTTTGGCGATTATTTTAGGTGTACTAATCTTTAATATCATAGGTCTTTATCCTTTTATATTGTGTACCTTCATTGTATTTTTTTTGGGATGGTGGGTTAGTCACAAGATGATATTACAAACTCAAAACACTGATCCATCAGAAGTTGTAATTGATGAGTTAGTTGGTCAATGGATAGGAATGCTGCCGTTACTCTTCTTCTTAAATGATAATTTTAATAAAACTGAAGACTTCCCATATAAAGAATTATTTGCGACATTTATTCTTTTCAGAATTTTTGATATCGTTAAAATAGGACCAATAAAGTGGGCGGATAACCTTAACACTGGTTTTGGCGTTATGTTCGATGACGTTTTAGCAGGAATATTAGCAGGATTAATCATGACCATTTATTTATTTTTATTTTAAAGAGTTAATATGCAATCCATAAAAATATTACAAACAATATGCATAAATAAAAAAATACTTATAAGTACGGCTGAGAGTTGTACCGGTGGGGCATTAGCCCAAGCAATTACATCTGAACCAGGTGCCTCCAAAATTTTTAATGAAGGATTTATAGTTTATTCAAATAATGCAAAAATCAAAAATTTATCAGTTTCACCAAAAACTTTACAAAATTATGGTGCTGTTTCTGAGGAAGTTGCAATTGAAATGGCAATAAATTGTCGAAATATAACTAATTCAACAGTCTCGGTCAGTATTACCGGAATTGCTGGGCCAGGTGGTTCTGAAAACAAACCAGAGGGTCGTGTGTGTTTTGGAGTGACGTTTAATAAAAAAATAATATCAAAAACTATCGAATTTGGAGCAATTGGTAGAGAAAATGTAAGAATTAAGTCTGTTAAGTATGCACTAAAACTATTAATTAATACTCTAACTGAATAATAATTTAGCTTCGATTATGAGGATCCAAAATGAAGATTGCAGGTATCTTATTTGATAAAGATGGAACACTTTTTGATTTTCAGAAAACATGGGGTAAATGGGCAAAAGTATTTCTTACGGAGATTAGTAATAATAATATCGAAGAAGCAATAAAACTAGGGAATCATATTGGTTATAATTACCGTACTGAAGAGTTTTTAAGTGATAGTGTTGTTATTGCTGGGACGCCAAAAGAAATTGCAAACAAAATAATATCGTTTTTACCAAAGTGGAATATTATTGAATTAATAAATTATATAAATGAGGTAGCAAAATCAGCCGAAATAATGGCAGCTGTTCCTTTAAAACCACTTTTAATAGAATTAAGAGCTAAAGGCTTGAAACTTGGTGTAGCAACAAATGATGGAAGTTTACCAGCTATTGCACACTTAAAATCAAAAATAATTTTTGATTTTTTTGATTTTGTCGTTGGCTCAGATAGTGGGTATGGTTTCAAGCCAAATTCTGGAATGCAAAAAGAGTTTTGCAGACGCTTTAAACTAAAAGCAGAAACAGTGCTAATGGTTGGAGACAGCACACATGACCTAATCGCTGGTCGATCTGCAAATATGATTTGTGTGGGAGTTTTAACAGGAGTAGCGCAAAAAAGTGAACTAAACAGCTATGCTGATGTGGTACTTAATGACATAGGTGAAATCCCAAAATTTTTAATAGAAAATGTTGTTAATTCAGTGTAATTTATGGTCAGAAGGATATTTTACATATAAATTTACATTTAATTTTTTTAATTCTTACGATTTTGACCATAAATACATCTTGAGCGAAGTTGTTCAATATGGACAACGGATGCTTAAGCTGACTAAAATAAATTTAGCGGTGTAGACGGGATTAATAAGATGGAAAAACGACAAAGATCTGGTGGTAGGAGTGGCAACACTCGTCGTTCTAGCGCTAAAGCAATCGATCAAATGCCCTGGAAGATTCCCAAATTAATTGATCCACCAATAGAACCATTAGACCATGAAGGTGTTATGAGTATTCATAATGGCGCAATGCAAATTTTAGAAGAAATTGGAATCGAATTTTTAAATCCTGAGGCATTAAAGATTATGAAAGATGCTGGATGTACCGTAGTTGACCAAAACGTAAAGATGGGTCGAGATTTTGTTATGGAAATGATGAAATATGCCCCTGAAACATTTGAGATAACACCAAGAAACGTTGATCGTAAGGTTCCACTAGGGGGGAGGAATATGGCGTTTTTAAATGTTAGTTCCCCACCAAATGTTTGGGATTTAGAAAAAGGAAAGCGGCCTGGAGATTTTGAAAGCTTTAAAGACTTAGTTAAACTAACACAATATTTCAATTGTCTACATGGTTGCGCTGGGTACCCAGTAGAACCTATAGATATTCACCCGTCTGTACGGCACTTAGATTGTCTTTATGAAAAATTAACCTTAACCGACAAAGTTGTTCATGCATATTCCCTTGGAAAAGAGCGTGTAGAGGACGTTATGGAAATGGTTCGCATCGCTGGTGATCTTACAAATGAGGAATTTAATGCTAAACCTCGTATGTATACTAATATAAATTCTGTATCTCCACTAAAACATGACTTTCCTATGCTTGAGGGAGCTATGATACACGCTCGCAGAAATCAAGTAGTCGTAGTTACACCATTTACATTAGCGGGAGCAATGGCTCCTGTCACGATGACTGGCGCAGTAACTTTATCTATTGCAGAAGGTTTGGCAGCACTAGTTTTATTACAGGTTGTGAATCCCGGTTGCCCCGTAATGATTGGAACATTCACTTCCAACGTTGATATGAAAACAGGAGCACCTGCATTTGGTACGCCTGAGTATATGCGAGCCACGCAAATTACAGGTCAAATGGCCAGGTTTTATAAAATACCCATGAGATCCTCAGGAGTTTGCACTGCAAATGTACCTGATGGTCAGGCAATGTGGGAAACATCAAATTCTTTATGGTCTGCTGTGCATTCAGGAACAAATTTAGTTTACCACGCCGCAGGTTGGTTAGAAGGTGGGCTCATAGCATCTCCAGAAAAACTAGTGATGGATTGTGAAATTATACAGATGATTCAACGTTATTGTGATGATGATTTGATTAAAACAAGACCTGAGGATATTGCAATTGATGCAATAAAAGCGGTTGGACCAAATGGGCACTACTTTGGTGTAGAACATACTCAAGAACGTTATGAGACCGCCTTTTACAGCCCAATAGCAAGTGATTGGAGTAATTATGAAGCATGGGAACTAAATGGAGCAACTTGGACAGCCGAACGAGCACACAAAATATATAAAAATATTCTAGCAGAGTTTACTCCACCTCCCATTAAAACAGAGGTAAAAGAAAAACTAAAAGAATTCGTAATAAAAAGAAAAAAAGAAGGTGGTGTAGCCACAGACTTTTAATTTTATTGCATAGCTATTTGTCGTACAAAGTAGCTGCTTGAATTTCAAACGCTCTAACAATTTTTAGCATTGCTTGATTAAACACGACACCTATCAAACCTTGAAGAATTTTCGACTTAAATTCAAAGTCCACCATAAACTCAGCATTACAGCGCCCAGGCTCTAAATCAGTAAATTTCCAATTATTAACCAAATATTTAAAAGGGCCATCTAAATACCTAACTAAAACCTCATGATTTTCAGAAACCAATGTGACCTCTGAAGTAAATTTTTCTCTAAATGCTTTAAAAGAAATAATTAAATCTGCAGTTATAACTATTTTATTTTCAACTTCATTCTCAGTTTTAATTCGTGCACCCGCACACCAAGGGAGAAAACTTGCATAGTTTTCAATGTCAGATACTAAGTCAAACATCTGGTCTGCAGTATATGGCATAACTTTATTTTCGAAATGTTTTGGCATAAATGGTTGCAATATTTCTATAAGTTAATTTTTATTGTGACATTTGCTTTGCTTTTTTCTAAAGTAACACAGGATTGCAAGGGGGCAATATGAATCATTCAAATTATACCATAGAGCAAATGATATCGGCGAAGTCGATTGCAGCGCGAGTTGAAGGATTAGCTTCTGAAATTTCATTAGCATTCTCTGGGACAGATAAATTAATTGTCGTAGGGCTCCTTAGAGGCTCATTCGTCTTTATAGCTGATTTAGTTCGCGAATTAGATTTACCAGTAGAAGTCGATTTTCTTGAAGCATCCAGTTATGGAAACTCCACAGAAAGTTCAAAAGAAGTAAGAATATTGAAGGACTTACGTGGAGAAATTAAAAATCGAGATGTGCTGGTTGTGGAAGACATTGTAGATACTGGGCACACTATTAACCATGTTTTAAAACTTTTGCGAACTAGAAGCCCAAAGAGAATCGAGGTTTGTGCATTGTTGGACAAACCATCCCGCCGAGAGGTCGATATAAAGGCAACATGGATTGGGTTTGAAATTCCAGATGAATTTATTGTTGGATATGGAATTGATTATGCACAACGAAACAGGAACTTACCGCATATAGGTAAGGTAAAATTTACTGAATAGATTAGGCTTTTAGTTTTGCCAATCGCGCAGCTCTCAGTAGTTTGAAATCATCACCAGCATGGTAACTTGATCTAGTTAATGGACTTGATGAAATCATTAAAAAACCTTTTCCAACAGCCGCTTTACGATAACTTTCAAACTCTTCAGGCTTAATGAAGTCTTTTACAGCATGGTGTTTTGGTGTGGGTTGGAGATATTGTCCAATAGTTAAAAAATCAATGTTTGCCGAGCGCATATCATCCATAACTTGATTGACTTCTTGCCGAGTTTCGCCAAGTCCAACCATAATACCAGATTTAGTAAACATGGTCGGATCAATATCTTTCACTCGTTGTAAGAGCCTTAATGAGTGGAAATATCGCGCGCCAGGCCTTACAGTCGGATACAATCCAGGAACAGTCTCTACATTATGATTAAAAACATCTGGCTTAGCTTGAACAATTGCTTTTAAAGCATCATCCTCCTTTCTTAAAAAATCTGGAGTTAATATTTCTATAGTTGTGTTTGGCGATCTTTTTCTAATAGCACGGATCGTTTTAACAAAATGTTCTGAACCGCCATCAGTCAAATCATCTCTATCAACTGAAGTTATCACAACATGATTCAATCTTAATTTTGAGACAGCAAAAGCTACGCGCCCAGGCTCGAAAGTATCTAAATCATTTGGTTTACCAGTGGCAATATTACAAAAAGAGCACCCACGAGTGCAAATATCACCCATAATCATCATAGTCGCATGTCCCTGGGACCAGCACTCTCCAACGTTAGGACAATTGGCTTCTTCACATACAGTGACCAAGTTATTATTTTTTAAAATTTTCTTAGTAGCTTTATAACCCTCTGAGTTAGGTGCCTTAACCCTTATCCAATTAGGTTTACGCAATATTGGAGTGTCCGGTTTATTTACCTTCTCTGGGTGACGAACATTTTGTCTTAGTATTTTTTCCATAATTTAATATAAGACCTATATACTTTTACAGCAAGTATTACTTAAACGTTAATAGATAGGAACAAGAATTTAAAGTATCAATAATCTTATTAAAAGTTTTGCTGGGACGCATTATATTTGATACCTTAATTGGATCGGGATGATAGTATCCAGATAAATCAACTTTAGCACCTTGAGAAGAGTTTAATTCATTTAAAATGATACTCTCCTTTTCTTTTAATTCTTTTGCTACAGGTGAAAAATATGACGATAAATCAGGGTCTGAATTTTGTTTCGCAAGTGCATCTGACCAATATAAAGCAAAATAAAAATGACTACTTCTGTTATCTAACTGTCCAACTTTACGCATCGGTGATTTGTTATAATCTAAAACTGCCTGTCGTGGCCATGATCTACATGCTTCCCCTAACACTGGCTTTTGTATTGTTTTCCTTATCTGAAAATGATCTTTAGCGAGACCCAGTGCACAAAACTCTCCCAGAGAGTCCCAACGCAATGGTTTTCTTCAAATTGTTGGACATGCTTTGGTGCAGAACCACCCGCACCAGTTTCGAACAAACCTCCACCATTCATAAGTGGCACAATAGATAGCATTTTGGCAGAAGTGCCCAATTCTAAAATTGGAAATAAATCAGTTAAATAATCTCTTAACACATTTCCTGTTACAGCAATGATATTTTCACCTTTACGAATAGTCTCTAAAGATACCCTGGTGGCTTTGCGTGGAGATAAAATTTGAAATTTATCTGACAAACCCTTAGCATCCAATATCGAAGAAACATAATTTATCAATTGTGCGTCATGGGCGCTTTTTTTATCTAACCAAAAAATTGCAGCTGAACCAGTAATGCGTTGACGTTCAATACCTAAATTTACCCAATCCTCTATCGGTGCTTTTCTCGATGATGATGATCGCCATACATCACCCTTTCTTACATTATGTTCATGTAACACGGCTCCAGACTCTAAAATAATCTTAACAGTTCCAGGCATTTGCATTTCAAATGTAGTTGGATGTGATCCATATTCTTCAGCCTTTTGAGCCATCAAGCCAACATTATCAACCGAACCAGCAGTGGTAGGATCGAGTTCACCAGTTTCTATAAAATATTTGATTGTCTCATCATAAATAGTTGCATAACTACTATCGGGTATTACACAATTTGTATCTTTAGATTGCCCATCTGCTCCCCACCCTTTGCCACCAGCCCGAATTATTGCAGGCATAGATGCATCTATAATCACATCAGACGGAACATGAAGATTTGTAATCCCACGATCACTGTCCACCATATAAAGTTCAGGTTGGGAAGAAATAACACGCTTAAAATGGTCAGTTATTTCAGTTTTTCCTTCAACACACTTTAAAACCTCACCAAGCCCTGAGTTTGGGTTAACCCCGGCCAACTTCAGATTTTCAGCGTGTTTTTGAAAAACTTCTTCAAAAAAAACTGATAAGGCATGTCCAAAAATAATTGGATCAGAAACCTTCATCATTGTTGCTTTTAAATGAAGAGAGAAAAGTACACTAAGATCTTTTGTTAACTCAATTTGATCTTTAAAAAATTGACGCAATTCAATGACATCCATAAATGTAGCGTCAACGACAGATCCTTCATGTACTGCAAAACTATCCTTCAATACTACTTTAAGACCATTTAAATCTTCAAAAATAATTTGAGCTTTTCCACTATGTTGTTGTAATATTGTAGATGATTTTTCATTAAAATAAAAATCACTGCCTTTCATGAAAGATACACGTGTCTTTGAAGAAGGCTCCCACTTACCCATTGAATGCGGATTACTCATTGCATACCGTTTAACAGCCTTAGCTGCTCTCCGATCAGAATTTCCTTCTCTTAACACTGGGTTAACAGCGGAGCCCTTTAACGCGTCGTATCGATTACGAATGTCAGTATCTTTTTTATTTAATGGATTTGATATTGTGGTAGGTTATAGCCTTGGTGTTGTAATTCAATAATAGCTGCAGTTAATTGGGGTACTGAAGCTGAAACATTGGGTAATTTAATAATATTAGCACTTGAATTAAGCACAACTTTGCTCAGGACAGCCAAATCATCTGTTTTTCGTTGATCTTCTTTAAGATATTCAGGAAATGCAGCCAATAATCTTCCAGCCAAGGAAATATCCTTAGTGCCTACAGTTAAGCCAGCCACTCTACTGAAACCCCTTATAATCGGCAATAGAGACGCACTGGCCAGTTCTGGAGCCTCATCCACGATTGTGTATATAATATCTGGTAATGTTTCTGAAGTCATAATGATCAAACCTGTAAAAAGACTAATATTTGGTAATAACAAATTTCAAAAAAAGATCCAACAAAGATAAATTAATGAAACACTAATTAATAAATCCTCATACGTTAAAATAAAAATATTTTCAATTCGTCTTTTTATCATATTAAATTATAATCTTTGTATTAATTTAAAATAAATTCTTACTATTAGGTAGATTAAGGACCAACGAATACAGGAAAGAAATAATGCAGAAATATCATTTATACCTACTAATTGCAGTAGTATTAGAGTGTTTTGGAACAACCGCAATGCAGTCTTCTCAACAATTTACCAAATTTTGGCCATCTGTGTTTACAGCGATTGGATTAGGTGGAGCCATTTATATGATGACACTAACTTTGAAATACATGCCATTAGGAATCGTTTATGCTTTTTGGTCTGGGTTAGGAATCGTTTTTATAACGGCTATAAGTGTATTCTATTATAAACAACCTATCGATTTGTGGGCAATTTTAGGATTAGTATTAATAATCTTGGGAATAATAATAATCCATCTTTTTTCAACAACAGCAACATTATCATAATTTTAAAACCAAATACTTGTTAAATGACCTTCAAGTCATTTAACAAGTTAGTTTAATTTATTATCCTTCAAGCACTTCATCAGAAGGCTTTGGATTTTTTCTTGTTTCAAAATCAAGGCCATTAGCTGCTCTGATCTTATCCTCAATCTCCATTGCAGTTTTTGGAAATTCCTTTAAGTAATTTTTCACATTTTCGCGACCCTGACCAATACGTTCGTCCCCATATGAAAACCATGATCCAGATTTTTCAACAATTCCTGCCTTTACTCCTAAATCAATTAGCTCACCTGCTTTTGAAATTCCTTCACCGTACATTATATCAAATTCCACTTGCTTAAATGGTGGAGCAACTTTGTTCTTAACCACCTTAACTCTTGTAGCATTGCCCACTATTTCGTCACGATCTTTTAATGCACCAATACGTCTAATATCTAAACGAACTGAAGAATAAAATTTTAATGCATTACCACCAGTTGTGGTTTCGGGAGAACCAAACATCACTCCAATTTTCATTCTAATTTGGTTTATAAAAGATACAACATGTGTTTGCTTTACTAATTGATCCAGTCAATTTCCGCATTGCTTGGCTCATAAGCCTCGCTTGTGCACCAACTTGATGATCACCCATATCACCTTCTATTTCAGCTCTTGGAGTAAGTGCTGCAACAGAATCCACAACTACCATCGACACTGCTCCTGAGCGGATTAGAGTGTCCGTAATCTCAAGTGCCTGCTCTCCAGTGTCTGGCTGAGAAATTAGTAACTCGTCTAAGTTAACACCTAATTTTTTAGCATAACTTGGATCAAGGGCATGTTCAGCATCCACAAATGCACAAACGCCCCCTTTTTTTTGTTCTTCTGCAATACAGTGAAGTGTTAAAGTTGTTTTTCCAGAGGATTCAGGTCCATAAATCTCAACAACGCGGCCCTTTGGTAAGCCCCCAATGCCAAGTGCAATGTCCAACCCAATTGAACCAGTTGAAGTCGCTTCAATCTCCATAACAGCATTGTTTTGACCTAATTTCATTATCGATCCTTTGCCAAAAGATCTTTCTATTTGGCCTAATGCTGCATCTAATGCTTTTTGTTTATCCATATTCCGTCTTTCCGATAGATCTAAAATGTCACTCATAATTCATCTCCTTATTTCATATCACTTAATTAGCTTCAATCAAAGGTTTGTTCATGTAATGTTCTCTCTATGTATGGGTACAAACAAAGAACAAATCAAGTCTTTTCTCAAATTATAAAATAATAACTTAGTTCGGAAGTTATACTTTTTCCAAAACAGCACCATAAAACCCATCACTTTTACTGGAAGGTACCAAAGATATACTTCTTACTAGTCTTAAGGAAAGTACCGAAGAAATTAGATCATCGATCAATTTACCGTTTTCAATATCTAATATTGAACAGGTAATATATAAAATTTGTCCCCTTGGTGCTAAAAGTTTTAGACCTTTCAAAATTAACTCTTTTTGAGTTTTGACATAATTATCTAATATATCTTCATCTAAGCGCCACTTTCCTTCAGGATCTCTTCTCCAAGAACCTGAACCTGAACAAGGAGCATCAATTATAATTTTATTATAAAACGATTTTGAACTAAGTTTGATGACTTTTTCTATTTTCACACCTGCCCTTTTTGATCTAGCGTCGATATCTTTCATTCGATCAAAATTTATATCCCAAGCGAAATAAGTTGCATCCAGCTCTGCGCCACAGGAGATAGCAAGACTTTTCCCACCTGCACCAGCGCACATATCTAGAACTTTATCATTATAGTTAATTTCAATTAACTCGGAAACTAATTGGCTGCCAGCATCTTGAAGTTCAACAAATCCGTTTTCAAAACACGGTGATGTTAAAATATGTTGTGCACCATTCAAAACATTTAATGCAGTAGAGCATAATTCATTGATTTCGCATTCAATATTATTTTTTTGCAATTTTTTCATCGCATTTAGTCGAGATATTTTTTTTAGATTAACTCGAAGTTGTATATGAGATCTGTTTCGTAAGGCTTTAACAACATTACTAAATTCATTTAATAATGATCTTCGCAGAATAGGAATAAGCCAACTTGGAAAATCTAATTCGTAAATATTGGATAAATTAGATAAATCAACATTAATATTCTGTTCTTTTATTGTTAACTCTTCTGGTCCAAATTTAGAGTTATCAAATACACTGCTTAATTCAGTACCCTTAAGTTTTAAATAACCAATTAAAAGATTTCTTCCACTGAAACCACCGCCTACATGCTCGCATGATTTTTTTTGACGTATTATATCAAAAATTATATCTTTTATTTTTCTTTCCGGGAATAATAATATTAATGAAATTTTAAGTCTTAAAACAAAGTCTATTTTAGCTTCATTTAAATACGTATCTAATATTTCTATAACTGATTGATATATGGAGTTTATTTGCATGAATAATTAAATATTAATTTTTCTTATAATTAGGAGCGTTCTGCGTTATCTGCACATCATGAACATGACTTTCAGACAGGCCTGCATTAGATATTCTAACAAACTTACAATTATTGTTCATTTCAGCTATGTTCTTATTACCTGTATAACCCATAGCTGACTTTAATCCACCAACTAATTGATGAATTACATTTTCTGATGGTCCGGTATAAGGAACCCTACCCTCCACACCTTCTGGGACAAATTTATCAACACTTACCTCTTCCTGAAAATATCTATCCGCAGAGCCCCTAGCCATCGCTCCTATTGATCCCATTCCCCGATAACTTTTAAAAGACTGCCCTTGGTACAGAATAACTTCTCCAGGGCTCTCATCAGTACCAGCTATCATTGATCCTACCATAGCCAACGATGCTCCCCCAGCAATTGCCTTTGATAAATCCCCAGATGATTTAATTCCACCATCAGCAATAATTGGTAATATTTTTATTTTTTGCAATTTCTACCCAAGAATTAATACAGGTTAGTTGTGGTACGCCAACACCAGCAACAATGCGTGTTGTACATATAGAACCCGGCCCAATACCAACCTTTACCGCATTTGCACCAGCATCAATTAATGACTTTGTTGCCTCAGCTGTCGCAACATTGCCAGCAATTACCTGCACATCAGGCCATTTATCCTTAATTCTTTCGACTGCGTCAAAAACCTTAACTGAGTGGCCATGTGCGGTGTCTATAACCAAAACATCAACGCCAGCAGATATTAAATCTGAAGATCTGTTGAAACCTACTTCTCCAACAGTTGAAGCCGCACCAACCCTCAATCGACCAAGATCATCCTTGCATAAGTGGTTCTCTCCTTTTCTTTAAAATAAACAGCTGCAATGTTTTTTAAATAAATTGGACTGCCATTATCAGATTTCACAACAAAATTCTCTAAATCTGAAGGATCTGTAATTTCTCCAATTACGCGAATAGTTCTTCTTTGACCACTAGCTATAAGATTCCCAGCAGACATAGTTATATTTCCCAGCGATAAGATAGTAAACCTGCGTTTTTAAGGCGTGTTAGTAAAGGGTAAATAGTTCCTTCTACTACTAGCATTTTTGCGTCTTTCAAGGTCTCTAGTATATCTGAGGTATAAGCTTCTCCAGAAACAAAACGTTTAACTTTTTTTACTTGTTCGCACTGCGCCTCAATAGACATATTTTTATGGATAACACCAATTCCCCCTTGTTGAGCAATTGAAATTGCTAATTCATGTTCTGTCACTGTATCCATTGCTGAAGATAATAAAGGGATATTTAATTTTATAGAACTGGTAAGATTGGTTGTTGTGTCAACATCTGAAGGCACCACGTTAGATTTCTCTGGTACTAAAAGTACGTCATCAAAAGTTAATGCTTCTCGAATTTCCATAAAAACCCCTCATAACCTTGAAGCCCCTTTTTCACTATTTTAATAAAAAGGAAAGAGCACAAAAAAAATATTTATAAAAATGTTTTAAAAAGTTATCTTAAAGGATAATAATGTAAATGTATTGATTATTATCAAATTTCAAAAAATAACTTTTTAAAGTGAGCACAACAATGACTAATAACAACTACGAATCTGGTCGTCTTAACCTACCATTCGTTGGCATCTCAACATTTGCAAAAAAAGCTTATCAAAATGATTGGGATAAGATTAAAGCAGATGTAGCTATTTTGGGAGCACCTTACGATTTTGGCACCCAATATAGAGCTGGTGCAAGATTCGGACCCCGTGGAGTAAGAGAAGCCTCTACATTGTTTTCATTTGGACACGGCGGTGCTTATGATCACGAAGATGATGCAACCTACTTAGGCGACGACGTTAGGATAGTAGACATTGGCGACGCTGATATTGTCCATACAGATACAGAACAATCACATAAAAACATTCAATATGGTGTAAAAAAAATACTCGCGGCAAAGGCACTTCCAGTTATTATTGGCGGCGATCACTCGATTAACATTCCCATTATTAATGCATTTTGTGATGAGGCTCCTTTTCATATTGTTCAGATAGATGCACATTTAGATTTTGTAGATATTAGACACGGCGTTAAATATGGACATGGCAATCCTATGAGACGGGCAATAGAAAAACCCTATGTTACTGGATTAACGCAAATTGGTATAAGAAATGTTTCATCAACAGCAAGAGAGGGTTACGTCGACGCACGAGCAATGGGGTCTGATATAATATCAGTTAGACAGCAAAGAAAACTAGGCGCAATAAAAACAATAGAACGCAATCACCAAAAGGTCGTGTATATGTAACAATAGATATCGACGCTTTTTGTCCATCAATTGCTCCTGGCACAGGAACACCAAGCCATGGAGGTTTTTTGTATTATGAAGTTTTAGAGATGCTTCAGGAAATAAGTAAAAAACATAAAGTGATAGGAATAGATCTTGGAACTAGCACCAGATTACGATCGAAGTGGATCAACATCTATCCTGGCTGCCCAGTTGCTAATGAATTTTATTGGGTTTATTTTTTATAATAAATAATACCTATAACGTTAATCAAAAACATCCAACCCACGAAAACCAGTGGCAATTACAAACTTTTCTGAACTATCAGAACGGCTAGCCTTTGGTTTGAAATGCGATACTTTTTCAAAAGCTTTTTTGAGCAATTTTTGTAAATTTCCTTCTGCACCACCAGCTAAAACTTTTGCCACAAATGTTCCACCATCTTCCAAGATATCAAACGCCAAGTAAGCAGCCGCCTCACACATAATCATAATTTTTAAATGATCAGTCTTCTTATGACCTGTGCTTGAAGCTGCCATATCCGACATCACAACGTCTACTTTTCCACCAATTATTTCTTTTATCTTGCTGTCAGTCATCGTTAGATAAAAAGTCCAAAACATAGCTTTCCACTCCTGGTATTGGTTCTATTTCTTGCAGATCTATTCCAATAATTCGTCCAGTTTTTTTACTACTTCTTGCATGGTTAGAGTTGATTTTAGGCACTGCGACCTGAAGCCAACCACCAGGTGCGCAACCGAGATCAACTATGCATTTTCCTGGAAGAAGGAAACCAAATTTATCATTTATTTCTAATATTTTATATGCCAGCACGACCACGATACCCATCTTTTTTTGCCCGCTGCACATACGGATCATTTAATTGGCGTTGAAGCCACCTTGTAGAACTAATACGTCGACCTTTTGCAGTTTTAACTTTTACTAATAATTCACGTTGTCCACGACCAGATGTTTCTTTTGTTTTTTTTATCATATATATCTCAACCTATTAATCCTCATCAGCCATTAAAGAAAACAAAAGTCCTTCTCTTAAGCCACGATCTGCTATTGATAATTTATTAGTTGGCCAGAGCCTTAACAAAGTCTGCAAAATTGCTGCTCCCGACATAATCAGTTCTTGCCTATCTTTTCCAATTGTTAGATCCTTCAATCTTCCTCGTGGACCAAGTAATAAATACTCTCGGATTACTGCTTCAATTTGAATTGCAGACAACTCAAGTCCATCAACTAAGTTTCTATCATATTTCTTTAATTTTAAATGGGAAGAAGCAATCGTAGTAATTGTGCCTGAGGTTCCTATAATTTGAAATTTTTTATTAGATTGATCTAGAAGTTGTTTATAAGGTATAAAATCTTGTAAACTTTCTTCAAACTGACATGCCATCAATGCAAACTGCGCCATGTCTCCGTCAACGTCTGAATATTGATCTTTTAATGTCACAACCCCTAACGGAACAGAAATCCAATCAACAACTTTTGCCCCTAACTTATCTGGAATACCTTTTAGGGTTGGATTAATCTTAGTTAAGGCTTCACGTCTAAAGTCAGGGCTAACATTTTCTAAATTTATCCAAATTAATTCAGTTGATCCCCCACCTATATCTATAACAAGAATTTGTTCAGCCTGAACATCCACCAGCGGCGCGCAGCTCATTACAGCAAACCTAGCTTCTTCACTAGTTGGTATTATTTCAAGAGATAAGCCAGTAGATCGCTTCACTTCGTTAATAAAAATACTTGAATTTTCAGCTCTCCGACAAGCCTCTGTTGCAATCAAACGCATTTTTTTTACTTTATGGAAATTTAATTTTTGTTGACAAATTTTTAAGGCTGAGATTGCTCTTTTCATAGCGCCATTTGAAAGTTTTTTAGATTCTTCCAATCCCGAACCCAGCTTAACAGACTTTGAAAAACTATCTATAATTTTAAAATTATTCCTATCAGCTCGGGCAATAAGCATCCGACAACTATTAGTCCCCAGATCTAAAGCAGCATAAGCAGGCCCGACATTAGAGCAATTGTTTTTTAATAATCTTGATGACATATAGACCAATTCATCTCAGTAAATTAATGAAAATTCAAATAAAATATATTTAATTGATTCTATCTTCTGAGAACGAATCTAGCAAGCCAAGACATACCAAAAAATAATACTTAAAAACAAGACGTCGTTAATTGAAACTTGAGGGTCGAAAATAAACGAAAATAATAGACAACTCAAGCATACAACAAATAAAAAAGGAGCAAGATTCGACTATGCCAAACCTAACTATTGTTTACTGGAGAGACATACCCGCACAAGTTATCGTAGGTAAAGGTAGAAAAAGCGCGAAAGTTCAGCTTCATGAACGATTTGAACAAGCTATTGATCGCTGTGCGATGAAGATTAATGCTAAAGATAGCGATAGTTACTTAGCAGAATGGCGCAAAGGAGATCCACAAGAAATTGATGGTGATCAAGAGAAAATTGCGGAAACTGAAGCTAAACGACTTGAAGAAACATACGATCAAAATACTTTAAAAGAGTTAATTAAAAACGATGGTTGGAAAATCAGATTGGATAACTAATGTCACTATTAAACCTTTTTGGTTCAAAACATATCAATAAAGACGTAAGCAATCATTTAAAATTATTTCTAAATAATTTCTCAATCGAAGTGATGCCTCGAACAGCCGCAAAAATTGAAAGTTTTAATGATATTTTACCAAAAAATACCCGAATATATATTGCTCATATCGAAGGTGTTCCAATACAAGAAATGATTAGTACCGCAAAGCGAATTCAAAGTGAAGGATTTGTCGTTATTCCACATTTTCCAGCAAGGATAATAAAAAACAAAGTTATATTAGAAGATTGGATAAAGGCATATCAAGAAGAAGCTAATATTGATCAAGCACTAATTTTAGCTGGTGGTGTAGATAAACCTCACGGTATTTTCGAAAATTCAATGCAATTAGTTGAAACAGAATTGTTTAGTAAATATAATTTTAAAAACTTATATTTGCCGGTCATCCAGAAGGAAATAAAGATATTGATCCAGACGGATCTCTAACCAACGTCAACAAAGCGCTCCGTCTGGAAACAAAAATTGAACGAAAGAACGGACATAAACCTTGCTTTAACAACCCAATTTTGTTTCGATTCAAAACCGGTAATTAAATGGGCGAACGAATTAAATAAAAATGGGATAAATATTCCAATTCATATCGGCGTAGCTGGACCAGCAAAGTTGCAGACCTTTTTCAAACTCTTTAGCGCCAACGATAGTTGGAGCTTCATTAAAGGTTTTAACAAACGAGCAAAAGATATTAAAAAATTATTATTGCCATGAATACAATTTTAACTGAATTAGCAGAGTATAAAGCTTTAAATCCTAATTTTCTCATAACAAATGTGCATTTTTTTCCATTGGGAGGAATTAAAACTAATGCTAACTGGACAATTGAAAATGGTGGAATATCTGCGACACCCGCACTGCAATCCTAAAGGAAGATAGAATGACTAGAACGATTATAGAAAGCAAAACCAAAACTACAATAATTGGTTTTGATCAACCTTTTGCAGTGATTGGTGAAAGAATTAACCCAACAGGACGTAAAAAATTAGCTCTTGAACTTGAGGTGGGAGATTTTTCTACTGTTGAAGCTGATGCAATTGCTCAAGTTGCTGCTGGTGCCACAATATTAGATATAAATTCAGGAGCAGTTTTTGCTAATAAAATGGCAGAAGATCCGCGATATGCAGATAATAATTTTGTTGAAAAATTAGTTGATATACCTCTGTGTATTGATAGTTCTGTACCCGCCGCATTAGAAGCTGGGCTTGCAGTTGCCGAGGGACGTCCGTTGTTAAATTCCGTTACTGGAGAAGAGGAAAGACTAGAAGCAATCTTACCGTTAGTAAAAAAATACAACGTGCCTGTTGTCGCAATATCAAACGACGATACTGGTATTTCAGAAGATCCAAATGTAAGATTTGCAGTAGCAAAAAAAATTGTTGAAAGAGCCGCAGATTTTGGAATTCCAGCGCATGATATTGTTGTTGATCCTTTAGTTATGCCTATTGGTGCCATGCGTACTGCTGGCCTTCAGGTATTTGAATTAGTCAGAAAACTACGCACTGAACTAGGCGTAAACACGACTTGTGGAGCGTCAAACATATCATTTGGACTGCCAAACCGCCATGGTATCAATAATGCATTTTTACCAATGGCTATTGCTGCTGGTATGACATCGGCAATAATGAACCCAGTCACACTTGCTATAACTAAAACGAAGATCGATGCAAAAAAAATGCTTCTTAAAGAATTAGGCATTATCGTACCTGAAGATATCGATGATGCGTTGTTTGCAAGGTTAACTGGACTGGGAAGCACACTTAGTTCAGCAAGTAAGGAAATGGAGGCGATAAATGCTGCTAATTTCTTAATGAATAGCGATCCTCATGGTGCCAATTGGATTAAAACAAATAAGATTGAAGGAGCAAATGAAGGTGCCCGTGGTAGACGTGAAGGTAGGCGAAGAAGATAAAATTTATTTAAAACTGGCTTTTGAAGCCCTGATCTTGTTACCAAAGAAAAGTACATCTATTATTAGATACAGCCAATTAATTTAAAAAAGGTGTTTTCAAATGATCCCTCGTTACTCAAGGCCAGAAATGGTAAAAAATTGGTCACAAGAAAGTAAATATTCAATATGGTACGAGATTGAAGCTCATGCCTGTGACGCAATGGCAGCCTTAGGTGTAATTCCTAAAGAAAATGCAGCCGCATTTGGAAAGCTAAGGGTTTAGTTTTTGACACAAAAAAAATTGACGATATTGAAGCGGTAACCAAACACGATGTGATAGCTTTTTTAACCTATTTATCTGAATTTATTGGAGTGAAGAGGCAAGATTTGTTCATCAAGGAATGACATCATCAGATGTTTTAGATACCTGTTTAAATATACAACTAGTAAGAGCAACAGACATAATGTTAATTGGTCTTGATAAACTTCTAGTTACTTTAAAAAAACGAGCATACGAACATAAAAACACAATAAAGATTGGTAGAAGCCATGGAATCCATGCTGAGCCCACAACAATGGGTCTTACTTTTGCCCGGTTTTATGCAGAAATGCACCGAAATAGAATTAGGTTATTAACTGCGCGAAATGAAATTTCGACTGGAGCAATCTCTGGTGCAGTTGGTACTTTTGCAAATATTGATCCTAAAGTGGAAGAATACGTCTGTGAAAAACTTGATTTAACTGTTGAACCAATAAGCACACAGATTATTCCACGTGATCGTCATGCTGCGTTTTTCGCAACTCTGGGCGTAATAGCTTCTTCAATAGAAAATATTGCAACAGAAATTAGACACATGCAAAGGACAGAAGTTTTAGAGGCAGAAGAGTATTTTTCGAAAGGACAAAAAGGCTCCAGTGCAATGCCTCATAAACGTAATCCAGTACTAACAGAAAATTTAACCGGTTTAGCCAGGTTAGTTAGGATGTCAGTAATACCTGCCTTAGAAAACGTAACATTATGGCATGAAAGAGATATAAGCCATTCCTCTGTTGAACGAAATATTGGGCCAGACACTACAATTACATTAGATTTTGCTATAAACAGGTTAACCAATGTGCTCGAAAATTTAATTATTTACCCTAAAAGAATGATCGAAAATATGAATAAGTTTCGTGGTCTAGTGATGAGCCAACGAGTTTTACTGGCATTGACCCAAGCTGGTGTTTCAAGAGAAGAGAGTTATCAGCTTGTTCAGAGAAATGCTATGAAAGTATGGGAAGATGATAAAGACTTCATGACAGAGCTATTATCAGACAAAAAGGTCTTGAAATATTTAACTAAAGGTCAAATAAAAGATAAGTTTGATATTAATTATCATACAAAGCATGTTGATACAATTTTTAAACGAGTATTCACGTAATCAATTAGCAAATCACCATATATACAAAATAAATAGACACCGTAACGTAAATAAATTTCAATTGCTTGCCCAAACATCAAGCATAAGATACGATTAAAATAAATATCTTTATTACAAGAATGGTTAAGAGAATGGCCCGCGGGAAAAAAATATATGATGGAAAAGCAAAAACCTTATTCAAAGGTACTGAACCTGGTACGTTTATTCAATATTTCAAAGATGATGCTACAGCCTATAATGCACAGAAACACGATATTATCGCAGGTAAGGGTGTTTTAAATAATAGAATATCAGAGTTTTTTATGACTGGGTTGAACATTGGGCATTCCAACCCATTTCATTAAAAGATTAAATATGCGCGAGCAATTAATACGTGAGTTGAGATTATTCCATTAGAGGTAGTGGTTCGCAATTATGCTGCAGGTTCTATGTCAGATAGATTAGGAATAAAAGAAGGCACACACTTACCTCGCCCAATTGTAGAGTTTTATTACAAAGATGATAAACTTAACGATCCTATGGTTACTGAAGAGCACGCGATAGCATTTAATTGGGCAACACAAACAGAATTAGATGAAATGATCGCAATTTCGTTAAGAGTAAACGACTTCATCAGTGGTTTATTTCTTGGTATTGGATTAAAACTTGTAGACTTTAAAATTGAGTTTGGACGTTATTTTTCTGATGAACCTGAAATTATATTAGCAGATGAAATTAGCCCTGACAGCTGCAGACTTTGGGATATCAAAACTGGTGAGAGACTCGATAAAGATGTGTTTAGAAAAGATCTTGGAAACTTGAAAGATGCCTATACTGAAGTAGCTAAACGATTAGGCGTCCTTTAAATTTGAAGGAGTTTCGTATAATAGACATTAAATTCAGAGGAAAATTAATGAAACTATTGATAAGTATTACATTAAAAGAAGGATGTTTTGGACCCACAAGGATTAGCTATAAAAAATTCACTTTCCTCAATTGGTTTTGATAATATCAATACAGTTAAGCAAGGAAAAATAATTAACGTTGATATTAAAGAAAAAGACCCTTCTAAAGCAAAAAATCAAGCAAAAGAGATGTGTGAAAAACTGCTAGCAAACACAGTCATCGAAAACTATTCGGTGGAAATCTTATAATGCGCGCTGCTGTTATTCAGTTCCCAGGCTCTAACTGTGATAGAGATTTAGCCGTGGCATTTGAAAAAGTAACAGGAAAAAAAGTTACTTTGATTTGGCATAAGGAAGCGATAATTCCAAAAAATATAGATATTAAATCTTATTACCAGGTGGTTTTTCTTATGGTGATTACCTAAGAAGTGGTGCAATAGCAGCAAAATCACCTATTTGTAATGAAATTATTGCCCGCGCAAATAAAGGTGTGCCCGTATTAGGTATTTGCAACGGCTTTCAAATTTTAACTGAAACTAAAATTTTACCTGGAACATTAATGAGAAATAAAGGATTGAAGTATATATGCAAAGATACTGAATTGCTCATCGAAAATAATAATACAGCATTTACTCATGGATACCAAAAACAACAAAAAGTAACCCTTCCGATCGCACATCACGATGGAAATTACTTTGCAGATAACGACACATTAAGCTTCTTATATGATAATAATAGTGTAGCCTTTACATACTTAAACAATCCAAATGGAAGTATTAAAAATATTGCTGGCATTTTGTCTAAAAATAAACGTGTCTTGGGCATGATGCCCCATCCTGAAAGATTAAATGACACACAATTAGGGGGTACCGATGGTGCTTTAATCTTTGGAGCGCTTGATACCATATTTAATTAATAATGTAGAATTAAAAAATGGATTCATCTGAATCAAAAAAAACTGCAACTTAAACCATGAAAAATCAAGATTATAAAAGAGAAAACCTTCAAATGCGAACATCATTATTGATGCGTATTTTTATAACACTTTTTGTTATTTTTGGAATTTTACTAATACTAATAACTAATCTAGCCTTAACAGCAAGATTTAGCCAAGAAACAACAAAACAAGCTGAGTTGCGATTGCAATTATATACCAATTCAATTGAGTCGGAATTAGAAAGAAATAGATTTATTACCTTACTAATTGCAGGTGACCCAAACTTACATACAATACTACGTAAAAATAATGAAAAAATGCTTAATCAATATGTTCAAAAACACACCAAGTATTACACTCAAAATATTACTCTTTTAGATCCAAATGATAATCTTTTAAACAAAAATCTAAAGAAAATTTAATAAATAATCAGCATTCAAATCAAGAGTATTTTAAGTCAGCAATTAAAAGGATCAAATAATATTGACAACTATTCTAATCTAGTTTGAAAATGAAGAAAATAAATTTATTTATTAAAATCGATAAAGGAATCAAACCAAATACTTGGTGTCATAGTTAATGAAGTTAGTTTAATCAAAACTGAACATGCTTGGATAAACAACTCCGAAGCAGTAATTGTGACAAATAAAGATGATAAAATATTACTATCATCAAAACCAGAGTGGTTTACTTCACAAATAACGGATCAGAAGCTCCCCTGCTCAACCCAAAAACCTTTTGAACTCTGTTCAATCATTTACCCACTGGGAAGAATTACCAGCAAAAGCATTCCTAAATAAAAACACATTGTTACAGCTAGAAGCATGGTTCAACAAAAACGAGTGGCGAATTCTATACTACACAACATATGCACCTGTCAGAGAAAAGGTGAACGGTATTATTGCGTTAGAAATCACAGCACTAGCAATACTACTTACATTAATTTTTTATTTATTATCGCGCCGTTCTCGCATCCAGTCAATTATCTTTATGGAAGAGAGTAATAATCTTCGGCACATGAACTCAAGATTGCAAAATGAAATAAATGAACGTGAAAAAGCGGAAAAGAATCTGAAAGTTGCTGAACAAAGTCTTGCGCAAAACTCAAAACTGGCAGCACTTGGTGAAATGTCAGCAGCAGTTAGTCATGAATTAAACCAACCACTGGCTGCAATGAAAACATATTTGGCAGGTGCAAAATTATTATTACAAAGATCAAGACCAGACCAAGCATTATCCAGTTTTCAACGAATTGATGACTTAATCGAGCGTATGGCGACCATTACAAAACAATTAAAATCCCATGCTCGTAAAGGAAGTGATGAATTAGTTGAAGTTGATTTGAAGATAGTAATTTCTGATGCTCTAAATATTATGTCTTCTCAATTGAACATACTCCAAGTTGAATATTCCTCAAATCTTACCAGAACAGCCTGTGATCGTTCTAGGAGACCAAATACGCTTAGAGCAAGTGATGATCAATCTTTTAAGGAACGCTCTAGATGCGATGGCAAATACTAAAACACCAAAACTTGAAATTATTTTAAAAATAACCAGCAATGCGGTTATAAGTGTAAAAGACAATGGGCAAGGGATCGATGATTTGGAAAGTTTGTTTGAGCCATTCTATACAACCAAAAAACCTGGTGATGGTGTGGGTTTGGGTTTAGCTATTTCTTCTGGGATAATAAAAGACTTGGGTGGACGCTTAGTTGCGCGAAATAACAAGACTCCAGGTGCAGTTTTCGAAATATATTTACCAACTTTAGACACAATATGAGAAGATAAAGGTGAGCAAAAATGAAAATTTCCATCGTTGATGATGAAAAGGACATGCGAGAATCTATCACACAATGGTTAACGTTGTCTGGGTATGAAACTGAATCGTTTGACAGTGCATCAAATGCCCTTAAATACATCGGAAAAGAACACCCCGGAATAGTAATATCAGATATAAAAATGCCAGGCATGGATGGTATAGAATTTCTAAAAAAATTAATGATAAAGGATAGTACTCTCCCTGTCATACTAATAACTGGTCATGGTGATGTGGCGATGGCCGTTGAAGCAATGCATCTTGGAGCTTATGATTTTTTAGAAAAGCCCTTCAACCCAGAGAGAATGGCTGAACTAGCAAAACGTGCAGTTCAAACACGATATCTAATCTTAGATAACCGTTCATTGCGAAGAGAGCTGTCCGATGGAACAGTATTATTAAGGAAATTAATTGGTTCATCAAAAAAAATGAACCAATTACGAGAGGACATTCTTGATTTAAGTAGAGCGGACGGACATATTTTAATAAATGGTGAAACTGGTACTGGTAAAAACCTGGTGGCCCAAGCGATCCATGCATGTGGTAGCAGACAAGGTAATAATTTTGTGCTCTTCGACTGTGCAGCTCATTCTAAGGAAGACTTGGAAAGAATACTTTTTAAAGGATCTAGTAGTGATAATGAAAAATCAATTATTGAACAATCATTGGGAGGCACCCTATGTTTAGAGGGAATTGAGCACATGCAAGAAGAATGTCAAAGTAAACTTTTGGCACTAATAAATAATCAAGATAACGAGCATACAGGCTTACTAAAAATAATTACTATTTCTGAGACAGTTAGTAATAAAATAGATAATACAAAAATTATTCCAGCACTGTTTTATCGACTCTCGACACTAAACATTAATTTATCGCCTCTAAGAAATAGAGGAAACGACATATTAGAATTGGTAAAGATTTTTTAGATATATATTCAGAGGAATATGGTTACCATTCTCCTGTAATAACAGCGGTAGAAGCAGCTCAATTATTACAAGCTCCATGGCCTGGAAATGTCAGGCAATTAATAAATTTAGCAGAAAAAGCAATATTACAAAATTTTAAATCTGACGCTTCTTTAGCCAAACTATTAATGGAAGAAATTAATTCAGAAACAAATGAGCAAAGCATTAGCAAAACCACTTAAAGAGACATGTTGAAGCATTTGAAAGAATGTTAATTGATAATACAATGAGACGCCATAAAGGATCGATACAATCAGTTATGGAAGAGCTTTGCCTGCCACGTCGAACGTTAAATGAAAAAATGGCAAAATATGGCCTATCAACGATCTAATTATGTAGGATCCTAAAGAGTTAGACAAAATAACAACTCACAATAAGCATCCAGAACATTACTAACTACGGAAAAATCCACCTCATCAGTAACAAAAGCCTCACCAATGTCTTTAACCATAATAAAATTGACCACACCATTATTAACTTTTTTGTCTTTGAACATTTCTTGAATAATTTTTTCAGTTGGGGGAAGAGAACTGCTAATTTCACGCAACTCCGATTTCAATCCCACTCTTCTAAGATGACTCTTTACCCTTTTTGTAGCCTCAAGAGATGTAAAACCCATAGCAGCACTAACTTCAAAAGCTAACATGCAGCCAATAGAGACGCCTTCGCCGTGCAACAATTGTTCAGAATAACCAGTAACAGCTTCCAAAGCATGACCAAAAGTATGACCTAAGTTTAACAAGGCTCTTTTCCCTTGCTCCCTCTCATCCTGTTTAACAAATTCTGCCTTTATGAGACATGATTTTTTAATTGCTTTGGTGAGTAACGCCTCATCCCTAGATAAAATGTCTGTCCCATTCAAATCCAACCAATTGAAAAACTTTATATCACCTAATAAACCATATTTTAATATTTCGCTATATCCAGACTTTAACTGGCGATCACAAAGTGTCCTTAAAGTGCTAACATCAATTATTACAGCCTTGGGTTGATTAAAGTTTCCAATCAAATTTTTGCCAAATCGAGAGTTAATTCCAGTTTTACCACCAACAGAGCTATCAACTTGAGCAAGCAACGTAGTAGGTATTTGAATAAAATCAACTCCACGTCAATTTGGTATGAAGCCGCTGCAACCCAACCAGTAATATCACCAATCACCCCACCACCAAAAGCAATGATTAAGTCGTTACGTTCTATTCCTGTTTCTAAAAACCAATTAACTGTTTTTTCAAAAAAATGGAACGATTTTGTTTTTTCTCCACTTGGTAATTCTAATAAATTTAATTCAATCCCAGCTTTCATAAAGCTTTTTTCTAAGTCAGTTTGATACAAATGAAGAATATTAACATCAGAAACAATCCAAATACGATCACGATTCAAATACGTTTTCAATTCGGCGCCAAGGGACGGTATAATACCAGTGGAAATATTTATTTTATAGCTTCTCGAACCCAGGTCTACAGTTAAGCTCTCCATTTACTTAAACTTTCTATTCTAATTTACTATTTATAAGAGATAAAAACTGATCGACTGTCCTTTTACCTACTTCATCAATAGAACAATTTTGATTATTAACAATTGAGATATCCGCCTCAGCATAAAATCTAACACGATCATCATAAAGATTTTTAAATTTTTCAAATCTATCATATTGACTTAGCAATGGTCTATTTTTATTATTTTTAATTCGTTCCCACAATATTGCGCAATTTGAATTCAACCAAATACTATGCGCTTTTGATAAGATAATTCTACGATTTTCTTCAGATATAAAAGTGCCACCACCAGCTGCTAGCACAATAGGTTCTCTATCCAGTAACCTTTGAAGAACTTTACTCTCCTTATCACGAAAAAAAACCTCACCATATGTTTCAAAAATTTCAGTAATTTTCATATTAGCAGCTTTAATAATTTCATCATCTAAATCAACAAATTTTGCACCTAAGCGAGTTGCTATAGATCTACCAACAGCAGTTTTGCCAGCACCCATCATACCCACTAGCACAACTGATTTTTTTAATTTATATGTCAAAACAACTCACTTTTTGCGGCATATTGAAATTATTATTTTTTACTTTGACGAACATATACTATTTTGAGTAAATTATTACTAGCTGCTCTGATCAACGAATTAAAGATGGAGAACATACTGAATGAAAATAATAATTAAAATAACTTTTTTTTTAGCACTGTTAAGCTTTGTTTATTTATCAGTTTACGCTCTTTTGGGCAATACAGACACAGAGCAAACAGAATATAACATTGAGATAAAGCTTGATTAAATTTAAATACATAATCTTTATATTATTATGGTTATTCTCACACCATCCAATTTACGCTCAAGAAACAACTTTGAACTGGATAAATAAAAAATTACTAAAGGTGTCAAAAACTCAGCAAATAATAGAAAATAATTCTATATGAAAAAATTAATGAATAAAGAGCCTCTATGAACAAAATGTAAAACTTCCGTATTACTACTGGTCCTGGTCAGATATTGAAGATATTTCAAAAAAAATTGGTGTTTCTCACTGAATTCCAATCCTTTAATAAGAAACTTATTCACAGCTGTTTTAATCTCTGAAATGCCAGTTGATCTGAATTCCATAAAAGAACGTGATTTATATTTAATACGACTGAATAAGCTGATTGAACTTGGAAAATTTAAGGAAGCACAATTATTCATCAATGTTAATGACCCAACTTTGAAAATTAGCTCAGATCCACAATTCATTATAAATATTATACGTGGCAACGATACTCTAGCCTGTGCACAATATAAAAAAACTGAAAGCATCACCCCTAGCCTCAAAAAGAAATTATACTGTTTGACTTACGAAAATGAAATGCAGCAAGCAAAGATAATATTTGAAACAGCAAACATACTAAATTTTACGAATACATATGAAACGGAGATTTTAAAAATTCTTTTAAGCAACCAGCAAGAGATACCATTCTTTATTCAAAAAGAAGGTCACATCTTATCAGCTTTAGATTACGTAATACTATCGAAAAAAGAAGCAATTAGTAATGATATTATAATACCAATTACTTTTTTGTCCTACGATTTTAACCAAAGCATTAATTCTCGCAAAAAATTAATTGCTGGTGAGAGATTAGCAAAAATTGGTACAATATCAGCTAAACAATTATTTCAATTGTACAAAAATGGTATAATTGACAAAAATTACGGGGTTGGGCTGAAGGAACGAATTTTAGTAATAAGCTCTTTAGAAAAATCTATTAATTCTAACGATGCAGTACAAATTAAAAAATTCTTAACAAAAGGTTTTAGCGATTTTGAGGAAATTGGTTTGTCCAACCAGTTTTGTGAATATTATAAAGATCATATTTTAAAACAACAAGATTTGGGTTGGAAAACACCAATCTCAATAAAAATGAATTTACTCACTGGCGATTATAGCAAAATAACAAATAAAATTTCAATAAATAGCAATTTTATTTCTGCTCAAAGTATTGCCAAAAATGATTATAGCAAATTAGGGAATATTTCGGCATTTGAAGAAAGCATAATAAGCGCAATACGTGACCCTATATATAAAGAGGAAAATATAATTCTAATTGAGCAAGGAAGAATAGGAGAAGTTATTATTGGTGTTATTTCACTTTTAACAATTAAAACTGGGAATATTAATGCTATCAAACAATATTACGTGCGCTAATGCAAACTGGTTTAGAAAAAATTGCAAAACTTATCGCAATTCAATACATATTAATGGATTGAACAATTGAATAAAAAATTAAATTGGATAGAATTTTTCTTAAATGCACAATATGCGGAATATCAATCATCAGAAAATACAATTTTAGCTTACAAACATGATTTGAATAGCTTCATTGATTTTCTCATTAAAGAAAACGTTACATTAGACACCGCATCCCAAAAAAATATTGAAAATTATATGATCCATTTAGATCAAAATGGATTAGCTGCATCTACTAGAGCTCGAAGGCTTTCTGCTATTAAAGGATTTTATAGATTTGCATATGAAGAAAAGATACAGTGGTAATCAAACTTACCAAATCAACCTAAATTACCAAAAAAACTCCCTGGGACACTGTCAGAAAATGATGTAGAAGCGTTGTTAAATGCAGCAAAAAATGTTGGAAAGAGTTTTGCTGACAAAGTCAGAAATCAATGTTTATTAGAGGTTTTATATGCAACTGGAATGAGAGTGTCGGAATTAGTTTCTTTACCTGTAACTGCCGCAAAAAATAACTCAAACATGTTGTATATTACCGGAAAGGGTGGAAAAGAAAGATTGGTACCATTATCATCTACTGCTCAAAAAAGCCTCAAAAAATGGTTAGTAGAATGGCAAAAAACTGCAAAAGCAAGAGAGAGAAAAACAGAGGCTAAACAAAGATACCTTTTCCCATCAAACTCTAAAAAGGGACATTTGTCTCGTATAAGATTTTACAAACTGATAAAAGAGATAGCGTTAATTGCAAACTTAAATCCTACTTTCATCTCACCTCATACACTAAGGCATGCATTTGCGACTCATCTCTTAGCAAACGGTGCTGATTTAAGATCAATTCAAACCCTATTAGGACACTCCGACATATCAAGCACTGAAATATATACCCATGTACTGACAAAACGCTTAACAGATTTAGTCGAAAACCATCATCCTCTGGCAAATTCAAAATAAATTGTGTATCTACTTAAATCCAAAGTTAACTAAATCTAACAAAGTTTATCAAATACTAATAAATACTAATAAATACTATAAAAAAAACCTAACCTGAAAGTGAACAATACTATTATGGAATTCTCATCTACATTCAGCATAGCAAATATTCTGACAGTAGTAGTAATAATTTTGTTGCTGTTTCTATCAGGTTTTTTTTCCGGATCCGAAACGGCTTTAACTGCCGCAAGTAGAAGTAAACTAAGAGCAAAAGCTGATAAAGGAATAAAATCAGCTGCACGAGCTTTAAAATTAACAGAAAATACAGAAAAATTAATTGGTGCAATATTACTTGGAAACAATTTTGCTAATATTTTAGCAGCTTCTCTTGCCACCCACCTCTTAACAAAAATTTATGGAGAAAGTGGAGTTTTTTATTCTACATTGATTATGACATTTCTCATTGTCATCTTTGCTGAAGTTATGCCAAAAATTTATGCAATCAGTAATCCAGAAATGGCCGCAACGAGGGTCTCTCCAATCATAGGACCAATAGTTTTAGTTTTTGGTCCAATAACCAGTGGAATTCAGTGGATTGTTGGAGCTCTTTTTCGTTTATTTGGGAAGAATATTAAGTCACTACAGCAAGCAAATTCAGCTCAAGATGAAATATTAGGTGCCATTTCTCTAGGTCACCTTGAAGGCGCTGTAGAGAAAGACGACAGGGATAGGCTCCTTGCAACGTTAGACTTAGCCAATCGAACTGTGGAAGAAATAATGTTGCATAGATCTGAAATAGAAATGATCGATGCAGATTCCACTCCAAAGGCAATACTAGAACAGTGCTTAGCTTCAAGTTACACCAGATTACCAATTTATAAATCTGAACAAGAAAATATAATAGGTGTCATGCATGCTAAATCACTATTAAGGACTGTAAATACAGAGAAAAATGGAAATAAACCCCATTTTAATGAAGAAAAAGTTCTCGAAATAGCTATGAAACCGTACTTTGTTCCAGAAACAACACCACTAGATGATCAATTGAGAGAATTCTTGAGAAGGCGAGCCCATTTTGCATTAGTAGTAGACGAATATGGAGCACTTCAGGGCTTAATAACTTTAGAAGATATTATTGAAGAGATAGTTGGGGAAATAAACGACGAACATGATAAAATCACCGAACAACCATCACAAGATCCAAGTGATGGCGTATTAATAGTAGAAGGAAATACAACCATCCGCGACTTAAATAGAGCACGAGAATGGAACTTACCTGACAGTGAAGCGCATACAATTGCAGGATTGGTCATTCATGAAGCACAAATAATACCAAGCGTTGGTCAGGTATTTGTTTTCTATGGCTTTAGAATAGAGATAATAGAGCGTAAAAAAAATCAAATTACAAAACTCAAGATCAACTCAATAAAGGATAGCTAACTCCATATAAAAAATATTGTTAAAATATTTATATGGACTTCAAGATTACAACTGAATTCAAACCACCAAATGCAAATGCATTTGACATAGCCACATCCACATACCTTTAATTATGTATCCCGTAATTTGATCAGATTTTAATGACTCTCTAGCTCTAACAATTCCATTAATTGTTGGAACAAAGCTAATTTTACTCATAAAACCATTGTCTCCTCCTGTACCGTCTGGGTCGACTGCTTTTAACTTATTCTTCGAAAGAAAGTTATCATTGTCGTCTCTATAAATTTCTGTGATGTTTCCGTTTAATATGTTTTCACTTAAAACTCTCCATAATGACTTTCTAGTTTCTTCATATTTATTATCGTCTTTAGGAAACAATCGCTCTTTTCACACCGCTAACTGATGGAGACATCAAATCGTGACCATCTGACGTCATTGAGCAGCCTATTATTTCAGCCAAGATGTTTGCTCCACGCTTAACTGCAAAATTAAATTCCTCTAAAACAAAAACGGCACTTCCTTCTCCTTGAACTAAACCATCTCTTGTCAAACAGAATGGACGGCAACCAGTTTTAGACATTATTCTCATGCCTTCCCATGCCTTAATACCACCAAAAGTTAACATTGAATCAGAACCACCCGCGATCATTACTTTTGCACCACCAGAACGGATTAACTGAAACGCATTAGAAATTGCATGATTTGAAGAGGCGCAAGCGCTTGATATTGAGTAAGTTACCCCTTTAAAACCGTAAGCTTTGGCAACATTACTAGCAGCTGCATTATGCATCATTTTGGGAACTATAAAAGGATGAACCTTATTCTTATTTTCTTGAAATACTAATCTATAATTATCTTCTTGTGTGTTTAAACCACCGCCTGCAGTGCCAATAATAACACCTGTATTCTCAGTCAATTCGTCAGTGAAGATAAGCTCAGACTCACTCAACGCTTCTTTTGCAGAAATTAAAGCAAATTGAGAAAATGGATCTAAAAAATTTAATTCTTTTTTAAGAAAAAAATCTAAAGGATTATACCCTTTAACTTGTGCAGCGATATTAATATTCAACTTAGAACTATCAATAATCTGCAGATTACTAATACCAGATTCACCAAGAACCATTGCTAAGTTTGTTTCTTTTACACTATGACCAAGAGAGTTTATTGTTCCTCTCCCAGTAATGACTACACGGGGCATTTATAATCAACCATTTTTATTTTTAAGTATTTTTTCAATAGATTTTATAATTTCCTGAACTGTTGAAATATCAAAATCACTAGAATTTACGTTATTAAAATTTATATCAATTTCTATATTGAACTGTTCTTCCAACGCGAAGATAATCTCAACGATACCAAGGCTATCCAAACCTAAATCACTTATTGAAAAATCCAATTTAACATCGCCAGGCTTTAAAAGAGCTTTCTCAGCTAAGATTTCAACTACTGTATCTTGTATAGTCATTTAGCTTCATTACTCTAAAGTTTAAGTTTAAAATGCTTCAATTCCTTAATTTTATAATTTTTTTTGATTAATTTTTTCCATGAACCTTGGTAATCTTCTTATTAATTTTTGTTTTAATATTTTCATCCATTTTCATTGCAGGGTTTCCTAAGAGCGCACTCTACCGTTAGCGCAGGATAGTTAGCAGAATGATTTTGGTTGCACCACCCGCAATCACGTCATCGCCAACTTTCGTATGATCTCCAACACCACATTGACCAGCCAAAACCACCCGATTACCAATGATTGCAGAACCAGCAATACCCACTTGACCACACAGCAATGTATCAGCTCCAATTTCGACATTGTGACCAATATGGACCAAATTATCTATTTTTGTTCCATCGCCAACAATTGTATTCTTTATGGTGCCACTATCGATAGAGCAATTACTGCCAATTTCAACATCATCACCAATATCAACAGAACCAAAGCTTGCGATTCTTGAATATTTTGATTGGTTAGTCCCACGCCTTTTACCTAAACTACGCTTTATCTCTTTAATATTATCATCAGCTGATGAAACATAACGAGAACCCATCAGAACCAATTACAGTATTAAAACTGCATCTAAAATTAGAGCCAATTGTGACACCAGTCGAAACTTTAACACCACTAAAAATTAAAGAATTGTTGCCGATGAAACAGTTATCAGCAATGGAAATGTTTGTATCAAGAAAAGTCCCTTTGCCAATTGTAACACCTTTCCCAATAATACAATAAGCACCTATAGAAACATTTTCGCCTATTTTTGCTGAAGGGTCAATAATAGCAGTATCATGAATAATTGGATCTAATTGTCCATTTTTATCATACATGTTAAAAACTTCTGACATTTTTAACCTCGGTTGATCAGGCAATAACGCTGCTTTCAATCCAAGCGCCTTCCAATCGGCACCATTATACATAAAAGCAACCAATGCCTTCGTATTTTTTAATTCACCAAAGTATTTTGTAGAAGTTGCAATTACCATTTGATCTGGTCTCGCATTTTCTGGTGATGAAATAGAAACTATTCTAATTCTTCCATCACCTTCATAAGGAATATTGAGCGCTTGAGATATCTCCATAACTGTATAAGACATTATCACCTTCAATCTGCACTAGTAGGTTAGTTCTTTACGATTCAATTAGCATAAGAATTAAAAAAAGTAACTATATTTGAAATTAAATTAAATTAAAAAATAATTTTATAAATTAAAATCAGTGTTATTTTCGAACTTTCCATCCCCTACAACTAAATACTTAAAAGTTGTCAATTGATTAATACCAACCGGTCCCCTAGCATGAAGTTTACCAGTTGCAATTCCAATTTCTGCGCCCATGCCAAATTCACCACCATCTGCAAATTGCGTTGAGGCATTATGAAGTAAAATGGCACTATCTACTCTTTGAAAAAATTCTTCTACTGAAGCATTATCTTCGGCCATAATACATTCAGTATGATTGGATCCAAATTTTTCAATATGTGAAATAGCCCCTTTCACACCGTCAACAACCTTGACTGCAATTATTTTATCAAGAAACTCTCGGCCAAAGTCTTCTTCTGAAGCAAGGAGGACCCCATCAACAGATTGGGCTGATAAGTCCCCCCTGACCTCAACTCCTTCACTTAAAAGATCATTAATCAAAACAAAAGAAAAATCATCAAATATTTCCTGATCGATCAATAAACATTCAGTAGCACCACAAATACCAACTCTACGAAGTTTCGAGTTCATAAGCACAGAGCGAGATTTTTCTAAATCAGCAGACTTATCAACATATAAATGACAAATACCTTCCAGGTGAGCAAATACCGGTACACGCGCTTTTTCTTGCACAAGTGATACAAGGCCTTTGCCACCTCTGGGAATAATCACGTCTATATAATTAGATAATGATAACATTGCATCAACGGCGTTTCTGTCTCTTGTAGGCACAATTTGTATAGCATCTAAAGATAACTTGCCCTTTTTAAGACCAATAGTCATGCAGTTACAAATTGCGGTGGACGTATTAAAGCTTTCGGATCCACATCTTAGAATAACTGAATTTCCCGACATAAGGCATAACGCAGCAGCATCTGCAGTAACGTTTGGCCTACTTTCATAAATTACCCCAATAACACCAATAGGTGTACCTACTCGTCTTATGTTCAGACCTGACGGCTGGGTCCACTCAGAGAGAATTTTTCCAATAGGATCATCTTGATTCGCAATATTCCTAATACTGCTCACCAACTCTGTTAAACGTGTATCATTGATCATCAATCGATCTAACAAAGCTGAAGATAAGCCCTTTTCCTTTGCCTCCTTCATGTCTATGCGATTTGCTATTATGATTTTATCTCGATTTTCATTAATAGCATCAGCAGCAAAATTTAAACTATTTACTTTTGAAATTGACGAGGCGCTAGCCATTAACCGAGACGCTTTTTTGGCCAACACACCCATTGTTTCAATTTGTTTGAAAGTATCCACTACAACACCATATTATCTCTATGCACTACAGAAACGCGACCAGAATAGCCAAGAATATCTATGACTTCAGATGATTGTTTTCCAATAATTGCACTAACTTCTATATTATCATAATTTATCAAACCTTTTCCAAAACCTTCCCCATTTTCAACAATAATTTCAACAGGATCACCCCTGGAAAAAGATCCAAAAACCTCAGTAACACCCGCAGGTAATAAGGATTTTCCGTTCTTTAAGGCATCAACAGCTCCAGTATCAATTTTGATCTGCCCTTTTACTTTCATAGAAGAAATCCAATTTTTTCTTGAAGTTTGAGGGATCATTTTTTGCAAGAAATAGCGTATGTTTTTGACCCTTCAGCAAATTAGATAATGGATAATTTTCTTTTCCATTACAGATTACCATTTAGACATCTTTTGAATTTAGCAGCAATTATTTTTGTTCTCATGCCACCTTTCGAGAAAGTAGAATTTGAAACACCAGCCATTGCTTCGATTTGTGGGGTAATTTCTTTTATCTCATTCAAATGTTTTGATGAGTCATCATCATGTGGGTTAGCAGTAAATAGACCATCAACGTCCGAGAACAAAATTAAATTATCAGCACCAACCATTATAGCCACTTGGGAAGCAAGCCTATCATTGTCACCAAATCTAATTTCATCAGTGACCACCGTATCATTTTCATTTACGATTGGAACCACATCTAAGGATAACAGCATATTCAAGGTTGTTCTAGAATTCAAATAACGTCGACGATTTTCACTATCTTCTAATGTTAACAATACTTGAGCAGTAATAATACCTAAAGGAGCTAATGCTTCTTGATAAACTTGCGACAATTTAATTTGACCCACAGCCGCTGCAGCTTGAGATTCTTCTAATGACAGATTAGTATTTTTTAGCTTTAACAAACTTCTTCCGATCGCTATCGCTCCAGAAGAAACTAAAACCACATCAGTCCCCCTTTTTTTTGCACTTAAAACATCAATAGCAAGAGATTCAAGCCAGCTTTTACGAACTTTACCAACAGAATTATCTATAATTAAAGACGATCCAATTTTTACGATTAACCGTTTTGAAGAAGATAATTGTTTCATGGCTCCCACTTAACATTGTCTAACTCGTTAACAGATTTATTTTCCTCGTAATCTAAGTAATTATTATTATTATTATCAATAGCTAGGCCAGTGTATTTTGCACTGCAGTTATACCTTTTTTTGAAACACCAGACATACATAAAACGTTAACACCAATTTCGTCAGATAAGGCTTTGACTTTTTCTTTTATTTCATCAGAACTTAAAGCGTCAACTTTATTTAAAACTGTTAACCTGGGTTTTAACGACAAGATCGGGCTATATAATTTTAATTCTTCCAAAACCACATTATAATCTTCGATAATATTTGAAGAAGTTCCGTCCACAATATGTAATAATACTGACGAACGCTCAACATGACTAAGGAATTTATCTCCAATACCTTTTCCAGAAGAGGCACCTTTGATTAATCCAGGGATATCAGCGATCACAAACTCTGAGCTGTCAACCTCAACCACCCCAAGATTTGGGTACAAAGTTGTAAAGGGATAATCTGCAATCTTTGGTTTTGCATTTGATGTAGATGCTAGAAAAGTTGACTTTCCAGCATTTGGTAATCCTAAGAGTCCAACATCAGCAATCAGTTTAAGTTTTAGAATTATAATAATTTCTAGCCCAGAAATCCCTGGATTAGCTCTACGCGGTGCTCTGTTAGTAGAAGATTTAAAAGCTAGATTGCCAAATCCTCCACTTCCCCCAGCTAATAATAATGTTTTTTGTCCAACTTCAACCATATCGGCAATAACATTATCATCTTCATCCAAAACCTCAGTACCAATGGGTACTTTTAATGTTATATCATCACCATTTTTTCCAGATCGCTGCTTGCCCATTCCTCCAGTACCATTATTAGCAAAAAAATGCTGCTGGTAACGAAAGTCGATAAATGTGTTTAATCCATTGACTGCCTCTACCCAGACATGGCCACCGTTACCCCCATCTCCACCATCAGGACCACCAAATTCTATATATCTTTCTCTCCTAAAACTAACGCAGCCATTACCACCATCCCCAGAATCAATATTTATTTTTGCAATATCAAGAAATTTCATAGTTACCTTCTGAGTTTTTAAAAGCGGCAATAAACATTAAAAACCGATATTAAGGTTAGCAATGCAAGGGACCACATTAAATATTTTTCATAACTTCTACCTTTAACTAATAAAGCCAACCTTTGGCCACCCCAACACCAGAGAGGATGAAGAATAATCTGCATCCCAATTAATGTGCAAGAAATAATTAAAATGGCTGGTAGAGTCTTTATCTCACTTGAAATAAAACTTGTATAACCTGTAATGATCATTCCCCAAGCCTTTGGATTTAAGGGATGAACTATTAAACCAGAAAAAAAACCAGGTGGACTTTTGGGTAAATCTTTAACAGATATTCTCAAATTGGCTATCTTGTAGGATAACCAAATAATGTAGAGTGCCGATAATACCTTAAGAACTGTGAATATTATTGGAACATTTGCAACAAAGCCAATTAGACCAAAACCTATAGGCCAAATAATAATTTGTTTTCCCAAAATAACACCGAAAACAAAAGGTAAAGCACGCTTTAAGCCATATCTCGCACCAGTCGTAAGTAAGATCATATTTGCAGGACCAGGTGTTCCTACCTGAGAAAGAGCGAATAATGCAAATGATATAATTACTGATAACATAATGCAAACCTCCGCTTACATAATATACAAACCACATTCTATCACTAAAAGATCAAAATATTTAATAAAACACGTATCATTACTAAAAAGTAACAATACAGAAAGTTCGCTCAGTTTAGTAAAAAAAAACCTTTATTCTGCCGCTGCCAACATTGGGACCACAGAAATAAATGTTCTACCTTTAAAACCTTTTTTGAATTTTACTGAGCCTTCATTAACAGCAAAGATAGTATGATCTTTACCTTGCCCCACGCCAACACCTGGCCACCAGGTATTCCCACGCTGTCTACAAATAATATTTCCAGGGATAACTGCCTCGCCACCGTATTTCTTTACTTCTAGCCACTGCTGCTGGCTTCTTAGCCACTGCTGCTGGCTTCTTAGCCACTGCTGCTGGCTTCTTAGCCACTGCTGCTGGCTTCTTAGCCACTGCTGCTGGCTTCTTAGCCACTGCTGCTGGCTTCTTAGCCACTGCTGCTGGCTTCTTAGCCACTGCTGCTGGCTTCTTAGCCACTGCTGCTGGCTTCTTAGCCACTGCTGCTGGCTTCTTAGCCACTGCTGCTGGCTTCTTAGCCACTGCTGCTGGCTCTACCACGCTAGAAGAAGCCTTAGACGACTGATGATGTTTATCTTGACTCTTGGTACTGACGAAACAAATCCAGCACCATTTAATGCAGTGATGACGCCAGACTTTTCAGCACCAGTTTCTAATATTTCCGTCACCCGTAAAACTGTCAAATATTGTCGATGCCCTTTTGTTCTTTGAGAACCGTGCTTCCTACGACGCTTAACAAAGTTAATAACTTTTTCACCCCGTATTTGAGCTAACACTTCTGCTTGCACTGCAGCGCCTTTAATTAAAGGCGACCCTACAGTGGTTTTTGATCCTGTTATCATAAGAATATCGTTAAATTGAACAACTTGGCCAGCATCTGCGGCTAATTTTTCTACTTTAAGAACATCTCCAGAAGTAACTTTATACTGCTTACCACCAGTTTTTAAGACCGCAAACATAGCGATTTCCTTATCTTTCCGCGTTTGTCGGCCTCACTTTGGATGTTTAGCTGTAATCAGCGCCTAAAACTGCGTGCTCTCTTACGAGCATGCTTCGTGTATAACAAAGATCAGCTTATGCTATCGCTAAAAAGAATTGTCAACAGAAACACAGCAAAATTCAAAACTTAAATACATACCTTGCCATCTAATAGTTTGCCCTTTAACCAAAATATAAATAATAAATAGAGACAATGACACCAAAAGAATTAATCTTAGAGGCAAAAAAAGCCATCAAAGCTAATAATTTACTTTTAGCTGCAAATTTTTATACCCAAATTTTGAATAAATTTCCAAAACACTCTGCAGCAAAAATAGGATTAAGTAAGATTCAAAAAAAGAGTTCACATGGAACACCAGGCATAAAACAAAAAGAGTTAAACGATGCAGTAAATGCACTACAAAATGGTAATTTCCAAACTGCAATTAATTTCTCACAAAACCTAATAATAAAAGACCCAAATCATCCTGTAATTCACAATATTATTGGCATATCGTATGTGAATCTTCAAAAACCAGATAAGGCAATTTCTTATTTTAAAACTGCTTTGCGCTTAAACAAATATTATAATGAAGCGAGAGGTAATTTAGGATCAGCTTTACTATTACTTGGGAAGACTGACGAAGCAATTAACCAACTTGAACAAGCATTAAAAGGAAATCCCAAAAACCCTATGGCTTGGAATTCACTTGGAAATGCAAGAGATCAAAAATTTTTATATGATTCCGCTCGCAAAGCATTTGAAAAAGCTATTGAGCTATCTCCAAATTACCTCAATGCTTTCAATTCACTGGGTGTCTTATTGAATAAATTAAATCTTAAAGATGAGGCAATAAAAATATTTGAATCAGGTTTGAAAATAAATCCAAATGACACTGATCTCTTAATCAACTTTGGATATGCTCTTAGTGATTCTGGCAAATTGAAGCAAGCCATCAAAAAACTAACTAAAGGAATAAGTTTAGATAATTATCCTATTGACGCAAAACATAGATTAGGTGTTTTAAAAAGTAATGATGGCGACATCAAAAGTGCAATAAAATTGATTTTGGAATCCATCAAGGAAGATCCAACTCTGAGTGAAGCTTATAGGAGTTTATCCTTAATATATAAATTTAAAAAATCTGATGCGATAACTTTAATTAATAATGAATTAGGTACTGATAAAAAATTCAAGTGTTTATGATAAAATCCACTTGGGCTTTGCCTTAGGGAAAAGTTTACATGATATTCAGGAATACGATGACGCTTTCAAAGCTTACGAAATTGGAAATATAGCAATACTTCTTGAAAAGCTTAAATTAAAACTTTCCAAAGAGTCTATTGAAAGAATTAAAACCATATACTCAAACAAAGAAGAAAAAATATACATTGATACCAATCACCAAAATGTAAATCCAATTTTTATAGTAGGTATGAATCGTTCAGGCACAACTCTCGTTGAGCAAATTTTATCATCACACTCTACGGTAACTGGAGCTGGTGAATTGCCAAATATAAACAAACTAGGCTTAGAGAATTTAAAAACAAATATTAAATGGACTAAAACTGAACTTATTTGTGCACGTGCGGAATATTCAAAAGTCTTGGGAAGTTTTGCTCAAGGTACAAAGTTTGTAACCGATAAGCTACCAGTTAACTTTAAATGGATTGGACCTAATAAAAATACTTTATCCAAAGGCCAAAATAATACATTTAATACGAAATCCAATGGATACTTGTCTTTCAAATTACAGAAATTATTTCATAGCAACTGGCAATGCTTATGCCTACAATCTAATAGTGTAGTAAATATCTTTTTAAGCGTAATTTAATGGAATTTTGGCATATGATATTTCCCAATCAAATATACGCATGTGATTACGATTCACTTACATTAAATCAAGAAACTGAGACACGCTTATTACTAAAATATTGCAAATTGAACTGGGAACCTGAAGTGATGAAGTTTGAAAAAAACACAAGAGCCGTGAAAACGGCCAGTGTTGCTCAAGTTCGTGAAGGATTATATCGCACTTCTGTTGGTGGTTGGGAAAACTATAAAGAGTTTTTAGACCCATTATATTTAACTTTAAAAAAATCTGGAGCCTTGAAAGAGTGGGATAAAAATAATTTCGCTTAACTAGTTTCGCCTAGCGGACCACCCTCCTCGTCTCTTTGTAGGCTTATTTTGAATTTCCAACCCTTCCAATAATACTTTTGTCATAGGATGATTGGGATTGTTTTTCTGGTATTCCTTCAATGCAGATTTAATTGCTCCTATCTGATCAATACTCATATCCAATCCCAAAGCCCAATCTAAAAAAATTGACCTACATTCTGGCAAAGTAATCCCAGTAATTCTATAAGCCTCAAACAACAATCCACGTGGATCCTCTGCTAATTTACCTTTGTTCATTCTTCACGACCTATCTGTTTTTATTTCAATTTTTTAGTAATAATATCAGCTACCCATTTTCTTGATACTTCCAAGTCATTCTTTAAAGTTTCAATGCTGTCTATTTTTGTTTCACGCAACACTAAATTATGAGTAAATTTAGCAAGTGGCATATTTAAATCCTTACAACCACCAATTAAGGCAAAAATTTGACTCAACTTTAGCATCAATACGTATAAATTTAATATCTTTTCACCATCAGACTTTGACCAATTTGCAAGTTTATGAAGAGAGGAAAGATGCACTTTTGTATCATAACTATTAATATTAAAGGATAATGCACAACCTTGACCTAAGAGTTGCAAATCAAAAATTCCTCCAAGACCTTTTTTTATGTCCCAAGGAAATTCGTCTGTATCAATAAAATTTTTATTAATTTTCTTTCTTAATGAACCTATTTCAGAAAATATATTACCTCGGTTGATGCCCTGATTGATGACTGTTCTTCGGAACGACGCTAACTCGCTTTGTAAGTTGCTATCTCCACAGACAACCCTAGCCCTTGTAAACGCTAAACGTTCCCACATCCAAGCATCCTCTAATTGATATCTCATGAATGAGCTCAAAGAAGTTGCAACAGGTCCTTTATTACCAGATGGGCGCAATCTCATATCTACTTTGTATATTGTTCCATCGGGCATCTTAGTCGCAATAGCTGTTAAAAATTTCTGAGTAAGCCTTGAATAATAAACAGGCGTATCCAAAGGCTTATTACCAGTTGATGAGTTTTCATTAAGCGCATCATAAATCAAGATTAAATCAACGTCTGAATTAGCACTCATTGATTGGGCACCAAGGGAACCCATTCCCAAAACTACGGCTCCATTTCCTGGTAAAGAGCCATATTTTAGTGAAAAGTCGATGCAACAAATTAACCAAATCTCGCTTAAAATACTATTAGCTAAATTCGAATAACAACAAGATGCTTCTTCAGAGTTTATCAAACCTCTTAAATAATGAACGCCAATTCTAAAATGGAATTCATTATGTATTGCTCGTGCTAAATTTAACTTATCCTCATAATCAAAAGCATTTTTCAATTTTTCATGCAGCATAAAATTAAACTTTTGATCGAATTGCAACTCTTTAAAAAAATTACCATCTAAAACAGAATCAAATACTTTAGAGTTTCTCGCCAAATAGTTGGATAATTTTTCACCAGAAGTGCATATATCTAATAACAAGTTAATTAATTCTGGATTAGTATCAAACAAACTAAATAATTGCACACCAGAAGGTAAACCTTCCAAAAATTTAGAGAACCTAGTCAATGTAATTTCAGGATTACCTGCCTTGACTGCTTTCTCAATTATTACTGGCCTAATCTTTCTAAAAATTTCTTTTGCCTTATCAGACCTTAATGCTGGATAGTTCAACCAATCATCACTTATATCAAGGTATTCATCCAAAATTCTATGATCATGAACCTGAGGAGAGAAAAATCTTTTAGTAATACTGCTAACTCGATCCAAATTAAATTCTATTTCTCTTTTTAAATCCAAACCCTTACTTATCCCCATAAACAAAGCGACTCGTTCCAAGCCAGCAAGTGACATTGGTAAATCATGGGTTTGAATATCATTGATCATTTGCAGTCTATGCTCAACAATTCGATAATATTTATAAGCTTTTGTTAAAACATCCCGATCCTCTTCTGTAACCCATCCACTTTTTGTTAAGTCAGCTAAGGCTGCACATGTTTTTGATGAACGTAAAGTATCATCTCTTCCACCAGCAATGATTTGTCTGGTCTGTGCAAAAAATTCAATATCACGGATACCACCTTCACTTAATTTTATATTTCGTCCAAAAAACTTATCATTCACAGCTAAAATTTTCATTTATTATTTTTAATCTAATATCATGAGCTTCTTTAATTGCAGCAAAGTCTAAATGTTTTCTCCAAACAAATGGTCGGAGTTTTTTTAAAAAAACCTCTCCTGCGTTTATATCACCAGCACAGGCTCGAGCTTTAATAAAAGCTGCTCTCTCCCAGGCTCTACCCGAACTTTCATAATACCGCATAGCTGAATCCATGGATAAACAAATTGGTGTGACACTAGGATTTGGCCGTAGTCTAAAGTCAGTTCTAAACACATAACCTGAGCTAGAAGTTTCGTTTAATGTTTTATTGATTAATCTCGTCATTCGAATAAAAACCATCCTTACATCTTCAAACTCTTCAGGGGCAAAAACCGTCTCATCAAATAAAAAAATTAAATCAATATCAGATGAATAATTTAATTCAAAAGCCCCCATTTTACCCATTGCAATAGCCACCCAACCAGAGTCATTTAATTTAGCAGATTGAATTTTCAATTTTTTAAATTTAAGTGATCTTTTAAACTCATAATCCATACAGTGCTTAACAGCCAAATCTGCAAATTTAGTTAAATTATAGGTGACTTCATCCAAATCCCAATACCCCCCCAAATCACATAATGCTGTCCAAAGAGCCATTTTTGATTTGGCAATTCGAAGTGATTTAAATAGATCCTTGGAAAGGATTAAATCATTATTTAGTTCATCTATAATGGAACTTGGGTCGTTAGATAATCTTTCAAACAACCAGTTTCTATATTTGATTAGCAGGTCTTTTAGATAGGGACTGCAACCAGCAATACCTGTAATAAGTTTTTTGAACTCACTAGGTAATTCTTGATAAAGGTTTGCAACTTCAATTCCAGATTTTTTATTAATTAATTACTATTTTAGTATTGTTTTTTAAAAACATAAAATAACGCCTGTTAAGATATCTATTCTAATTTTTTTCCAGTGCTTTAAAATAAGACTACATTGCAAAAAAGGAATACGTCAAAGGTTAATTTTTAAGAATTTATTTATTGAGTGAGCCGCTCGATTTGACACATGAGTTGTTTCACCTCCTAAAATTCTAATTACCTCCATTAAACCAGATCTTTGATTAGAGGCAAGATTATCATCTTCAATCAAATTAATAAGAGCGTCTGCAATTAATATTGGCTTACATTCTTTTTATAACTCAGTTTAGGTAAATTTTTTCATTTACAAATAATATTCACAAGAGAGATAGAATCAATTTTTAATAAAAATTTCAAAATAATTCTAGAAAAGAAATTATTTCTAATTACTTCATTAGTTTTAGCTGCAGCAAGTTCAGGTGGTGGTACTCCAGCAGCAGGAGATTTAGCAACACAAAAAAGCTCAAATTTAAGTGTTTCAAATTCCTCAGCAGTCAAGTCATTTTCAGAAAATACTTCAATACCGATAAGTGATGACTCTAAATATTTCTCTATAAGATGAACAGTAGATCCTATAGCCGGAAGTATAATTTTTATATTCGTGATCTTTGTATTTAGTATTTCCAAAGATTTCAAAAAAATAGGTAATAAGCGTTTAATTTCACTAACTCTTGAGCCAGGCAAAACCACAAGTAACAATTCATCATCCTCAATATTTAGTTTATTACGTATTATAGATAATTCATTTTCATTAAATATGGAGTCTAAAGAGATTGGGTGACCAACAAAATCACAAGAGATCCCAAACTCTTGCATAATCTTTGGTTCAAACGGAAATAAAGCAAGAATATGATCAATAAACTTTGCAATTTTATACCCTCTCTTTGGCCTCCACGCCCACAATGAAGGTGCAACATAATGAATAATTTTTAAATTAGGTTGAGATTTTTTTACTTTTCTTGAAACACTGAATGAAAATTCGGGACTATCGATGGTTATTAGGCAGCTAACCTCTGATGAGAGTATATTCTTCACCACAGTATCACGTAAATGAAATAATCGCGGTAATTTAGGTAAGATTTCAAAAATACCCATTAAAGATAATTCTTCCATTGGAAAAATAGAGACCAATCCTTCTGCTTGCATTAATGGTCCACCCACTCCACAAAATACGAAGTCACTGTTAATCAAATTTAAATTAAACATTAAATCAGAACCTAATTTATCACCTGATTTTTCACCTGCTATAATATATATTTTATTATCCACTATATATATCAGACAACTGAGAGAAATAAGTCATGCTTATTTGCAAGTGATATCGTTTTATCGAGATCAAGAATAAAAACACCATTTTCACTAATTGCTACACCATTTAGTTTAGCCTCAGATAACTGTAATATAGTTTCTGGACCAATTGTTGGGAAATCAACTAAAAGACTTTGATTGGGTTTTGGTCCCTTAAATAAAACGCCACTCGAAAACTGATCATCTATTTGTCGCCCATTTAAAGTCTGCTTGACAAAGTTTAACATCTGTTGGGTCCCTTGGGCTGTTTCAACTCCTAAACACAGACCGCAGGATACAACTGAAGCTTGACCAACATCTACTAAACCGATGGCATTCACTATTGATTTTGCCCGATCAATATCATCAAAATCCTGACTCGTTGGCTTTCTATCAGTAAGGACGTCAGCAGAAACCAAAAGGGCAGGTTCAATTTTTTCCGATGCGAGAACTTCAAATCCTTCATCTTGGAAGATTTTTACTACAAGGCTCAATATTTGATCATCGCCACCATTCATTGCTGGTAAAATCACTTTAGCTAATGACAAAAACTTATCATCTGCAGTTTCTAATTTCAAAATTGGCCTATCAAGAGCACCTGCAAATACAATTTTATCAACTTTGTTCAATCTTAGTTGATTAAACAACTCACCTATTCGCTCAAAATTTGCTTTTATTACACTTGATTCTCTCGACACCCACTCTGGTGGAAAACTAGTAAAATAAACTATGCAATGTTCTATATGCTCTTTCAGCATTTTTTGAGATAAGATCATAGGTAATAAACCTGACCCAGAAATAATTGCTATTTTACTATTATTTTTATTCAATTAGATTTTTCCATAGTTAAAAAAGAACGATTTGTTTGTGAAAGTACAAACTCCACCATATCATTAATTTCCGATACCGTGATATTAAGGACATTACTATTCAAGACATTCTCATAATGAATAAGCATAAAGAACTTATTAAAATATATTTTAATTTCTGAAATTTCTGATTTAGAAATACCCTTTCTCTTCAAACCAATAATATTTAACCCTCTTAAACTGCCACGTTCACCAGCAACCATACCATAAGGGACAACATCATTTGTAACCATCGATAATGCCCCTATAATGGCCCCCTTACCTATGCGAACAAACTGATGTACACCTGATAAGCCACCAATAATAACGTCGTCATCAATGACGCAATGCCCCGCTAGTGCGGACTGATTAGCTATTACTATTCTATTGCCTAATTTTACGTCATGTCCGACGTGAGCACCAGTCATAAACAAGCAATCATCTCCAACAGTTGTTACTCCACCACCACCTCTTGTTCCTGGGTTCATAGTAACATTTTCACGAATTTTATTTCTCTTACCTATGATTAAACTAGTCTTTTCACCATTGTATTTCAAATCTTGTGGAATTTCACCAATTGAGGCAAAAGGAAAAATTGATGTTTCTTCATCAATTGTAGTCATACCAGAAATTACAACATGTGATTTTATAATAACATTATTTTTTAATACTACTTCATTTCCAATTACAGAAAATGGGCCGATTTCACAATTTGGTCCCACTACTGCGCCGCTATTAATAATTGCAGAAGAGTGTATCTTTGCAGTGTCATGAATACTCATTATCTATCAATCACCTTAAGTTTTTTCTAACATTGCCGAAAAAATAGCCTCAGCCACAATTTTTCCACTAACTATAGCTTTTCCTTCAAATTTCCAAATTCTTGAACCTTTCCTTAGAACATTAACATGAAGCTCCAAAACGTCCCCAGGACAAACAATTTTTCGGAACCGACAATTATCCAATGTCATGAAATATACTAATAACTCTTCATCTAAAGTGCCCAACGAATGAGAAACAAGAACAGCCGAGGTTTGCGCCATTGCTTCAACAATAGTGACACCAGGCATTATTGGTTTTTTTGGGAAATGTCCCTGGAAATGGGGTTCATTAAATGTAACATTCTTCACACCAACTGCACTTTTATTTAGTTCAATGTTTTTAACTAAATCAATAAAAAGGAAAGGATACCTATGAGGTATTCGTCTTTGAATATCCTCAATATCCGATTTTGTAGTTAATGTAGCATCCATCTTAATTCCTTTAGCTCAATAAAAGTCCAATTTTGAATATAAATAATCAGTAATAACTATTTTTTAATCTTCAGTCATTTCTTTTCCATCTCCAATAATTTTATCTACTCTTTCAATTGCAGCGTCAGTAATATCTTTGAGTGATAAAATAGCCATTCGATGATCTAATAAAGTTGTAGATACCAAATTCATCCGACAGTTGTACTAAAACTGGAAGTATAATCTTAAAAAATCTATTTTGTTCACTTTCAGAGTATTCGCCAAGTTTCATTCTATTTTCTGTTGTTTCAGCTCTAATTTTTTGTACCTTTTTATCAAACGCAGAAGCAAGTTTTTGAATTTTTCGGTGTCTATCTTTTTTCTTTCCGCAGTCAATAAGCGTTCTTCAGTTTCTAATTGCGATTGTAGTAAAAGCTCCTGCGCAAGTAAAATATCACTTTCATCACTTACCTCTTTAAATACTCGTTGGCCAAATAAGGAGCTTCTGAAAAGTCTTTCCTGATCAAGAGTTGCTATCACCACATTATTATTTGAATCAGAAAATGACGGTAATGTTGATAAGCCCAATATCATCGATAACAATATGAAAAATCTTGTTAATACAGACACAAGTATTCCAATCAAAACTGAGTTGAAACAGTTAGTTCCAAAATTTGAACTTTATCATATGACTTTTTAGCCAACGCCTTTGAATAATTTATTCTTAAAGGCCCTATGACTGTTTTCCAGAACAAAGATAGACCTACGGAAGAGCGCAGGCTGAAACCATCATCGACTGTCCCAGAAGTTCCTGCTGTGTTATCCAATTTCCAAACCGATCCAATGTCATAAAATGAGCCACCACTCATACCGTAGGACTCTAAGAAACCTATTGGAAACTTTGCTTCAAATCGAGCTGCAGCAAATAAATTCCCACCTAAAGCATCTTTATTTGTGGCATTTATATCCCTTGGGCCAATTCCATGGTGTTCAAATCCTCTAATAACCCCGCCGCTTGCAAAAAACCTATCGAGAACTCTACTCGCTCCAGAAAAAGATTGAAGACGACCTGCTTCAATTTCTCCCATTAACCCTAGATTTCCATTAAATAGTTCTGTTTGCCCACCCAGTAATGCGTTCGTCTTTAGGTACTGATTACCACCCCCTAAGCCAGCAAATTCTTGGCTTGCAGTAAAATTAATACCTGCGTCTGGATTAAATCCAGTTTTACGTGTATCAAACCCATAAGTAGCACCAATATTTGATGAAGATCTGGCAGAAGTTTCATCCTGCAAAATTTGTGAAGACGCAGAGGTTAAGTTTACTAAACCTTTCCCTCCAAAAGAATAAAACAACGAAGTATTTCCATATTTACTTACAGGAAATGCTATAGAAGGACTAACTCCGTAAGAATTAGTATTATAAGCTGAAAACTGATTATTGGTAATCGTATTGTACATATTAATGCCAAAAATCAAATCGCGCCCCAAAAATTTTGGCTCTCCAAAGTTAATACTATATGTTTTAGTATTCGTTGCAGTATCAAGAGATAAAGAAAGACGTTGACCACGGCCTAATAAATTTCTCTGTTCTATTTTTATATTACCTCCAAAACCAGCTGCCTGACCATAAGAAGCGCCAAAAGTAAGACTACCAGTTGGTACTTCTTTTACTTTTAGATCAATTATTATATTATTATCTTCAGAGCCCGGCTTTGAATTGATAGAGATTGGTTCAAAAAACCGTAAAGCATTTATCCTTGCAGATGCTTCTCGAATATGTCTGGGATTAAATGGATCCCCTTCCACTGTATCAAATTGCTGTCGAATAACGCGGTCAATTGTTGTGCTGTTACCTGAAATATCAATGCGTTCAACGAAAATTCTTGGCCCACGAACAAGATTAAAAGTAACATCTAAAGTTCGCGTTGCATCGTTTCTATCAACTATTGGATCCACCCTAATGAAATTAAAACCTTTATCACTTGCTAGCTTCTCAGCACGCGAAATAGCCTTATCAATATGAATAGGGGAGAAAGTAGCTCCTGACTTTAAATTAATGATTTCAGAAAAACCCTCAGAGTTTGATACCAGGTAGATTAGAAGACACTGAAATATCCCCTAAAGCATAAGAAAAACCCTCATCTAGCTTAAAAGTCACAAAAAACCCGTCCCTTTGTCGGGTTAAGACAGAAGTAGCTGAAAGGACCTTAAAATCGATATAACCCCGCAATGAATAGAAATCTCTTAATAATTGTTTGTCTAATTCTATTCTATCTTCAGCAAAAGTATCATTACTCCTAAATTTACGAAGCAAACCAGCCTGCTTTGTTTGCAATACCCTTCTTAAACGCCTATCAGAAAAATTTCGATTCCCAATAAAACTCAAACGAGTAACTTCAATAACCTGACCTTCAAATACTTCAAACACTAAATCGATCCGATTATCTGATCGTCTTATTATAAAAGGTTTAACTTCTGCAGTTATTCTGCCTACACTACTATAGGCATTAGCTAATTTTTCTGCGTCAGACGTCGCCAAAGCCGTACTATAAACTTTTAATGGTTTTGAAGAAATTAATTTTATTAACTGCTCATCAGTTAATTGTTTATTCCCTTCGATTGAAATTTCATTAATGGTTGGAAACTCTTTAACAGCTATCTTTAGTACCGAATTATCAATTTCAAACTCGACTTTTTCAAACAGTTTACTTGACATTAGCCGCTGAAGAGAACCGTTCACATCAGAATCTGATAAAGGAACATTTAAGGGTGTATCAGCAACAGATAGAATTGTAGCAGTCTCTATCCGATAGTTTCCATTTACTTCTATAGAAGTAAATGATGTGTCCGCTTTAACATCATAGCTCGTTAAAAAAAAATTAGAAATTACAATTAAACTACAAATGGCTATTATTTTTCTCAAACGAAGCATGCATAATCCCTTATTAAATCGAGGTAAGTGAAACATAAATTAAAGTTAATAGCTACTATTTTAATTAACCTTTGTCAAAAAACGAAGTCTTGAAAAATTCATATAATTAGGGACAAAATAAATCACTTGATATGGCGATTATCATTAACGACAGTAAAATAAAAATTCCAATCAATGTCATAGTTTTCATTATTTTTTCGGATGGCGGTTTTTTTGTAACAGCCTCAAAACCGTAAAACACTAAATGCCCCCCATCCAGCATTGGAATTGGGAATAAGTTCAACATACCAATTGCAGTACTCAACACTGCGATTATTCTTAGAAAAGTACCGATTCCTTGTTGTGCAGCGTCACCAGCAGTTGAGGCAATGCCAATGGGGCCCTGTAAATTACAAGTAGAAATGGCACCAATCAAAATGTTTTTAATACCATCCAACGAACTAAGAATAATTGACAGAATCTGCTGTACAGAGAACTTAGAAGCTTCAAATAAATTTATTTTAACTCTTTGTATTTCAAAAAATGTGCCACTTGTTATTCCAATTAACTTCCGTTTAACAAACCCACCACCTTTTTTTGGATAGTCAATAATTCTTGGAGTGACTAAAATATTGTAAACCTGCCCATCTCGCCAAACCTCCAGATTTATTGGGTATGCTGATGTTTCTTTTACAATTTGTTGTAATTGAGTGAAATTAAAAATGTCATTTGCGTTAGCTGACAATATTAAATCACCCGATTTTAAGCCAGCTTCGAAAGCAGCCGATTGCAATGCAACAGAGCCTACAATCGCAGGAAAAGGATGAGGACCTGTTATTTCTTTGATTGTCCCATCACGTTCTATTAAGTAATCAACATTTTTATTAAATTTATATTTTCCAGCCAGATCATAGAAAGATGCTGCAGTTGGTGTCTCCAAACCATCTAAAGAAACTATGCGATCACCAGATAATAATTTTTGATTCATAAACGGATAAGCAAAAACTTTATCGATTATAACCTGATGAGCAGGTACTCCATTAATAATAATAAAAGATATTAAAATACAAAAGCTCAATATAAAGTTTGCAACTGGGCCTGCTAAAACAGTTAATGATCGTGATAAAAGTGATGCACCATCAAATGTGTTGTCATTATTGATCCCATTATTTGCTGGGCTTTTAACTAATTTTGAACTCTCGTTTTCTTTTAAAAACTTAACAAACCCACCAAGGGGTAATAAAGCAATTTGCCACTGCGTTCCATGTTTATCAGTGGTAGAAAAAATAACAGGGCCAAAACCAATGGAAAACACCTCAGCTTTTATTCCACACCAACGTCCAACAATATAGTGGCCAAATTCATGGATAAAAACAATAACACTAAGTGCAACAATAAATGAAAGCAGGTTGAAAGAACCAGCTGCTAAAAAATTAAAACTATCAGACATGTATAAAACTTCTTCTAAATACTTTTGTTGGTTATATATTTTTTGGTTAATTTTCTTGCAAGACTATCCACCTCAAATATCTCAGACAATCCTAAGGATTTATTTTTAAAATACCCCCCACCTTTTAAATAATTAATAACATAATGCACACATTTATACATGTCTAAAAAACCTATTTCATTTTCGATAAATGCAGTCAGGGCCTCTTCTTTGGATGCATTGTAAGCCGCACCAGAAGAACTTTGTAAATTAATTATATCGTAAGCCAAACGCAAAGCAGGCCAACGTTCAAAATCCATTTCTTCAAAAGTTAAACTCCCTGTCTTTATTAGATCCATTCTTTCTACATTTATATAAGATCGGTCAGGATAATTGAGGGCGAACCCTATAGCAGAAATCATATCTGGACGGCTCATTTGAGCAATCGTAGAGCCATCATTAAAATTGACAAATGCATGAACGATGGATTGCGGATGGATCAACACATTAATCTTTTGCCCTTCAAGACCAAACAATACATTGGCCTCGATCACTTCTAAACCTTTATTCATCATTGTAGCTGAATCAATTGATATCTTTTTTCCCATTGACCAATTAGGATGATTTAATGCATTTTAGCACTTACATCTTTTAATTTATCAATTGGCCAATCCCTAAATGGACCTCCCGATGCAGTTAAAGTAATACTTTCAATTTCATCTTTCTTCTCTCCACGGCAACATTGAAAAATAGCTGAATGCTCACTATCTACTGGGATAATTGTTGTATTATGCTCCTTGGCATACATTATTAATAATATTCCCTGCACAAACCATCGTTTCTTTATTTGCTAACGCAATAGTTCCACCGTGTTTAGCACTATTTATTCCAACTTTTATACCCGCAGCACCTACAATCGATGACATAGCCCAATCAGAATAAATATTAGAAGCGTCTAAAAGTGCTTCTTCACCTGCTGCAACTTCAATCCCAGATCCTTTTAAATAAAACTGTAATTCCTCTAATTTCTCATCATAAGCAGTTAGGACCCGACCAGCAGGTAATTTTATTGCCTGATCAGCTAATAGTTTAATATTATTCCCACCAGTTAAAACTTTAACATCGTAGTGCTCACTCCCACCCTGCTGTAATAACAACTTTACAGTAGTGCTGCCTATGGAACCAGTAGATCCAAAAATTGAAATTTCACGTCTACCCATTAAAACACCAAAATTAATGATCCAGTAAAAAATAAATATAATTTTACTGCTATTGCACCGCCAATCAACCCATCAAAACGGTCCAAAAACCCTCCATGTCCTGGGATTAACTTTGAACTATCTTTTTTACCAACTCGTCTTTTCAGCCAACTTTCATAAAAATCTCCTGCTTGAGCAAAAATAGCAACAATAAAGCTTAATAAAACGATTTGTAAATTCAATGAATTACCAATCATAAATATAAAACCAACAAAAGATGCGGCAACCCAACCTGCTATAGTACCTGACCATGTTTTATTCGGACTAATCAAAATCCAAATCTTTGGACCACCAATCAAACGTCCAAAAAAATAACCCGCCATATCAGATGCTGCAACACAGGAAATTAACCAAAAAATAACATAATTGCCAAAATGCACCTTTAGCTCAAAGTAAGTCATCAAAGCTGAAATTACTATAATACCAGTAAAAAAGCTCAATGTTCTGTTAGTAGCACTATAAAAACTAAGAACTATCACCGGTATTATTAATAAAACATACTCCCAAACAAAATCATAAAAAAGAAATGCACCAAAACAAATAATTACTGAAACAATTAAAAATATTACATTCAAAATTCTTTCACCAGAACCTAATAAAATATTTGTTTCGTAGAAAATAACAGCAGATAAAAATAGTAAAAGCAGCGAGTAAGAAAAGTTTCCAAGGGATATACATAAAGAAGCTACAATAATCATAATAATAGCTGATATCAAACGCATATACAGATCACTAAACTTTAAGTTTTTAAGCAATTTTTCACTCACTATTAAGGGTATACAAGTTTAAACTTGCATTATTTCTGATTGCTTTATTTCTAAAGCATCATCAATTTTTGTAATTCCAGAATTTGTCGTATCTTGTATTTCTTCAGACCAAATTTTTTGATCGTCCTCACCCATTCCAGAGATTTTTGCTCTCTTTATTTGATCCATCCCATCACGTCTAACATTTCTAACTGCGACTTTTGCATTCTCCGCATAATTTGCGGCTAACTTTGTTAGATCCCTTCTTCGCTCTTCATTAAGTTCAGGAATAGGAAGTCGAATTATTGTACCATCAATTACAGGATTTATTCCAAGGCCTGAATCTCTAATAGCCTTCTCTGCAGCGCTTACGAGAGATTTATCCCAAATATTTACTGTAATCATTCTTGGATCTGGAACATTAATAGTTCCACACTGGCTTAATGGTACTAATGATCCATACGCATCCATATTTATTGGATCCAGCATAGAAGATGACGCACGGCCAGTTCTTAACGATAAAAATTCATTTTTTAATGCAGACAAAGCCCCATCCATGCGTCTTTCCAAATCTTCTAAATCAATTTCCAGACTTTCATCAGACATCACAACTCCATTTCTAATAAATAATAATTAATTTTAGTCAATTAACCAAGGTATAGGTGCCCTCACCTCGTAATATACAAGCGAGACCACCAGGTTCATTTAAAGAAAAAACTATAATTGGCAAATTGTTATCTCGAGCTAAAGCAATTGCCGATGCATCCATAACTTTCAGGTTTTTTTGCAAAACCTCATCATAAGTTGTCGATTCAAATCTTTTTGCATCTTCATGAAGTACTGGGTCTTTATCATAAACACCATTAACTTTTGTACCTTTAAAGATAGCTTCGCAGTCCATTTCAGAAGCTCGCAAAGTAGCAGCTGTATCAGTTGTAAAATATGGATTGCCCGTTCCAGCAGCAAAAATGACAACACGTTTTTTTTCCAAATGACGAACAGCACGACGTCTAATATAAGGTTCGCACACCTGATCCATCGGTATTGCTGAAATTACTCTTGTGTTAATATCTAGGGCCTCTAATGCGCTTTGCATAGCTAACGCATTCATAACTGTAGCAAGCATGCCCATGTAATCACCTTGTGCCCGATCAATGCCCGCATGCTCAGCCTGAACACCTCTAAGATATTACCACCCCCAATCACCATGCAAATCTCGGTTCCAAGCCCGTGAACTTTCTTTATTTCTGCCGCTATTCGTTCTACTGTTGGGGGATGTAATCCGTAGCCCTGATCGCCCATTAAAGCTTCTCCAGAAATTTTTAGCATCACTCGCTTGTATTTTTTTATTTTTTCAGCGGATGATATTTCCAGCATTTGCAGCCTCTTTAAATAAGAACTCTTGTATCTCTTATCAAATAAGGAAAATTATACAATAAACATTTGTCTTAAATTGAATTTATTTGTCAAAATGCAATTAATTAATTAAGGATATCATTATGAATTTTCACAAAATATTTATTAATCTTATTTATAAAAAACAAGATGAATAACATCGAAAAACAGTTCCCTATTTTATTATGTGGACCAACAGCATCTGGTAAATCAAATTTAGCCTTGAAGTTGGCAAAAGAATTCAACGGGATTATAGTTAACGCAGACGCACTTCAAATATATGATAAATGGAGAGTTCTAACAGCCAGACCAACTAAAATAGACGAATATCAAATTCGACATTATTTATATGGAACAGTATCAATATATGATCGTTATTCTGTTGGGAATTGGCTTCGTGATGTAAACGAAATTTTAAGTAAACATAAAGGAACACCAATAATAATTGTTGGTGGCACTGGACTGTACTTTACATCGCTAATCAATGGACTGACAGACATCCCCAAGATAAACGATACAATTCGTCAGGACATAAATTCATGGTATTTGTCTGATGGAATTGAAAATCTATTAAAATGGTTAAAAACCCATGACCCCGAAACTTATATGAAGATCGATAAACAAAACCCAGTAAGGGTTCTTAGAGCATTAGAAGTTCTGACTCAAACCGGTATGGGTTTGTCTGAATGGCATAAAAAGACGTCAAAACCTTTAATAAACTTTAAGCCGCAAAATTCATTTCTAATGAACATTGAAATTAACAAACTGAATAAGAGGATATCAGAAAGGTTTGAAAATATGATAGAGAATGGAGCATTAGACGAGGTAAAAAACAACAGCGCTAACTGGTCCAATACTCTCCCTGGGTTTCAGGCAATAGGTGGAAAACAACTACTAGATTATATAAACAAGGAGATAACATTAGAAGAGGCCAAAAATAATTCAATCATTCGCACTCGACAGTATGCTAAAAGGCAAAGAACTTGGTTCAGAAGTAAAATGAAAAATTGGACTAATTTGGATGCTTAATCAGCCAGGAAGATCTAATTGTACCCTGATCCAGTCCTGAAACCTCTTAAGCAAATATTCTTCAGGCATTAAAATACCATGTTCAAAAGCTGTTGAATGCATTCCTAATTGATTAAGTAAACGCAATATTTGCACCTTGTTTTGCAAATTCAATCACATTCTGAATATCGTAAGAAGGATCATTTAGTGTATTTTCTTCAAATAACCATTCAACACTTAATTCTAACTCTTCAGGTCCAACAGGCAATATCCGAACAATTCTAACATGATCAGCATAACCACCTATAAAAACAGATGGCCATGACGAAGCATAAAGTTGTCCCCTGGAAATATCAGAAGAACTTAATGTCTTTATAATACGGCCTTGTGCAGAACCATCAAATGACCAAGTTTCAGCACCCTCTTTAAGGCCCCCTTTATCTTTTGGATCTTCAGATGAAGCTTTCTCTCTCCAATCAGGCAAATCTTTAATTTATAATTCTTTTTGAAAAAAGTGGAACCAATTTTGATAATTCAGGATGAACATTGGGACAGTGCAAACATTCATTGAAATTTTCCCAGAAAGATTTCCAATTACATTTTATAGTTTTTTTCCAAACAGATCCAACTTTCATATCTTCAATTGGAAAACGTTCTAATTCATTAGCAGATCTTTGAAATAAATTATCTACGTCCCACTCAGATTCCTCATCAAGATTAATGAATATACATCCCCGCCATTCCTGAAGTTTCACTTTAAAAAGACCATAATTTTCTTTTATAAAATTATCAGGATTTTTAAATGATGAAGTCTTAATCAACCGACCATCCTCCAACGAATATGACCACTGATGATAAGGACAAAGAAAAACTGGGGTTTTTAACTTGCCTGTTTTTTCTTCGCAAAGAGCCGCCTCTATGACGGCAAGTATTATAGTATGCACGCAAGTCACCATTGCGATCTCTAAGGACAATAATACTTTGCGTTCCAATTTTGATTGTTTGATAAGCCCTTGGTCCATCAAGAGAATTCGAATGACAGGCATAAATCCAATTCTTAGACCAAATTGACAGATAATTCTTTTTTGTAAAACTTATCATCATAATACCAATTTGATGGAAGTGACTGCACGCTCTCACTTAAAGCATTTCCGTCATCAGATAAGGACATTTTGTTAAACCTATAGTAAAAACTTAAATAAACTTATTTTTAATGATTATTACCTATTGCCAAACAGTCAACCGCCCAAGCACCTTTTTCCGAACAAATTATTGGATTAATATCTAGCTCTTTCAAATTATTTCCCAAATCTGAGATCATAAAAGAGATATTAGAGATCTGGTTACACAAATCTTCTAAATTAATTGGTTTGTGTCCTCTAACCCCATTAAACATTTTTGAAATATTCAACTTTAACAATAATTGTTTTGCAGTTTGAGGGTCAATTGGCGCTAAAGAAGATATAGTATCATCGATCACCTCTATTAGCGTTCCACCAGCAGACAGAACAATAACCGGTCCAAAGTCATCATCAATAATGGCCCCAACGCAAATCTCTACAGATCCTTTGTGCATTTCCATTAAAAGTGCTTTTGGTCCAAGACGGTTATTTAATTCGTGATACTCTTTTATTAAATCTTTTTTAGAGGTCAAATTTAATTTTACTCCACCAACATCAGATTTATGGTTTATATTTTCTGCTGTTTTTAAGACTAATGGATAGGATAGTTCATCAATTGAATTTAACAAGTCAATTTCATTATTTAGTAACTTATAGCCCGCAACAGAGACACCAAAAGCTCTCAACATCTCTAAACCATCAAATTCTGAAAAACTTTTCTTTTTAACTAACTTTTTTATCCAAGCGTTAATGATTGGTTTTTTATTTATACTTTTTAGATCTCCTTTAGGAATAGACAGGTAATTTCTCCAATTGAGAGCATGCTTTACAGCCAGGAGAGCGTTTTTAGTACCTCTGATTAGAGGGACACCGTGGTCAAATAAATAACCCGCCATTTTTTCATCATTCACCAAAGAAAAATTAGACACTAACACTATAATTTTTGAAGTATTTTGAGACGCTATTTTGATAGCTTCAGCATAACCTTCTGCATACCAATAACCATCTCTAGGATTTGCCATAAATAGGCAAATAGCTGTACTTTGATCATTAGCCAGATACTCAATTATCTTAGAGTATCTTTCTATGTAATTATTATTGGTACCAAATATGTCAATTGGGTTCTCTGCGATTAACCCTGGTTCAAGTTGAGTGCTTATTTCATTTTTTGTTTCTACTGAAATTTCTGAAAAATTGATACTCAGCTCATCACACAAATCGACAACCAGCTCTCGCTCACCACCAGAATCGTGAATTGTAACAAGATCTCCATTAGAAAGTGATTTATCCAAATCAAATAACGCTAAAGTTGCCGCCATTTCATCCATATCATCAACCTCAATTACACCGTACGTTCTAAATAACGCCTCATACACCACATGGTTTCCCACAAGTGCTCCTGTATGAGACAGTGCCATTTGAGCACTTTTTTCTGTTTTACCAACTTTCAAAACTACAACTGGTATTTTTCTTCTAACCGCTTCCTTTAATGCTCTAATGAAATTATCTGGATCACGGATTGTTTCTAAAAATAAACCAACTACTTTTGTGTCTTTCTGCATTAACGCCCAAATTAAATAATCGGTCGCTGTTGTTTTAAGCTCCATTCCAGTAGAGATACATAAATTAAAGCCCAACCTTCTATCATTATGTGCCAAAGCGCCGAAAGCTGAACCCGATTGTGCTATCCAAGCAATGCCTCCCTTGGTTAGTTTCTCAGGAGACGGGAAACTAGCAATCCTCAATTTTGAACCTGGATTATAGAATCCCATGCAATTGGGTCCACAAATATCAATATTAAATTTAAAAGCTTTTTCTTTTAAGCGTTCAGCTAAATTAGGCTTAGAATCATTTTCCAAAAAGCAAGAAAGCTGGATACGAAATGGTTATTACTCCACACATTGGTCAAAAACTTCTTCAACAAACCTGCTTGCTATCCCAATCACCACATGATCAGGCGTAACACCTAAATTCTTGATACTAGCATAACATTTTACACCATTTATTTCGGAATAATTGGGGTTAACAAGAAAGATAGACCCCTCAAAGCCATCTATCCTGCACATTTCATACATTGCTAATCCGTTACTATCTTCTTTAGGGGACGCACCCACCAGAGCAATACTGCGCGGTGACAACATTTTATCTAAATTTTTATTTTTCATAATTGCAGAATCTCTAAACTTAATTAACTATTTTAAAAATGATACGAAGATAAAGTTTTGTAAATAAGATTATTTAAAAAAGTTAAGGATTAACATGGAAGAGTCCCCAGTAAAAACCAGCGTAGATGGTCGCATAGGAATAATAACCTTTAATCGCCCAAAGTCATTAAATGCATTTAATGTAAAATTGATTGAAGAAACTAATTTGGCTGTTCAAAATTTTATTAAGGACGACCAGGTTCTTTGTATTATAGTGAATGGAAACGGAAGAGCGTTTTCAGCAGGTTTTGATATGAAAGAATCAGCGCAACGCAATATTACTACTGAAGAAGAGTGGCGCAAAGTTTTAGAAGAAGACTTCAATTTTATAATGCAGTTTTGGCACTCAGCAAAGCCCACCATAGCCGTAGCACATGGACACTGCATTGGGGGCGCATTTGAGCTCTTAATGGCATGTGATTTAGCTGTGGGAGCAAAATCAACTTTATTTGGAGAGCCTGAGGTTAGGTTTGGCTCTGGGATTGTGGCCCTATTAGCGCCTTGGGTAACTGGTCCTAAACAAGCAAAAGAATTACTCTTAACTGGTAATGACAAAGTTAGCGCACAGAGATGCTATGAAATGGGTATTTTAAATAAAGTAAGTAATGATGGTGAAGAGCTAAACGATGCCCTTGAGTTAGCAAATCAAATAGCAACGGCTGCTTCAAAATCAGTACAAATGACAAAAAGTGCGCTCAATCGAACCTATGAACTAGCAAAAATGAAAGAATCTTTGATTCAAGGTTTAGAGGTTGATATTCAAATTGAGTCTGATTTGAGTCCAGAACGAGTTGAGTTTAATCGAATAAGAAAAAATGATGGATTAAAAGCAGCATTAAATTGGCGAGATAAACTTTAGCAAATATAAAGGATCTGAATAATGAAATACGGTTTAATTGGGCTTGGGAATTTAGGAAATAACATTGCAACTAATTTGATTAAATCAGGTTTTGAACTTTATGTTCATGATTTAGATATTGATAAGTTTACTTCAATTGAAAAGGTTGGCGCAATTTGGTGTGACTCACCAGCAGATTTAGCTCAGCGTGTTGATTGTGTCATTACATGTCTTCCCTCCCCTAAAATTTCAAACGAAGTAATGTTAGGCAATAACGGCGCATTGAATTCAATGATATCAGGATCAACATGGATAGAAACAAGCACCACAAATGTTAACGACTTATTAGAAATTTCAAGCAAAGCAGAGAAACTTGGCGTAGCTACATTAGAAGCGCCTGTAACTGGTGGAATACATAGGGCGGCAGCTGGGAAAATAACAATACTAATAGGTGGTGATAAAGAGGTTTTAGAAAAACATTTACATGCATTGGAGTCCTTTGGTGAACCAATTTTTCATTTAGGTGGAATCGGAACCGCTTCAATACTAAAAGTGATTACAAATATGCTTGCATTTGTAAATTTAATCGGAGCTGGGGAGGGACTTCTCCTAGCAAAAAAAGCAGGTATTGACCTCACTGAAGCTTACAAAGCAATCCAAGCAAGCTCAGGTAATAGTGCAGAATTTGAAACTGTCGCTCCAGTTATTCTAAATGGAAGTTTTGATACAGCATTCACTCTTGAACTTGCATGTAAAGATTTAGGATTAATGATGGAATTAGGGAAAAGCTATGGTGTTCCTTTAAAGTTTACTGGCCTAATGGATCAAATGTTTATCGAAGCAAAAGAAAAATACGGTGCCCATGAGTGGACGCCTAATGTGATAAAAATGATGGAAGAAAACACTGGAACTGAGTTAAGGGCACCTGGAGTACAGAGTAGGATTAACGCCTAGAAGTGTTAAGGAGTTTATTAATCATGGCCACAAAGTTTTAGTTCAAACCAATGCAGGTATTGAATTATAGTGGCCGCACCAAAATAATGGAAACAGCATTCTCAAAAAATTAAATCTGGATTATTTTTCTTTGTAGCTAAAATTTGGAAATTAGTATAAAATTAATAAGTATGAATTACTGTTAACTCAATTTACTCCATAGTTTTAAAGGAGCATGAATACTTAATTACGTAATTGTCATTGTCATTGATGTGATAATGAATAAACTAAAATTTCAAAATCTGCCGAATCGTAAATAAGTTGAAATATTCATACGTAAAACTTTGGCAAAGTAATTATAATTGGGAGAAGACAATGAAAATTAAAACAATCAATAATAAGCCACTTCACAACAAAATACCTGGACTTGTTAAGGAAGCTAAAGCTGGGCAATTAGATCGCCGTGAGTTTCTAGCGATGGCTACTGCCTTCGGAGCGACAACAGCAACAGCATATGGTTTATTAGGAATTGCAGCGCCAAAAGTGGCTTCAGCTGCCGCTAATAAAGGCGGTATCTTAAAAGTTTCTATGAGCTGTCGTCCATTTGAAGATCCAAGGATTTATGATTGGTCTGAAAAAGGAAATTTAGGTCGTATGGTTTGTGAGACACTTATTAGATATACAAACGACTCCACATTTGAACCAATGCTCTTAGAGAGCTGGGACGTGAATGATGATGCCACTAAGTACACTCTACATGTACGAAAAGGTGTTAAGTGGAGTAATGGTGACGACTTTAATGCTCATGATGTAGCATATAATGTTAATGGATGGTGTGAAAAAGACGTTGAAGGTAATTCAATGGCTGGAAGAATGGCCTCTCTAATTGATCCCGACACGAACAAAGCAGCAGATGGTGCGATCGTAATACTAGATGATCACACTGTAGAGCTGAACTTACCAAATTCTGATATAACCATTATTCCTGGACTGACAGACTATCCAGCATTAATCGTACATAAAGATTTTGATAATATGGGTAGAAATTTAATGACAAACCCTGTTGGAACAGCACCATGGACATTAATTTCACATGCAGTAGAAGACTCAGCTGTATTTGCGAGACGAGATGGTTATTGGGGTGATGCACCACATTTGGATGGCATTGAGTTTACAGACTACGGTACTGATCCAGCTGGTGAAATAGCAGCATTTGAAGGTGGTGATTGTAACGTGAATTATCAAACTACTGGTGATTATATTGATGTACATGAGTCATTAGGTATGAATATTGTTGAGGCTGTAACAGCAGCAACAGTTATAGCTCGTGTAAATGTTGGGGTTGCACCATACGATGATAAACGTGTGAGAAATGCACTTCAAATGGCCTGTAACAATCAAAATGTAACAGACATTGGATTTCAAGGCAGAGGTTCTGCTGCAGAAAATCACCATGTATGCCCAATCCACCCTGAGTACGCAGCAATCGAAAAAGGATCAACGTCTGGACATGCTACAGATAAATCAGGGGCAATGGCTCTGATGGAAGAAGCAGGAATGGCAGATTTTGAACATGAATTAATCTCAATCGATGATGCTTGGCGACGTGATGCTACCGATGCAGTGGCTGAGGAATTAAGAAGTGCTGGTATTAAAGTTAAAAGAACAATTATACCTGGTTCATCTTTCTGGAACAACTGGACCCAATACCCATATTCAACAACGAGTTGGAACCAGAGACCTCTAGGTGTTCAAATCTATGCTTTAGCTTATCGCAGTGGAGAAGCTTGGAACGAAACTGCATTTAGCGATGCAGAATTTGATTCCTTGCTTTCTGATTCACTAAAAGTTGCTGATGCAGGTACGAGAAGCAAAATAATGGCTAAAATGGAGGCTATCCTACAGGACTCAGGTATAATGATCCAACCAACATGGAGAAAGCTATACAGAACAGTTTCGCCAGACGTTCAGGGCTTAACTGGAATGCATGCGTCTTATGAAATGCACTTTGAAAAAGTTTCACTTTCATAATTTAGTTAATACTTAAACTGAGGGGTGTAATGCACTCCTCAGTTTAATATTTTTGGAAAAATTAAATTAAATGCTATTTTTTATAATAAAACGAATATTTCTTTTATTTTTAACTGTGATCTGTTTGTCTTTCATAGTGTTCACTTTAGTTACGATTGAACCCAACCTTAAAAAAATGGCTCTAAATCAAGCCAATATGCGGATGGAAGAAGCAGCCGTTCAGAGTTGGTTAGATAAAAACGGATATAAAAGACCAGTTCTTGTTCAGTATGGAGAATGGTTAGGGAATGCCGTAACAGGTGATTTTGGTTACTCAACCCATTTCAGAAAACCTGTAAACGAAATTCTTTGGCCCAAGCTCGGTCACACTGGTATCCTAATGTTTTGGGTTTTAATTATAACGATACCAATAGCATTAGTAATAGGGGTATTATCAGGTATGAGGGAGGGTACTAAAACGGACAGAACTCTTTCAATATTCTCTATCATCACAACATCCGTGCCTCAGTATGTAAGCGGCATATTATTTACAATTCTATTATCTAGTTGGCTTGGTCTGTTTAAGGGCGTTGCCAAAGCAGGCAATATTACTTTTGAAAATTTTGCATTGCCAGTCTTAACAATGGTTATGTACGATATTGGCTACATAGCAAGAATGACAAGAGCCTCAATGGTTGAGGTTATGGGATCTCAATATATCAGAACAGCACGATTAAAAGGAATGCCTTTTATGGCGGTTGTTTTAAAGCATGCTCTTCGTAATGCACTTATTGCACCATTTACAGTAATAATGCTTCAATTTCCTTGGCTTTTAACCGGAGTAGTTATTGTGGAGAAGTTATTTAACTATAAGGGGTTTGGCTCTTTACTTGTTTCTGCGGCTGATCAAAATGATATAGATGTAACATTAGCCTGTGGTGTCGTAGCAGTTGTGTTAGTACTTACAACACAACTAATATCTGATATCGGTTATGTCTTCCTAAATCCTAGAATAAGATTTAGTTAGAAAATGGAAAGTATAAGCACATTTGAAATATGGTTAACGTTTTTCAAGCAGCTCTGGCCTGTTTGGCTTGCATTAGCAATTACATTCACTGCTATCTATCAATGGAGAGCAAGGTTAGGAGTGCTTGGCCGTATTTTTGACTCACCCGTAGGAATAGTCGGCCTACTTATTGTTTTATTCTGGGTTTTTTCTGCCATTTTTGCAGATATTATTGTACTTTTCGATTCATTAGAGCAATCCGGATTGTACAGGCGAAAGCCTCCTGGAACAATGAATGTCGCTCGAGGAATTCCGTATATTTTTGGAACAGATACTCTAGGAAGGGATCTTTTTAGCCGAATGATTTATGGGAGCCAGATAGTTTTGCTTATTGCACCAGCCGCCAGTTTAGTGGCTTACGTGGTGGGAATTACTTTAGGTTTACCTGCAGGCTATATTGGTGGAAAGTTTGATACAGTTTTATCTTTTCTTGCTAATTTAGTTTTAGCATTCCCTGTAATACTATTGTTTTATCTATTAGTAGCTCCAGGCATCAGAGAAACAATTTTGCCTAATATAATGGCTGGTGTGTTTTTCATATTCCCTATTCTTTTCGCATTAATGGTAGTTTACTCAAGATTTGCAGAAAGATTAAGAGTACTAATCCCCTCCTCAATTATAATTCTTGCTATAGGTGCTTGGCTGTATTCAGGATTAGTATTTAACGCCGACCCACTCGGAATAGTTGCTATTGATCCCGGTGAATTAAATATTTTCGCTGCGGTTGTTTTTACAACGTCTCCAGGAGTATTCAGGATAGTTAGAGGTCTTACAATGGACATTAGAACTCGTGATTATGTCGCTGCAGCCGTGACAAGAGGGGAAAACCCATTATTTGTAATGATATGGGAAATTCTTCCTAATGCTAGAGGACCACTCATAGTAGATAGCTGCCTTCGAATTGGGTATGTTACAATACTATTAGGAACTTTAGGCTTCTTTGGGCTTGGTATGGAACCAGAAAGCCCAGACTGGGGGTCGATGATAAACCAGACAAGAAGTTATATTAGATTAGTCCCAACTATAGTACTTCCAGCCACCTTAGCATTAGCTTCGTTTGTATTAGGGTTGAACTTGCTCGCTGATGGTCTCCGTGAACAGTCATTAAAGGATTAGATAATTGTCGGATGCTATATTAGAAATTAGAGATCTTTCAATTTCCCTTCCAAAGAATGCTGACCGAAAATATGCAGTCAAAGATGTTAACCTGGACGTGGCTAAGGGAGAGATCCTATGTATCGTTGGTGAGAGTGGATCTGGCAAATCAGTAATGACCAGTGCTATATTAAATGACGTTCCCGATACTTTAAATATCACATCAGGTAGTGTGGAGTTTGATGGTCAGGATATTTTAAAATTATCACAAATTCAATTAAACAAACTGCGTGGCGCTCGTATTTCAATGATCTACCAGGAACCAATGGCCGCCTTAAACCCATCAATAAGGGTTGGGAAACAAGTAGATGAAGTTTTTGCTTTACATCGCCCTGAAATAAAATCGAAAGATAGAAAAGGCGAAACATTAAAACTTTTAAATCAAATGAAATTACCAACACCTGAGAGAATTTACGCCAGTTACGCACATCAAGTTTCTGGAGGTCAATGTCAACGGATAGTGATTGCAATGGCACTAGCATGTAAACCAAAATTATTAATAGCAGATGAGCCAACAACTGCACTAGATGTTACTTTACAATTACAGATATTAGACTTATATCCGATTTGAAGGAAGTCTATAAGAATACAATTATTTTTATTACCCATGATTTTGGAGTGGTCACAGACATTGCAGACCGTGTTGTAGTAATGTGCCAAGGTAAAATAATCGAAGAAGGTTTAAAAGAAGAAGTACTAATGACGCCTAAGGAGCCTTATACTAAATTGCTGGTTGACGCGATGCCTTTGCTAGAAACAAAAAGAACTCCAGATCAAAGCCGTGTGGACGATCCAAGCGTCATAGTTGAATGAGTTGCACAAAATTTACAAAACACGCACTGGTCAAGTACACGCTTTAAATGACGCCTCTTTTGTCCTTAGAAAAGGTGAAACATTGGGTGTTGTCGGTGAAAGTGGCTCAGGTAAGTCAACTCTAGCTAAAACTTTAATAAGACTTGAAGAGCCAACATCTGGCTCTGTAAGTATTGGCCAGGAGAACTTTCTTTCTTTATCTGGACGTGGGCTAATCTCTTCTAGAAAAAAAATCCAAATGATATTTCAGGATCCCTTTGGGTCCCTAAATCCAAGTCAAACTGTAGGCTTTATGCTAATGAGGGGACTAGAGTTACAAGGGGTAGATACAATTGAAGCGAAAGACCGTGCGATAGAACTACTTCAGCAGGTAGGGTTAGGAGAGCAGGCTTTCAAGAGAAAACCTAGAAACTTTTCTGGCGGGCAAAGGCAACGCATCGGTATAGCTAGAGCACTATCTATGGGGCCAGATGTAATTGTAGCTGATGAATGTGTATCAGCGCTCGATCTTTCAGTTCAAAAACAAGTATTACTCTTATTGAATGATCTGCAAAAAACATACCAAATGGCAATTATTTTTATAACTCATGATCTTAGAGTAGCAGCACAGGTCTCAGATTATATAACTGTTATGGAAAAAGGTAAAATGGTTGAATTTGGCACCGCATCAGATGTATTTAATCAACCAAAACATGAATATACAAAACGCTTACTAGAGAAGGAATGGTGTGCACTGAATGCGGAAGAGTCGAGCAGCTTTAATAGCTAAAAGTCTAGAAGAAAGCTCTCTTGAACAGTAATGAATAATTCAACTTAACAAAAGATAAATTAGAAAAAGTAATTTCTCTGATTCGCTCTTTAACATTTTTTTACAATTATTGTCAAAAATAATGCAATAATATAAACCTTCAATATAACAAAAAACAATCTGCTTCTAATTTGTGGTACAAGTGTCAATAATGCCGTTTAGGCGAGGATAGTTGCCGCGTTTGTAATTTGATAATGTCAAAAAAAAACATATTTGTTATCTAATCAATAAAAAGGCTAAGTAATGTCTGATAAAGATCCGAAGGTCATATTTACCCCATCAGGAAAAAAAGGACAATTTCCCGTTGGGACAACAGTATTACAAGCTGCTCGAACTCTAGGTGTAGACCTAGATAGCGTTTGTGGGATGCGTGGTATATGTTCAAAATGTCAAGTAACACCATCATTTGGAGACTTTCCTAAACATGGAATCAATGTAACTAAAGACGCATTGAGCGGATGGAACAGTGTAGAGGACAGATACCACAAAATAAGGGGTTTAAAAGAAGGAAGAAGACTAGGTTGCCAGGCAAAGATAAATTTTGATGTAATAATAGATGTTCCAGAAGAAAGCCAAGTTCATAAACAAGTTATAAGGAAAAGAGTTGAAGCAAGAGATATTCTTGTGAATCCAACTATCAAAAAATATTATATAGAAGTTGAAGAGCCAGATATGCACCAACCAACTGGTGACTTCGAAAGATTAAAATTAGCTTTTCTGACACAATGGAAAATAAAAGATATTGAAGCAGATCTAACAATATTCAAAAATTTACAAAAGTATCTTAGAAAAGGTGAATGGAAAGTAACTGTCGCCTTACACAATCAAGAAGGAAGTAAGAGAAACCAAATTATTCATATTTGGTCAGGCTTTTACGACGGTCCAATTTATGGAGTAGCAGTAGATTTAGGATCCACAACAATCGCTGCAAATCTGTGTGATTTAGAAACAGGTTTGGTTGTTAGTTCTGCAGGCGCAATGAACCCACAAATACGTTTTGGTGAGGATTTAATGAGTAGAGTAAGCTATTCAATGATGAACCCTTCGATGATGACATTCTTCTTGGCTCATTGGACAGGATGTCTTTTAAGTCCTCAATGGTTTTCATCAATTCGTCATATTCACCACGAAGCTTGTTTTGTTCTAGGCCCGTAAGTTGACGAAGCCTCATGTCGACAATGGCGCGTGTCTGAATGTCTGAAAGTTTAAATCTTTCAGAAAGGTTTTCGAATTTAAATAGATTGGCCCAAAGTTACATATTACCATGTATAGCAGGACATGTGGGTGCTGATGCAGCTGCTGTGGCGTTATCTGAAGCGCCAAATCTTTCTGATGATCTTGTACTAATTGTAGATGTTGGAACTAATGCAGAAATTATGCTTGGGAGTAAAAAATTAGGCGTATTAGCCTGTTCCTCCCCCACTGGTCCTGCATTTGAAGGTGCTCAAATTTCCTCAGGGCAGAGAGCAGCTCCCGGAGCTATTGAAAGGGTGCAAATTAACCCAATGACCAAAGAACCACGATTTCGAGTTATAGGGTCAAGCATCTGGTCAGACGAACAAGGTTTTTTTGCATCAATCTCAAAATCTGGGGTAACTGGCATATGTGGCTCTGGCATTATTGAAATGGTTGCAGAGATGCGCATAGCTGGGATTGTGGATGGACCAGGCCTAATTGGGTCACCAGAGCAAACTGGAAGTGAGAGATGCTTTCTAGATGGAAGAACTCATTCTTACATGGTTTGGGACGGAAGCAAAAACGGTGGACCTATTATTACAGTGACCAATAAAGATATAAGAGAGATACAAATGGCAAAAGCCGCATTATATTCAGGTGCAAGGCTTTTAATGGACAAGTTAAATGTTGATGTTGTTGAACGTATTGTATTAGCGGGGGCCTTTGGAGCGCACATATCACCAAAACATGCTATGGTTCTTGGGATGATCCCCGATTGTGAAATTAAGAAAGTCACCTCAGCAGGGAATGCCGCAGGGACAGGTGCCCGAATAGCATTATTAAATAAGAAATCACGAACTGAGATAGAAACTATTGTTAGTCATATTGATAAGATCGAAACTGCAATTGAACCTAGATTTCAAGAACACTTTATAAATGCATCTGCAATTCCAAATTCATCAGATCCCTTTCCAATTTTAGAAACTATTGTGACCTTGCCTGATGTAAATTTTAATAAAAACAATGATAATACATCACGTGAAAACCGAGGTCGACGACGCCGTAGAACATAATAACTTATAACTTAAATTATGATAAACTTTTCATAGGAATCACAGTGACAGCTAAAGCTTATATAATTATAGACACGATCACTACTGAGACAGAGCTAACAACTCTTTTGTCAAACTATTCGGTCCCATGCGTTAGATTGACATATAACGGCGATGAGCCGGAGAGATTTGAGAAAAAAATGTGACCAATTCAGGCTAATTTGCCACAACATGGAAGTGCCATTTATTTTGGAAGATAATTATGAAATGGCTAAGAGCCTTGGTTTGGATGGCGTTCACTTAAATAGAGACAATCAAGATGCCGAAAATATAATTAAGATGGCGACTGACGAATTTATGATTGGAGTGGACTGTGGTCACTCCAGGCATGCTGGTTTGATTTCAGCTGAAATGGGCGCTAGTTACATCTCATTTAAGATGCCAAATAACCAAAACGAATCTGAGTCCAGCATAATTGAAACTGAATTGTTTGAATGGTGGCATCAAACCGTCGAAATTTCGCTAGTAGCTGAAGGCTGTAATACATTGCAACAAATGAGCGCAGTATTGAAAATATCTGACTTTATTTCTATTTCGCCTACTGACTGGAGAAATAATGAACACTTTAGCAAAATCAATGATCTCTTGAGCTAAAAACAGATGCAACATCTAGATACAAAGTATTTGCTAACATTTTTCGATTGTTAAAGCTCGAAACCAGATGTGGAGAGTGAAAAAAAAGTTCAATTTTTCCCTTTTTATTAGTGCTTAATATCCCCAAAAGATGATCCAGAAATTCCATTTTTCCCCACCATCCATAAAACCTTTTATCTTCCAAATCAGGTGCAGTATACACAATTGACACTCCTTGGACGTGCAGATTAGAAATTTTTTCATTATTCATTAAAGCTTAAAATAACGATGATTTAAATGGTAAAACCTGCAAACCATCCGAAGAGGTACCTTCTGGGAAAAACAATATTTCCAGGATATCTTTTAAATACTTTTTCAAAATTTAAATTATTTGTTATAACTTGATTTCTTTTCCGGCTAATAAATAACACTCCTACTATCCTGGCTAAAACTCCAATTCCAAACCAGGTTGAAACATCTGACTTTGATACAAAAACAATATTTTGAACTGAACTTAAAGAGAAAATATCTAACCAACTCACATGGTTTGCCACCACGCAACCATTTTCAATCATTGGCATACCGTGAACAATTAATTTTATTTTCAAAATTCGTAGGGTTGTTCTACTTACAAGTTTAACAATTTTGTAAGATAATTTTAAATTTGATAAATATTTTTCTAGCAGGTGTTAATAAAACAAAAATAATCAAATTTACACAGATAAATAATATTATAAAAAACGCTCGCAAACAAATTCGAAGCCACTCAAGGAAAGTAAATTTTTTTACTGTTGGTTCTGGCAATTTTCCATACCATGTATTCAAGATAAAAATCCCTTTTTTAACATTTTTTGTTGATAATTAGGAATATCTTTAATTAATAGAACACAGCAAACATCGATAGTTCTAAACTCATAGTCTATATAGTAATATGGAGCAACACGACACCCAAACCGCAAATAAGCTTTTAATATATCAGGTATTCTCTTGATACCTTCAACCTCGTTGTATGATTCATTCTCAAAAATGTTTTCATTTATTTCTTGGGTTGATTTGATCATCTTAGTTTCAGGCGAGACGTACTTGTCAAATAATGCTCGAATTGAGTTCATATGATAAGTCAAATCACACCCCATAAAACTCCCTACCCCAATAATTATTTCAATATTTTTTTCTCTTAAATAATTAAATAAAAATAGCCAAATTTCAAACAAAATAATGCCATTTCTAAAACGAGAATCGATACAAATTCGTCCTAGCTCACATGAATTAAGTTTTCTTTCCAATAGCTTATCAATGTTGAATTCTGATTGTATTTGATATTTATCATCAGTATTATTTAGAGTTTAATAAAATAATAGCAGCAATTGCTATTTCTTTTTTATCTGGGAAATTAGCCATACATAAAATATGTTTACAACTATCATCATATGGTCCCCATTCTAATTTATTGAAATGATCAAAACTATCACCATCTGCCTTGAACTCATCTCTGAACACCTTATATCGCAAACCCGCGATTAAAGATAATTCTCGTTCTGTTTCAGCAAATTTAATTGATAAATTATATGTCACAGTTATTTAAATTACCTTTTAATAATTCTTATTCATCTAAAATTGATGAAAGAGGTTCAACTTTATCAGTATTTAAGACAAGCTTACCTTGGTTTTCAAAATTGACAGTCACCTTTTCACCTATAACTGATTGAATTTGACCTGTCCCCCATCCCAATTGCGAGTCCATTCGCACCAACATCCCAGGTTCAAAGATTGAGTTTGTCATGCTTTTTTCAAGGAAGATTTATATTTGATAATCAAAAAGATATTAAATAAAATAATTATTATTAAAAAACTAAAAAATTAAATTTAAAGAAAAATGTAATAAGATATATGTACTAATTGGCCCAAAAAATACAAATGCTACATTTAAAAATCTTGCAAAACAGATATAAATGAAACTGCTATCCAAATTAACCAAATTGTTCCCAACAATGTAAACAATATTGTTATAGTAGGCGAAACCCATAACCCAACAAACACAATAGCCAAGCCCATTGAATGAATTATATCAAACCAAGCTAAACTAAGAATGGAATTACGTAGACTACCAAGACCATTAAAGACGCGACCAAAATATGTTAAGGCAATCCCACGCGCAACAAAAGATATGATACCACTGATAACTATACTAATTGGTTTAATTGATTGTAACGTAGAAAATATATTAGCCTGGTTCGGTTGCATTTCAAGAGCACTTGGCAAAACAGCTCCAAAAGTTGATACTACAAGAAATAAAAATATTGAAATAAGGCAAACAGCTAACATAGCAATTTGTAATAATTGAAAATTATTGAAATTCAACTCCAGTAATTTAGACATCCCAGCTTTAGGATTTCTAGCTAACGCAATCAATTTTTGATCAAATATCATTTAAAACACCATCTAAAAAAATCTAATACAATAATTAATAATTCATTAATAACAAAAACAAAACAAGATTAGGTCAAAATATAAAGAGAATTTTAACCTTTGTATTCTGAACACACCTTTAAAAAATAATAAAAAAACATACAAAATATCAAAAATATAAATATTGAAAATGATTCTGAGACCATATGGGACAATTAGTTACCTTTATTAAACTATTAACTAAACCCCACGGACTAACTAATGCAAAAGACCAGAATAATGACATTCTACTCTGTAGACTTGTTAATCGAAATTTAAATAATCTAAAAACTAAAAAAAAAATACCTGAACACACATAAAAAAATAATGGAGTGATAAACAAAATAGCCACCAAGTTAGCGGAAAACATACCTATCAAAGGATCGTGAGAAGATAAGGATCTGTAGTAAAGCAGTGGGAACTGACTAATCAAAGTAATTAAACAACCAAAAACAAGAACACCAAAGAGCTGACCCTCCGTTTTTTTTATTATCCGGTCATTAAATATTTTTACTGGTGAGAAATAACTAAAAAAAATATTACTAACAATACTCATGACTTATGTCTTTTTACCATCCAATCTCGAAATCAAACTGCCAAACAAGTTCAAAAATTTTTTCATCAGAAATTTCTTCTAATGTGTCATTTAAAAATGCTAATACTAGCATATCTTGTGCCTCTGCCATTGGGATTCCTCTCGAGGTCAAATAAAATAGGGCATCTTGATCTAATTGACCAATAGTACAACCATGAGAGCATTTTACGTCATCAGCATAAATTTCAAGCTCAGGTTTTGCAAGAAAACTACTATCATCATCTAACAAAATTGCTTTACTTAGTTGATATCCGTCTGTTTTTTGTGCTTCTGAATTAACAAAATATCTATTAAATAATTCTTTGCTCCATTTCTTAAAACCTTCTTGAAGACCTGTCTACTTTCACAATTTGGATTATTATGGGAAACGAATATTGTATCATCTTGAGAAAATCCCCGATCACCCACCGCCGCTCCACCAAGATGCGCTTTAGAGTTTTCGCCATTAATATCTACGACATACTCATTCCTGATTGATTTCCCATTGACGGTTAATGTAAAACTTTTCATTGATGAATCTTTAAGTAAATTGGCAAATAAATGTGTGACAGCTATTTTCTCGTGGCTTCTACCTTGCACCCTAACATGGTCAAATTCAGCATTTTCACAAACAAACACTTCCATTAGGCAATTTGATCGAGACGCAACACCTCCACTTTCCAAGATTGTAACACTCGCATTTTTTTCAATTTTAATAACATGATGAATCAAAACATCTGAGGTATCATTGGTATGTAAATATGTGATTGAAATTGGTTTATCAATTTTATCAGTGATCCTAATTGCTAGCCCTTCAACCGCAAATGCAGTATTTAAACTCGCTAAAGTTCTTTCAACGGGTACTTGTGATGATTTTTCTAAAACCCCGAAATAATTGGCAGACCAGTGATTATCTTTTTGATTTGCTACACTTATCGTGTCAATTTCAATTCCTTTAAGCAAAAGTTCATCTGATTTTGAAGCATTAAAATAACCATCTTCAAAAACAATATTTATTCTATCTATATTTTCAAATATTGAATTCTCTACATAGTCTATTTTATTACGCTCTGGCTTATTGATGGTATTAAAATACGAAGGATCAGTATTTTTCCAATATTCGTCTCTTCTATTTGGCAAACCAGTTGTTTCAAGCCAGTTTAAAGCACTTTTTCGGGATTTTATAGCCCAGCTTGCCTCGGTTGGCAAAGAATAGCTACTGATTTTTTGCTCAGTTAGATTAGTTTTTGGCATTAATTATACTCAGCCAATAAATCACTATAATCCTTTTTTTTCTAGTTCTAAAGCTAATTCTGCTCCACCAGATTTTATAATTTTTCCATCTGCCATGATATGGACAACATCAGGAACGATGTGATCAAGTAATCTTTGATAATGAGTGATAACTAGAAAAGACCTATCCTTCGATCTAAGAGCATTCACGCCCTCAGCCACCAACTTCATTGCATCTACATCCAGTCCACTATCAGTTTCATCAAGTATACACATTTTAGGTTCTAACATCGCCATTTGAAGAATTTCGTTTCTCTTTTTCTCCCCTCCAGAGAAGCCCACATTTACTGGTCTTTTTAGCATTTCAGCATCTATTTTTAAATTTTTCGCCTTTTCCCTAACAATTTTAAGAAATTCAGCAGCAGACAACTCCTCAACTCCTCTAGATTTTCTTTGGGAATTGATAGCTGTTTTAATAAAGTTAGTTACAGAAACTCCAGGAATTTCTACCGGATATTGAAAAGCTAGAAAAAGACCTAATGAAGCTCTTTCGTCAGGGCTTAACTCTAAGATCTCACGGCCTTCAAAAGTAGCAGACCCTTCTGTAACTCGATAACCATCTTTTCCAGACAGTACATACGATAAAGTAGATTTTCCAGAGCCATTTGGACCCATTATCGCATGAACTTCTCCAGCATTTATATCTAGATTAACCCCATTCAAAATTTTCTTCTTTTCGTCTTCAAGTTCAACATTTAAATTATTGATATATAACATTAAATTTCCTAATTAATTTCAATTTATTTACTTATTTTTCGGTATTTTCAGTAAAACCCTTATCGCAATCACTGCTAAAACTCCCATTAGTCCAGAAAATATAATATTTGGCCAAAAATCACCGCCCATTCCCGTAATCCATCCAATGAAAAATATTACTGATGCTACAACTATTCCATAAAAAATAGTTTGTTTAAAACTCATTATCCAACTGATCCTTCCAAAGAAATAGCCACCAAAGCCTGTGCTTCCATCGCAAACTCCATAGGAAGCGCTTGCAATACATCCTTGCAAAATCCATTAACTATTAACGCTACCGCTTCTTCTTCCCCTATTCCACGTTGATGGCAATAAAAAAGTTGATCATCATCTACCTTCGAAGTTGTAGCTTCATGTTCAATCCTAGAGCTATTATTCTTGCATTCTATGTATGGAATTGTATGCGCGCCACATTTATCTCCAATTAAAAGGCTATCACACTGGGTAAAATTACGTGATTTCTTTGCCTTGGGATGCATTGACACTAAACCACGATATGTATTTTGTGCAAAACCAGCTGATATTCCTTTAGATACAATTCGAGATTTTGTGTTTTGTCCCAAATGAACCATTTTAGTTCCAGTATCTGCCTGTTGATAATTATTAGTAATAGCAATCGAATAAAACTCACCTTGGCTTTCATTTCCACGTAAAACGCAGGACGGATATTTCCAGGTAACTGCAGATCCTGTTTCGACCTGGGTCCACATCACTTTTGAACGGTCGCCACGACAATCCGCTCTCTTTGTTACAAAATTATAAATTCCACCTTTTCCATTTTCATCTCCAGGATACCAATTTTGCACTGTGGAGTATTTAATTTCAGCGTCTTCTTCAATCACCAATTCTACAACTGCAGCATGCAATTGGTTGGTGTCGTATTGTGGTGCTGTACAGCCTTCTAGATAAGAAACATAACTTCCTTGATCTGCAATAAGTAAAGTACGTTCAAATTGGCCAGTATTCTCAGCATTTATTCTAAAATATGTAGACAATTCCATTGGACACCGAACACCAGGGGGGACATATACAAAAGATCCATCTGTAAATACTGCAGAATTTAGTGTTGCATAAAAATTATCAGATTGAGGAACTACTGAACCAAGATACTTTTTAACAAGATCTGGGTATTCCCTTATAGCCTCAGAAATTGAGCAAAATATGACACCCGCTGCTTTTAATTCTGTCTTAAAAGTGGTGCCAACCGAAACACTATCAAAAACTGCGTCTACGGCAACCTTTCGTTGCTCTTGAGTACCATCTACTCCAACCTCAACTCCAGCTAAAATTATCTGTTCTTTTAAAGGAATTCCAAGTTTCTCATATGTTTCTAATAATTTAGGATCTACTTCAGCTAGCGACTTTGGTTTTTTTTCCATACTTTTTGGCTTTGCATAGTAATGAATATCTTGAAAATCTATTTCTGGATAATTAACCATAGCCCAATTAGGTTCTACAAGTTTTTCCCATCTTTTTAGAGCAGATAATCGCCAATCCGTCATCCATGAAGGTTCATCATTTTTCTTTGAAATTAACTTTACAATATCCGCATTTACACCTTTTGGCGCATATTCCATTTCTATATCAGTTGAAAAACCATACTTATATTTTTGACCAACAGTTCTTACGGCTTCAACCGTATCTTGATCTACGCCTTCACGTTCATAAGTATCTGTGTTTGACATAATTTATTTCCTTTCAAGCTGATTTTGCTTTAAATTTTTTGTAGTTTTCTGGTATCTTCAATTTTTTTTAAAACTTCTTCTTCTGTATTATACGGACCAAGTGACACTCTTATAGCACTTCCTGCAGTAACGTCGTCATATCCTAATGAATTCAACACTTCACTCCTACTTACTGATCCAGATGAACAAGCCGATCCGGAGCTAATGGCAAACCCAGCCAAGTCCAACTGCATAACTGCTGTTTCACCAGACCATCCAGGGATACTTATACATGAAGTATTCGGTAGTCTATCAACATCTCTCCCAATGAAGATAGTGTCAGAAGCTGACGCTTCAATACCTTCTTCAAGTAAATCTCGTAAGTTAGATAAGTCATACCCAAACTCCATTTTCTAAATCTCGATTTGCTGCGGATACAGCAGCTCCAAAACCAGCTATTCCAATTACATTTTCAGTTCCAGATCTGCGTCCCATTTCTTGCCCTCCACCACCAAACATATCTGATACCTCAGTGCCTGATCTTACAACAAGCGCACCCACTCCTTTGGGGCCACCAATCTTATGAGCAGAAAGTATTCCCCGCATCGCTCCTGTCCACTCAAATGCAATTGAAATCTTACAGAATGATTGGACGAAATCTGACAAATAAATACCAGCTGGAATATCTTGTAAAATTCCTGTTTCACTATTCGCAGACTGTATACTAGAAATATCTAAATCTGATATTAAAATCTTGCCATTAGCATCGACTGTTAACGAGTTTTCACAATGCGACGAAATACATGGATGTTCTACTTTTGAACATTTGATATTTTTTGAATTAAGCGCAAGAGTTGCCGCTTCAGTTGCTCCTGATGTGAAAATTATATCAGAGTTACTCGCACCAAAGGCTTCAGCTAATTGCATTCTTGCAGTATCAATTATCGCTTTTGCCGCGCGACCTTCAGTATGTATTGATGAAGGATTACCTAAGTTACTCATAACTGATATCATCGCAGTTCTTGCCTCTGCTTTTAGAGGAGCCGTAGCGTTCCAGTCAAAATATGCTCTTGTGTTCACACTGCATCCAACTTCTATTAATATTAAAATCAGCTAATTTTAACAAATACTAAACGAATTTATTAAAAAATAATTTGATTATTATTGTACTTAAGCGGCATCTACCACCTCGAGGAGATTTGGAACTGCTGGACAGGGAGAAAGTTGATTATCAATTACATCTGATAATCTGGTCTGATGTAGATACACATAAACATGTGCCGATAAACCTTCCCATAATCTATTAGTTAGAGACTGTTCTTTACTACATCCAACAACTGGCGAGGCACCTGCTCCTTTTGTAAGTGCATCCATAGTTTCATCAACGGCTGACAAAATTTCTGATATCCGTATCGCATCAGCAGATTTATTTAATGAATAGCCACCACCAGGTCCTCTAATTGACAACACTATACCTGCCCTACGCAATTTTACGAATAATTGTTCAAGATATGCTAGTGAAATATTTTGCCTCTTAGATATATCAGATAACGTTGAAACATCACTATTTTTGGGATTTGCCAAGTCTGTTAAGGCAATCATTGCATATCTACCTTTTGTACTAAGTTTCATACCCAACTACACCTTTCAGTTGACGTCAGCAAAACAACGCCTTAACTGCTAAACTAAATAACTAGATACTTTCTAGTTTAGAAACATTCTAGATTGTATAAATGATTCAGTCAATGAAGACATTTTACAATTTAGCACTAAACGGTAGGATTTTAATATGCCTGAAATATTATTTGCTGGTCCAGAAGGTCGATTAGAAGGGCGTTACCACCCTCAAAGAGAAAAAGATTCACCAATTGCTCTAATTCTCCATCCACATCCACAATTTGGTGGAACAATGAATAACAGGGTAGTTTATAATCTGCATTACTGCTTCCACAAAATGGGTTTCAACGTTATGAGATTTAACTTTCGCGGAGTAGGACGCAGTCAAGGGGAATTTGACCAAGGAGTGGGAGAATTGTCAGATGCTGCTGCCGCTTTAGATTACCTCCAAGCACACAATCCAAATACAAAACACTGTTGGGTTGTTGGATTTTCTTTTGGAGCTTGGATTGGGATGCAGTTATTGATGCGCCGTCCCGAGATTTCTGGCTTCATATCAGTATCCCCTCCAGCAAATATGTATGATTTTAGTTTTCTTGCTCCATGCCCAGCATCAGGCTTAATTATCAATGGATCAAGCGATAGAGTTGCACCACCCGATGATGTACTGGGCTTAGCGGAAAAGCTGCATGAGCAGAAGGGTATAACAATAACTCAAGAGGTTGTCGACGGTGCGGATCATTTTTTTCAAGGCCCTCACATGGATACATTGTTAGGCACGGTCGATGGCTATGTGAAAAGACGTTTAACAGAAAATACTAGATAGATATTTATACGAATGAATCTGGAACAGAAGCTTTTTTCTTTGTAACATATTCATTTAGCGCTTCTTCAATAGCAATATCAATCGAAGGTTTTTGATAATTAGATAATTGAACTTTAACCCTATCTGCCGCAAGTGACATTGTATCTTTAGCACCATCTTCGAGCCATGTCTCAAAGGGTTTATAATCCAGCACTTCAGAACGCCAGAACGCATCCTTGAAATTGGCTTGAGTGTGCTCACATCCCAAGTAGTGCCCACCAGGCCCAACTTCTCTTATAGCACCCATAGCT
>CAJJAK010000012.1 GCA_905182165.1 uncultured Paracoccaceae bacterium | reverse complement strand
CCGGTGTGGTGGCCAACAAATCAATTAATATGAATATAAAAGAGGGCGAAATACATGCTGTCTTAGGTGAAAATGGAGCAGGCAAATCCACATTAGTAAAGATTATTTATGGGCTAGTCCAACCAGATGATGGTTCAATGATGTTTAATGGCAAAGAATATGCTCCAGAAGAACCTCGTTTTGCTCGAAATAGTGGAGTGGCGATGGTTTTTCAGCATTTTTCTTTGTTTGAAGCATTAACTGTCGCTGAAAATGTTTCTTTAGGAATGGAAAACCCCCCTTCAGCCAAAGAATTATCAAAAAGTATAGAAACTAAGATTGAGAGATGGTTGCCATTAGATCCAAACAGATTGGTGGGTACACTGTCAGCTGGTGAGCGACAAAGAGTGGAGATAGTTCGATGTTTATTGCAAAATCCTAGACTACTTATAATGGACGAACCCACCTCTGTATTAACGCCTCAAGAAGTTGAAATACTATTTGAAACACTGCGCAAGCTTGCATCAGAGGGCACTTCTATTTTGTACATCTCACATAAACTCGAAGAAATTAGAACATTATGCCACGAAGCAACTATTTTGAGACAAGGGCAAGTTGTTGCTACATGTGATCCTACCAAAAAATCAGCTCGTGAATTAGCCGAAATGATGGTTGGTTCGTCACTTACAGCGCCCGCACGCAGCAAAGTTAGTTTGGATAAAATTTATATTAATCATTAATTTAAATTTAAGATCTACTGACCAATTTGGCACATCTCTAAACAAAATTTCTTTAACATTACACAAAAATGAAATTTTGGGTATTGGTGGTGTGGCTGGAAATGGACAAGACGAACTATTAGCTGCGCTATCAGGGGAATATATATGTGCCTCAAATTCAATAAAGTTAAATAATATTGCTATTGGCGATCTTTCACCAAATAAACGGCGCAGTATGGGAATATTGGCTGCGCCTGAAGAAAGGTTGGGGCACGCTGCAGCACCTGATATGAGTTTAGTTGAAAATACTTTACTCACAGCCAGAGTAAGACAAGGTCTTTCCAAAAATGGATTTATAAATTGGAATAAAACAAACGAACTTGTTCATAAAATTGTCCAACAATTTGATGTTAGAACTCCAGGACCTAATAGTATCGCTCGCTCTTTATCTGGAGGAAATCTGCAAAAATTTGTAATTGGACGAGAAATCTTGCAAGCGCCAGAAGTTCTAATTGTTAATCAGCCTACATGGGGGGTAGACGCTGCTGCGGCAGCAGATATCAGACAAGCAATAATGGATTTAGCGACGAATGGTGCTGGAATAATAGTAATTAGTCAAGATCTAGATGAATTATTAGAAATTTCAGATAATTTTGCAGCCTTGAACTCTGGAAACCTTTCAAAACCAAAATCTACTAAAGACCTTTCAATGGATGAGATAGGATTGATGTTGGCAGGAAACACAATCAAAAACGATACACCTTTAGAGGGAACAAGACATTGAATGGGAGAACAATACCTCGTATCATGTGGCTAATCATTAATCTTTTTTCAATATCCCTAGTTAAACGATCTGAACCTTCTAAAACTTGGACAGCCTTAACCCCATTATTAGCAGTTATACTTACAATGATTGCTGGTGGATTGCTATTTATGATCTTAGGAAAAGATCCTTTTTTAGCATTAAGAGTTATGTTTTGGGATCCAATATTTGGCGAAATGTCATTTTACTTTCGCCCTCAATTACTTGTAAAAGCGGCACCATTAATCTTAATTGCGCTTGGTTTATCTACTGTTTTTAGAGCTGGAATATGGAATATTGGAGCAGAGGGCCAATTATATCTTGGCGCAATGGCTGCTGTTGCTGTTGGTACGGGGTTAATAGATGCACCTTCATTTTCCCACTAATGATTTTAGCGGGAGGTATAGGGGGATGGGTTTGGGCTATGATTCCAGCCTTACTTCGCACGAAATTTAATACAAATGAAATACTTGTATCATTAATGTTAGTTTATGTGGCTGAACAAATTCTCAATTCATTAGCAATCGGACTATTAAGGAACCCTGAAGGCAATGGCTTCCCTGGTTCTCGTAACTTGCAAGATTACGCCTCTGCATCAAATCATGAAATCTGGGTTGGGACAGGAGCACATTGGGGGGTTGTTTTAGCCCTAGGTTTTGCTGTTGGTTTTTACATTTTGCTAAACCAGCATTTGCTTGGTTTTCAGACAAAATTAACAGGACAATCACCTCGTGCTGCCAAATTTTCTGGAATAAGTCCTAATTTCTTAATAGTAATATGTTTAGGTTTAACGATATGTTAGGAGTGCAAATAGAGACGACCACAGATACAGGTATTGGATTTAATGTAGGTTACGGCTTTACAGCAATAATTGTTGCATTTTTAGGACGACTTAATCCACTTGGGATAGTACTAGCGGGAGTGGCGTTGGCTTTGACTTATATCGGTGAGGAATTGGCACAAATGCAACTGGGGTTGCCAGCAGCAGCTATCCAAGCTTTCCAAGGAATGTTATTATTTTTCTTATTGGCTTTGGATGTATTATCAAACTATCGGTTTAACTTTAGATTTTGGAAGGCGAGTTAAATGGATGTTTCCTCCATAAGTCCAACTCTTTTAATCGCAAGCCTTATAGTTGCATCAACTCCAATCATGCTAGCTGCAATTGGAGAACTCGTAGTGGAAAGAGCTGGTGTTTTGAATTTAGGTGTTGAAGGAATGATGATAACTGGCGCCATATGCGGGTTTATCGTAGCTTATGAAACTGGAAGTCCAATCTATGGGGTTATAGCATCAATTTTAGGTGGTGCAGCATTATCTTTAATCTTCGCTATTTTAACACAATTCTTTTTAGCAAACCAGGTCGCATCAGGTCTGGCATTAACCCTATTTGGATTGGGATTTTCAGCACTTATTGGAAAGGGATACACAGGTATCACACCTCCTGATATGAGCAGTCCTAACCTTGGATTTTTGACAGAGATTCCCTTTCTTGGTAAAATGTTATTTGAGCATGACTATCTAGTTTATTTAGCGTTTTCCATTATATTACTAGTTAGTATTTTCTTACGATACACACGCCAAGGATTAATTTTAAGAGCTGTGGGTGAAGATCATTCAAGCGCGCATGCATTAGGTTATAAGGTAATCCGAGTAAGGGTTTTAGCTATATTATTTGGTGGTGGATGTGCTGGTTTAGGTGGGGCATACATATCTTTAATTCGAGTACCGCAATGGGCAGAAGGTATGACCCATGGCGCTGGGTGGATTGCACTTGCAATTGTTGTATTAACTGTGCCACTATTAATGGTTGAATTTTATTTGGTGCTTGGCGCTGTAAGCTTTTAAAAGTTCTACAGTTAAATTTGCAGCAGGAGGAAGTATAATTAATTTGATATTGTTTAAAATCCCACTTCAAGTTCAGTATTTGACTATGGCACCATATCTGATAACGATATTGGTATTAGTTTTAATGTCAGCTCGGGCATTATCTAATGCACCAGGATCATTGGGAAAATCATTCCATGTATCCGACTAAGAATTATTAATTGGATCATCAATGATCCTTCAAAAAGGGGAGAACTATGAAAATATTAAAAAAAATTTCACTAGGAATGGCTTTAATAACAGGTATAACTATTGCAATTTCTGGAACTGCAATAACTGCTGAACCTGTTAAAGTTGGCTTCATTTATATTGGACCACCTGGAGATCATGGGTGGACTTATCGTCATGATATTGGAAGAAAAGCCGTAGAAGCACATTTTGGTGATGCTGTAGAAACTACTTTTCAAGAAAATGTACCAGAAGGTCCAGATGCTGTTCGCGCCATTACACAAATGGCCCTAAGTGGACACGATCTTATATTTACAACCTCTTATGGTTACATGGATCAAACATTAGCTGTTGCAAAAAAGTTTCCAAACGTAAAGTTTGAGCACGCAACAGGCTGGAAAACAGCAGATAACGTAAGTAATTATGGACTAAAGCTTTACCAATCAAGACATGTTCAAGGTGTTATCGCAGGCTTAATCACAAAAACAAACAAAATTTGTTATGTTGCAAGCTTTCCAATTCCAGAAGTTATTCGTGAAATAAATACTTTCTATCTTGGTGCAAAAACGCAGAATCCAGACGTAGAGGTTCAAATTGTTTGGGTTTATACTTGGTATGATCCAGGAAAAGAAGCAGATGCAGCACAGGCGATGATTGACAATGGCTGTGACGTAATCACTCAGCATACAGATTCTCCTGCACCTCTTGTTACAGCTGAATGATATATTCCATTTTTATTTTGGTCAGGCAAGTGACCAAACACCATTTGCTCCAAACGCACAATTAACTGGAACTATTGATAATTGGGACCCTTATTATATTGATAGAGTACAAGCGGTGATTGACGGAACTTGGGAGGGTCACGGTACGTACTTTGGTGATATAAGTGAAGGAGCTGTAGGTATGGCACCATTCGCAAATATGCCTCAAAATGTAATGGATATCGCAATGGACGTACGTGCAAAAATTACAAATGGTACATATTTTGCATTTACAGGACCATTAAAGGATCAAAGTGGTGAACTTCGTTTGAAAGATGGTGAAGTAGCTTCACGCATGATGCTTGATACTATGGACTGGTACGTAGAAGGAATAACGGCCAAATACCCAGATTAATAATAATCTAAAGCAAGGGGGATTACTTTTCCCCCTTGCTACTTCGTTTTGAATACAAAATAATACAAAGAATTATCAGAACAAAACTAATTATAAATGGGGATCCAGGAAAATATAAATAATTTCCAACCCCAGTAAAGAATCCAAATGTGAAAGTCATTAATAAGGGAGAGATAATCATCCCTATTGCTGTGATGCTCGTCAGTAAACCTTGTAACTCTCCCTGTTGATTATCAGGAACCGCTTGGCTCATAAGTCCTTGTAGAGCTGGACCGGAAATAACCCCCAAACTTATAACTGGAATTAACACCCAAATCATCCAAGAATCTGTGATAAACGCTATAAAAAAGAAGGAGATAATATTTATATATAGTGTAATTGTTACTGTTTTATTTTCACCAATATATCTTATAATTTTCCTCATCAAATAACCTTGGGTAAACGCCATACATAATCCAAATGCAGCAAACGAATACCCTATCTGAATTGGCCCCCAACCGAATTTTTCTTCTGACCAATAAGACCAAATTGCAGGATAAACATAAAAAGCCACATCATAGACAAATAGTATTAATAATAGTCGCCCCACTCCATTTATCCTTCTAAGCTGTTTTAATGCCGCCAATGGATTAGCCCTAGAAAGGTTAAATGGTCTTTTATTTTTATCAGTTATAGTTTCAGGTAATACAAAATAACCCAAACATAAGTTTAAAAAAGCTAAGCCAGCAGCAGCAAAAAATGGTGCTCTAGAAGAAAACTCCCCCAGGACTCCACCCATCAATGGACCAAGCACAAACCCAATACCAAACGCTGCGCCAATCAAACCAAAGTTTTGTGCTTTCTCGTTATTTTTGGAAATATCTGCCATATAGGCCATTGCAGTAGAATGGGTTGCAGCCGTTACACCTCCAACCAATCTACCAATAAATAATACCCAAATTGATGCGGCATAACCCATAATTAGATAATCAATTACCATTACAAATAGCGAGAGTAATAAAACGGGTCGCCTTCCATAACTATCAGATAGATTTCCCAAAAATGGGCCAAAACAAAATTGCATAAATGCAAATGACGTGGCTAATAATCCTCCCCAAATAGCTGCAGTGCTAACACCAGTATTTCCTAGTTCTTTAAGTAAAGCGGGCATGACTGGTCCTATCAGTCCAATTCCCATTGAATCTATGATAACAGTAATTATCAAAAAAGTCTTAGCTTGAGTAATATTCATAAATTACATTTTTCAAAATCAGGATTTAAAAGAAATTAATTATAGGCCAAGAACTAGTTTTTTCTTGGGGGTGCCCCGCCTAAAAAATCATTCTTATTTTGATAATCACATCCAGCTTCGGTCATTTGAAGATGCAACTCTTTGCCAGTATAGGGGTTTTCTAATTCAGATTCATTAATTTCAATTCCTAGGCCAGGTTTATCTGATGGGATAACATATCCTTCTTCCCACTTTAGTGGATCTTTTACTAATGTAGAATCAAAGCCTGACCAAGTCTCAATACCTTCTAGAATTAGAAAATTAGAAATACAAGTTGCAACTTGTACATTGGCAGCTGCAATTATTGGACCACAGTACATGTGAGGTGCTATTTGTGCATAAGATGCTTCAGCAATGCTAGCAATTTTTTTTGCTTCTAAGATCCCACCAACCCTTCCAAGATTCATTTGAATGATTGATGCAGCTTCTTCTTTTAATAAAGCATTAAATTCATATTTTGTAGTAAGTCGTTCTCCAGTTGCAACAGGTATACTAGTTTTTTTTGCTATTGATGCCATTGCTTGAATATTTGCAGGTGGCGTGGGTTCCTCTAGCCACATTGGATCAAATTTTTCAATTCTCTTGGCAAGTCTTATTGCACTAGCAGGAGTCATTTGCCCATGTGTTCCAAATAAAATATCACAGTTTTTGCCAACTGCTGTTCTCACAGAGCGAACAAAAT
>CAJJAK010000011.1 GCA_905182165.1 uncultured Paracoccaceae bacterium | reverse complement strand
CTCGAAGCTAGCTTAATATTTACTGGGAAATAATACCCAAAGTTCAATTGAATAATATGTTAAAAGGAAGAAATATGACCAAATCTCCAAAATCAGCAACTTTAGTTTTTGGTGAAAAGAATATTGAATTACCTATTCACTCACCTACTGCCGGGCCCGATGTTGTCGACATTACAAAGTTATACGCAGAAGGTGATGTATTTACTTATGATCCAGGATTCACATCAACAGCTTCATGTGAAAGTACTATTACATTCATTGCTGGTGCCAAAGGTGAATTACTTTATCGGGGTTACCCAATTGATCAACTCGCAGAACAATCTCATTATTTAGAAGTATGTTATTTACTTCTTTACGGAGAATTACCCTCTAAAGCAGAATTAATAGAATTTGAGACTAGGGTCACAAATCATACAATGCTTCATGACCAAATGAACCACTTATTTCGTGGATTTAGAAGAGATGCACACCCTATGGCTATTATGTGCGGTGTAGTTGGTGCTTTATCTGCATTTTATCACGATAGCATAGATATTTCTGATCAAGATCAACGTGAAATTGCTTCAATCAGAATGATTGCTAAAATCCCTACAATAGCGGCATATGCTTATAAATATTCAATTGGACAACCATTTGTTTATCCAGATAATAATTTAGACTATGCATCAAATTTTCTTAGAATGTGTTTTGCAGTCCCAACTGAAGATTATGTAGTGGACCCTATTCTTTCAAAAGCAATGGATAGAATATTCACACTTCATGCCGATCATGAGCAAAATGCTTCAACTTCCACTGTGCGGCTGGCAGGCTTCATCTGGGGCAAATCCGTTTGCCTGTATTGCCGCGGGAATAGCCTGTCTTTGGGGACCGGCGCATGGAGGTGCAAATCAGGCGTGTTTGGCAATGCTGAGATGCAATCAAAGAAGATGGTGGCGACACGAAAAAATATATGGCAAAAGCTAAAGATAAAAGTGACCCTTTTCGTTTAATGGGATTTGGACATAGAGTTTATAAAAACTTTGATCCACGCGCTAAGATCATCAAAGTAGCAGCTGATGAAGTTCTCAAAGATTTAGGAGTTGAAGATCCTATTTTAGATATCGCCAAAGGTCTTGAAAATGAAGCCTTAACAGATCCTTACTTTGTGGATAGAAAACTTTATCCTAACGTTGACTTTTACTCTGGGATTATTTATCGAGCACTTGAAATACCAAATGAAATGTTTACTGTTATGTTTGCATTGGGTAGAACAGTTGGTTGGATTGCCCAGTGGAAGGAAATGATTGGGGATCCTATTCAAAAAATTGGTAGACCTCGACAGCTTTATAATGGTCCAACTGAACGAAATTATTTAGATGTAGAAAATAGGTAAATTGTATCAATTAATTTTTTGTTTTATTGATTTTATCAGTTTTTCTTCTAATATCACCAAATGGAATATGCATTCTTGTTTATGCTGGAAAATATCAAATAATTTAGTGCTTTACGAAGATGCCGTATGTTTTATGGAAAACCGTGTTAATGGTATCATAAATGGCACTGAAAAAGAGTTAATTTGGCTTTTGGAACATCCACCAATATACACTTCAGGTACATCTGCAAAAACTAAAGATCTATTAAATAACTATAATTTACCAGTTTATGATTCAAAACGAGGTGGCCAATACACTTTTCATGGGCCAGGTCAAAGAGTGGTATATATTATGTTAGATCTTAATAAGTACGGTCGTGATGTGAGGGAATTTGTGAAGAAACTAGAAAATTGGATTATTCATGTTTTATCAACGTTTAATCTTAAGGGCTTCACAAGATCAGACAGAATAGGCGTGTGGGTTAAAGGACCAAAAGCATCTCTTGGCGGTATAGACAAATCTAATGAATATAAGATTGCAGCAATTGGGATTAGATTACGAAAATGGGTCAGTTTTCATGGTATTTCAATAAATGTAAGCCCCGACTTAACATCATTATGAGGGCATCGTCCCATGTGGCATTAAGGAACATGGCGTCACTTCCTTTAATCACTTGGGTTTATCTGCTTCGATGAAGGAAGTTGATCTTTGTTTAAAAACTTCATTTCATGAATATTTCAATAACTTGGGCAAATCACCGCAGTTATGAAAAAAACTAGACTAATAAGAATTCTGAGCTAGATAATTTCTAAAGATAGGTTAAACCGTACGCTGATCCTTTTCAGGGATTCGTCATAACTAATAATTGTGGAAATTATCCCATTTAGGTAGAGCAAATAAAAAGATTAGACTTTCATTAAAAATTGAAAGTTAACCAAGCAGGAGCACAATAATGGCAGATGTCGCTGTACATGGTCACGAGAATCACGACAAAAATTTCTTTGTTCGCTGGTTCATGAGTACAAATCATAAAGATATTGGTATTTTATACATCTTTACTGCAGGTTTGCTTGGCCTAATTTCTGTTTCATTTACCATCTACATGCGCATGGAACTTATGGAGCCAGGCGTTCAATACATGTGTATGGAAGGTGCTAAATTCACTGCTCAAGCTGTTGAGAGTTGCACTCCAAACGGGCACCTATGGAATGTATTGATTACAGGACATGGTATTTTAATGATGTTCTTCATTGTAATCCCAGCCTTGTTTGGAGGTTTTGGTAACTATTTCATGCCCTTAATGATTGGCGCGCCAGACATGGCATTTCCTAGGATGAATAACTTATCCTATTGGATGTATGTTGCAGGTTCTTCCTTAGCAGTAGCGTCCTTATTATCACCTGGTGGAAATGATGGGTTAGGTTCTGGAGTTGGTTGGTTTATTGCAGTAGTATTAATTGCTGCTATTCGAGAAAGAATTTTTGCGGTGCATGTGTCAGGAGCCTCTTCCATCCTTGGTGCTATTAACATGATTACGACATTTTTAAATATGCGAGCACCAGGCATGACTATGCATAAAATGCCTTTAAAACCATATTTTTATATCACAGCATTACTTATTTTATTAGCAGGACTATATTTAGAGCGGTGCAATAACAATGCTATTAACTGACAGAAACTTTGGAACCACTTTTTTTGATCCTTCAGGCGGTGGTGACCCAATACTCTATCAGCATCTTTTATGGTTTTTTGGGCATCCAGAAGTTTACATGATAATTGTTCCTGGTTTTGGAATAATTTCACACGTAATTTCAACTTTTTCAAAAAAACCTGATTTTTGGCTATTTACCTATGGTATATGCTATGGTGGCTATTGGAGCTCTTGGGTTTGTTGTTTGGGCACACCATATGTACACCGTTGGGATGTCTTTAACTCAGCAGTCATATTTTATGTTGGCTACTATGGTAATCGCAGTACCTACTGGAATTAAAATATTTTCATGGATCGCAACTATGTGGGGAGGTTCAGTTGAACTAAAAACTCCAATGCTTTGGGCCTTTGGGTTCTTATTCTTGTTTACTGTTGGAGGTGTGACAGGTATTGTATTGGCCCAGGCTGGGATTGATAGAGCTTATCATGACACTTACTACGTTGTTGCACATTTTCATTATGTTATGAGCTTAGGTGCAGTTTTCTGTATTTTTGCGGGAATTTATTATTGGATTGGTAAAATGTCAGGGAGACAATACCCTGAATGGGCTGGAAAGTTGCATTTTTGGACGATGTTTATAGGTGCAAATATTACCTTTTTTCCACAACATTTTCTGGGACGGCAAGGAATGCCAAGAAGATACATCGACTATCCAGAAGCTTTTGAATATTGGAATGTAGTATCTTCTTATGGTGCGTTTCTATCTTTTGCCTCCTTTAAATTAAATATTGGAACCAAGCTTTTTATACTTTACTTTTTGGTAAGCTCAACATTGGTTTGGTTTTTTGCTGACACTCTGGAGTGGACAATCCCATCACCTCCCCCAGAGCACACATTTGAAATCTTACCTAAGCAAGAAGATTGGGATAAGAGTACATCCCACTGACTTACTAAATGTGGCATAAAATTTTGAGGCCTTAGCAAGTTCTAAGGTGAATCATTTAAGTTTTATAAATCTGGTAACGAATATAAAAAAGCTAATTCATCTTATAGTAAAGAAAATCTTCTCAGAAGAGTGTAAAAATCAAATAAGTGTTTGTGACAAAAAAAGCAGGATGCAACCTATCTGGCAGTTACTGTTGTCATATGAGGAAACACTAAGGCTTTTCTGTAAATATGCCAAGTCGCGTGACCAAAAACAGGCAATACTAAGATCAATCCTACGAGAACGATTATTGAACCCAAGAATAATCCAATACAAATCAACCCTCCCCACAAGATCAGAGGGACAGGGTTAACTTTGACCACTTTAACAGACGCTTTGATACCACAAAGTACGCTCACTTCATGTTCGAGTATGAGAGGAAAAGCTACAGCAGTTGTGCATATAGGTGTTATTAAAAGCAAAAACCAAATCCATTTCCCAAAATGATAAGGATCCAGCCCCGTGGTGTCGAAATGACTTCCCACAAAAATTCAAAAATTGAGATTGGATATTCATTTCCATACAACAAAGTATATAAAAAATTTGCTGTAAACATCCAAGCGCAGAAAAGACCAACAAGCATAAGACCGAGAATTAAAATTGCTGGAATAGCAGGTGATTTTATGACACTGAAAACCGTTGCCCATGAGGTATCAAGACCTTTTTCCAATCTTCGACTTACTTCGTATAGAAATAGCGCAACAAAAGGACCCAGCAAAGCAAAGCCAGTCAGCATTGGAAACAATAACTGTATCGTATTTTGGTCACAAGCCAAAAATATAAAACCATGCCCATAAAGGGATAGAGTGTAATAGCAAAAAAATAATGAGATGGTTTTTGCAAGAAATCTTTCCAGCCAAGATGCAGCGAACCCCAAATATCTTTAGTTGATATTTTATTGACACCAATTTTTATTTCACTGGGGAACCCTATCGTAATCAACCCGTATTGAGACATTACCAAACCTCCAATTTTAATGAGCCAAAAGATACAAGTCTCTTGGACTTAAAATTAATTTTCCCCCATATATTTTTCCCTTCACCCGGATGGGGTTAAACGAGCGACCAAATTACAGTATCCACTAGTAGCGCTGCAAAAATGTAAAACAAATACTTTATCGAGTAAACGAAGAGCTTTTTTTCATTCCCAAAGTTAGGATCCTTTGGATTGACAACTAAGACCTTCCAGCTGTGCCAGATAAATATAAAGCCAATTATTGCGGCAAAAACTCCATAAAATAAACTTGCTGAACCTACCATCCACGGCATCAAACCTACGGGTCCCAACGCTAAAGAATAAACAAAAATTTGCCGCTGTGTAGATCGCCGGCCCGCAACAATAGGCATCATGGGAATGTTGGCATTTTCGTAGTCACGAAATTTGTACAGCGCTAGGGCCCAAAAATGTGGTGGCGTCCAAAGAAAGATAATCATAAACAATATGCATCCCTCGATTGTCACAGAGCCTGTCACCGCTGCACATCCAATCAAAGGTGGAAGTGCGCCAGCAGCGCCACCAATCACAATGTTATGCGGCGTTCGAAATTTGAGCCACATGGTATAGATTACTGCATAAAATAAAATTGTGATCGCCAGCAAAAGTGCTGCAATTAAGTTTGTTGAGATTGCAAGTAATATGATAGATATGGTGGCACATATCAATCCAAACAGAAGCGCTTCACGTGAAGATAACCGACCAGACGGTATCGGTCTGTTTGCAGTACGTGACATCATTGAGTCAGTACCAGCGTCATACCACATATTAAGCGCGCCAGCCGAACCTGCTCCAACAGCGATCGCAATCGTGGCAAATATTGCCTTGGTAGCGTCTATACTACTTGGCGCAATCATCATCCCGACAATTGCCGTAAAAATGGCTAAAGACATGACACGAGGTTTTGCTAAAGCTAAAAAATCAGGAGCCTTACCAAATTAGCATCTGTAATATTACGTATTAGGTTTTCTGTTAGTATCATCATTTAAAAATCACCACTTGGCCTCTGGCCTCATATGAAATTATTGTGAAGGTCTTCTCACTTGTTTGAATTGAACTTAATCAACTGATTGGTTGCTGGAATACGAACGCTAATGTACGTAAATTAATAAATCGCAGTGCACTACAATCCAGCAAACAGTAGTTTAAATCTATCTTTTGCCTTGCCCCGTTGCTTAACTTTAGCAGCCTTTTTAATATCATCCGCTGAAACTTCGCCAACCTGAATTAAGGCTATCATACCCATTTGATAATGCGGTTTGCATTTAATCCCATACAACCCCTCAACATCTAACTGAACCATAAACTCTTTGTTCATTTTGCTTTTGAATTTTTTAGCTCCTTTGGGGATCATTTTTTTTATTGTTTCAGCGTTGTGCCCTTTTGATGTTGGTAAAAATTTTATACAGTCCCCTGCAGCCGCCAAAACGAAAGATGGTTCAAAAACCATTTTCATCTTAGGGTCCATTTTACTCTTATTTAGCATTTTGATTTCGTGGATCTTACCACCTTCACAGTCGGCCGCATTCGCTACCGAATATGAGCTACAAAATATTGCCACCAATACAATGGCCATGCACCTTGAAAACATTATTTCACCTCACTTTTTATCTGATTGGGTTCCTTTTTCCAAAACTGCTGATTAGTCATATCAGCTTGGATTTCAGCGGGGGCCAAACAGTAAATTATAAAAACTATCCCCCAGCAAAAAAAATAAACCGTGTTAAGACAGTATAGTTGGATTCTATCGCCATAATCGCCACGAAAACCAAAACTGCTATCGGCGGAAGAAGTACAGCATAAGTCAAGGAAAGCCTTTCCCATATAATATGCATAAAAATTGCTACAATTAGACCAGCTTTTACGAACATAAAGAAGAGGATCAAAGTCCAACGCAAGTAACCTTGAACTCCCATGAAATCAATCGCATACGAACAGGCGCTCAGGACAAATAACCATCCCCAGACAACAAAATATACCTTTAATGGATGCGCTTGATGGCCATCAGCAGGTATTTCTGTAGCGCTATATTGATTATTATGACTGCTATTAGATTCTGCCATGTTTAATCCTCACCAAAGATAGAAAAATGCAAAAATGAAAACCCATACCAAATCTACAAAATGCCAATACAATCCCATAATTTCCACACATTCATATTCGCCTTTGCGACTAGTAAAATAACCCGGAGTCTGCTTGTCGTAGTCTCCACGCCAAACTTTCAGCGCCATTACAAGAAGGAAAATCACTCCAATAGAAACATGGGTTCCATGAAACCCAGTTATCATGAAAAATATTCCACCAAATTGCGGTGCACCCATCGGATTACCCCAAGGCCGCACGCCCTCTGAGATCAATTTGGTCCACTCAAATATTTGCATACCTACAAATGTGGCTCCCAAAAGTGCTGTAACAAGTAGCATTATGGCAGTTAGTTTTCGGTTTTTTCGGTAGCCATAATTCACAGCCAATACCATTGTACCACTGCTCGATATCAAGACAAATGTCATAATCGCAATAAGCAGGAGGGGAAAATTCGTATGTCCTATATGCAGTGAAAAAACTTCACTGGCATTTGGCCAACCTACTTTTGTAGACATCCGAGCAGTCATGTACGACAACAGAAAAATACTAAAAATAAATGTATCGCTGAGTAAAAATATCCACATCATTGCTTTGCGCCAGCTTACATTCTTAAACGCACGCTGATCTGATGACCAGTCCTCAACAAGACCAGATAAACCCTTGGGCCTATTATCTGAAGCAGTTACTTTTGCTGACGATGTATCTGTCATAAAAACACCCTTTGGCAAAGTTCAATAAATGGATCATATGTCCAGCCCAACATTACAAAAATCATTACGCACCAAATAAAAAATAAGAAATGCCAATAGAGGGCACATACATCTACTCGAGTCACTATTTTATGTAATTGTGTGTCACTCCCAGCGAGAGCCGTTGTATGAAAAAGAACAGCCAAACCGCCAATAATATGCAACCCATGTAGGCCCGTGAGTACATAGAAAAAAGTACTCGAAGGGTTGCTCGAAAGGTAAAATCCATTTCCAGCTACTTCGTACCATGTAATCACCTGGCCTATAAGAAAAGCAACCGTCAGAACACAGGCGTTTATCAGCAAAGGTCTTACAGAATCGTTGTTGTTTCCATCATTTCGAACGTCGACTGGCACGGGGTTTTCGCCCCCCACTACCTGTACTTGTGAGGCTTGGCGACGTGCAGTAACTAGGGCCGACTGAAGATAAAGGCTTGCTGCCAATAAAAGAATACCGTTAATCCAAATAATACTTGGCAGAGGAATTTGACGCCAGTCTTCAATTTCTTGACGCATAAAGTGGCTACTGAAGAATAATGTAAATAACATTCCAACGACTGCCAGAATAACTAAGAGACCAACTTTCGCCTTTGGCAAGGAAACTTTGTGAGACCCCTGGTCCAAACTGTCCAATCCACTTTCAAGCCAAGGCTTTGCCCCCAATCGTTGATGTGACAACCACCACATAGAGGTCGAAACAACGACTGCCAGGAATATTAAAACGACAGTCATTACGCTGAACCTTCTTTGGCTATGGAGCCAGGATCATTTTGAGCCAAGAAATCTTCCGAACGCACCAGGAACACTATAATCATAAGGCCAACGGTAACAGAGCGGAAGCTCTGGGCCGAAGTTACCATGGCCGGGAGGGGTTTGGGCCGTTTGCCATTCAAGTGTCGTCGCACGCCATGGATTGTGTCCAGAGGGTTGACCCTTTCGAAGGCTCCGAAAAAGATTATATAAGAACAGGATTTGGGCAATTCCGACGGTAAAAGCTGCCAAGCTAATAAAAGAGTTCAAAGTGGCAACAGAATCAGGAATAAAAGCGGCATCTCCCAATTCGGGGTAACGCCTTGGCACACCTACCAACCCGATGTAGTGCATAGGGAAAAATATTAAATATGATCCCACAAAAGTAACCCAAAAATGAATTTGTCCGAGGCGCTCATCCAGCATGCGTCCAGTAATTTTGGGATACCAATGATAGATAGCACCGAAGATAACAAGGATTGGCGCTACGCCCATAACCATGTGAAAATGTGCGACAACAAACATTGTATCTGACAGTGGAATATCCACTATAACGTTTCCAAGAAACAATCCTGTGAGACCACCATTTAGAAATGTGACAATAAAGCCAAGCGAAAATAGCATCGGAGTAGTCAGGTGAATATTTCCATTCCAAAGGGTCAGTATCCAATTATAGACCTTTAAGGCTGTTGGGACAGCAATTATTAAGGTCGTTGTTGCAAAGAAAAATCCAAAATATGGGTGCATCCCACTGACATACATATGGTGCGCCCAAACGATAAAGCTAAGGGCTCCAATTCCAACAATTGCCCATACCATCATACGATATCCAAAAATATTTTTTCTAGCGTGGGTAGAAATTAAGTCTGACACAATCCCAAACGCAGGCAGTGCTACGATGTAAACCTCCGGATGGCCAAAGAACCAAAAGAGATGTTGAAAAAGAATTGGGCTCCCTCCTCCATAGCTGAGGTGATCGCCAAACTCGACCAAAGACGGCATGAAAAAACTGGTTTCTAGCAACCGATCAAACAACATCATCACAGTGGCTACTAACAACGCTGGAAATGCTAAAAGTGCTAGTACTGTCGCAGTAAATATCCCCCACACTGTTAGGGGAAGGCGCATCATTGTCATCCCCCGGGTTCGCATTTGCAGCACTGTGACCACATAATTTAGTCCACCCATTGTAAAACCGACGATAAAAAGGGCCAACGATACAAGCATAAGGATTATCCCTAGTCCTTGACCACCAGGGGTCCCAGAAAGAATTGCCTGAGGGGGGTAGAGTGTCCAACCTGCTCCTGTGGGGCCTCCCGGAACAAAGAAACTAGCGACAAGCACGAGCACCGCCAAAAAATAAATCCAAAAGCTAAGCATATTCACATAGGGGAACGCCATATCACGGGCACCAATCATCAGTGGGATCAGATAGTTACCGAAACCCCCAAGAAACAAAGCGGTGAGTAAATAGACCACCATGATCATTCCGTGCATGGTGACGAATTGATAATAGGTTTCTGGTGTAATGAAATCAAACATTTCTGGAAAGCCAAGCTGTAGCCGTATCAAAGAAGACAAAACAAGCGCCACTAGACCAACCGCAATCGCTACCCCAGAATATTGGATAGCAATTATTTTAGCATCTTGGGAGAAAACATATTTTGTCCAGAAATTTGTTGCATGATAAAGCTCCACCTCCTCTAGCTCAGCGGGAGGGAAGAATAGGGAGCGAGTCGTTTTCAATCTCAGCCATAATTAGGGGTCCCCTAAATTAGTAAGTTCTATTTTTTCATATGTAGACATCTCCGCAAACGTTGTCTGCTCGCTGATCCACAGAGCATAATCCTCGTCGGTATCGATCAAAACGGTCCCACGCATGTATGCATGACCTGTACCGCACAATTCCGCGCACAACACGTCATAGGTTCCAACCCGAGTTGGTTCCATCCAGTAGTATGTAATCATCCCCGGAACCATATCCATCTTCGCTCGGAATTCTGGTACGTAAAAATTATGTAGTACATCCACTGATCTCAGAAGCATTTTTACAGGCTGTCCAACAGCCAAATGCAGGTCATCACCATCAATAACAATATCATCCTGACCATATGGATCCTCAGGATTAATCCCTAATATATTGTCGTCACTGATCAATCGATTATCTGCGGTACCTAATTTTCCGTCCGCGCCAGGCAACCTAAAGCTCCAACCCCATTGTTGCCCCACAACCTCAACTTCGGTGGCGTCCTCTGGAACAGTTACAAACTGAAACCAAACAAACAATCCAGGTGCTAGCAAAGCAGCTACACCCACACTAGTTATAATGGTTAACCATGTTTCAAGTTTATTGTTTTCAGGTTCGTAGGCCGCAACCCTGCCTTCACGATACCGGAATTTGTAGACGCAATACGCGACAAATAGTAAAATCACGACATACACAAAGCCAGTAATCCAGAAGGTTAATGATATCATGTTATCCATAAACACCCAGTTCGTCGCGATGGGGGTCCACCACCAAGGACTGAACAAGTGAAATACCACTGATCCGATAACTAAAATTACGAGTACAAGAGCCGTGCCCATACTTTTTCCTTTTTGCCTAGCCTTGATTGGCGATCGGTGAAGAGTGAAGTCTGTATTTGGTCTTAACTTGTCTTTAATTCAGTTTTACTTAAGTTGTCTTTGATACTTATTAGTTACTCACTTTAAACATTTAAATTATTTGTCCATTGCGGCATAACTTTACTCCTCTGTCGATCTGGCGTTTTGTCGCATCACTTACACTAATCGTTTTTTAGGTAATTTGCAAATTTTAACATTATATATCAATCTCTTAAGAGAAGTAATCCTAGATTATTTTTAAGGGATAGCCATACGGTTTGTGCAAAAAAAAGACTAAGTCACCACTTTATAGATAAATATACTCACCATAGCTGGACTGAATCCATCCTAATCATATACCTTAATATAATAAGTTGAACCAAAGACATCGTGAAGCCTAAGCGCATTAGTGCAATCAAGTTTGGCAATCCCAGATGAGCGATGTGATGGCCACACCAGCCAGTTAGGTCATTACAAAATGAAGCACTCTATTTCATCTCTGCCGCACCCTAGGCAAGACAAACTTTGTTACAAGAATACTGGCAAGGCAACCAGTCAGAAAAAAATCAAGCAAGACCTTTCTTTGACAAACAAAACTTAAAAATATATTTGTAGCGTTTATTGTAACTGCTAAAGAAAATTTAGCTTATTCTTGTTTCCTTCGTAATATTATTTTGTCCTGTTAAAACCCCAGGGGGATATTCAGTGTTTAAAGCAATTCTAAAATACGCTGCACCTACTTTAATATTAATGATTGCTGGCATTTGGCTTGTTAGCTCTGAATACTGGCCGTTTTCGTCAAAAGACAGTGATCAATTTGCAAAGTGTCGAAGCAACACCATTACTGGAGTTATTGGAAGCATTGGAGGCCCGTTTACACTTATTGATCATAAAGGCAGGACAGTAACAGATGCAAACGTCATCACAGAACCGTCACTTATTTATTTTGGTTATACATTTTGTCCGGATGTTTGCCCCCTCGATATGGCGCGCAACGGTGAAGTAGTCGACATACTTGCCCAGACCGGAAAATCGGTGACGCCTATTTTTATCTCAATAGACCCAAAAAGAGACACACCCGAGGTTATGGCTGAATATTCCGAGTGGATTCATCCGAAAATGAAGGGGTTAACCGGATCGCAAGAGCAGGTAAAAGCGGCAAGTAAGGCCTATCGAACCTACTACAAGTTGCATTCAGATGAAGGTAACGAATTTTACCTTATCGATCATTCAACTATGACCTACTTCGTTTTGCCAGGCCATGGGTTTGTAGAGTTTTTCAGGCGGGACCAGAGTGCTGAAAAGGTCGCTGAAAAAGCGGCTTGTTTTATAAACAATTCGTAGAGGAAAGTTATCGTCACAGGTCTTAATTAATTTACCAGAAGACACATGTAACAAAAATTACCATCTTAATGAAGTCTTGGAAAAACACTAGTTAACAATATACTATTATTAGTATTAGTATTAGTACGTAAATTGCCCCGAGTGTTAGCTTTGAAGAACGGGAAAGGTTTCTTTAATTAACCCAATATTTTTTTGATTGTGGCCCCAGCTTTTCCAAAATCCATTTGTCCAGTATATTTTTCTTTTAAAGAAGCCATAACTTTCCCCATATCTCTGATGGAAGTTGCACCAACTGACGAAATAATCTTTTGGATCGCATTAGCAACGTCATCATCACTTAATTGACGAGGCAAGAACTCCTCAACAATCTTTATTTCAGATAATTCCTGCTCTGCTAATTCAAGTCTACCACCTTCTTCATAAGCACGCGCACTTTCTTGTCGCTGTTTTACCATTTTACCAAGAATTTGTAATATTTCACTTGAAGACACGCCATCTGGCCTATCTTCCACTCGAAGAGCAATATCTTTATCTTTAATCGCTGCATTAATTAATCTCAGAGTGGATAACCGCAACTTGTCCTTTGAACGCATCGCATCTTTAACGGCCTCGTTTATAATTTCGCGCACAACACAATCCTTTCGATTGCAAATACAAAAAACAGAAACTACATCTTATCTATTATTCGATTATAGAACAATAAAAAAATAAACTGATTAAATACTATGTAATCTAATTATCTACTCTCTCTTCCTTGACCAACGTAATACAAGCTTCTATCAGTCATTAAATTAAATCACAGATGATTTCCAAAGACCGTTAGTTGCTTTTTCTACTGTTTCTAAAACAGCTTGTATCGTATTTACTGATGGAAGTGTATTTTATGGAAAAGGTTTTGGGGCAGAAGGAACCACAACTGGAGAAATATGTTTTAACACCTCCATGACTGGTTATCAGGAAATCATGACTGATCCATCATATGCAGGACAAGCTGTAACATTTACTTTTCCCCATATTGGAAACACTGGAATAACCTTTGAAGACTCCGAAACATCAAATCCTGTTGCAAGAGCTATGATAGTTAAACCCAACTGAACCTTCCAATTGGCGTTCAGTCACAAAATTAGACAGTTGGCTCAAACAAAAAAGAAAAATTGGTATTGGACACCTAGATACACGAAAATTGACACGAATGATTAGAGAAAAAGGCGCACAGAATGTAGCTATTTCTTTTAACAAAAGCGGAATATTTGATATACAAGACTTGAAAAAAAAGGCTCAGAAGTTTGATGGGTTACTGGGAAAAGATTTAGCAAAAGATGTGACCTGTAAAAAGTCATATAGCTGGGATCTAGATGTTTGGTCTTGGGGGGACCAGAAATTACCCCCCTCACAGGTAAATAATAAAAATGTTATAGCGATTGATTACGGAGCAAAGCAAAATATTTTGAGGTGCCTCGTGTCTGCTGGGTGTGATGTATGGTATAGTGGGGGTAATACAAAAGCTGATGAAATACTTAAGCTAAACCCTGATGGCCTTTTCTTATCCAATGGACCAGGCGACCCAGAGGCAACTGGTGCTTATGCAGTTCCTATGATTAACTTATTTCTGAAAATTTAAATATGCCATTTTTAGGCATCTGTCTTGGGCATCAGCTCCTTGCGGTAGCAATGGGTGGTAAGGCGGTCAATACTGGAAGGTAGGTCATCACGGTGCCAATCATCCCGTAAAGGATTTAGAAACTGGCAAAGTTGAAATCACCTCAATGAACCATGGCTTCACAGTAGACGCTAGTACATTACCTAAAGATGTTAATGAAACACATATCTCATTATTTGATGGATCAAATTGTGGTATAGAGCTAGCAAATAGGCCAGTTTTTTCTGTTCAACATCATCCAGAAGCAAGTCCAGGTCCCCAAGATAGTTTTTACCTTTTCAGTAAGTTTGTAGATTTAATGTGACCTAACATAAGCAAATGCTATAAAATTTGTACAAATGTAAAAGCATCATGAGTTTATTTCTTCTTTGCAGCGTGCAGTGCTTCAAGAGTAACCACAAGAGCCTCAAAATCGTCCTTACAGCCTATAAGTCGGATAACTGGGCATATTATCTAATGAAGCCACAATGAAGATCCCACCGTCTTTGATTAAAAGAGATTGAGTTTCAAGTCTCTGTAAAACTCCTCTAATGGTTGTACTAAAAAATCCAGATTTTTAACCAACTCAAGCTCAACTAGTCGATCGCCTGGTTTGAATAAACTTTCATCAATTACTGGTAAAATAAATTCATACGCATCACTCTGCCGTGGGGTATTCATATTTTCTTCAATACAATACTTTTAATCGTAATTCTCTGGTAGTAATTGAATAAAGATATAACCTTTTAAATAATGGCAATTAGAACGAAACACATTTGGTGAATTATTAATGACAAAAAATTCTTTCAATAATGTAAAGTACTGGGTTTTTGATCTCGACAATACTTTATATCCAAAATCGGCTAACTTATTTGCTGAAATTGAAGTTAAAATGACTTCTTTTGTAATGCAACAATTAAACGTTGACTTTAAAGAGGCAAATTTTTTACGAGATTATTACTGGAAAAAATATGGAACGACATTAGCTGGAATGATGAGAGAGCATGATATTGATCCACAGCCCTATCTGGTTGATGTTCACGATATTTCTCTAACATCATTGGATGTGGATCCAAGACTTGTTAAAGCAATTAAAAACTTACGTGGTGAAAAAATTGTTTATACGAATGGATCTAAATTTCACGCTAACCGAGTATTGAAAGCCAGAGGTTTAACTGAATGTTTTCATAAAATTTACGGGGTTGAGGATGCAAACTATTTACCCAAGCCAGAAAAGAAAGCATATCAAAAAATCATTGAATTATCAGGAATAAATCCACAATATTCCGCCATGTTTGAAGATGAATATAAAAACCTAGACGTTCCACATGACTTAGAAATGCGGACTGTCTACTTAACTGAGAAAAATTATATTGATGAGAGACATTTTGTTACAGATAATTTAACAGAATTTTTAAGTAAATTGACAAATAATAAAAATGGAAACTGATATTACAATAATTGGTGCAGGGTTAGCAGGCTCTATTGCAGCAATTAAATTTTCTCAAATGGGTTATAAAATTATTTGTGTTGATTACAACAATCAAGATAAAAAAATTATAGACTTTCGCTCTACAGCCTTATTATTACCGTCAATTTCATTATTAAAAAATTGTGAAGTTTGGGACTCGCTTGAAGTAACTGCAAGCCCATTGGTAGGAATAAAGATATGCGATGTATCAGATGAGAAAAATATTAAAAATATAGAATTTAAATCATCTGAAATTGGGGAAAAATATTTTGGATTCAATATTAAAAACCAAACTGAGCTAGGCATTTGAACCAATTTCTAATTGCAGATAAAAATATTACAATGGTTAATAATGATGAGTTTGTTAATGTTAAATTTAGAACTAATGCCTCGTACGTTGAATTAAAATCTGGTAAACGAATAAAATGTAAACTCTTAATTGGAGCAGATGGAAGAAACTCTTCGGTTAGAGAAAAATTGCTGATAGAGACTACAACCAAAAAATATAATCAGCATGCCTTAGCTTTTATAATCGATCATCAAAAACCACACTCGAATGTTTCCATTGAAGTTTATAAAAGTGGGGGACCATTCACAATTGTACCATTATCTAATCCTTATGAATCGGCTGTTATATGGATGGAGGATACCAAATTTGTTCAAACAGTTTTAAAGTTGGACAAACAGTCATTCAATAAACATATCACAGACAGAAGTGGTAACTGCCTTGGGGATCTTAATTTAAAAAGTGAACTTTCAAATTGGCCCATAATTAACCAATTATCTAAAAAGATAATTGGAAATAGATCTGCACTGATTGCTGAGGCAGCACATGTACTGCCACCGATTGGAGCACAAGGTTTAAATATGAGTATTAAAGATATAAAGGTTTTGGCAGACACAATTGAAGGTTCTAAAGACCCTGGCTGTCAAAAAAATCTAATTGCTTATGAAAAAACAAGAATGAAAAAAATTGCAATGAGAAGTAGAATAGTTAATGGATTGAATTTATCCTCTATATCCAAAAATTCTTATCTACAAAAAGCCAGATCAAATGCACTTGATTTGATCTCATCCTCGTCAATAGCCAAAAATATGTTAATAAATATTGGTTTGGGCTAAATACTTTTAAGCTTTATGAACTAACTAATAGGACCAAATCGACGCTCTTCTGAAAGTAAAACATTCGCTTCAACATTCCCGACGCCAGGCAATGTCATTATCCTTCGACGCAATACTCTTTCAAAATCGCTTATGTCCCTTGCAACTACTCTAAGTCTATAATCATACAAACCTAAGACATGTTGCACCAATTGAACTTCAGGAATGGACGTTACCGCTCTTTCGAAATCTGCAAGACTAACACGGCCTTTAGTCGCCAATTTAACACCTAAAAACACTGTGACACCAAACCCCAGCAATTCACTATTAATTAAAACCCGACGACCTCTCAGCACTCCCAATTCTTTAAGATTTTTAATTCTACGCCAAACTTTTGATTGTGATACATTTAAATCACGCGAAATTTCACTTGGTGTTAAGTTTTGCTTCCGAATTAATAACTCAACAATTGAACGATCAAGGTCATCAAGAGAAATCATATTGGTAGCACATTACTGCGTTTTACATCAGAAATAATCATCAAAGCTTCAACCTCAGCGATGTATGGAAGATTTAAAATTTCATTTCGATAAATTGATTGATAATGATCTAAATCTCTAGCTAAAATATTTAATCTAACATCAACTCGCCCAAGAAAAGTTTGTATCTCATTAACTTCCCTAATTTTTCGTGCGCCAGAAAGGAAAGCTTCAAACGCATCTTTTTGAGTTTTGTCTAGTGTAATCCTCAAACTAACTTCTAATTCATAACCTAACTTTTTCCAATTCACATCTGCAATGAAGCCTTGAATTATTCCCAGTTCTTGAAATTTTTCAATTTTCCTCCAGCAAGCGGTAGTTGACATACCAACTCTCTCAGCAAGCTTTCCTGTTCCAGCGTCAGGGTCTTCCATAATATTTCTTATCAAACGTTTTTCAATATCAGTTAGTTTATGCATATTTATTTCATTATTTGTAATTTTATTTTTTAATATTACTTAATTAATTACTTAATGGCAATAAAAAGTTATATAATTTATAAAATTGATATAACTTTAAGGTAAGTAAATTGAAAACAAACAAAACTTAAAAGGAATACAAAATGAGAGTATACTATGATCGTGACTGTGATGTTAATTTAATAAAGGATATGAACGTTGCCATCTTGGGATATGGCAGTCAGGGACACGCACACGCATTAAATCTTCGTGATAGTGGTGCGAAAAATGTGGTAGTCGCTTTGCGAGACGGATCAAGCTCAGCCCAAAAGGCAATAAGCGAAGGTCTGAAGGTAATGGGTATCGCTGAAGCTGCAGCATGGTGCGACTTAATAATGTTCACAATGCCTGATGAAATGCAGTCTGAAACTTATAATAAATACGTGCATGAAAATCTAAAAGAAGGTGCTGCAATTGCTTTTGCTCACGGATTAAACGTGCATTTTGGATTAATAGAACCAAAAAAGGGTGTAGATGTTATAATGATGGCACCTAAAGGCCCTGGACATTTAGTTAGAGGCGAATACTCCAAAGGTGGTGGAGTTCCTTGCTTAGTTGCTGTCGACCAGAATGCGTCAGGAAAGGCATTAGAAATCGGCCTCTCATATTGCTCAGCAATAGGTGGTGGACGTTCAGGAATTATAGAAACAAACTTTAAAGAAGAATGTGAAACAGACTTATTTGGCGAACAAGCCGTCTTATGTGGTGGTATTGTAGAGTTAATTCGTGCTGGTTTTGAAACATTAGTTGAAGCGGGATATGCTCCAGAAATGGCTTATTTTGAGTGCTTACATGAAGTAAAATTAATTGTTGATCTGATATATGAAGGTGGAATAGCTAATATGAATTATTCTATCTCAAATACAGCAGAATATGGCGAATATGTTTCTGGGCCACGTGTTTTGCCATATGATGAGACCAAAGCGCGAATGAAAAGTATTTTAACAGATATACAAACTGGTAAATTTGTTCGAGATTTCATTAGCGAAAATCAAGCTGGACAACCCTTTTTCAAAGGGACACGCAGAATTAACGATGCTCATCAAATTGAAAAAGTTGGGGAGAAATTAAGAGAAATGATGCCTTGGATATCGGCCGGAAAAATGGTTGATAAAACAAAAAATTAAATTACAAAACTGATTGATACCTGAGAGATCTTCTCTTAGGTATCAGTTAGATATTTTCATAATTATTCTTTGAAAGATTAATATTAAATGGTTGATATCAAATTGAATGTTAACCACTTTGTGAGGATAGTATGACGGCTCCAACCATTCAAAATCCTGGACTAATCAGTTGGGCACTTCTAGTTTTTCTTTCCATTATTTGGGGAGCTTCGTTTATTAGCGTTTCTTATGCTTTAGAAAGCTTCTCACCTTTAATGTTAGCTGCTGTGAGGATTTTGATTGCATCAATTTGCGTGACTTCACTTGCGTTTATAATTGGAGATAAATTACCTACGCTATCTACAAAAGAAGGCCAAAAAATTTGGCTTCATTGCTTAGGTATGGGATTGTTTTCAAATGCTATACCTTTTTCTTTGTTAAGCTGGGGTCAGCAATACGTATCAAGTGGCTTCGCAGGAATATGCATGGCGATTGTACCTCTACTTGTCCTACCATTATCCATCATTTTCGTATCTGAGGAACACTTTTCATTTAAAAAATTGATTGGATTTAGCGTTGGCTTTCTAGGCGTCATCCTACTTATTGGCCCAAATTCTATCTTAAACTTAAGTGAAGATATTATTTCTTCAGCGAGGCTCGCCTGCGTGGGTGCGGCAGCTTGCTATTCCATAGGCTCTATTATTACGAGGCGTTGCCCTAACGTTAGCCTCATTTCATTCTCAGCTGCAGCACTAATTTTAGCTAGTATTATTATTGTACCAATCGCCTTAATAACAGAAGGTCTTCCTCAGGAGATTTCATCATTAAATCATTTATAGCTATAAGCTACCTAGGTCTCATACCAACAGCCGTGGCAACAATAATTTTAGTACGAATTATACAAACTGCTGGGCCAGCATTTATGAGTCAGGTAAATTACCAAGTACCTATTTGGTCCATTATTTTTGGGACATTATTCTTGAATGAAATTCTACCTACACAATTTTTCTTAGCATTTTTATTAATTGCAACAGCATACATAGGTTTTTTAATACCTCAATCGACTACGTCCATAACTTCCTATCAATTCATACTTTTAATTTTATCAACAATTTCATATACGGTATCCTTAAGAATGTTTTCATCTTCATGCTCTCCCATCACACGGATTAAAGGTTCTGTACCAGATTTGCGTATCACCAAACGTCCCTTACCTGCGAATAAGTCCTCTTTTGCTTTAATAAGCTTCATAACTTGTTCATCTTGAAATGGATCTAGCTTACCATTAATTTTAATATTTTTAAGTATCTGCGGATAAAGATCATATAAATTTAACAGTTTGCTGGCATTACATTGATTTCTTTGCATAGCAGCTATAAATTGAAGTGCTGCGACGAGACCATCGCCAGTAGTGGAAAATTCTGACATTATAATATGTCCAGATTGTTCCCCACCTAAATTAAATCCATCAGACAACATCTTTTCGACCACATATCGATCGCCTACCCCAGTCCTTACTAAATTTATTCCCTCAGATGATAAAAATATCTCCAAACCTAAATTTGACATTGATGTAGCAACTAATGTGTTATTACTCAGTTTTTTATTCACCTTTAATTCTCGAGCAAAAACCCCCAACAGATGATCACCGTGCGCTAAATTTCCTTTTTCATCAATTATTAAAAGTCTATCTGCATCTCCATCCAAACAAATTCCTAAATCTGCATTTTGATCAATAACTGTTTGGGCTGCAAGCTCAGGGCTGGTAGAGCCACAAGATTCATTGATATTATATCCATTTGGTGCCACCCCTATAGGTATTACATCTGCACCCAATTCAAACAACACCTGTGGAGCAACCTTGTATGCTGCACCATTTGCACAATCGATCACTATCTTTAGACCTTTTAGACTTCTTCCATCAAATTGATATGAAGCTTTTGCATGTTCTACATATCTACCCAAACCATCATCGACCCTCCGAGCTCTACCAATATTTTCAGCATTAGCAGCCACGAAACTACTTTCCATAATTTCTTCGATCTCAAACTCTGATTCATCAGAAAGTTTAAACCCATCAGGTCCAAAAAATTTAATGCCATTATCATTGTAATGATTATGTGACGCTGAAATCATAACACCGAAGTCAGCTCTCATAGATTTTGTTAAAAATCCTACTGCAGGGGTGGGAATTGGACCTAATAGGAATACGTTCATGCCGGTAGAGGTTAAACCAGCAGTTAATGCATTTTCGAACATATATCCTGATCTTCGGGTATCTTTTCCTATAACAACCCTATGTTCTTCGCCATCTCTTCTAAAATGGCGACCCGCTGCCGCACCAAGTTTAAGCGCCACATCAGGGGTCATTGGAAAAGTATTAGCTTTCCCTCGCACACCATCAGTTCCAAAATATTTTCTAACCATTTACTCTACTCCAACCTCAAAGATTTCCATAATCTTAGCGCTTGCATCGTTTCAAAGACATCGTGCACACGAAGCATTTGAACGCCCTGATTAATTGCTTCTAATGCAACAGTTACAGAACCTGCACCTAATTTTAGTGGATTTTTCTCCAAAGCAATAGTACCAATAAATTTTTTTCTAGATGCACCTAACAAAATTGGACAGCCCAATCCATGAAAAATACTTAATCCTCTCAAAATAGTTAGATTATGTTCTAACGTTTTGGCGAATCCAATACCTGGATCTATAACAATATTCTTTTTTAGAATACCCGCCATCATACATTTATTTATAGTATTCTCTAAATAATCATAAACATCTAAAAGTATATTTTCATAATGCGCATGTTCTTTCATGTTTTGGGGGGTACCTCGAGAATGCATAACGCATAAAGGGCTATTTGTTTTTTTCACAATACCAGCCATGCCTTTGTCATAGCTCATCCCGCTAACATCATTTAACATATTCGCACCCGCTTCTTTCGAAATGCGCCAAACCTCAGATTTTCTCGTATCAATGGATATTGGAATTGTACTATTCAAAGTTCTAATTTTATTAATTACTGGTAAAATTCTCTCAATTTCCTCTGCTGCTCCAAGTATTTCAGCTCCAGGCCGAGTGCTTTCGCCACCAATATCCAGAATAGATACACCACAATCAATCATTTTATGAACTTCATTCAATGCGACATCAGTATCTACAAATAGTCCACCATCTGAAAAACTATCTGGTGTGATATTTAAAATACCCATTATTTTGGGTTATGAAAATGAAAAATTCAATAAATTTGGTCTTTTACCAGTCAATTCTTTAGCACATTTTCTGCATGATATTTTTAGCGCATATAATTTTGCTCTTTTCATTTCGATTAATGACTTCAACTTTATCAAAAAAAGCCCACCCACCTGATAATCTAAATGCGCCTTCATTAGCTGAAAACATATTGGATACTATTGGTCGGTAGTAATTTTTACTCATTAATACGGAAAATCTGTAATTGATTTGATGTTTTCATATCCATTAATTATTTTTTTTCCAAGCACACTTATGTTGGCATCAGATATACTTTGAGAAAACCAGTTAGCCAGTTCGATTGCATCAGTACTTAAGGGTTTATCAACTGCATCTAAAACTATTTTAGATGGAGCCCAAATTGAAAGTTGCCCACTTTTTATTGCCCAATCAAGTTCAGTTCTGCTATTGATTACGACACATCTCTCATCTTTTCCAGCCAATAACCAAGCATTTTTCTCTATTTCCAACAAGTCAATTCGTCTTTGAACCAATTTGTTTTCTGAAGAAACACTTAAGTTAATCGTAGCCTCAACACATATCACAACAGGTTTTTTGGATTTCACCAATCCATCCAACCATAAAGGTAAATTATCACTATTAATTATGTCATTAGGAATTAATACAACAAGAGGAACAGATGAAGTAGCAGGGCCTCTTGTAATTTAGTTTTAGATTGAAAGCTACCAATAGCTTTAGAAGCTCTAACTATTTCAACCCCCAAAGCCCCAGGGATCCGATCCAACTTTTCAACCCTGACAAATACTCTTTTGGCTCGAAAATCTGTCAAAACCTCTGATGCAATTTTTTCCGAAAAAGTTTCTAAAAGATTTATTCTCTCTATCGATAATTGTTTATTGATTGCCTCTATTATAGTATCATAAGAAATTATCTTATCTACGTCATCGTATTTTTTATTATCATTCAACTGAACTTCTAAAACAACACTTATTCTTAATCTCTGTTTTTTTCCTCTTTCGGATTGGAATGCACCAATTTCAGCTTTGATGATATAATCTCTTACTGAAATTCGATCTAAAAACTCTTTATCATTATTAGCAATCGAACGGTCCAATAAATCACCAAAAGCGACTATATCATTATTTTCCACTAGAGCCTCGCAATATTGATCTACCTACTCAAAGTATCTAGCTTAGAAATATAAAAGTTAACAGAAATTTTGTTTACTGATTATCGATTATCAGCATAAAAGTGATGCAATCCTATTGTTGCCGTTCTTTTTAAACGCCTAGACCATTTCGGTCTTACAAATTTAGCATGATAGTATAATGCACCATACGTAATAGCACGTGGTTCATTGTTCATCATGATTTTAGCAACTTTTTGAGAAATCTTAAAAGCACTTTTTTCTGTTATTCTTTCAGTTAATCCATCACAATTATAAGAAAACTGGCAATTATGTTTACGTCCTTTTTTTGTCCCTTGCGCGACCACTTTACAAATTGTTTTTGGAAAACTTTTTGAATCAACTCTATTCAGGATAACCTCTGCAACAGCAAACTGACCCATGATACTTTCACCCCTTGCCTCAAAATAAAGAGCTTCACTCAAACATCGCCATTCCTCACCACCAGTTGGCGTTACCATTTTAGCGATGTAGGTATCAGAATATTTGAAATTACTTTGTGCTTTTTTCCAGAATAATAAAGTATTTAACCCTACAGGTGTTCCAATTTTTTTAAGTTGTGAATATGGAATGTTACTTAAAATTGATTTTTCAAAAGAAATTAACTTTACCACCTCTGAATTAAACGGCAGTTCATTAAGATTTATTTTTGAGTTTCCATATGCAGCAGAAGATATAGCGACACTCAAAAACATAAAATATTTAATAAATTCAAACATCGAAACTCAATTTATTTTAATTTCTAACACTAAAGCTTCAAACCATACAAAGACCGTCTAGATATTCAATAAATCACAAGCAATCAAGTGTATTTTAAAATTTGAATTAAACACAACTAATTTAGTTTTTTTCAAGTTCATAATGGGCTGCAGCTACGATAGCCACGGGCACGCGATACGGTGAACACGAAACGTAATCAAAATTTTCTTTACAACAAAATTTTATAGAACTGGGGTCCCCACCGTGTTCTCCACATACTGATAAAATTAAATCTGATTTTTCTTTCCGCCCACGATCACGGGCTAGTAATAATAGTTCCCCTACTCCATCAATGTCCAAAGTATGAAATGGATCTTCTGTAAAGACACCCTTAACCACATAATCGCGCATAAAACGTCCGGCATCATCTCTACTAAGGCCATAGGTCATTTGCGTTAAATCATTTGTGCCAAAGCTCATAAAAGAAGAAGATTTTGCTATATCACCTGCTCGAAGTGCCGCCCGAGGGGTTTCAACCATCACACCAAATTTATACTTAAAAAAATGATTTGTTTCTTGCCTTACATCATTAGCAACCTTTTCAACATAGGACCATATCAACTCCACTTCTTTTTGAGCAGAAACTAAAGGGATCATTATCTCATTATTTATTAAAATATTAGATTTTTCCTCAAAGACAGGCTGCTTCAAATATTGCTCTAGCTTGCATTTCATAAATTTCAGGCAAAGTAATGCCCAACCTTACTCCACGCATACCTAACATTGGGTTAAATTCAGATAGTTCTTTAGTTCTCTCTATTATTTTACTAACTGGAAGGCCCAAAGCCTCCGCTAACTCAAGCATCTCCTGACGCTCACGAGGTAAAAATTCATGTAAAGGTGGATCAAACAACCTAATACATACAGGCAAGCCATCCATGATCTGAAATATTTCTTCAAAATCTGCTCTTTGCATTGGCAGCAATCGATCTAAAGCAATTTTTCGATCTTTATGACTATCGGCAAATATCATTTCTCTCATAACCAACAAACGATCATTTTCGAAGAACATCTGCTCTGTTCTACATAAACCTATGCCCTTCGCTCCAAATTTCCTTGCTAATTTGGCATCTGTGGGAGTGTCAGCATTGGCTCTAACATCAAGAACTGAGATTTCTTCCGACCAATTTAGAAAATCTTTTAACCCTTCATCAAAAGCTGGTTCCACTAACTCCATTTCCCCAGAGATTACTTTTCCAGATGCACCATCTATGGTTATAAAATCCAATTCATTAAAAACTCTGCCATCTGGTATTTTTATTTTTTTATTCTTAGAATCAATTTTTAAAGAATTTGCACCAACTATACAGGGGAGGCCTAACCCCCTTGCAGTAACAGCCGCGTGGCTTGTCATTCCACCTCGCTCTGTCAATACTCCTTTTGTAAAGTGCATACCTCTTATATCTTCAGGTCCAGTCTCTAATTTTACCAATATTGTAGGTATGTCTTGAAGAGCAAGACTTTGAGCCTCAGTGGAAGTAAATACAATTTTTCCAGTAGCAGCACCAGGACTTGCTGCTATCCCCGTACACATAATATCACAACTAACTAGTGGAGATAGTTGGGGATGCAATAATTCAGTGATAGTTTTAGGTTCAATTTTTTTAACGGCAACTCTTTTATCAAAAATACCATCAAAAACTAAATCAACAACAATTTTTATGGCAGCCCTTGCCGATCTTCTTGCTGGGGCTGCATCTAAAAGCCATAATTTTTCATCTTCAATCGTAAAGTCAAGCTCAAGCTCATCTCTTGTCTTGATCCTCGCTTCCTTTCCAAATTCACAAAGTTTTTTAAAAATTTCAGGTAAGTGCTCTTCTAAGGACTTACCTCGATTATCTTTTGTTAAAAAAAGTGAATTCTCTATTTTAAGTGAATCTTTACCTTGTGATTGGCTCAAGTAGCGTCCTGTAACCTTTTTGGTTCCATCCAAGGGACTCACAAATTGCACCACTCCAGAACCACTTTCAGTTTTTCCCAACCCCATAGCCATCCGTTGAATTATAAAACCCACTCCAGCATTCTCTGGTGCATTATGAACCTGTCGTAACAGTCTCGCTGTCGTACTATTCCACGCTCTAACCATAGAATTTAAAACTTGTTCCAACTGATCTTTTGCATTTTGAGGAAATAGTTCCAACATTTCTTTTTCATAAATTGTTAAAGCTTCTTTTATCGATTCTTCAGAAATATTTTTATTTAAAACCTGATCAAAGATCTCTTCATCCAAACGCATCACATCAATTGAATAGGATAAGATAAAACGCAAATATAATTTACTTGCCTCAATATTACCAATTTTTTGTTTGATCTCATTATATTTTTTGTCATTTAACCCGATATTTAAAATTGTTGGAGGACCACCCCAATCCCAATGCTCTGGGCTTGCCCGGACTGAAAAAATATCATCAGAGTGAAATTCCCCTAAGATGCCCTCAATATCCAATCTTTTGCCATTTTGAATCTTTTTGATAGCACTTATCGAAAGTAAAACAGCTCCAGGAACAGGCATCTCCATTGATTTCAACAAAAACAAACGTCTCGCTCTTGCTCCATAGACATCCCGATTGACGTCTGAGGAAATTTTTAGATAAATATAGTCTTCAATCAATTGACCCATTTTTTGGCCCTATCAATGTAAAATATGAATTAACAATTTATTTAGTGCTTTCTTGAATACAGTTCAAATTAGAGACTGAACAACAAACATTTTTTATGTTATTAAGTAAACATAAACGGTTTCTTCTAATTATTTGATTTTCATCGTTTACTTTTACTTCTTTAAAAAACCTATCTATTGGCTCTCTTAAATCCGCCATAGCCAACATTGCTTCAGTAAAGTTTTCCTCTTTTAGGTCAATTTTTATTTTTAATTTCGCATCATTTAACGCTGAATATAGTTTTTTTTCATTAGGATCCTTCAAAAACTTAAGTTCAGGATCTAACTCGTACTTAACCCCATCTTTCTTTTCCTCTGCAATTAAAATATTATTTGCTCTTTTAAATCCGCTCAATAAATTAATCCCATTTTTTGTTTGTAGGAAAGAATCCAATGCTGTAATTCAGTAATAACACCACCTTCAGTAACTGTCTTAAGTCCAGCCAGGGCTTCTAAGCTAGCATCATAACGAATACCTTCATCCACAAAAATAAAACTTTAATCTTTCATGCAAAAAATAAATTATTTCATCCATTGGTATAGTTTTTCCAACAACTTCAGTGTCAAGCAATTCCAATAAATTAAACTTAAGATCGCTAGATAAAATCAACCGAATTATACCAATAGCCGCTCGTCTTAATGCAAAAGGATCCTTAGATCCTGTAGGCTTTTCATTGATAGCCCAAAAGCTCGAAATTAAATCGAGCTTATCTGCCAAAGCAATAACAATTGATAAAGAACTTGATGGAACTGCGTCTGAAGGCCCTAAAGGTTGATAATGTTCCAAAACAGCTAAAGAAATCTCTTGATCATATCCAAATTCTTCTGCGTAATACTTGCCCATAACTCCTTGTAGTTCTGGAAATTCATTTACCATTTGTGAACAGAGATCTGCTTTTGCAAAACCCACTGCTTTAATAACTTGGTCTTCTTTTAAATTAAAATAACCTTCCCATTTTTATAGCTAAGCCGTTAATTCTTTGGATACGATCCGCCTGAGAACCCAGCTTACTATGAAAAATAACTTTTCTTAAGTTTTCAATCCATACATTGCCCCCTTCTTTTGCAATTCTTAAATCATTTTCAAAAAAGAATTGACCATCCGCAAGCCTAGCATCCAAAACTTTTTGATTACCTTTGATAATCATTGCACCATTATCAGTGGTATCAACATTAGCCACTGTAATAAATTTTTCTATTTTTTGAGTTTTAGCATTCATGACAGAGAAGAATTTTTGATGTTTTCTCATCGAAGTTTGTAATACCTCAGCTGGTAAATCCAGGTAGTCCCTAGCAACATTCCCCATAAGAACGACAGGCCATTCAACTAAACCAACCACCTCTGCAAGAAGGTTTTCATCTTTTATTATCTCTAATCCTTGGGAGAATGCTAAATTGTTTGCATCTGCCCAAATTATTTCTAACCTTTCCTTTGGATTCAATATTACAAAGTTTTTTCTAAGATTTCCTTCGTACTCGTCGAACGAATTAACTACAAATTTTGCAGGTGACATGAAGCGATGCCCAGAAGTCATGTTAGATGCTATTATATTATGAATTTTAACTGGAACTATTTCTGATTCATTTTTATCGATCAAAATACACAAAATTGCTTTTAATGGCCTAACCCAACGTAATCGACTGCTTCCCCATCTCATCGATTTGGGCCAAGCCAATTTTAATATCGCAGTTTCAATTATCTTGGAGGCAATATCCCTAGTATCTACAGCTGGTTGGCTTAGAGTAGCAAAATAATATTTACCTTTTTTATCATCCTCTACTGTTAACGCATCTACTGTCAGCCCAAGACTTTGTGCAAAGCCCTCTACTGCTCTTTTTGGGGCATCAATTTTAGGGCCGCGTTTCAATTCGATATTTTCTTTAGACTGAGTTGATAAACCTTCAATCACAACACATAATCTTTGCGGGGTGGAGAAATTTGTTGCACTAGAGTAAAATATTTCTGAACCAGCAAAACCATCAGTAATAAGGTTTTTAAGATTCTCTGATGCTGAGATTTGTATATCAGCAGGCATTTCTTCCGAAAATAATTCAAGTAAAATATCAGGCATGATGAAATTTATCACTTTCTTTTTTTGTACAATTTTTAGGTAAGGCGTCTCCCGCAAATGAAGCTAAACCACAATCATTTATCTGGTGCCAGGAGAAAGCCAAACCGTCAGGGTAAACTGCAATCACCCTATCAATACCAAATTCTATATTTTCCTTAGATAAATATGACTTAGCCAAGCCTAACTTTAAATCACTAGTGATTTTTTCAACATTAAAGCATTTAAACCATCTAGGTGCACGTAGTGGGGTAGCTTTTTCGTATGGTAAATACTTTTCTAACGAATTCGAGCTACTACTTTTTAGCTTAAAGCAACTTCTAAATTTCAGTGGAGAGGTTTGAGAATTTATACTTTGAATATTATTAAATTTTACTGGCTCTTCGCTACCACTATTTGATAAAGTCATAGTCATATTATTTAAACTATTCTTTTCATAATAAGCGTAGTTTTGAAAGTACCATAGCGTTAAGCCAAAAATTAACGAAAAGCTTATCAGTAATACCACAAAAATATTGCCACTCATGCTAACTTCCCACCAGCTTCAGTTAATAGAAACGCATCAGCGCATAATTTAGTTAATTTTCGAACTCGAGCGATATAAGCCTGTCTTTCTGTCACAGAAATTACTCCTCGAGCATCTAAAAGATTAAATAAATGTGATGCTTTTATGCATTGATCATAAGCTGGATGAGCCATAATAATTTTATTTCCACTTTTAGGATCAATTTCAGGTTCGCCTAGAATATGTTTACATTCAGCCTCTGCATCTTCAAAGTGTTGAAGTAGAATACTCGTATCTGCTACATCAAAGTTCCATCTTGAATACTCTTGTTCTGTTTGACGAAATACATCTCCATATTTTAATTCAATAATTGAACCAGGAGAATTAAATGGCATGTCCATTACATGATCCACACCTAAAACATACATTGCTAATCTCTCAAGCCCGTATGTAAGCTCACCAGATACAGGCTTACAGTCATGCCCACCAACTTGTTGGAAATAAGTAAACTGAGATATTTCCATTCCGTCACACCAAACCTCCCATCCAAGGCCCCAGCTCCTAAAGTTGGACTTTCCCAATCATCTTCTACAAACCTCAGGTCATGAACAGACATATCTATACCAATTGCTTCCAACGACCCTAGATACAAATCTTGTAAATCGATTGGGCTGGGTTTTATAAGCACTTGATATTGATAATAATGCTGCAGTCTATTTGGATTCTCTCCATATCTTCCATCAGTGGGTCTTCGACATGCTTGAACGTAAGCAACTGACCACGGCTTAGGGCCGAGCGCCCTGAGCGTTGTTGCAGGATGAAAAGTTCCAGCACCCACTTCCATATCATAAGGTTGCAATATAGCACATCCTTTTGATGCCCAATACTGATTTAATCGCATTATTATCTCTTGAAACGAGCGGGGCTTTTCTATTTTTTCAACACCCATTTTTTCTACCTTAAACAGTAATTATTTATTAAGACCAATAGTCAAGCAATTGTCTTGGGTCAATTGCTAGTAATTGTTTATGTTTTTTACATAACATGAATACAACAAAAGGAATAACTTTGTATTATAATATAGATAACAATCAAATTTTATGTAAAAAAACTTAGAAGTTTCTAGCTCAATTAACCAGTTGTTAAATCAGATTTTAAATGAATAACAGTAGGTAACTCTGCTGTTAATGCTAACTTAATTGCGATTTTGAAATCTTCAATTGAATTTGGCCGAGAAGAATGTGCTCCAAATGCTTCAGCTAACTTACAAAAATCAGGATTTTTTGCAATTACCGCATTAGGAGCAATCTGGGACTCTATCATTGAGTCCTCTATCTCTTTCAACTTTTCATTGTCCCATATAATTATTGGTATTCCTAATCTATGCTCTACAGCTACCCCCAGTTCCTGCATGGTATAATGAAATCCATAATCACCCATAATTGCTACTACGGATTGTTTTGGATCACCAATTTTTCCACCAATTGCTGCTGGCAATGCATAACCTAACGTACCAAACCCAAAAGGATGATGCCACTTAGAAGGTTTTGTCATTGGATAAATTTCTTTAGCAACGTACGCAAACTGCGTCATATCTGAATAAATAAGTGTATCTTCATCTAAGACTTCATGCAGTGCATCTACCAAAGGGACGATTCCAGGTCGCTCAGAGTCAACTTGTTTTCTGAAGATAGCTCTTCTGTTTTTTACATATCCCTCATCCCAGTCACTATTAATAGTATACTCTTTGAGTTTGCTATTAACTCCAGCAATGAATGTCTTTGCATCAGCCATTATAGTGACATCCGACTTGTGTTGATCCCCTAATTGACTGGGATCAATATCAACCCTAATTAATTTGCAATTATGACCTATATGATTACGCCACAAATCGACCTCTGATAGCGTGGTTCCAATAGCTAAAACAAGATCTGCTTGTGCAAAATCATGCACACTATCAGCTCTGGCCAACGTAGCCCCAAAATATAACTTGTTATTGTCATTAATAACTCCTCTTCCCGCATAAGTCGAAAACGAAGCAGCACCAATTTTTTCTATTAAAAATCTTAGCTCAATCGAGGCAGCAACACAGCCACCACCAACTATAACAATTACCCTTCGCGCCGCGCTTAATTCATCAGCAACTTGCTCATGTAAATGAGGCTGATCCAGTTTGTTTAAATTTATTTTTATGGGATCTAAACTTGGTTTAGCCAGCGCACCTAATACTGAGATTGGAACTTGAATATGCTTTGGTCTTGGACGTGCAGAAATAAACTCAAAAAATGCTCTATCTAGTAGTTGATAAGCATTCTCGGGATCTAGAGCTGTTTTTGACCAGTCACAAACCGTACTAGCCGCCGCTTCTTGATCCTTCATTTCATGGAGCCTACCACGCTCTGTGGTAAGGTCTCCCGGGTTTAAACAGCTAGAAATGACTAACATCGGAATGCTATCAGAATAAGCTTGCCCCATCGGAGTCATTATGTTGCAAAGGCCAGGGCCAGTTATTACAAAGGCCACTCCTGGCTTTCCAGTAGCTCTAGCATAACCATCTGCCATAAAACCAGCACCCTGCTCGTGACGCGTTAGAATATGTTTTAAGCCAGCCTCTTCAATTCCACGGTACAGCTCCACATTATGAACACCTGGTATCCCAAATATAACATGTAGATATATTTTCACGAAAACCTTTTAATTTTATAAACTTCGGTTTTTTCATATTTTCACCCTCGCCAAAAAGTTAAAGTAAATAAAACATAAACTACCATTAATTCTAAACGGCCTACAAACATAGAGAAAATCAAAATTAATTTAGCTGCAGTATTTAAATCAGCATAATTGCCAATTGGTCCGATCCTCTCACCCAATCCAGGTCCAATATTTGCAAGCGTGCTTACCGCCCCAGATATCGAAGTCACAAAGTCTAAGCCGGTAGCAGATAAAGCCAATGTTATTAAAAATAATGTGACAAAGAATAAGATAAAAAATGCTATAACTGAAGACACTACATCCAGCGAAACCCTTTTTCCTTCATAGCGTGTGGCAACCACAGCTGACGAGTAATGCATCTGTTTGATTTGAGAACTGATAGCAGAGAAAAGTATTTGAAACCTAAAAACCTTTATTGAGCAAGTAGTTGATCCAGCACACCCACCGATTAACCCAATTATAAAAAATACGGAAAATGGAAAACTTCCCCAAAGCATGTAATTGTCACTTGAGTAACCCGTACCGGTAAGAATAGAAACTCCATTAAAAACTGTTTTTCGTAATGCATGCTCAAATGTGAGCTCTCCTTGAAATATTAACCAAAATAACAGCATTAAAATTACAATTATTAAAATTAGAAAAAAAATTAGCACTTGAGAATCAAAAAATGGCGCTTTAAAATTTCCATTCGTCAATTGAACATATCTGATAAAAGGTAGAGATGATGCAATCATAAAGAAAACACAGACGTACTCAGTAGACATAGGAAAATGGGCAAATGACTCGTCATAATTACTAAAACCACCAGTAGATATTGTTGTCATAGCATGTACAACAGCATCAAATAATCGCAAACCTGACGCTAAGTAAGCTATTATAGGCACTAATTGTTAAACCGAGATATATAAAAAAACAGATTGTGCTATTTCTTTAGCTTTAGGCAAAGCCTGGCCAAAATTATTAAAGCTATCTAATTGAAATATTTGCATACCTCCTACTCGTAATAATGGTAAGAAGATAACAGCCACTACAATAATTCCTATACCTCCAAACCATTGAAGCAAACCACGCCATAGCAATAATCCTTCGGGAAAATCTTCAATATTATTAATTACTGTTGCTCCAGTTGTTGTTAATGCCAGACATTGATTCAAAAAAAGCTGTCTATAAAACTAGCGTTTGACCACCCTATTACAAAAGGAATTGACCCAAAGATGGGTAATATCAACCATATTGAAACCGTTAATAAAAAAGTTTGTTGAATAGAAAAATTAGTCGGGTAGCTATTTGAACAACTGATAACCAACAATGCTCCAGATAACTATAGTAATAAAAGAAGAATATCCAAAAATTTTCCAATGATCATCTTGAAAATAAATGTCGACTAACAAGGGCAGAATCATAGAAACACCCAGAATAACAATTAATATTCCGACAACATATCCAATTGGTCTTATATTAAGCATCAACAGCCAACTTCTAATTCACTTTGTTTTATATCTTAAAATAAGTTAAAACAATAAACTCATTAAGATCTCTACATTTTTTTTCATTATTGTTAAATAAAAAATAGCTAACTAATTATTCTAATCATTCGATTCATTTTTGCGTCGCTCTTCTATTTTACGCCATTTTTTCACATTTTCAGTATGTTTTTGATAAGACTTTGCAAACCAATGCCCACCAGAACCATTCGCCACAAAATAAAGGAAATCAGTTAGGGCTGGATTGGTTGCAGCATAAATGGATGCTTCACCTGGATTAGATATAGGTGTCAGAGGAAGTCCTTTAATCTTATATGTGTTCCAAGGCGTGAGGTTCCTCAGTTCACTTAAGAGCAATCCTCGCCCCAAATTATACTCTCCTCTCGTAATTCCATATATTACACTAGGATCAGTTTGAAGTTTCATTTTTTTCTTTAATCTATTTATAAAAACTGATGCAATGATTTTTCGCTCATCAGCCAAACTGGCTTCTTCTTCAATAATTGATGCTAATTTAACTACTTCAAATTTATTTTCAAATGGCAATCCTTCAACTCTATTATCCCATGCATAGTCTAGAATGCTCGTTTGCTTATTTTTCATTTTTGAAAGAAGCGCTTCACGATCATCTCCTCTCGAAAATAAATAAGTTTGTGGAGCTAAACTACCTTCTAATGGTAAAATAATAACATCACCACTTAATAACTCTTCTGATTTAATGCGTTCAATAACTTGCCAAGTGGAAAACCCTTCTGGAATTACCAACTTATGAATCTTTGTTTCCCCACTTACGATTAAATTCACTATGTCACTCATAGAAGCATTTTTAGGGATTTCATATTCTCCAAATTTAAGTTTTTTTTGATTTTGAGTAAAAATAATTCCAAATTTTAAAATAATAAATTGTTTATTAAATTTTGAGCACTTAAATTTTGACTTATTATATCAAAACTTTCACCAGGCTTTATAATAAATGTGCGTGTTATTTCAAAATTTTGAGGTTCTTCATACTTAGCCTTACCCCACCACATTACTGATCCAATAACGATTAAAAAAATTAGGGTAAAGCTTACAAAACTTGTAAAAATAAACTTGATCATAGGTTAAGCTTTATAAATCCTAAACTAGCATTTGTTCCACCAAAGCCAAAGGAATTCGAAAGCGCAACTGTTATATCCCGGTCTTGTTTGACCTGAGGCGCCAAGTAGATATCAGTCCCGACCGCTGGGGTTTCGAGGTTAATAGTCGGTGGAGCCACTTGATCGCGGATTGCCAGAATCGAGAAAATCGCCTCAATCGCACCAGCAGCGCCAAGAAGATGACCCGTACATGACTTGGTCGAAGACATTGTCGCTGATCCAGCTGCTTTTCCCAAATAATCTTTCAACGGCTGCCAGTTCAATAACATCAGCCATCGTAGATGTACCATGAGAGTTTATGTAATCTATTTCATTTGGGATAAGGTTTGCGCGCTTTATAGCCGATTGCATGGATCTAAAACCACCATTACCATCTTGAGACGGAGCAGTAATGTGATAAGCATCACCCGACATGCCATAGCCAAGAACTTCTGCATATATTTTTGCGCCGCGTGCCGTCGCATGTTCAAGCTCTTCAAGAACCAGAACACCAGCACCCTCACCCATCACAAACCCGTCCCTATCTATATCATAAGGCCGGCTTGCTTTAGCAGGATTAGCTTCGCTCTTAGTTGACAACGCCTTACAAGCGTTAAAGCCTGCAATGCCAATTTCGGAAATAGGAGCCTCTGCTCCACCCGCTACCATGATATCGGCATCATCTAACATTATTAAACGAGCTGCATCTCCTATAGCATGTGCGCCAGTTGAACAGGCAGTTACCACTGAATGATTAGGACCCTTAAATCCAAATTTTATTGAAACGTGGCCACTAATTAAATTAATTAGTGCGCTAGGTATAAAAAAAGGAGATACTTTCCTTGGTCCGCGTTCTTTCAGAATAATTGCTGTCTCTGCAATTGAGGATAAACCACCTATTCCAGAACCGATCATCACGCCTGTACGGACACAATCTTCTTCACTTTTTGGAACCCAGTTAGAGTCTTTGACTGCTTGCTCAGCTGCTGCAACCCCATAGAGTATGAAATCATCAACTTTTCTTTGATCTTTAGGTGCCATCCAATCATCTGGATTAAACGTCCCATTTTTACCATCGCCTCGAGGTATCTCACAGGCATAATTTGTTGCCAAATGAGATGCATCAAATTTCTGAATGGTATCAGCTGCAGATTGACTATCCAATATTCGAGACCAAGTTTCCTCAACGCCACATGCAAGCGGCGTCACCATCCCAAGCCCTGTTACAACTACCCTACGCATTCCATACCCTCTCTTTTAACTTCACACTCAAGCATAATTATAAACAAATCAATATAATTAGCAATTTCTTAGATGCCGTATTAAGTATATTCATCTTTAAAGTTATAAACAAAAAAAAGGCGCCCAAACAGACGCCTAACTTTATTATTTATTGTTTGTTAAACAGCTTCAGTTATAAACTTTACTGCGTCACCAAATGATTGAATTGTTTCCGCAGCCTCATCAGGAATTTCTATTCCAAATTCTTCTTCAAAAGCCATTACCAATTCAACTGTATCCAAACTATCTGCACCAAGGTCATCTATAAAACTTGCATTTTCAACAACTTTATCTTCTTCAACGCCGAGATGCTCTAACTACTATCTTTTTAACTCGATCTGCTATGTCGCTCATAATCAAAATCCTCTCAATTTTCCAGGTTTTCCTGGGCCTCCAAAGTAATTAAATCTTAACATTAAACATAAAGCTCTTTGGATACTTTTCGTTAATATAGGGGCCTATAACATAAACTTTAGAAATGGCAAATGTTTTCGTTTAATACTTTAATTAAATTAGATCATGGCCAATCCACCGTTAACATGTAACGTTTGACCTGTAATATATGATGCTTCATTAGACACCAAATAAAGCACAGCAGAGGCAACGTCAGCACCTTTGCCCATCCTACTTGACGGAATAGAAGAAATTATTGTCTCTTTTTGCTTCTCATTTAATTTATCTGTCATTGCCGATGAGATAAATCCTGGTGCAACACAATTAACAGTAATACCTCTACTGGCAACTTCAAATGCTAGCGATTTTGACATACCAATCATTCCAGCTTTTGACGCAGCATAATTTGCTTGACCTGGATTTCCTGTAACGCCAACCACTGATGCAATATTCACAATACGTCCCCACCTAGACTTCATCATGCCCCGAACAACTCCCCGGCATAACTGCATTGTAGAGGAAAGGTTTACATTGATAACATCGCCCCAATCTTCATCAGACATTCTCATAAATAAATTATCTCGAGTGATACCAGCGTTATTAATTAAAATATCAATATTTCCTACAACCTCAGCTGCTTTTTTTGGTAAAGATTGAACTGCTTCGCGGTCAAAAAGATCACATAATATAATATGGACCCTATCGCCTAATTCAGATTGTAATTGTTGTAACGGCTCCAAGCGCGTTCCAGAGATTACAATATTTGCGCCAGCATTATGAAGAAAAACTGCTATTTCTCTTCCAATACTTCCAGATGCACCTGTAATTAGCGCATTTTTATTATTAACATTAAACATCGATTATCCTTCGCTATCAGTTGATAAAAATTTATTTAAATCATCTGAAGATCCAATATTGTAACAATTTATATCTTTATTAATTCTTCTGATCATTCCGGTTAGGGCTTTGCCTGACCCAATTTCAATCACTTTATCTACACCATTTTGAGATATATAATTTATTGTTTCTCGCCACCGAACCCTGCCTGTAATTTGTTTTATTAATAAGTTTTTTATTTCAGTGGGATCCACCACTGGTAGTGCTGAATAATTTGCAACTATCGGTGATGATGGAATTTTAAAACTTACCTTTGAAAACGCTTCTGCCATTACATCAGAAGCCGGTTGCATTAACTCACAGTGGAATGGTGCTGAGACTGGTAATATTATTGCTCTTTTAGCACCTTTTTCTTTTGCTAATATTATCGCCCGTTCCACTGCCTCAAGGTTTCCCGAAATCACCACTTGATTAGGATCATTATCGTTGGCTGCTTGGCATACCTGTTTTTGCGAGGCTTCTTGGGCTATTTTTTCTACTAACTTGTAGGTCAGAACCTTTGGTTTTTAGCTTTACCCCTGATTCCATTGGCACAGCTTTTTGCATTGGAATTCACCTCTCCAATCAATAATCGCGCAGTATCTGCCAAATCCAACGCTCCAGCAGCACTTAATGCAGAATATTCTCCCAAAGAATGGCCCGCAAAATATTTAACAGTATCTGATGATATGCCCTCTTCTTCCATAGCTCTCAAAGTCGCAATAGACGTTGCCATTAAAGCTGGCTGAGCATTTTCTGTTAACGTTAATTCTTCAATCTCCCCCTCCCAAACTAACTTTGACAACTTGAAGTTTAATGCATCATCTACTTCTTCAAATACATTCCTTGAGTTAGGATAGGCTCTGGCCAAAGTTTGCCCCATTCCTATTACCTGTGCTCCTTGGCCAGGAAAAACAAATGTTATACTCAATTAAAACTCCATTTTTTTGTAGTATTCTCTAACAACCGCAAGCCCTTAGGTCTATACTAGACAGATATATATTTAAAGTATTTCTGATTTTAACATAAGATTTACAATTATTCGCATAATTTTAATAATTTTTCTTGCAATCCATTTCAAAAGAAACTATCGAACAAGCTTGCAAATTAAACTTTAATATATTAAAGAACTCCTTAGTTTTTAAAATAAATTTTAAAAGGAACATAATGCCATATTACGAGCATGTATTTATAACTAGACCAGAGATTGCTCCTCAGCAAGTAGAGAAACTAGTTGAAGAAGTAAAAGCTATTATTAAGGATAATGGTGGTGAAGCAGTCTATACTGAATATTGGGGATTAAGAGACCTTGCTTATAAAATCAAAAAAAGTGAAAGAGGTCATTATTCTTTACTAAGAATAGACAGCCCTAGTGCGGCCATCCATGAATTAGAAAGAGTTCAAACACTTAATGAAGATGTTTTAAGATTCTTAACTACAAAAACCGAAGATTTAAGTCAGGAAACTTCTCCAGTAATGAAGGCCTCTGTTAAAAAAGAAGGCTCATACAGCTCAAATAGGAGTGCTTAATAATGAGTAATCATGCTATTCCAAATATTACACAAATTCCGACAAAAAGACCCTTTCTTCGTAGAAAAAAAACCTGTCCATTTTCTGGAGATAAATCTCCAAAAATTGATTATAAAGATACAAAGTTGTTAAGAAAGTACCTCTCTGAAAGAGGTAAAATGATACCTAGCAGAATAACAGCTGTCTCAGCAAAAAAACAAAGGGAATTAGCAAAAGCGATTAAAAGATCACGTTTTATTGCACTTATTCCCTATCAGATGGATTAAGAAAATGGAAGTAATACTACTTGAAAGAATTGAACGTTTAGGTCAAATGGGTGACGTTGTTAATGTAAAAGATGGCTTTGCGAGAAATTTTCTTTTACCCCAAAATAAAGCTTTAAGAGCTAACAAGCTAAACCGTGAGTATTTTGAAAAAGAAAAAGTGAATTTAGAAGCAAAAAATTTAAAGCAAAAAAGTGAAGCAGAATCAGTTTCAGATAAAATAATTAAAAATAATTATATAATAATCGAGCTTCTGATACAGGATCACTTTATGGATCTGTTACTAACCGAGATGCTGCGGACGCGGCTACTGCTGAAGGATTTTCAATCGATAAAAAACAAATTATTATTGATAAGCCTATTAAAGAGTTAGGTTTACACACTATTTTAGTTTCACTGCACCCTGAATCACAATGCAATATAGCATTAAATGTGGCGCGTTCTGTCGAAGAAGCTGCCTTGCAGTCTGATGGAAAATCAATACAAGATTTGGCGGCACAAGCTGAAGCAGAAGCCGACTTTGAGATTGCCGAATTATTTGATGATATGGGTACAGCAGCCTTGAAGAACTTGAAGAACTTGAAGAAAAAGAAACTGAGGAAAAATCTGAATAAATTATCTGCAATTTTGCAATTGTGAGTGATTTTTTTGATTGGGTGAGTTTCAGCTTGATGAAATAGAGATACCAGAATTTTCTAACCGTAATCTTACAGTTTCTGCTAATTTTACTGACTGTGGATTATCACCGTGAACACATATTGTATCAACGGAAACTGGTATTTTCTTTCCACTTACAGATGTAAGGGCACCCTCCTCAATCATCTTTAAGACATTGTCGGCAGCTTTATCTGGGTCGTGTATTACTGCACCATCTAACTTGCGAGACAATAGTTGCCCCTCATCTGTGTATGCTCGATCTGCAAATACTTCACATTTAAAAGGTTGAGAAAGTTCCATCGCAGCTTTTTGTAACTCAGTCTCTGCAACTACAAAAATTGGTAAATTATGGTTAAGATCTTTCACTGCTTTAGTAAACGTTCTGGATATATCTATATTCTCACACGCCATATTATTTAGTGCACCATGCAGCTTTACATGGCTTAATAGACCATTTTCAGCCTCAATAATCGATTTTAAGGCACCTATCTGATATAATACTAGATATCTAAGCTCATCCTGTGAACTAATCTCTTGTCGTCTTCGCCCAAAGCCTTTTAAATCTTGGAATCCCGGATGTGCGCCCATTGAAACCTTCTTATCTTTACAAAGTAAAACAGTATTTGCCATGATTTCAGGATCACTGGCATGAAACCCACAGGCGATGTTTGCTGAGGTGACAATATCTAGCATTTCAAAGTCACTACCGATAACATAAGGCCCAAAACTCTCACCTAAATCAGCATTTAAATCAACTTTTATCATATTCATCCCCTCTTATCACACCGTCAACTAAACCGTAGCTCAGTAGATTACTTATATCTCTTGGATCACGATTTAAAAAAGTTACACCTTTATCCATAACAGACAACATATCTTCATAGTCTTTCAAAGCCTTTATAGCCTCACCTAAGGAAACTAAAGTAAAATGTAACCTGGTCTTAGTTGAACAAGTTGGGCTAAATCACGCGCCATAATGGCACCAATTTTGGGGTAGCCACCAATAGTTTGTCGGTCATTAAGTAAAACAATGGGCAAACCTTGACCATCAATTTGAATATCCCCCAATTCTATGGCTTCAGACAGTATTTTAAGCCCATCTTTATGACAAAAGTTACTACCAGTGTGTTTTAACCTTATTCCCATTCGATTTCTGGAATGACCTTACCTGGCCTTTCGGGATCATTTATTCTAATTTTATTAGGAAATTATGTACTACTATTGGTAGATTCTGTAAATGTTTTATCTGGAGTCATAAAAGACATTTTAATATTTAATTTTGATTTTTTAGAGGATCCAACTAAAATACATTACTTAAAAATTATTGGAGTATTTACTGCAGGTTCAGCCTTCGGGTTGGTCTCTTTATCGCATGTTATAGGAACCCTTTGAAATTGAGCTGACTTCAATTTCATCACCCTCCATAGCTTTAAATATTTGCCCTTGTGCTTTTTTTAATCCTTTGAGCTTAACTACTGAATGAGCTCCTGTAGATGAAAAATACGACGGTTGCCCAACTATAAATTTTCCACCAGATCCAGAAAATTCAATTGCAGCTGTATTCGATTTTTCTTTGAAGAGTGAACGACCTTGTTCTAATGCAAAGCTATCAATTGCTCCTCCCGCTGTTACACCAAATCTTTGCAATCCTGGTCGACCATTATCTTGAATTGAAGCGCCTGGAAAAATATTTTTTACAAATAAACTCATAATTCAAAAGTTTCCCATAATGTATCATGCGGAATAGATTTTGCTTTATTTTTACTGACCTTTTCAAAACGAATTCGATCACCAGCATTTAATAAAAATTTTGGATCTCTGTTTAGATCAAATGTTCGGCAAGGCGATGTTCCAATTCGACGCCAACCGGTAGGCATGGAGGTGGACGGAAAAACAGTTTGCCTTAGAGCTATTAAAAGTGACCCTGCAGGTACTGAAGGTGTTATCCTGTTACCCCGAGGAATATCCCAGACTGGTGGCAATAAACCACAGTAACTGCACCCAGCACCAAAACCAAGCATCATCACTTGCTGTTCGTGTTCTGTGTGACTGCTTATTACTTGATCTGGGGCCATTTTCATTAAATCAGCTACTTCATCCAGATCTGGACCATCATCCGCACCGTAAACAGCAGGTATTACGAATAAACGCCCCTTATTTGTGGAGACATCTAAATCACGTTCTAGTAAAAATAATATTTTTTCCTTTACACTTTTGTAAGTTATTTTCATTGGATTAAAACGCACCATCAAACTAATCAATGTTGGTGCAGTTTCTGTGATGCCGTATGGTAAAGCTTCATTTAATATAAAATCCAAAGCTAAAGCTTTTTTATTTAAATTGACATCAAAATGATCCCCAAATTCAACAATTAATGCTTTGTCTCCAAGAGATGATATATTAAGTATTAATTATATTTTTTTGTTTAATATTCATATCTATTTCGTGAATTAATATGTATTAAATAATTTTGACTTAATCTGATGAGCAAATAGTTTTCTTATAAGTTGGTGGTAACAGATTCTTTTATTAAGTTAATATTTCTTCCATAAATTTCGGGACTTTCAACAGAACCACCTTTAAATACACTTGATCCTGCAACAAGTATATCCGCCCCTGCTGCAACCATAATCGGTGCTGTTTTAGGTGTTATTCCACCGTCTATTTCTATGTGAATTGGCCTATCACCTATCATTCTTTTTATTGTTTTTACTTTTTCAACTTGTGAATAAATAAATTTTTGTCCACCAAAACCTGGATTTACGGTCATGACGCATACCAAATCAATTATGTCTAATAAATGTTCAATACTTTCAGCTGGTGTACCAGGGTTCAATGCAACACCCGCTTTAACATCAAAACCTCGTATTGCCTGCATTGTACGATGTATATGAGGAGTTGCTTCAACGTGCGCAGATATAATGTCAGCACCCGCTTCCACAAAACTTTCTATGAATGCATCGACAGGAGAAATCATCAAATGAACATCCATAACCGTTTTTATAAAAGGTCTAATGGATTTACATGTATTTGCACCAAAAGTTATGTTTGGAACAAAATGGCCATCCATAACATCAATATGAATATAAATCAGCTCCTTGATCTTCAATAGCAACGCATTCAGCACCAAAATTAGAAAAATCTGCACTGAGTATTGATGGAGCAATTTTTACAGTATTATCAAATTTCATTTGGAATCATATATCCTTTAATTGATTCCTTAATACATCATACCAAACAATAGTGAAAATAAAATTACCGCGACGTTAGCTTACTAAATGTTTGTACTAAATAACTTCCCAAGCTACTTATCAATGGAAGGGAAAATATTTATGTCAATCGTCGAAAAAGCTTTCCAAGTTCAATTAAAGCAAGTTGGCAATGAAGTAGGAATTTCCCCTTGGATTACTGTAGATCAAACAATGATAGACAAGTTTGCTGATGTAACCATGGATCCTCAATTTATTCATGTTGATGAAAAACGTGCGAAATTGGAAACCAATTTTTGGCTCAACAATTGCGCATGGTTTTTTAAGCCTATCTTTGGCATCAAAATTTGCAATAGACACTTTTCCTCCAGAACCAGGGCAATTAATGGGGATTAATTATGGTTTAAACAAGGTTCGGTTTTTGAATCCTGTAAAAAATGGAGCTCGTATTAGAGGTCGTTTTGTGATGAACAGAGTCACAAGAAAATCTGAATTTAAAATTTTAAGAGAACTAGGTTTAACAATAGAGATTGAAAATGACCCAACACCGGCTTTATACGCTGAGTGGTTAGGGTTAGCAATTTTTGAATAAAGGAAATAAGATGTCAAATGATGTAGTTATCGTAGCAACCGCTAGAACACCTATTGCAAAGGCCTATCGGGGAGCATTTAACGATACACAACCTCAAGAGTTGATGGGTCATGCGATCAAACAAGCAATCATACGTGCTAAGATTGAAGCTAGTGAAATTGAAGACGTACATATAGGTGCTGCTCTTCAACAAGGAAGCACCGGGGGAAATATAGCACGTCAGTCAGCAATTAGAGCAGGTTTACCGACATCTGTTCCTGGTATGTCAGTTGATAGGCAATGCTCTAGTGGGTTAATGACTATAGCCTCCATTGCTGGTCGGATCAAAAATGGTGAGATAAACATTGGCATAGCCGGTGGCGTTGAAAGCGTATCCTTAGTTCAAAACGAAAAAATGAACAATTTTCGAGCAAAGGATCCATGGAATGTTCAGTACCGTCCTGATTTATACATGAGTATGCTAGAAACCGCCGAGATTGTTGCAGAAAGATATGGCGTAACAAGAGAAGAGCAAGATAGCTATGCTTACGAAAGTCATAAGAGAACGGCGCTAGCTCAATCATCTGGTAGATTAAAGGCAGAAATTGCACCCTTAACAACAATAAAGAAAGTTCAAAATCGTGAAACTAAAGAAATTAGTGATGTAGAGGTCACTCTCGAAAATGATGAGGGTCTACGAGCAAGTACAACTATTGAAAGCTTGGCTGGTTTACAGCCGGTATTTTCTAATGGACTTTCAGTAAAACAGGGTAAATACATAACTGCTGGAAACGCTTCTCAACTTTCAGATGGAGCATCCGCTCTCGTACTAATGAGCGAAAAAATGGCAATGTCGAAGGGATTAGAACCTTTAGGAGTTTATAGAGGAATTTCAGTTTCTGGATGTGATCCAGATGAAATGGGAATTGGCCCTATTTATGCGATTCCAAAACTATTAAAGTAAGCATAATTTATCCGTCAACGATATAGATATGTGGGAATTAAATGAAGCATTTGCTTCACAATGTTTGTATTGCAGGGATCGTTTGGAAATCGATCCACAAAAATACAATGTAAATGGTGGCGCGATTGCTGTTGGTCATCCATATGGAATGTCAGGAGCCCGAATGGCAAGTCATATTTTACATGAAGGCAGCAGAAAAAATATTAAACTAGGCATGTAGTGTCAATGTGTATTGGTGGTGGTATGGGCGCTGCTGGTTTGTTTGAGTTAAATTAAAGGAGCTAAAATGTCAGATGTAATTTCTTTTGAAATTGTTGGGGAAACGGCAGTAATCACATTTAATAATCCCCCTGTGAATGCGCTAGGTCACAAAGTGCGTAGCGGAATTGTTGAGGCTCTTGAAACCGCGAATAATACTTCAACCGTAAAAGCCATTATTTTAATAGGTGGTGGAAGAACCTTCCCAGCTGGAGCAGATATAACTGAATTTGGAGGACCTTTATTAGAACCAGGTTTACCAGCAGTTGTAAATATTATTGAAAATCAAAAATTACCAGTTATAGCTGCAATACATGGCACTGCTCTGGGCGGTGGTTTGGAAATCTGCACTAGGTGCTCATTTTAGAATTGCATTAAATACAGCAAAAATTGGATTACCAGAGGTGCATCTTGGTCTTCTACCTGGTGCAGGCGGCACTCAAAGGCTACCTAGACTTATTGGGCCTTCCCAAGCTCTAATAGAATTAATGACCTCTGGAACACCAATAAATGTTGATATGGCCAACAAACTAGGTGTCATTGATAGAATTACACATGATGATTTACTAGCCTCAGCTCTTATTTTTTCGCAAGAAATAATTGAACAAAAAATACAAATTGTTAAAACATCTGAAAGAACTGATGGACTTATTGATGAGAAAAGCAACAAAGAAGCAATAGTAAATGCAAGAGCTGCCTTAAAATCTAAAGCACTTGGTCTGCATGCACCTTTTAGAATTGTTGATTGCATAGAAATGTCATTGACCTGCCCATTAACTGAGGGTTTGCAGTATGAAAGAGAGGCATTCATAGATTGCTTAAACACTCCTCAGCGAGAAGGTTTAGTTCATGCATTTTTCGCAGAACGAAAAAGCTCGAAAGTGCCAGAATCTGGTAGAGCAGAGCCACGAAAACTGTCATCTTTGGGAGTAATTGGTGGCGGCACTATGGGTAGCGGTATCACAATAGCTGCTCTAAAATCAGGCATGCATGTCACTATGGTAGAACAGGATGAAGAGAGTATAGCTCGTGGCATCGTAAATGTAGAGAAAGTACTAAATAGAGATATGTCTAAGGGCAGATTAAATGCCGATGGAAAATTAGAAATTATGAGCCGTTATACTCCAACAACCAACTATGAGGATATAGCTGACGTTGACATGGTTATAGAAGCTGTTTTTGAAGAAATGGAGATTAAAAAAGCAGTTTTTCGTAAGCTAGACAAAACTGTAAAACAAGGAGCCGTTTTAGCATCAAATACAAGTTACCTTGATATTGATGAAATAGCATCAGCAACAAAAAGGCCGCGAGACGTTATTGGCCTTCATTTTTTCTCCCCTGCAAATATAATGAAATTGCTTGAAATTGTTATACCTTCTAATCCCCATGATGACGTAGTAGCGACTGGTTTCTTATTAGCAAAAAAAATGCGGAAAATTCCAGTAAGAGCAGGAAATTGCCACGGGTTTATTGGAAATAGAATATTATCAATTTATGGTGAATTAGCAGCTTATCTCGTTGAAGATGGTGCAACACCGCAACAAGTTGATCAGGCTGTAAGAAATTTTGGATATCCTATGGGCCCTTATCAAATGTTTGATATGGCTGGATTGGATATTGGATGGGCAAACCGAAAAGCAGGTGAATCTACCCGAGATCCAAAGAGACGCTATGTCGGGATTGCTGATCGGATTTGCGAAAATGGATGGTTTGGGCAAAAAACAGGAAAAGGATTTTATGAGTATCCTGATGGCATCCGCTTTGGTATTGAGAACCCAGATCTTCAAAAAATAATAGATCAAGAAAGAGCCAAAAAAGGTATTACACCAAAAGATTTCACAGAAGATGAAATTATGCGTCGGTACATGGCAGCAATGATTAACGAAGCTGCAGAAGTGGTTAATGAAGGCATAGCATTAAGACCCTCAGATGTTGATGTGACCTTCGTGCATGGCTATGGCTTCCCTAGATATCGAGGTGGGCCGATGAAATATGCAGACGGTTATGGTCTGGATCGACTGCTGGACGATATCCGCCGCTATGGGCAGGACGATCCCATATTTTGGCAGGCCTCACCGTTATTGGAAGAACTGGTGGCAGAAAATAAAACCTTTGATAGCCTCAATTAAGTTAAAAATATGGATGTAAATTTCACAAAAAAACAAGAAGAGTTTAGATTAGAAGTAAGAGAGTTTCTCACCTCAGTCATACCAATTAAATTGGCTGATAAGATCGAACATAATAAACCTCTATCAAAAGAAGACATGCAAAATTGGCATAATATATTAAACAAAAAGGGATGGTTAGCGTCCTCATGGCCACAAAAATATGATGGAACTGGATGGGGAGTTGTCGAGCAGTTTATTTTTGAGGATGAATTAGCGGCAGCAAATGCCCCAAGAATTGTGCCGTTTGGACTTAGAATGTTAGCCCCCGTTTTAATGAAATTTGGAACAAAAGATCAATGTGATTATTGGTTGCCAAGAATTTTAAACGGTTAAGATTGGTGGTGTCAGGGATATTCTGAACCTGGTGCTGGGTCTGATCTTGCGTCTTTAAAAACATCTGCGATCAAAGATGGTGACCATTACATAGTGAACGGGCAAAAAACTTGGACGACATTAGCTCAACATGCAAATATGATTTTTAATCTTGTTAGAACATCAAATGAAGGAAAGCCTCAACAAGGAATATCATTCCTTATGATAGATATGAGTAGCCCTGGAATAGAAGTTCGCCCTATCAAAACAATAGATGGTGGTCATGAAATTAACGAAGTTTGGTTTACAAATGTACGTGTGCCAATAGAAAATCTAGTTGGTGAAGAAAATAAAGGTTGGACTTACGCTAAGTATTTACTAAGTCACGAACGAAATAATATTGCGACTGTAGGTATATCAAAAAAGAAACTACAAAAACCCGCTGCAATTGCAAAAATTGAAAAGAGAAATGGACGACCATTAATTAAAGACCCACTTTTTGCAGCTAGGTTAGCAAAACTTGAAGTAAATTTATTAAATATGGAAACGACTAATTTAAGAGTTTTGTCGGAAGCAGAAAAAGGAGGTGAACCAGGGGCAGAAAGCTCTATGCTTAAAATTATTGGTTCCGAGATATGTCAAGAATTAGATCATCTCCAAAGACGAGCTGCAGGTAGATATGGTCGAATTTTTCGGCCAGAAGCTTTAGAAGATGGTTTTAATGGAGAGGAAATAGGACCATTCTTTGCACACACAGCATCAAGTACTTATTTCAATAATAGAAAAGTTTCCATTTATGGCGGTTCAAACGAAATTCAAAAAAATATTATCACAAAAAGTGGTAAGGCTTTAAAGTTTAGATTATGGATTTTGATCATACAGAAGAACGAAGAATGCTCTCAGATACTATTGGGAAATTTATAACAAAAAATTACCCGATCGAGAAACGTGTAATTGCTGCTAATTCAGATCTTGGTTTCTCAAAAGAGAATTGGTTAAAATTCCACGAATTAGGTGTATCACACGCTTTATTTTCAGAAGAATTTAATGGTTTTGGTGGGCATGGCTTTGATATAGCGGTTGTATTTGAAGCTTTAGGCAAAGGTTTGGTGGTTGAGCCCATATTTGGAAGCCTAATAGCAGGCGATATTCTTTCTCATTCAGAAGAACACTCGGACATACTGCAAGATATTATTCTGGGAACAAAAAGGGTGGCATTTGCTCATTTTGAAGAGCAATCAGGTTATGAAGGTAATAATATCGTTACAAAAGCCTCTGATGGCAAGATATCAGGAGTAAAATCAATGGTACAGTTTGCTAATGGGGTTGATAACCTAATTGTCTCCGCTACGGATTGTGACGAATTAAAGTTATATTTAGTAGACGCTAAAGCTGACGGTATAAATATTTCTGATTATCAAACAGTAGATGGAGGCAGAGCTGCAGAAATAACATTGAACAATGTTATTGGTAAGGAATTGAGAATTAATGCGGAAGAAGTACTAGTTTCGACATTAGGTAAGGGAATTTTAGCATTATCCTCTGAAGCTCTAGGCATTATGGAGCATATAAAGGAATTAACAATTAAATACCTTCAAACCAGAAGTCAGTTTGGACTACAATTAGGTAAATTTCAGGCACTTCAACATAGGGTAGCTCAAGTTTTATTAGAGATTGAACAAGCTCGATCTGCCATAATAAATGCAAGTACATCGTTACAAGATACTGGCGATCAAAGAGAAAAATCTTTATCTGCATGTAAAATGACTATTGGACGAGTGGGACAGTTAGTAGCTGAAGAAGCCATTCAAATGCACGGTGGCATTGGTATGACTTGGGAGTATGATTTAGGGCATTATGCAAAGAGATTGATTATGATAGACCACGAACTCGGGGATGAAGACTACCATATTGCCAAATTTTCATCTTATTATCTGTAATAAATTTACTTTAGGTATTAAATATATCAGTTTGTTTTAATTGATTTATCTATCACATCTGCTAAAACTGAAATTGCCAGAATCCTGGGGTTTCTAGCTGAGGGTATCAAGCCTATTTGCTTTCTTAATCGAGATAATTCCAATTTTGTAGAGCCCATTTCCTCCAATTTATTTAACAAGTCAGAATGAGCAGATTTGCTGCCCTGGGCCCCAATATAGAATGCATTACTTTCCAGCATTCTTTTCAGAAGTGGTGGCTCCCAATCATGATCATGAAAAAATAAGACAATAGCGGTCCATTTATCAATTACGAGTTCTGGAAAACTCTCAGAGGAGGATAAATAATAACTATCACATTCAAGAAAAGACACGTCTTTTATTAATGCTGTATCTGGTGACAGCAATTTAACGTTATATCCTGCTGCAGTCGCTAATGAGCTAAATGAGTATGTTTCAGCACCAGTTCCCATAACTATAAACTGCGTTTCTGGCATTAAGTTAAAATTAAATATATTATCAAAATCATTAATTCCATCTAAACCTACACCCATTAAACCATTAGATAAATTGATTGATACTCCAATTGGTGATCTATTTTTTAGTTTATTTAAAATCTCCTTAAGCATTGTTTTGCTTGGATTAGGCAATGAAAGTATTTTCATGCCACCACCGCAGGGTAGTTTCAAATCAAATATTTCAGATCCTGTCCCATATTGGGAGATAATAGGTGTCCCTTTCTCCAAACTAAGCTTTGAAGAAATCCACAAATCATCCTCGACGCAACCAGAGGATAAGGATCCATTTCTCTGCCCCTCACTAGAAAAAGCCATCATTGAGCCAATATCACGATACCCAGGACCTGTTCTATCGATAATTATCGATAGAACACTTGGATTAATTTGATTTAATATAAATTTAAGTGGTGAATATTCTGACAAAAACATAAAGTAAATTTTCCGTTAAACAATCATTCTATTAGATATCGTAATTTTAGTTATAATGCTACGATTCAATCTCTTTGACAATTAAAAGCTTTACTATCATTAGTTATAAATAATTAATAAGCGCAAATTTAGAAATACTTTGGGGATTAATATGCAAATCAAATATCTACACACAATGGTAAGAGTGGCCGATTTGGAAGCTTCGTTAAAATTTTACAAATTATTAGGGCTTAAAGAAACACGCCGTTACGACAATGATCAAGGAAGATTCACACTCATTTTCATGGCCGCTGAAGGTCAAGAAGCAACACCTATTGAATTGACATACAATTGGGATGGGGACCAAGAACTGCCAAGTGATAGTCGACATTTCGGACATATAGCATATGAAGTTGAAGATATTTATGAAACTTGTAAATTTTTGCAAGACAATGGTATCGTAATAAATCGACCACCACGAGATGGTAGAATGGCTTTTGTTCGCTCACCTGATAATATTTCAATTGAATTGTTGCAAGCTGGAGAACCCCTTGAAAATAAAAAACCTTGGAATGAAATGAAGAATATTGGCCACTGGTAGTGCTTTAATAACTAATATCCTAAAGTAATACTCAGTTAGATTTGTATTTAAAAATTGAATTTTATTGTCTTTTTATTATTTAAATAATATAGTGAAGATCTGTCCTTCGGGACTATGGACATAAACGCGCTCGTAATACACGGATCGGACCCGGGGGCGGTACCCGGCGACTCCACCAAACATCCTTCATTTGGGGATTATGGGGTCGAAATAGGATCGACGGACGTTTAAAGGTGTTAGCTTTTGCTCGGTGAGATACCACCGTTATCGGTTCAATAAGTACAATTGCAAATGACAATAGTGCTCCGAGAGCTTTGGCTGCGTAAGCAGTTCGAGTAATCGAAAATTAAGTCCATGCGCCTAGCCGCGTCTGGCGGGGTTTGTAGGCACCTGGCAACAGAAGCCTACGCTTTCGCATTAAATATAATTTCTCACTTCACAAAAAAAAATAGATGACAAGTTTGACCGAAAGTTTTAAACATCTCTTATTATTCAATATTAACTTAATAAAATAATCTCAAAATATAAAAGAGGAAATGATGGATACTCAAAAAAATTTAATGATGTTTACTGTCGTAGTGGCAATAATTTTTGGTGTTTGGTTTTTATTCGCCCCTAATACTTATAATTCTGTTATGGGAATAGACCTAACCACGGTCACAGATATAGCTCTAGGAAATCTAATGAATGTAGGTGTTAGCTTGTTGGTATTAGCCTATGTAAACTGGGTTTTGCGTGGCTTAACTGATGCAAGTAATTGCGAAAAAATAATGACTACTTTTTGTGTTGGCTGGGCTATTTTTGGCATTGGTGGTCTTTATATTGTTGGAAGTGACTTTGCTCTTTCTAATCCCTTCACAATTCAATCAATAATTTTCATTGTTATATCGATTGCTTACTATGCGCTTAAAACACCAAAGCAAGCTTAGTAATTGATTATTAAATCTCAGGGGACTAACAAATAGAACCCCTGAGAAACTTTAATCAAGAATTTGATTTTTCTCGATTTATTCGAGCAAATCTAAAAGACTGAATACATAAAAAACAATAAACTAGTCCAGTTATCAACATCATCAATTTAGAAGACCCCGCCCACGCGTTCTCAAAAGGATCAGAGCTGCCTAAAAATCCCCGTAAAAAATCTATTCCACCTAAAAAGATTAATAATCCAAATGTAACTGAAATATGCATTAACAATTTTTTTCTCTCAGGCATCCAAATAGCTAATATTGATAAAATCAGGATAGGTGCTCCCAAAATTGAGGGGATTAAAGAAGTGGTAGATGTACTCTCACTTAAAAAAGTGACACCAAAGCCCCATGTGATAAGAAAGATACCATATATTACTGAAATACCCTCCATATTTAATCCAAGAAAAGTAAACTCAACCTTATTCATATGAAAAATCCATTTATTAAATTAAATAAAATATATAATCTCACTATTATTATTATTTTATACAATTAAAAAGAAAATAATATATATAGTAAATATCAAATAATTCTTTTGAGGGGCAAATGTTGAAAATACTAAATTATACGGAACTAATGCAAAATGCGTTACGCAACCTGGTTAGAGATGTCCTAAGACAAATAGAGATTGATGGCCTGCCCAGTGATCATCATTTTTACATCACATTTGATATAACACACCCGTCAGTAAAAATTGCAGAATGGTTAAAAGAAAAACATCCAGATGAAATAACTATTGTAATTCAAAATTGGTTTGATGGTCTAAAAGTTACTGAAAGTGATTTTACAATCACCTTAAATTTTGGTGATCAATTAGAAGAAATGACTGTTCCATTTAAATCTATTATATCATTTGTCGACCCATCAGTTGAGTTTGGCCTGAAATTTGATAAACTTGAAATTGTTGAAGATGATCAATCCGATGAGGCACAAATGATTGCTTTAGAAGGTGAAGAACAGAATGATGCTGAAATAGTTTCATTAGATAGTTTTAGAAAATAGTTGATTTATATTATAAGTTAAATTTATATTTTTTACGGTAATCCATATTTGTTTGTGTGCTTTATTGCGATTACCAAAATGTCACCTTATATCTATTTCAAATGAGAAGGAGACCTTTGATGACAAAGACCCGTACTGAAACAGATAGTTTTGGACCTCTAGAGGTGCCTTTGGACAAATACTGGGGAGCACAGACCCAAAGGTCAATCATAAATTTTCCTATAGGTTGGGAGAAACTACCACTGGCATTGATACATGCATTAGGAGTTATTAAAAAAGCTTGTGCCCAAACTAATATTGATTTGGGCAAATTAAAACCTGAGATTGGGAATGCAATAATAATAGCTGCACAAGAAGTAATAGATGGTAAACTTGACGAACACTTCCCTCTAGTGGTTTGGCAAACTGGATCTGGAACACAATCAAATATGAATGCAAACGAAGTTATTGCTAATAGGGCTATTGAAATATTGGGTGGTAAAATTGGCAGTAAAGATCCAGTCCATCCTAACGATCATTGTAATATGGGACAGTCTTCAAATGACACATTTCCTACAGCAATGCATATCTCTGTAGCAGTTACAGCTCATAACCTATTGATACCAAACTTAAAAACCCTCCATAAGTCTCTCAATAATAAAGCACAATCGTTTGCCCATATAATAAAAATTGGTAGAACTCACACCCAAGACGCTACACCACTAACCCTTGGACAAGAATTTTCTGGATACGCATACCAAGTAGAACAGGGAATTAAGCGTATAGAAAACCTTATCACATCTATCAGAATTGGCTTTAGGTGGAACAGCAGTTGGTACTGGTATTAATACTCCAAAAGGGTGGGATAGTTGCTATAGCTAATAATATTTCGAAAATAACCAACCTACCCTTTTTTACAGCCCCAAATAAATTTGAGGCCTTGGCTGCTCATGATGCATTGTAGAGACTCATCGGTGCTTTAAAACAAGTGGCAGTTTCTTTAAATAAAATTGCCAATGATATTCGTATGATGGCATCTGGGCCTAGATCTGGAATTGGAGAAATTACGATCCCAGCAAACGAGCCTGGAAGTTCTATCATGCCTGGAAAAGTAAATCCAACTCAAGCTGAGGCAATTACTATGGTTTGCGCACAAGTCATGGGAAATGATGTTGCTGTTACCATAGGGGGCACACAAGGCCATTATGAGTTGAATGTTTTTAAACCAATGATGGCTGCTAATGTGATACAATCTGCTCAACTAATTGGTGATGCTTGTGTTTCATTTGATGTAAATTGTGTTGCAGGGATAGCACCAAAGAACGAATAAATAAGCTCATGGAAGAAAGTTTAATGTTAGTAACAGCTTTAGCCCCAACTATTGGTTATGATAACGCTACAAAGGTTGCAAAAACAGCTCACAAAAATGGTACAAATTTAAAAGAAGAAGCAATTAAATTAGGATTTATCGATAAAGAGGGTTTTGAAAGAATTGTTCGCCCAGAAAAAATGATTGGGCCAAAGGATTAAAATTACTAATTATAATTTGTGTCACTTAATACAATAAGTATTTTTATACTCCACATGGCACAGCAAAAAGAAATAAATTTATAACTATGTACCAGAGACCAAAAAAGAGATCAGTTCTAATTAATGGGCATAGAACCAGCTTGAGTTTAGAAGATAGTTTTTGGATTCAATTTTGTAATATTGCACACAAAAATAATATATCCATAAACAAACTAATAACTAAGATAGATTTGGATCGAGCACAAAAGTGCAGCCTGGCTGGTGCAATAAGATTATATGTCCTTTATGAGGTGTTTATTTGAATAGCATAATTAAGCTCACCCAATATTACCCAAAAATGGCATTAACTCTAAAAGAAAAAACGAAACCTTAGAAAACCCACCAGTCAACAATAAAACGCCAACTATTAATAGCAAAACACCCATTGCCTTCTCAATAATCAACATATGGTTTTTAATCTTTTTCATAAACTTTAATGATCTAGAAATGAAAATAGCTGAAATAAGGAATGGAACTCCTAATCCAATTGCATAAACTACTAAAAGCGATGTCCCGCTCAGTACAGAATTCTCACTGGCCGCTAATGCCAATATTGCGCCAAGTTGCGGACCAATACAGGGTGTCCAGCCAAAGGCAAATGCTAAACCCAATATGTATGCACCAAACGCATTTCCAAAATCATTTCTCGCCTCAAAGCGAATATCTCTTTCTAAAATAGGTATTCGAAAAATACCTAAAAAATGAATTGAAAATATAATAACAACTATTCCAGAAATCCGATTCATTATAAGTTGGTTAATCAGAAAAAAATTACCAAATGACGAAGCAACTAGACCCATTATTAAAAAAACTGTTGAAAGGCCTATCACAAACATTAGAGCAGGTAGAAAGGTATCAAGTAACCTGTGTTTTCCTAAAGATAACTGGTTCATAGAAATTCCACTCATGTAGGCTAAGTATGGGGGAACAATAGGTAAGACGCATGGAGAGAGAAAACTAAGTATACCAGCCGCAAATGAAATCATCACGGACGTCAGGAAACTTGCATCAATTATATCTATACCAAACATTTTTATCCAAAAATTACATTAAAAAAAACTTATTAGTTATCTGCGCTCTCGAAACAGTGTAGACAAGTAAAAAAAACAGGTTTATTTCCCTAGCCATGATACATGACAATGAAATTGATGCTACTGGCTTATTATGTCCACTTCCAGTCTTGAAAATAAGAAAAAGATTAAAATCAGTAGACTCTGGAAAAATACTATTAGTATTGGCAGATGATCCAGCGTCCATTATAGATATTCCTCACTTTTGTAATGAGCAAGGGCATCAATTACTTAAAATGGGTAAAAGTATGATTTTTTGACTTTTTTTATTAAGAAAAAATGATTACTCAGCAGCTACCTTTATTATAGAGTTATTTCTAATCTCAATTATTAATTCTTTTCTACGTCGCAGCACAGCTTTTATAGCGGTTTCTTTTACAGGACCAAAACCTTTCACATTTTGAGGTAACGTTAAAAGTTCTTTGATCAAGCTTTTATTAGTTCCATTTAGATCAAATAAGAAATCTTTCATATCCTGTTCAAATTTAACAATTAACGAACGCTCAAGCTTTCGGTCATTACTATATCCAAAAGGATCAAATGCTGTGTTTCTCAAAAACTTGAGAGAAGCTAACATTTTAAATAATACTAGAATCCATTGCCCAAACTCTCTTTTGATAGGTCTTCCATCCTGACCAATCTTGCTAATAAGCGGTGGAGCTAAATGAAAAGTTATTTTTTTGAATTCAGAAAACTGAGAACTTATCTTATCCTTAATTACGCTAGAATGCAATCTTGCTACCTCATATTCATCTTTATAAGTCAACAACTTATGATAAGAAACTAAACATATTTCTTTAATATCCTCATCGATAATTTCAGTTATAGAATTTTTAAACTTACGAGCTAAATCCTTATTCTGATAAAGTTCAATATGATTACAGAAAAGATCAATCCTCTCCTTTATAGATACTGGCAAGGTTGTTTTCTGATCAACATTTAGTTTCATTGCTATTTCTGGATCACTAATAACCCACCGCCCCAACTCAAACGCTTTTATATTATTTGCCACATTAGTGCCATTTAGCTCAATAGCTCTATTAACAGCAGCCTTAGTCAAAGGAACCATTCCGTTTTGCCAAGCGGCTCCTAAAATCATGATATTAGCATAAATGCTATCACCTAGCATTTTTTTACTTAACTCAGAAAAATTATGAAACTTAACATTATTATTTCCTATCTTAGCCTCAATCGCTAACAATAATTGATCAGATGGGATTGAAAAATCAGCATCGCGGGTAAATTCACCAGTAATGGTTTCGTGCCCATTAACAACCGCTTTAGTTCTTCCATTTTGCATCAAACTTAGGGTTCTAGACCCTGCAGTGGTAACCAAATCTCCTCCGATAATGGCATCAGCTTCCGAAGTCGCTACACGAATAGCGCTTATATCTTCTGGTTTGAGTCCCAATCGGCAATGAATATGCACAGCACCACCCTTTTGAGCCAATCCAGCCATTTCCATCATGCCTGCACCCTTGCCATCGATCTGTGCTGCCATAGCCAGAACAGCACCAATTGTAACAACTCCAGTACCCCCTACACCGGTAATGATAATGTTATAGGTGCCATGTATTGTTAGGTAAATGAGGATCAGGTAACCTTGGTATGATCAAGTTACCTATACTTTCTTTTTTTAATTTTGCGCCTTTAAGAGTAATAAATGATGGGCAAAAACCTTTGATACAAGAGAAGTCTTTGTTACAAGAGGATTGATCAATAGCCCTTTTTTTACCAAATTCGGTATCAATTGGAACAATGGCCACACAGTTTGATTGCACCCCACAATCGCCACACCCTTCGCAAACATCTGAATTAATAAATACTCTTTTGTCAGGATCAGGGAATAACCCCCTTTTTCTTCTTCTTCTTTTTTCTGCCGCACATGTTTGAACATAAACAATTGCAGAAACACCACTTAGATTTTTATATTTATTTTCTATATTTAATAATTCATTTCTTTCATCAACTTCTAAGTTGGATTGGGAAATAATTTAAAGTTTATTTCTTCTTTTTCATCATAAACCACAGCTAAATTTTTCACACCTATGGCACTTAACTCATTTACAATCTTATATGCGTCCAATCCTCCGTCATTCCCTTGTCCGCCCGTCATTGCCACAGCGTCATTAAATAAAACCTTATAAGTTATTGTCGTTTCCGCAGAAATTGCTGCTCTAATAGCTTGGATACCAGAATGGTTGTACGTACCATCTCCTAAATTCTGAAACACATGAGCACGGTTTGAAAACGGTGCCTCACCAATCCAATTAGCGCCTTCTCCCCCCATATGAGTATAGCCTAACGTGTCCCTATCCATCCATTGCACCATATAATGACACCCTATCCCTGCATATGCTCGAGATCCTTCAGGAATTTTTGTGGATGTATTATGTGGGCATCCAGAACAAAAATAGGGCGTTCTAGTTGCCAACTCAGGAGCATTATCAGATTTAGATGCCTCATCTAAGACTTTCAATGCAGAAGAAATTTTATCTGTCACTTTGCCTTCATCACATAGAATTTTTCCTAAATTTTGTGCAATCATAATTGGTTCAATCGCGTACTGCGTAGGAAAGAGAACCTTACCTTCAGCATCCTTATGGCCAAGAACTCGACATCTTTTAACTTTATTAAATAATACTTCTTTTATTTGAGGTTCGAGAATTTTACGCTTCTCTTCTACGACAATAATTAAATCAAGTCCTTCAGCCCACTCCTCAAAGCTATCAACGTCAAGTGGCCAAACCATTCCAATCTTATCCAGTTTTCACACCCAATCTATCTAATGCGCTAGCAAACTTAACACATCTTTGCATGTGCCAAATCTAGCCAATTTTTCCCCGCCGCTACAAAGCCTATCTTGGCATTTGATTTACCATGAATATGTCTATCAAGGCCATTTTTTCGAGCAAATTTTTCTGCAGCTAGTTTTTTAAAATTATGCAATCTTTCTTCTTGTGTAACGGGGAGATCAACTAATCTAATATTCAAGCCACCTTCTGGCTCTTCCAACTCTGGATAAGAGATATTCAATCTTTTGGGGTCAGCATCAACGACCGAAGTTACCTCAATAGTATCTTTAATACATTTTAACCCCACCCAAACACCCGCAAATCTAGACATAGCAATACCAAGAAGACCAAAATCCAAAATTTCCTGTACCCCAGCAGGGGATAGAATTGGCATCATGGCGTCTATCAGCGCAAAATCTGATTGATGTAAGGTAGTTGAGCTTTCTCCAGTGTGATCATCGCCCATAGCCATTAAGACACCACCTAATTTTGAAGTCCCAGACATATTTGCATGCCGCATCACATCCCCTGAACGATCTACCCCAGGACCTTTTCCATACCATAATCCAAAAACACCATCAAACGTGCCCTCTCCTCTTAATTCGGACTGTTGAGCACCCCATAGTGCAGTTGCAGCTAAATCTTCATTTAGTCCAAGTTGAAATATTATATCACTATCAGAAAGTTCTTTTTCAGCAATTTGCATTTGAAAGTCGACAGATCCCATCGGAGATCCTCTGTAACCTGTAACCAACCCAGCCGTATTTTGCCCATTAGACTTGTCACGTTCTTTTTGCATGAGCATTAATCTTACGAGCGCTTGCGTTCCATTTAATAAAATCTGGTTTTTATCCAAATTATATTTATCTTTTAGAGAAACATCATTCAATTCCATAAAATAATCACCCAAAGTACATATTAATATATTTAATAAACTTAATATAATTGAATAAAATAAAAAAAAATACTAAATAGTATAAAATAAAAATATTATATGCACTTTAGATTTCAGAAGAGTTATAGTTGATTTAAACAAATAATGGATTGGGATAAACTACGCGTATTCTTTGCAGTAGCAGAAGCAGGCAGCTTGACTCGTGCTGGAGAAGTACTTCATTTAAGCCAATCGGCGGTTAGCAGGCAAATAACCGCGTTAGAAGAAAGCCTTGATACCATATTATTTCACCGCCACGCTCGAGGATTAATATTAACTGAACAGGGAGAGTTATTACTAGATACAACTGCTGTAATAAGTAAAGAGATTGAAGCAGCTTCAGCAAGAATTAGGGATAGCGAAGATGAAGTGTTTTGGTGAATTAAAAGTAACAACCACAACCGCATTTGGAACGCTATGGCTCGCTCCAAGACTGTCAAGGTTATATGAAATTTATCCAAACTTAAAAATTGATCTCATGTTGGAGGAAAGAGTTTTAGATTTACCCATGAGACAAGCTGATGTGGCGATTAGGATGAAAGAACCAAGCCAAGCAGATTTGGTTAGACGAAGGTTAATGTCAGTGACAATGCGATTATTTGGCTCAAATGATTACTTACAAAAAAACGGAACGCCACAGAATTTAAATGAATTGGCACACCATAGAATCATTAGCCAAAATATGGACACTCCACAAACTAACGCTGGATTAGAATTAACTCGAAAACTTTTTGCATCAGAACATGAAAGTCACCTCACCGTAAATAACTATTTTGGGGTGTTACAAAGTGTTATTCACAATCTTGGCATTGGGGTTTTGCCAGATTATGTTGAAGATGATTTTTCAAATATTAAGCGTGTGTTACCAGAAATAAAATCTAGTGAAGTTCCAGTTTACTTAGCGTATCCAGAGGAGCTACGACACTCAAAAAGAGTTACAGCTTTTCGAGACTTTGTTGTGGATGAAGTAGTAGCTTTTAGAAAAAGACAAAAGAAATAATTCGGTATGCAATTTTTGCATACCGAATATGCAATCAAATCTGTTGAAAATCTTTTCAAAAAAAAATATTCAATAGGAGAAAGACAAGTTGTCTTCAAATTTACCTCCCTATTAAACTTGGCCGAGCACTGCTCGGCCTTTTTTTTAATTTAATTTATAAAATATAACTACCAATTAAATTAATCTTACTCAACACTATAATTATAATTAAGTTTATAAAATCAAAAACGGAAATTTAAATATGGGTGATCCCGCCATCTCTGACGAATTAATAGCTAAACATGGACTCAATAAGAGCGAATATCAACTTATCTTAAATTTGAAGGAACCCACTATAACTGAACTAGGAATATTTTCAGCAATGTGGAATGAGCATTGTTCGTATAAATCATCCAAAAAATGGCTTAGAACTCTTCCCACTACTGGAAAAAACGTAATTTGTGGACCAGGTGAAAATGCTGGAATAGTTGACATTGGCGATGGCCAAGCAGTTGTTTTTAAAATGGAAAGCCATAATCATCCATCCTATATTGAACCATACCAAGGCGCAGCAACCGGTATGGGTGGAATCTTACGTGACGTTTTCACAATGGGAGCAAGGCCAATTGCAGCGATGAACTCACTTTCTTTTGGGGAGATCTCTCACCCAAAAACGAAATCTTTAGTTTCAGGTGTGGTTGCTGGTATTGGTGGATATGGAAACAGCTTTGGGGTGCCGAACATTGGTGGCGAATTAAGATTCGATAAGTCGTACAATGGCAATTGTCTGGTTAATGCCTTTGCTGCAGGTTTAGTAGAAACTGATAAAATATTTTACTCAGCAGCATCTGGTATCGGAATGCCTGTCGTGTATTTGGGCGCAAAAACTGGTCGAGATGGTGTCGGTGGTGCCACAATGGCCAGTGCAGAATTTGATGAGACCATAGAAGAAAAACGCCCAACTGTTCAGGTGGGTGATCCGTTTACAGAAAAAAGGCTGATGGAAGCAACCTTAGAACTTATGGCAACTGGTGCTGTAATTTCCATTCAAGACATGGGTGCGGCTGGCTTGACTTGTTCAGCGGTGGAAATGGGAGACAAAGGAAACCTAGGCATACAGCTTGACTTAGAAAAAGTTCCTACCAGAGAGCTTAACATGACAGCGTATGAAATGATGTTATCAGAATCTCAAGAACGTATGTTGATGGTATTGAATCCAAAACTTGAGAAAGTAGCTAAAGCTGTTTTTGAAAAATGGGACTTGGACTTTTCGATAGTTGGCAAAACTATTTCTGAAGATCGGTTTATTATTTTTATGGACGGGGAACTCAAAGCTGACCTTCCATTGAAAGCCCTATCTGGGACTGCACCTGAGTATGACAGGCCATGGGTGGAAACAGTTACTAAGGTAGACTTAAGCGACGTTCCACAAATTGATCCAATCGACGGCCTTAAAAAATTAATTACTAGTCCCAATTATGCTGCAAAACAGTGGGTTTACGAACAATATGATAGTCAAGTAATGGCAGACACGCTTGTTAGACCAGGTTCAGATGCTGCAGTTGTAAGGGTTCATGGAACTACAAAAGCATTGGCTTTTACAGCCCACGTAAATCCTAGGTATTGCAAGGCAGATCCTTTTGAAGGTGGAAAGCAAGCCGTTGCAGAAGCATATAGAAATCTGATATCTGTAGGTTCCATCCCATTAGCCACAACAGATAACTTGAATTTTGGGAATCCTGAAAAACCAGAAATTATGGGCCAATTTGTTGGTGCAATCAAAGGTATCGGAGTAGCTGTGAAAGCCTTGGACATGCCTATCGTATCTGGGAATGTTTCATTATATAACGAGACAGATGGAGAGCCAATTTTACCAACTCCTACCATTGGTGCTGTTGGTTTAATAAATGACCTTGGAAAGATGATAGAAGGCCCTGCCCATTCAAGTGACATTCTTGTATTAATAGGTGGACCAGGTAAACATCTTGATCAATCAGCATTAATGAATGAAATGTATCAGGAAACCGTGGGAAAGCCACCATTTACAGACCTTAAGAAAGAGAAAATTAATGGAAATTTTGTATTAAACAATCTTGATTTGATTAATGCCTGTAAGGATCTAGGGCATGGAGGAGTAGCCTTGGGCGCTTTTAAAATGGCTCTAGAAGCAAACCTTGGCGTTAGTATTGAAGACCAAGAAATACCTTGGTATTTTGGAGAAGAACAAGGAAGGTACTTGCTTTCAATGGCTACAACTGAAGCAATGATGTTGTGTAATAAGGCAAAATTAGCTAATGTAGACGCTAGAATAATAGGAAGCTTTGCAGGCAGCTTAATAAAATTTGGTAAATACTCGATAGAGTGCGATGAATTAAGATCCACGCACTTAAATAGTTTAGAGCAAGCCCTTATGTGATCAAATAAATTATAAGATCACTAACTCAGTTATGAATAAAGGATATATCAAGTGGCAATGACAGCAACAGAAATTCAAACATTAATTAAATTAAGCTTTCCCGATGCAGAGGTAACAATTACCGACTTGGCAGGAGATGGAAATCATTATGCAGCTGAGGTAATTGATGAAAGCTTTCGCGGACAAAATAGAGTAAATCAACAACGCGCAGTTTACTCTGCCCTGAAAGGTAAAATGGATGGAGCAAATGGTGAATTGCACGCTCTTGCTTTAACCACCAAAGTTCCAATCACGAACTATCTCTAAAATTTTACAAAGTTAAAAGACTTGTAACCAAAAATAGAATATATTAGATATATAGAAATATAGAAATATTTAAATTAGAACCCAAAATTATACTAATTCTTAGGGATAAAAAAATGTCCGATGCAACAACTCAAATTCAATCACATATCTCAGAAAATGACGTGGTGCTTTTTATGAAAGGCACTTCTTCCATGCCACAATGCGGCTTCTCTTCAAGAATAGCCGGTGTTCTAAATTACATGGGAGTGGAATTTAAAGATGTAAATGTGTTAGAAGATCAGGCAGTTCGTCAAGAAATTAAGGACTTTTCTGATTGGCCTACTATTCCGCAACTCTATGTTAAAGGTGAGTTTGTTGGTGGCTGCGATATAGTAACTGAAATGACAATGTCTGGTGAGTTAGATACTCTGTTTGATGACAAAGAGGTGACTTATGATAAAGACGCTTCGTCTAAAATTCGAGAATCCAACTCTGAATAGGTTTTAATCCTAGTCAGCTAATCTTTTATGTATCTTTAATTTTTTTCCGCTTTGTCGGCCAACGCCTCAGCCCTAGCTGCTAATTCTGCAAATGTATCAATAATTTTTGCTGGTATTACAGCCACTTCTACACGTTCTGGGGGAGTGGAAGCTGCAACTCTTGCCGCAGTTCGAGCGTCCTCCAATTGTCTTTTCGACGAACCTGCTGCTTCTTCCAATACAACTGTTTTGTCCGCTAACATTAATCCTGCCATCAACAGCATTCTGCTCTCCGACAATCTACCAACTTGATCTGTCAATAATTGTGCTTCGCCATCTAAGACTTCTGCCGCTGCTTTCAAAAAGCTTTCTTCACCATCTTGACAAGCTACTTCAAATTGTCGGCCACCAACAGTAATAATAATATTAGGCATTTGTCTCTCCTGCATTTTTTAGTAATGGCTCCAGATCAGCTAGTATTGAATTCATTTCGTCAACTTGGCTTTGACGAGAACTTTTCAAAGATTCAATTTCTAAATTAAGTTTTTGATTTTTTATCGATTTGATTAATATGTTCCAGCCTTTCATTATCCATTGAGCCCGAAAGATTCTTAATATTTTCATCTACAGATGTTACCTTTTCCAAAGTAGATTTTAATTCTGTAGCCATTTCTGTTTTTTCATATTCAAGTTGGGCAATTAGTTTTTCTAAATGCGAGAGTTCATCAGATTGATTGTTACTAGATAAAGGGGAAGCTTCAGCCCTTTCAAGAACTTTCAATATCCGATCCATTGAAGTGGAAATTCTTATTTCAAAGTCTAAAATATCATCCATTATTTTTTCACCCATCTATTTTATTACCTAGCGAATCGAAATTTATCCCTATGCTAGCGTGCAAAACAATAAAATGGAAAAGTTAACACAAAAAAAACTAAGATTCTTTACATTTTTTGATTTGATCTACTATACCCTATGCCATCTAGATGTTAACACATCATAGACTCAACTTGTTTCTTTGGGGGGAACATGGATATTAGCAAACTTCGCCGGGACCATTCAGAACATTGGAATAAAGCCTGTGCTATACGAACCTTAACATTAGACGCTGTAGCAAAAGCAAACTCTGGCCATTCTGGAGCTCCTATTGGGATGGCGGATGTTGCAACAGTTTTATTTGAAAAGCATCTTAAATTTGACGCAAAAAATCCTGATTGGCCAGATCGGGATAGATTTATTTTATCTGCTGGTCATGGATCAATGCTTCTTTACTCTTTGTTATATTTAACTGGGTACGAAGACTTAACATTAGAAGAAATAAAGAATTTTAGACAATGGAATGCTAGAACCGCTGGTCATCCTGAGTTTGGACATGCCAAAGGTATTGAAACAACTACTGGCCCTCTGGGTCAAGGACTGGCTTCAGCTGTTGGCTTTGCTATAGCAGAAGAGATTCTTAGAGCTAAATATGGAAAGAAAATCATTGACCATTATACTTACGTATTAGTAGGAGATGGCTGCCTTATGGAGGGCATAAGCCAAGAAGCTATTTCATTAGCTGGCAAACAAGAGTTATCAAAATTAATCGTGCTATGGGATAATAATAATATTACAATCGACGGCACTGTTGAGATGTCGGATAAAACAGATCAAGCAATGAGATTTAGATCAAGTGGATGGGACATTTACGAAATAGACGGTCATAATCCAATAGAAATTAATCAGGCTATAGCTGCGGCTAAGAAATCACAAAAACCATGTATGATTTCATGTAAAACTAATATAGCTTTAGGAACTTCTGCCCAAGATACTTCAAAAGGGCACGGTGCATTAACTGATAATGATCTAATTACAAATGCAAAAAAAACTTATGGTTGGAAGTATCCAGCATTTGAGATTCCAAATGATATAAAATCAGCTTGGGAGAAAATTGGCAATAAAGGGAATCGTGAATTTACGAATTGGTCAAATACTTTCAAGCAATTATCGATTAAAAAACAAGATGAATTTAATCGAGCTTTTAATGGAAATCTTCCAAAATCTTTACAAAAAAAATTAAGAGATTTAAAAAAGGATGTTTCTGAAAACAAACCCTCAATTGCCACTCGAAAATCTTCAGAATTAGTCTTAAAAATTGTTAATCCAATTATGAATGAAACTGTAGGTGGTTCGGCAGATTTAACTGGATCTAATAATACAAAAACTGATGATCTGGGAGTATTTTCACCCGAAAATCGAGGTGGAAGGTACATTTATTATGGGATCAGAGAGCATGGAATGGCTGCAGCAATGAACGGCATGGCCAATCATGGTGGTTTGCGTCCCTACTCTGGCACATTCATGTGTTTCACTGATTATGCTAGACCTTCTATGAGGCTCTCAGCTTTAATGAAAGTTCCAGTTGTATATGTCATGACACATGACAGTATCGGCTTAGGAGAAGATGGACCCACACACCAACCAGTGGAGCATTTAGCTATCAGTAGAGCGACCCCAAACACTAATGTTTTTCGACCAGCAGATACCATAGAAACTGCAGAGAGTTGGGAGTTAGCTTTAACAACTAAATCAACACCTTCTATCTTATCTCTAACCCGTCAAAGCTTACCAACAGTAAGAAGGAAGCACACCAATAAAAACTTGACCTCTTTTGGTGCTTATATCTTATCTGAAGCGGTTGCAAAACGCCGCGCTATTTTAATTGCTACTGGGTCTGAAGTCCAAATCGCTCAAAAAGCAAAAGATATATTAGAGAGTGACGGTATCGGCACTAGAGTGATCTCAATGCCCTGCTGGGAACTGTTTGAAAAACAGTCTGAAAAATATAGAAGGAAAATATTACCAGCAGGTCCAGTAAGAGTAGCTATAGAAGCTGGATCGAGAATGGGTTGGGATCGTTGGCTATCTGGCGAAAGAGGTTCTGACAAAAAATCATTTTTCATAGGTATGACAGATTTTGGATCGTCAGCACCTGCAGAAAGACTTTACGAAGAATTTTCTATTACGGCTGAAGCTACCGTTAAAGCTGTCAGAACACTTTTAAAAATAGAAGATTGAATAACAAACTGTATATGAGCAATTTTCTGCAGCAGCAAAAGAATTCAGTTACAGGTAAAACACTTGGTATAATTGGCATGGGTAGAATTGGTAGAATGGACGTTAGCTTCTATTATTGAAAATCAAAGAGATGATGTCCAAGTGATTAAAATTAATGCTACAGGACCAATTGAAACAAACGCTCATCTATTAAAATATGACAGTGTGCATGGTAGATTTAAGAACGAAATAAAGATTGATGGCGATACTATGGATATCGGAAAAGGACCGATGAAGGTTTTTTCCAGTTATGATCCAGCTGATCTAGATTGGTCAGAAGTTGATGTTCTTTTAGAGTGTTCAGGAAAATTTAAATCACGGGATAGTGCGCAACTTCATATAGACCAAGGAGCTCGAAAAGTATTGATTTCAAGCCCAGGCAAAAATATGGATAAAACAATAGTTTATGGGGTGAACCATTCCGAAATAACATCAAAAGATACAATTATATCTAATGCATCTTGCACCACAAACTGCTTAGCACCCATTGCTAAAGTTTTAAATGATACAGTAGGAATTGATAATGGCATAATGACCACAATACATTCCTATACTGGCGATCAACCGACTTTGGACCGAAGGCATTCAAATCTCTACAGATCGCGTGCGGCAGCTTTATCAATAATACCAACGTCAACAGGAGCAGCAAAAGCAATTGGCGAAGTGCTCCCAGAACTTAGTGGAAAGCTCGATGGATCTGCCTTGAGAGTACCTACCCCAAATGTTTCCGCAGTAGACCTAACTTTCACTTCAAGCCGAGATACTACAGCTGAAGAAATAAATAGTTTGATGGAAAAAGCGGCTAATGGAGATATGAAGGGTATAATTGCTTATGATCCTGACGCAAAAGTCTCTATAGATTTCAATCATGATCCACATTCCGCAAGCTTTGCGCCGGACCAAACCAAAGTCGTAGGAAATCGCCTCGTAAGAATATTGGCTTGGTACGACAATGAGTGGGGCTTTTCATGCAGGATGGTTGATAATGCCTTGGTCATGGGAAATTTATAAGATGAATGATATTACTACTAATGTAAAATCCATAAATTGAGAATTTTATGAATTGGAAAACCCTTGAGCAACTAGATCTTAACGGTAAGCGAGTGTTAACGAGGGTAGATATAAATGTACCTATGAATGGTGACATGGTATCAGATTCCACACGCATTGAACGCATTGTACCAACAATAAAGAAAATAATTAATGCAAAGGGAATTCCTATTTTAATTTCACATTTTGGTCGACCAAATGGTATAAAAGATGAAAAATACTCCCTGAAAAAATTAATACCTTGCTTATCAGAACACTTAGGCCAAAGTGTTCTTTTTACTGACGTCGACGAAATTGAAATGATTGTAAGACAATCAAGAACACTCAAAGCTGGTGATATCTTACTACTCGAAAATATTAGATTTAGAAGTGGCGAAACTAGTAACGACCCTATTCTAGCAAAACAACTTGCAGAGATTGGTGACATTTACTGTAACGATGCATTTTCAGCTGCGCACCGAGCCCATGCTTCTACTGAAGGTGTGGCCCATTTATTGCCAAATTGCGTAGGATGCTTGATGGAAACTGAACTATCAAATCTTGAAAAGGTGCTCTCAAAACCCAGAAGACCTTTTACTGCTGTCATTGGTGGCTCCAAAGTATCTACAAAGATAGATTTACTATTCCATTTGAAAAAAGTGGATGTACTTGTTATTGGCGGTGGAATGGCAAATACATTTTTAAAAGCTAAGGGTATCAATATTGGGAAAAGTATTTGCGAAATTAGTCAGTTGGACATCGTTGAAAAGATAACTAACCTTGCTATTAAAGAAAATTGCAGAATTATACTCCCAGCTGATATTATTGTTGCAACTGAACTAAAAAATAAAACTAATACAAAGCTTTTTAATGTTAGAGAATGCCCGGAGCAATATAAGATCTTAGATATTGGGCCCCAAACAGTAAAAGAAATTAAACAGGCAATAAAAAGTTCTAAAACTTTAATATGGAATGGTCCAATGGGCGCTTTTGAATTTGAGCCATTTAATGAAGCAACAGATCAAATTGCAAAATTTGTGTCCGAATTAACAATAAAAGGCGATTTAATCAGTGTAGCAGGCGGTGGAGACACAATATCTGCATTGAGTTCAACTAAATCAGATAAGCAATTTTCCTATATATCAACTGCAGGTGGAGCATTCCTCGAATGGATCGAAGGCAAAAAATTACCAGCTATTGAGGCATTGAGGCATTAATCTATTTGCGCAAAATTAATAGTTGAACTAAACCATTAAGAAGATAACAAAAGGAATTACATCATGAAAGCTACACGGGCCGTTCAAAAAATTCTTCAATATTATGAAACGGATAATCCGGGTGTAAAAGGAAATTTGTGTAGAATTCTTATGAATGGGAAACTAGGTGGAACTGGAAAATTAATTATTCTACCTGTTGATCAAGGTTTTGAACATGGTCCTGCCCGATCGTTTGCAGCTAATCCAGCGGGATATGATCCTCATTATCATTTTAATTTGGCAATTAACGCTGGCTTAAACGCCTTTGCTGCCCCACTCGGGATGATAGAGGCTGGTGCAGATACGTTTGCTGGTCAAATTCCAACAATTTTAAAAGTTAATTCAGCCAATTCGCTAATCCCTTCAGAAACACCTAAAACTCAGGCGATAACTGCATGCGTAGATGATGCCTTAAGGCTGGGGTGTTCCGCTATCGGATTTACAATATACCCCGGTTCTTCAATGGCATTAGATATGTTTTCAGAAATCTCAGCAATGCGAGAAGAAGCTGCTGCCAAAGGGGTGCCAACAGTGATCTGGTCATACCCACGAGGTGAATCCCTGGATAAAGAGGGCGAAACCGCAGCAGATATCTCATCTTATGCCGCACAGATTGCAGCACTATTAGGTGCGCACATCATTAAAGTAAAATTATCAACAAATCATTTATCATTACCTGAAGCAAAAACAGTTTATGAAAATCACAAAATAGATATTTCCACCCAAACAGCTAGGGTAAAAGACGTGATGAATTCAGCCCTCGGTGGTCAAAGAATAGTTGTATTTTCTGGTGGATCTAAAAAGGGAGCAGATAACGTTTACGATGATGCTCGAGCAATAAGAGATGGTGGTGGAAATGGATCAATTATTGGCCGCAATAGCTTCCAACGTAGTTATCCAGATGCACTAGAGATGCTAAATAAGCTAATCGAAATATATAAAGGCAAGGCGTAAACCTTTAAATTATATAAATAAACTTAATTATTTTGATAATTGATTCGTTTTAGGGATTCACAAAGCGAATCACTTATGCAATGATTCGGTAAAACTAACGCAAAGATTAGTTTACCGAGGTAGAAAATTGAAATTATCGAGCACGACGCCAGCAATAGGTGGTATTTTCTACCTTACAATTGCTTTTTTTCTTTCAGCGTACTTTGCATTCAGTGCAATTCAAGGAAATCATGGTCTTTTTCGTCGAATTCAAGCAGACGCACAGGCTCTAGAATTGCAAAAATATTTGGATGTTTTGGAAAATAAAGTAATAATAATGGAAAATAAAACACACAGATTATCCGATAATTTTCTTGATTTAGATCTTTTAGATGAACAGGCTCGAAAAGTACTTGGAATGGCTCGGCCCGACGAAATAATCATAAATTAAATTATTTAGTATCATTTTTATTAAAATTGATATATAATTAGTTTAATATTAAACTATAATGAAAACTGGATGCAAATTATAAAATATGACTACAAAAAAAGAACAAAATTTCACAAGAAATTATTGCATTTTATAAAGACATGCAACTAATACGACGCTTTGAAGAAAAAGCAGGGCAATTATATGGAATGGGCTTAATAGGCGGTTTTTGCCATTTGTATATAGGTCAAGAAGCCGTTGTGGTTGGCTTGGAAGCTGTCGCCATGAAAGGTGATCAAAGAATTACCTCCTATCGCGATCATGGCCATATGTTAGCGTGTGGAATGGATCCCAAAGGCGTCATGGCAGAACTGACTGGGTCGAAAAGATGGCTTATCCAAAGGGAAAAGGTGGTTCAATGCACATGTTTAGTCCAAAGAAAAAAGATTCTATGGTGGACATGGAATAGTAGCAGCTCAAGTCCCTATTGGTGCTGGTTTAGCTTTAGCTAACTAAGTATCAGAGGAGAAGACACAGTCACTTTTACATATTTTGGAGATGGGGCTGCAAACCAAGGTCAAGTCTACGAAAGCATTTAACATGGCTAGCACTATGGAAACTTACCAGTAATTTTTGTAATAGAAAACAACCAGATACGCTATGGGCACAAGTCTCCAACGCGCAGCTTCATCAACGCCAGATCTATACTCTACGAGGATGCAGCATTTGGGATTGCAGGTGCACGTCGTAGATGGCATGGACGTTGCAGCAGTTAAAAAGCTGCAGGTGCAACACGCGGCTGAAGCACTGCCGCGATCAGGCAAAGGCCCGTATGTACTTAGAAGTGACAGACCTACCGATATAGAGGGCACTCTATGTCAGACCCAGCAAGGTATCAGAACAAGAGAAGAAGTTAATAAAATGTAAAAGATAGAGCAAGATCCAATTGATCTAATAAGAAGCACAATATTAAATAAAAGAGTACGCTACAGAAGAACAATTGAAAGCAATAGATACTGAAATTAAAAAATCTATAATTGACGCTGCTGAATTCGCCCAGCAATCTCCTCAACCTGACGAGAGTGAATTGTGGACAGATGTTTATCAAGAAGTAGGACAATGACGATAAAAATTTTAATGCCAGCACTCTCCCCAACAATGGAAGAAGGCAAAATAGCAAAGTGGCAAATTCCTGACTGTATAAAAGAAGGAGATATTCTAGCTGAAATTGAAACCGATAAAGCAACAATGGAGTTTGAATCATTTAATGAAGGAACTTTGAAAAATTGATGGTTTCAGAAGGAGTGGAAAATATTTTAGTGAACTCAGTAATCGCATTAATAAAAGAAACTGACGAAATTAAAGATATTAAACTAATGCAAAAAGAAGATAAAAAGAAAAAGGCAAGTAATCCTAATTCAAAAATTGCTCCTCAAATTAAAAAATCAAAACCAGAGACCTCAACTGTTTGTGGAATTAATGGATGGTTTGAGGTGAAGCGATGAGCGAAGAAATGCGTCGTGATGAAAGTGTTTATTTAATGGGTGAGGAAGTTGCCGAATACAATGGTGCTTATAAAGCTAGTAAGGGATGTTAGATGAATTTGGAGAAGATGAAGATCATTGATACAATTCTACATGGATTTACAGGTTTAGCAATAGGAGCTGCATTTGGTGGATTAAAACCAATAGTAGAATTTATGACATTTAACTTTGCGTAAAAAGCTATGGATCAAATTATTAATTCAGCAGCAAAAACCTTATATATGTCAGGTGGTCAAATGAGTGCACAGTTAGTCTTTAGAGGCCCTAATGGAGCAGCTTCTCGTGTTGGCGCGCAGCATAGTCAAGATTTTGCGGCTTGGTTTGCTCATATTCCGGGGCTAAAAGTTTGCGCGCCCTACTCTGCAGATGATGCTAAAGGATTATTAAAGTCTGCAATAAGAGATCCAAACCCCGTAATATTCTTAGAAAATGAAATATTATATAACAAAAAGTTTATCACTAATGGAAAAGTGGACCACACTGTTCCAATTGGAAAAGCTAAAATAAGACGAAATGGATCAGACGTAACCCTGGTAAGCTTTGGAATAGGTGTAGACCACTCATTAAAAGCTGCCGAAAAATTGGACCTACAAGGAATAAGCGCAGAAGTAATAGATCTCCGAAGCTTACGTCCAATGGATACACAAACGATTATAGATTCTGTTATGAAAACAAATCGATGTGTCACAGTTGAAGAGGGTTTTCCTATTGGGTCAATTGGCAATCACATATCAGCCATGCTTGTTGAAAAAGCTTTCGACTATTTGGATGCCCCAATCTTAAATTGTACAGGCAAGGATGTTCCAATGCCTTATGCAGCAAATTTAGAAAAACTATCTTTGATAACGGTAGATGAAATAGTTAAAGCAGTCGAGAAAGTAACTTATAAAAGTGGTGGAAATGATGGTAACTGATATCTTGATGCCTGCACTGTCACCCACAATGGAAGTAGGAACGTTAGCAAAATGGATTGTTAAAAAGGGTGACATAGTAAAGGCTGGTGATTTACTTGCAGAAATTGAAACTGATAAAGCCATAATGGAATTTGAAGCAGTTGAAGAGGGTAAAATTCTTCAACTATTAGTTGAAGAAGGTCAGGAAGACATCGCAGTTAACTCTGTCATTGCAAAAATACAAGGTGAAGGTTCTAGCGAAAGCAGTTCAGACAAAATTATGGAACAGGGAAATTTATCAGTTGATAAGCAAGCAACCGAAAACAGAACTACACCAAAAGAAAATAATATTAACAAGAAGGGTATTCAGCATAAAGAACCCAAAAATCGTTTTTTCTCAACGCCATTAGCAAGAAGAATAGCAAGTGAGAGAAATATTGACTTAAGTAAAATTAAAGGTACAGGACCTAGGGGCCGTATTATTAAAGCTGATATCATAAATGAAGAGATACTAAGCCAAGATTCTTCTCCAAAGAAATTCATACAGACAGATCACTCAATAGAGCAAAACAAGAAAATAGATATTTTAAAAGCATATTCTAACAGAAAATATAAAAATGTTGAAATAAGTGGAATGAGAAAAACAATTATTTCAAGACTTACCACTTCAAAGCAAACCATTCCTCACTATTATTTAAGACGAGACATAAAAATTGATTCATTGATCAATATAAGGTCACAAATGAATGAAGGCTTAAAAGAACGAAATATAAAAATCTCAATAAATGATTTTATAATTAAGGCTTGTGCTATGGCCTTACAATCAGCGCCAGAATGCAATGTCATTTGGGCAGAGGATCAGATATTATCATTTTCTGCCTCAGATATTGCCGTAGCTGTAGCAATAGAAGGAGGTTTGTTGACACCCGTTTTACTAGATGCAGAAAAGAAAACATTAATTGAAATATCAGTTGAAATGAAGTCTTTAGCAGAACGTGCTCGAAAAAAAGAATTAAAACCGCAAGAATATCATGGTGGAAGTTTTTCAATTTCCAGCTTAGGTATGATGGGAATTAAAAATTTTGATGCAGTAATAAATCCTCCACATGGTTCAATTTTAGCAGTAGGCGCGGCAATAAAAACTCCACTTGTTGGAGAAGATGGAAACATAACAGTTGAATCTATAATATCAGTCACATTATCTGCAGATCATCGAATGATAGACGGCGCAATTGGCGCTAAATTTTTAGAACAAATCTCATATAATTTGGAAAACCCCGGCGTAATTTTAGTTTAAAAACTACTTATTGTCTTTGAGAAGCTGATCCATTGTCAACGATGGTTGATCACAGCCCGCCTCACCTACAATTTTTGCAGGGACCCCCGCCACAGTCTTACACGGCGGTACTTCCTTCAAAACTACCGATCCCGCAGCAATACGACTACAATGTCCTATTTTGATATTACCCAAAACTTTTGCACCAGCGCCAATCAACACTCCATCCCCCACTTTAGGATGCCTGTCCTTCTCATTTTTTCCAGTACCTCCAAGCGTTACCGAATGAAGCATAGATACATTATCTCCGACAACTGCCGTTTCACCAATAACTATTGAATGAGCATGATCAATCATGATGCCACATTCCAATTACAGCAGCCGGGTGAATATCGATACTATAAACTTCTGAACATCTATTTTGAATGAAATAAGCTAAATCTTTTCGATTATTATTCCATAACCAATTTGCCACACGATAGCTTTGCACAGCTTGAAAGCCCTTGTAATAAAGAAATGGTTGGAGAAATTTATTACATGCGGGATCTCTTTCATAAAAAGCAATAAAGTCAGCTCTTGCTGACTGCACGATTTCTGGTTGGGCTAAGTACGCATCTGAAAAAACCCTAACTAATAATTCCTCTGAAATTTCCATAGACTTAATTTTGCTCGAAAGTCTGAATGCCAATGCTTGATCTAAAGAATTATGATTTAAAATAGACACATGGGCGACGCTTGCCATCAATGGTTCATTTGTAACCATTTCTCTCGCATCATCTTGAATTTTTGACCAAACAGGATCAATTGTTGTAAGTTTGTGCTCTAGCTTTGTCATATTTTTAGCCTCTTATTCTGCCCGCATGTTATCCACATCTTCGAAGATAATCTAGATGAAATATTTCCAGCCAAGTTAGCGCTAAACGTGTCCTATATTAGCTTGTATGATATAATGATTGAAACAGCATGGGTTCTAGACCAGTTTGTGCGAAGGTAGGACCGCTTGTTAAGACAGATACCGCATCATGACTGTGTAAACTCTCTTGATGGCTCGCAACTACTCTAAAATCAGTGACAGAATTGCATTTTTCTAATTGCTCACAAAACAAACGGGCAGCATCTTCAACAAATATTGGATTAGCAGCATTTAACTCAGCAAACGCTTGCTCATCTTCACGTTTTACCATTACTTGTGTTTCGGTTGGTACAGCCACACGGCAAAGCTCAACAATATCTTCAATCCATAAATGTTGACCCGGGTTTATTAAAGCTGAAATTCTAGCAATAGATCTTTGCGAATGTGGTGTCGCAAATTGTGCCCGTTCCGTCCTAGCATGCTCTGATAATTCCAGAGAGCATGGGCAGGTAGATGAGTATACATAGTCTACATGGATTATTTTTGACCTCACTCCCCCATTATCGACTAATTCAAGTACGATATTATAATATTGGAAGCCTTCCAAATTAGATCGGAGAGATTTTTTTTTCATCGGAAATGAAAATCGCATCTGAATTCTGGCATCTAAGCTATCCAAATCCGATTTATAATCATCTAATGCTGCTTCTATAATCTCAAAATTAAATTGACTATCTGCATGTTTATAAAATGAGCGCATAATTCTACTCATATTAATGCCTTTTTTATTAGCATCCAAAGATACTGAGCCCGTAACCGCTGTTTCGATTAATAACTCGCCACCATTTCTTACTTTATATCTAATGGGTAGTTTGAAATTTGACACGCCAACATGTTGAATTTGTTTATTAGCACCTTTTATCAGACTAGCGGGCCCATTCTGAAGATCAGGTAAAGACTTAATATATTCCTCAGTAGGAACAAAAGTAGAATCATAATTATTTTCAAGTTCAGTTAAGTTTTCTTTGGGATCTTTTCCTATTTCTTCCAAAGAACCTGACATAATTTCAACATCGTTATTATGAATATTCACCAATCTCTCCTTAAAACACTACGCACGACATATAGATGGTGCTAAAAAGCTAAAAATCCAGTCTAAACTTCAAATAAACTTTTGAAATTAAAGTAACTTACATAACCTTACGGTAAATTATAAAAAAGTTAATAGAAAATATCATTATCGTGAAGATTATTCTAAAAATCTAGATAATGATTTAGATGTTATATCTTTGCTAGTTTTTTCTTAACAAGACATAACTGCACGCTTAGCCATAACTCCTATAAGATGGGCTCGATATTCTGCTGATCCATGTAAATCAGACATTATCTCAACTAACGGCACTTTTATATTTGATATTGCAGCTACAGAAAAATCTTTCTCAAGAGCCTTTTCCATATCTAAAGATCGAAATACGCCAGTATTTCCTGCTCCAGTGATAGACACTCGTGCGCCGTTTTCAAGGATACCAATAAAAACACCAACCATCGCATATCTAGATGCCGGATTTGGGAATTTTTTATATGCTGCTTTTATTGGTAAATTCAATTTTATTGCTACAATTAATTCATCATCTTGAAGACTTGTTTCGAAAAAGCTTTCAAAAAAATCATTAGCATTAATCTCACGTAAATTAGTAATAATTGTAGCATCGAGTCCAAGGCATATTGCTGGATAATCTGCCGCTGGATCATTGTTTGCGACAGAACCACCAATAGTTCCCCTAGCGCGAACAGCAGGGTCTCCAATATTTCCAGCCAAATCAGAAAGAACAGGAATTACTCGCTGTACCTCCAAAGAATTTGCAACTTCATCGTGAGTTGTCGAAGCATTAATAATAATCTCAGAGTCAGTAATCTTGATTCCTGTCATACTATCTATCTGGCTAATATCAATTAAATCACTTGGTGACGCTAACCACTGCCTTCATTGTTGGTATTAATGTCTGGCCACCTGCTATATATTTTCCATCTTTGGCTTGATTAATTTTAGCTGCAGCATCATCTACAGTTTTTGCTTTATAGTATTGTAAGTCATACATATTTTGAATCCTTATTCTGCTGCGAGCTTTGGAGAGTTAAGTTGCAAGGCCGCCCACACATTTGCTGGACTTGCAGGCATTTCTAATGAGTTATTGCCTATAGCATCCGTAATTGCATTTATTACCGCAGGTGGTGATCCGATTGCTCCCGCCTCACCACAACCCTTAATTCCAAGAGGGTTGGAAGGACAAACTGTAGATTTATGCATAACTTGATACATCGGAAGGTCATCTGCCCTCGGCATTGTATAATCCATGTAAGAAGCGGATAATAACTGTCCTTCAGTATCATAAACAACATTCTCATACATTGCTTGTCCAATACCTTGAGCCAAACCACCGTGAACCTGACCTTCAACAATCATTGGATTTATTATAGTTCCAAAATCATCTGAAGCCACAAATTGGATTATATCTGTAACACCAGTTTCTGGATCAACTTCAACTTCGCAAATATAACATCCCGATGGAAAAGTGAAATTAACTGGGTCGTAAAAACATCCTTCCTTCAAACCAGGTTCCATGCCCTCAGGAAGGTTATGACCGGTATAGGCGGCCAGACCAACCTCATGCCAAGCCATACCCTTATTTGTACCCGATACCTTCACCTCACCCGACTCAATAATTATTTCAGACTCTTCAGCCTCCAAAACATGCGCTGCAATTTTCTTAACTTTGGCCTCAACTTTATCTAATGCTCTAGCTATAGCAGACATACCAACTGCACCGGATCGTGATCCGTAAGTCCCCATACCCATTTGTACTTTATCAGTATCACCGTGAACAATTTGGATGTTCTCAGTTGGAAGACCAAAGCGCTCTGCCACAATTTGAGCAAATGTGGTTTCATGGCCCTGACCATGGCTATGAGAGCCAGTGAGAATCTCAATTGTACCCACCGGGTTCACCCGCACTTCGGCACTTTCCCAAAGACCCACGCCTGCACCCAAGCTGCCAACGGCCGCCGAAGGGGCGATGCCGCACGCCTCGATATAGTTGGACATTCCAAGACCTCTTAGCTTACCACGCTTTTGAGCCTCAACTCGTCTTTTATTGAAAGAGTTATAATTTGAAGCTTCCATTGCTTGCTCCAAATTTGCGGCATAATCTCCCACATCATAGGTCATTATTACAGGAGTTTCATGAGGAAACTCTGTAATAAAGTTTTGCCGTCGTAGTTCCACTGGAGAAACTCCAAGTTCTCTAGCTGCAGTTTCCATAATTCTTTCAACTAAATAACAAGCCTCTGGCCTACCAGCCCCCCTGTAGGCATCCACTGGCGCAGTATTCGTATAAACCGCTTGGACATCGCAATAAATATTGCTTATATTATACTGACCAGAAAGTAATGTAGCATATAAGTAAGTGGGAACCGCAGAGCTAAAAAGTGACATATAGGCGCCCAAATTTGCTTTGGTATTAACTTTTAAACCTACGATCTTGTTGTCTGAATCAAAACCAATTTGAGCCATCGAAATGTGATCTCGACCATGCGCGTCAGTTAAAAAAGCTTCCGTTCGATCACTAGTCCATTTTACAGACCGTCCAGTTTTCATAGATGCCCATAAACATGTGATTTCTTCAGGATAAATAAAAATTTTTGAACCAAACCCACCACCAACATCAGGTGCGATTACCCGTAATTTATGCTCTGGAGCAACTTGATAAAAAGCTGATAAAACCAATCTTGCGACATGTGGATTTTGGCTGGTTGTATATAATGTGTAATGATCCTCAATAGAATTATACATTGCCAACGCTGAACGAGGCTCCATGGCGTTAGGGCTCAATCGATTATTTGTAAGTTCAAGTTTCGTAATATGTGCAGCATTTTTTAAAGCTTCATCAGTTTCTGATAAATTTCCAATTTCCCAATCAAAAATCAAATTTCCTGGCGCGTTTTCATGAATTTGACATGCATTATTTTGCAATGATTCTACAGAGTTAACTACAGCAGGTAAAACCTCGTAATCCACCTCAACAAGTTCAGCGGCATTACGGGCAATTTCTTGACTTTCAGCAATTACCACTGCCACTGCGTCGCCCACATAACGAACTTTTTCAGTGGCTAGAGCACTCCAAGCTCCCATATTCATTGGACTTCCATCTTTTGATGAAATCGCCCAACCACATATAATATTGCCAATGCCATCACCAGTTAATTGACTGCCATTCATAACACCAATTACACCACTAGTCTCTTCAGCAACCTTAGCATCGATTCCTCTAATAATAGCATGAGCGTGAGGGCTTCTAACAAATGCAGCATAAGCTTGTTTGTCAGCTTTAATATCATCCGTATATCTACCTCGCCCAGTGATGAATCTTTTATCTTCCTTACGCAGAACTCGTGCGCCAATTCCTTCTGACATTACTGTTCTCCTTTTTTAGGCATTTGACATTTTAAAAGCACCATCCTGGATAGACTTAATGATATTATGATATCCAGTGCATCTACAAATATTTCCTTCAAGCTCTTTTCGTATTGCCACTTCATTTAATTCTTTTCCAATACTATTATAACGAGCCACCATATCAATCGCAGTCATGATCATACCTGGAGTGCAAAATCCACATTGTAATCCATGATTTTCTTTAAATGCTAATTGCATTGGATGTAGATCCTCTTGCCCAACTCCCTCTATGGTTTCTACATTAAAACCATTTGCGGCAACCGCCAGCATTGTGCATGATTTCACAGCCTTCTTATTAACATGAACAACGCATGCTCCACATTGACTTGTATCACAACCCACATGAGTACCTGTTAAGCTTAGCGTTTCTCTCAGAAACGAAACAAGCAATGTATTGTCTGACACATCTCTACTTATCGATTTTCCATTTACGGTCATTTTGACAGTTGTCATTAATTTCTCCCGAGTATTACAAAACCACAATATTTGGTTATTAGACAAATCATATTCATATATTAAGATATGAAAACAAGGTTACCTGTTCTTGGCATTTGGTCAAGTAATTATTGACCTTTACTCTTTTGCTTCTACTTGGGCAAAATTGTTAAAAAATATTTTTGCTAATTTATTAGCGGTCGAAAAAATCAATCTACTCCCAAGTTGAACTAATTTTCCACCAACTTGTACATTGACACTGTAATGCAATAAAGTGCCAGTACCCATTTTTTTTAAATTCACTAGAGCACTCCCTTTAGCAAAACCCGCAACTCCACCCGACCCTTCTCCTTTGATTTCGTAAGAAAACGGCGGATTTAGTTTCTCAAGATAAATATTACCTTTAAATTTTACCTTAACAGGTCCAACTTTTGTAACAACAATTGCAGAAAAATGAGTGGGGGAGATTTGTTTTAATTCTTCACATCCAGGTATACATTGTTCTAAAACTTCAGGAGAATTCAAAGCATGCCAAATAATTTGAGGGGGTTTTTTTAATTCAATTTTACCTGACATTTCCATTTTAAGAATACATTACGATAATTTTGGTGGGATTGAATAAGTCATTGAGGCTCTTGCAACAGGTTTTTCAAGACCTTCTGAAAATATCAACACATCCCCCTTAAAAGATTTTTACCTAATTTTAAAAGCCTCGTCTTAGCTAATAAATCTGAACCAGCCTTAGGTTTACGCATAAAATCCATTGAGCAGTTGGTTGTAACCGCAAGTAAAGCAGGCCCAATTCGAGACATAGTTAAAATATACAAGGAAATATCAGCCAAAGAAAACATTGTGGGGCCAGAAATAGTACCACCTGGTCGTAAATGACTTTCATCGATCTTATGACGTACAATCAGAGATTCAACTGTCAACTCGTCAATTTCAAAAAACTTTGCCTGTTGCGGAAACGTTTTATTTAATAATGACATTATCTCATTGGCTGACATTTTTAGTAATGACATTAGCTTTCCTTTTAGTTGCGAGCAGTGGTCTTATAATATAGTTAAAGAAAGAAAGAAATAATAATATATTCTTAGTAGGTAATTGAAGGTAACCATAATAAAAAAGAGGTTAATATGTCAGAAGAATTATTGAAGCGCAAAGATGAAGATGCCATATCAACTTTGACATTGAACAGTCCAAATTCATTGAATGCTTGCATATTAACAAATTGGATTTTAGGCGAGATTATAAAAACTGATAAAAAAATTAGAGTCATAATAATTCTGGGGGAAAAGCATTCTGTGCTGGGGGTGATGTAAGGCATTTATATCATCAAATTAATCAAGGTGACTGGCATATTGGTGAAACTTTTTTTAATCATGAATATCACCTTGATTTAATGCTCCATAAAGTTATTGCAGAAGTTACAGGAATTGCCACTGCAGCTGGATGCCAATTGGTTGCAAGCTGCGATTTGGCTATAGCAGATAGCAGTGCTAAATTTAGTACACCTGGAGTTAACATTGGCTTATTTTGCTCAACGCCAATGGTAGCTCTTTCCCGAAATATTCCAAGAAAAAAAGTTTTTGAAATGCTTACAACTGGAGAGTTTATTGATTCAGAAAAAGCCTATTCTCTGGGGCTAGTTAATAGAATTGCACCACCTGGTCAGTTAGATGTAGAGACGTGGAAGTTAGCTAAAACAATCGAATCTAAACTTGGTTCAGCTGTAAAAATTGGTAAAGAAGCCTTTTATAATCAGATAGCTATGCCAATCGAACAAGCTTACGAATATACTGGTAATGTTATGGTTGAAAATATGTTAAATAAAGATACTGAAGAAGGGGTTTCAGCATTTATTGAGAAGAGAGATCCTCTATGGGAACAATAAATATTTTCAAGCTAAAGAAATAAATTTTTTCTCAAGGTAATTGAGCAAAGGTTCTTCATTAGGGATTTCATTAGTTGCATGAGAAATTGTTGACTCGGGGTCTCTTAATCCGCCATATCTTTGCAGATTATCTCCGCAACCCGGTCACGGAGCTTCTCAAGAAGTCTGTATCTAGATCAGGTAGTTCTCGTCTCATGACTTTCTCTAAACAACCTGCATAGACATTTCCAAGACTATAAGTTGGAAAATAACCAAATAAACCAACAGACCAATGCACATCTTGAAGAACTCCATTAGAGGGTTTGTCAATTGAGTAGCCAAAATCACGCTGAAAGCTATCATTCCAAGCAACTTCAAGGTCTTTTACTTCCAGACTTCCATTTATTAACGCTTGTTCGAGTTCATACCTCAACATAATATGTAAATTATACTGAACTTCATCAGCCTCAGTTCTTATATATCCCTTTTTTATAGCGTTAACACATCTATAAAACTCACCAGCTGATTTGATGCCAAAGTCACCAAAGACGTCTAACATTTCATGAAACAAAAATTGTGTGAAGGCTTGGCTTCTACCAATCTGATTTTCATAAATTCTTGATTGGCTCTCATGAACCCCCATTGATACGCCTGAACCCAAAGGCGTCAGCAAATAATCATTACTAATATTCTGTTCATATGTGGCATGCCCAACCTCATGAATTGTTGAATACAAACAATTAAAAGGATCCTTTTCTTCAACTCTTGTGGTGATACGAACATCATCACCAGAACCTGAAGAAAACGGATGCACAGCTAAATCCAGACGACCGCGATTAAAATCGTATCCAAATAAGCCAGCTATTTTCTTTGATAAGCTCATCTGCAAATCTTTTAAAAATATACCTTCAAGACCTGGAGCCGGCTTTCCAGACAAGGCAGTATCTCGAATAGTAACAAGACGAGGTCGCATTTTTTGGAAAATTTTATCTAATTTATATGTAGTCATTCCAGGTTCAAAATCATTTAAAAGAGCATCATACAAATTCGAAGAAGATAAAACCTCAGCTTCACGTCTCTTTAGATTTACAACTTCAGACAGTACGGGAACAAAGTCTTTAAAATTTTCATCTGACCTTGATTGTGCCCAAATTAATTGGCTACGTGAGGTTGTAATTGCAAGCGAAGATGCCAAATCTGACGGTATTTTTACGGACCGATCATAATCTCTTTTTATATGTTTGATTTGAGCAGTATCATCTAGAGATTCATCGTTAATATTTGACAACCACTCTCCTACTTGGTCATCACATTTTCGTGCATGCAAAATACCCTCTATAGCAGCGATCTCAGCGCCTCTTTGCTCAGCAGAGCCGGAGGCCATCATAGTTTCTTGATCCCACCCCAAACGCCCAGAAATCTGGGCTTAGAGCAGTTGTGCGTTTTACAAAATCCATTAATTTGGTAAATTCAGACATACCTCTACCTATCTATACCTTAAACGATTGTCTTGTTGGAAAATATACTTGTGATCTTAATGATTGAACCAGAAGAACGATTATAATAGCTCCAAATTGATGCACGATAGCCCAACCAAGCGGTGCTGCATAAATTACCGTTGCTATCCCCATCATCATTTGAACAAACATCATTAAACAAACTAAATTCGCTTTTTTTACAGTGACTGAAAATGAAGATGATCGACATCGCCACCAAACAAAAATTGTATAAAGCACAGTTAAATAACCAACAACGCGATGGTTAAATTGGACCAAAGCAGGATTTTCTGTAAAATTGATAAGAACTGGCTGATAATCAAAACTTTCAGACGGTAGAAACTCTCCATTCATTAATGGCCAGTCAGTATAACCACGTCCTGCGTCAATGCCAGCTACTAAAGCGCCTACAATAATTTGAAGAAAAACAATTCCAAGCAGGATATTAACTAAAGGAACGAGACTTTTATCTCTTTCTCGACGTGATCTTATTTTCTCTTGATCATTTATATTTGTCTGAAAAAGATACCAAGTAATAAGAGTGAGTATTAAAAATGCTAACCCCAAATGCACGGCTAACCTGTACGACGCAACGTCCACCATTCTACCACTCAATCCTGATGAAACCATCCACCAACCAATGGCACCCTGTAAACCACCCAAGCCACCAATTATAAATGATCGAGTAATCCACAAATTTGTCAGTTTTCTCACAAGAGCCAACCAAAAAAATCCAAACAGCCAAACAATACCAACAACTCGGCCTAATTGTCTGTGCCCCCATTCCCACCAGTAAATAGTTTTGAACTCACTTAAAGTCATTGCTTTATTTTGAATGCTAAACTCAGGAATGGTTTTATATTTATCAAATTCTAGCTGCCATACCTCAAGGCTCAGGGGCGGCAAGGCGCCAGTGAGAGGTTTCCATTCAGTGATTGAAAGACCACTGTCTGTGAGCCTAGTTAAACCACCCACCACAATCATTGCAGCAACAAGAATAAAAAGAACTAACAACCAAATTTGAAGGGCTTTATTGGAATTAATAATTTCCACATTATTTTTAACTTTTTTTGAACTAGCATCAGCGATGTCTACCTCTTCAAAAATTGATCTTTTTTCTGACATTCAACGCTCCTCACAAACTGAAATAATGCTAAGTGACAAAATAGACAAGCGCGTCAATCACGCGCACGCTTAATACGGGTCAAAGATTTCCGAACTCCATGAAGGATGCGAACGTCTGCTTCAGACAGGGTAAAACGGGAAAATAAAGATTTAAGGTGTAAGCGCATGGAGCTGGCCTTCTCCTCTGGCCAAAAGAAACCTTTCTCAGACAACTCCTTTTCATAAGCATCAGTTAAAATCTTGATATCTAGACTTTTGGCTAATTTTGGTTGATCTATATTCGAAATAGGATCTCTTCCACCATTCCGCCATTCATAAGCATTTAATAGAACGGACTGAGCCAAATTGAGAGAGGGAAATGAAGGATTAACAGGAATTGATATGATATCCCGGGCCAATGCAGTGTCATCATTAGACAAGCCTGCACGCTCTGGCCCAAACAGCACACCAACGCGCTCTCCACTTTCAATTAAATTTCTAGTTTTTTTCATTGCTTGAAGGGGCGTTATAACATTTTTATTAAGTCCCCTGACCCGTGCTGTCGTGGCAAAAACATATGTTAAATCAGCAATAGACTCATTTGTTGTATTGTAAATGGAAGCCTCATCTAGCAGGCGACCAGCACCACTAGCCATAACTACTGCTTTTTGATTTGGCCAACCGTCTCGCGGATTTACAATCCTGAGGCGCTCTAAGCCAAAATTCCACATGGCACGTGCCGCCGCCCCTATGTTTTCACCCATTTGAGGTTCAACCAAAATAACTGTTGGCTGTGGGGAATATTTTTTTATTGAATCTTTGGTTTTCATAACTTGTATATAAATCAAATTTCAAGAAAGCTCTATTGATAAATAACAATAATAATATGATCATGCCGATCGCTAACATTCACTTTAATATTACATCCAGTATTAATAATAACCAATTGTAAAATAACAATATTATTTATATATAAATTTGAAATTTAGACTTTCTCAATTGTTATTGCGATACCCTTGACCAACTCCAATACACATTGTTGCCAGAGCCTTTTGTCCTACTTTAGATAACTGCAGAGCAGCAGTCCCAGTTATTCTAGACCCTGACATTCCCAATGGATGGCCTAACGCTATAGCGCCACCATTAGGATTAACTCGTGGATCATCATCATTAATTCCCAAGAGCCTTAAAGAAGCTAAGCCCTGAGAAGCAAACGCTTCATTTATTTCAATCACATCTAAATCATCTTTTTCCCATTGTGACATTTTCAATACCTTATCAGTAGCAGAAAATGGTCCTATACCCATTATCCTTGGCTCAACTCCCACAGTAGTTCCTGCTACAATACGTACAATTGGTTTTAAATTATATTTTTTTATTGCTTGCTCATTTGCAATAATTAAGCAGGCAGCACCATCATTTATTCCAGCAGCATTCCCAGCAGTAATACATCCATCCTTCCTAAAAGGTGTTGCTAATTTAGCCAATTTATCGAGGGAAGATAGCCTTGGATGCTCATCTTGCTGGAAGATAATATCCTCGCCTTTCCGTTGAGAAATGACTACCGGTGTAATTTCCTTTTTAAAACGGCCGTTTTCTATTGCTTCTCTTGCCTTTTCTTGGCTTCTAAGAGCGAAAGAGTCTTGGTCCTCGCGACTTACTTTAAATTGCTCTGCTACGTTTTCACCAGTTTCTGGCATACTATCGGTTCCATAAAGGTTTTTCATTTGTTTATTAATGAAGCGCCAACCGATGGTTGTATCAAAAACTTCACTCTGTCGTGAAAATGCCGTTGTAGCTTTAAGGCTGCAATAATTGCAGTATCAGTTGTCCTACCAGCTAAAATAATATCAGCTTCAGTTTTTGAAGCCTCAATTGCAAGAGCTAACGAATCTTCCAGATCCACACAATCTATTTATAGTTACGCCTGGAACTTCAATTGGCAAACCTGCCAATAAGGATGCCATTCGTGCAATATTTCGATTATCTTCACCAGCCTGATTAGCACAGCCTAAGTAAACGTCATTTATTCCTTCCCAATCGACATCAGTATTTCGTTCTTTTAGTGCCTTAATTGGAATTGCAGCTAAATCATCAGTTCTTATGGAGGAAAGAGTACCACCAAATCGGCCAATAGCAGTTCTAACATAATCACATATATATGCCTCAACCATCATAAAAATCCTAACATTGTTAAATTAAACGGTTATTTTGTTAAATATGACATCTTCGGCTTAAAAAGTCATGCACAAGATTAACAATCGTAGAAGACAATAGCGGAGTTATTTCATGCCCCATACCTTCAATAACCTTTACTTCTGAAGCTTTTATTAGTGAAGCAATTTCCTTTCCTTCTTCAGGTGGGACTAAGACATCATCTGCGCCATGTATCACCAGACACGGCAAATCTATCAACTTTAAAGCAGCCCTTCTATCGCCAAACGAATAAACTGCTGATGCTTGCCGATTTACAGCCTCGCTATCCGCACCTCGATCAAATGCACGGCCAGCTAAATCACGAGTATAGGCTTCTGAAACGGGAAAATTCAAATTACCCCAAATTTTATTTTCATTAACAGCATTTTCCACATATTCCTCTCTACTATTATGCTGAAGAGCGATTTTTTTAATTCTTGAAGGATCTGATAATTTGCAGTTGACATTAAGTTTGTCATGGTTATAATTTTCTCTGGATGATTTATAGCAAGTATTTGTGCAATCATTCCGCCCATAGACATTCCAAAAATATGAGCTTTCTCAATTCCAATAGCATCCATTAATCCAACAACATCCAAAGCCATATCATCCAAAGAATAAGCAGGAGTTAGCTTCTATATGGTAATTATATTAACAATATTTTTATTCTATTTTATTCTATTTTTTTGGGACAGCTAGCCGATAAACCAATATCGCGGTTATCAAATATTATCACTCTATAGCCCACTTCAACAAATCCATTAATAAAATTTGATGGCCAATGTATTAATTGACTTCCCAACCCTCTAATGAACAAAATTGTTGGATCCGTTTTTTTACCAAAATCTTCATATTCAATATTTATATTATTTGCTAAGATTTGCATTATAATTTACCTAATATTTAAGAATTTACTTAAAAAATTACCCATTTTTTTCCAAGGCAGTACGCATCGCCCTAAGGTGATCTGAAGTGGTTCCACAGCAGCCACCAATTATTTTATTTTTCGTTCAATCCAAGCCTTTGATGCTTCTGCATAATCTTCAGGAGAAATAATGTCATCAAAAATCCACTCTGGATTTTTGTATAGTCCAGTATGAGCATAAACACCGACAAACCCCTCCCAATTAGCATCTAACACGTCAAGACATTCAGAGATTAAATCAACTTCTGTATGCATAATATTAACTAATGGAACTGATTTTTTCTTTAATTCTTTAAGGCAGTCAGTTAACAAATCTCCTCCTAATAGACAAATATTTCCATCACTATTTTTCTCGCAACTTAAGCCCACCCATACAGGCAAACCAGTTTTCAGTGCTGCATCTAAAGTAATTAAAGTTAGATCTATATCAAGCATCATTTCGAGTATTAGCAAATCTGCACCTGCATCACGCAATATAACTGCCTGTTCAAAAATATCTTCAAATAGGGTATTTTTATTTGGTTCACCCGTTGGGAATCTTTGATAGCAAATGCTGCCTGCAACCAAAATATTAGTTTTTTTAGAAATATTACGAGCCTCAATAGCAAGTTCTACAGATCTACGATTATATTCTTCAAATAAATGCTCTAATCCGGCGTCATTGAGAGCCTGCTTTGACGTTGCAAAGGAGTTGCTGATAACGATTTCTGCTCCGTGTCTTATGTAGTCAAGATGGATTTCTTTTATAATCTCAGGATGACTTAAAGCACCTCCACCATTCCAAGCATTCGCTAATTGCGGCACACCTCTTCGCTCGGCCTCAGTCCCAGTGGCTCCATCGATTAAAATTGGTATTTCATCTTTAAATCTATCGACAAATTCCAAATACCTGCTCATAAATTTCCCTTCAAATTATACAAAAATATAAAAAAATCATATCTAAAAAGTCAACTAAAATTTAGTCAACGAAGGCTTTCTCTACTACAAATGTAGCTGGATTATTATTAGAACCCTCTTCCAAGCCAAAGCCTTCAAGAATTATTTTTGTATCACGAATCATTTCTATTGATCCACATATCATACCTCTGTCTTCATAAGGTGAAATTTGGGGTACACCCAAATCATTGAATATTTTTCCTGAAGTCATTAAGTCAGTTATTCTTCCTATAACATTAAAATTATCACGGGTTATTGTTTGATAATGATGAAGATTTTTAGATGCTAAATCACCGACTAACGGATCTAACCTTACTGATCTTACGAGTTCCTGACCATACTCAAGGTCGATTACATTTCGACACGTGTGACAAAGGAAAATTGTTTCAAATTTTTCGTAAGTTTCAGGATCTCTTATCAGGCTAGCAAAAGGTGCTATTCCTGTACCTGTAGAAAATAGGTATAAGCGTTTGCCAGGTAATAATGCGTCATTAACAAGCGTACCAGTCGATTTTCGACGCATCAAAACAGTATCATCAAGTTCAATCTTTTGTAGATGTTGAGTTAATGGGCCATCCTCAACTTTAATTGAGTAAAACTCCAATTCTTCATCCCAAGAAGGGCTCGCTATTGAGTATGCTCTGAAGATAGGTTTTTCAGAATTTGGCAATCCAATCATGACAAATTCTCCTGACCTAAATCTAAAACTACTAGGTCTGGAAATTCGAAATTTGAACAGACGATCTGTATAGTGCCGAACAGATTTAACCTTTTCAGCAAAAACCCCTGCAGGGGCTTCAAACACTATTTTGCTCATAAAAAACCTTTTTAATTAATGCCCGACTGAAATTATCTGAACTATTTTTCTACTTTCAAGTTTATAACCAATTTTAAATTTATTCAGACTGTTGGAATACAAAAGATGAATAAACATCATCCATTCATTCGAAAACTTATCATAAACTTAATAATAAAAACAATAAATAAAAAAATACCTTAGATCTATAAGTTAAATAAAATAATGGCATACAATAAAACTATTTACTCTCAAAATTAGTTAAATATATGTTCATACAATAAACTAAAAATGTTATAAACTTGGTAACTAAATAAAATAAACAGGCAAATTGAAGAGAGTTTTAGATAATGCAATTCCACCTAAACGGCTTTCAAACAGGAAACCCAGAAGAAAATAATGGTAAAAATTCTATTAGAAATCCACCTAGAATGCGCAATTTAACAGAAAAAGCTGATGTTTTAATAGTTGGATGCGGTCCAGCTGGTTTGACATTAGCGGCTCAACTTTCCAAATTTCCTGATATAAAGACTGTAATCGTTGAACAAAAAGAAGATAAATTATTATTAGGTCAAGCTGATGGAGTTGCCTGCAGAACAATGGAAATGTTTGAGGCATTTGGATTTAGCGATAAGGTTTTAAAAGAAGGATATTGGGTGAATGAAACTGTCTTTTGGAAACCTGATGACAAAAACCCAAAAAATATAATTAGAAGTAGTAAGATTCAAGATACAGAAGACGGTTTGTCAGAGTTTCCCCACATGGTTCTAAACCAAGCAAGAGTGCACGATTTTTACTTAGATCTTATGAAGAATTCGCCAACAATGTTAGAGCCAGACTATTCCAGACGATTAGTCTCTATGGAGATAAATTCAGAAATGAATGGTGCCAATGATTTCCCCGTCACAGCTACCCTTGAGGCTGCAAATACCGTTGGACCCAACAGGATGGAAACAATAAAGGCCAAATATATTGTAGGCTGTGATGGAGCTCGTAGCATCGTAAGGCAGGGCTTAAATCTAACATTAAAGGGAGACTCTGCAAATCAAGCCTGGGGTGTCATGGATGTTCTCGCCATAACTGACTTTCCTGATGTTCGACTTAAAGCGATTATTCATTCAGTTAGCGAAGGTAATTTACTAATTATTCCTAGAGAAGGTGGATATCTAATTCGTTTATATATTGAGCTTGATAAGCTAAATGAAGACGAAAGAATAACAAATAAAAATATCACATCTGAGCACCTAATTGCTGCAGCGCAGAGAATTATGCATCCCTATAGTATCGAAATCAAAGAAATAATATGGTGGTCAGTTTACCAGATTGGCCAAAGGCTTTGCGATAAATTTGATAATGTACCCGAAAATAAAATAGATTTAAATTTATTACTAAATTCTGTATAACTCGTGCCACACACACAGCCCACAAGCTGGCCAGGGTATGAATGTCTCTATGCGCGATAGTTTCAACTTAGGTTGGAAATTAGCATCGGTTATTAAAGGAAAATGTTCCCCAGAGTTACTCCACACCTATTCAGCAGAAAGGCGAACAGTTGCAAAAGAATTAATCGACTTTGATAGAGAGTTCGCAAAAATGTTTAGTGCTAGGCCAAAAACTTCATTAGACGATGAAAGTGATAGCATCGATCCAAAAGAGTTTCAAAAATATTTTGAAAAGCATGGTCGTTTCACGGCTGGGACTGCTATTCAATATTACCCATCTATTATTTCTGGCAAACCAATCCACCAAGAATTGGCTACTGGTCTAGAAATAGGGATGCGTTTTCATTCTGCCTCAGTAATAAGAGTTGCGGATGCCAAACCAGTGCAATTGGGCCATACAGTTAAAGCGGATGGTAGATGGCGAATTTTTGCATTTTCACCAATTGAAAAAGCAGATAATCCAAATTCACAAATAAACAAATTATGCAATTTCTTAAAAAATTCTGAACTATCGCCTATATTAAAATACACATCCAAAGGTGCAGATATAGACAGTACTTTTGATGTAAGAGTAGTATTTCAAGAAGAACATCGAGATATAAATATTGAGAGATTAAACTCATTTCTATTACCCCAAAAGGGTAAGCTAGGTCTAAGAGACTACGAGAAGATATTTTGTGCTGATATAAAAAGACAACCATCTTTTGATATGCGCGGAATCAATAGAGAAAATGGTTGCATCGTTGTAGTGAGGCCAGACCAACATATAGCTAATATTTTGCCTTTAGACGCCTTCAGTCAATTGAGTGATTTTTTTGATAAATTTATGATTTCTATTTAAGTTATCTAGCCTCTAATTATTCAAGCTATCAGTCCAAACTGGTGGTGTATTAAACTTGTTTCGCCAAATCACATAAGCCATAACGGGATTAGTATGTGTTTTCATCGCATGTGGCTGATTACTTTTATGCTCGCTGACACCACCAGATTGTAAGAACTCATTTTCTTCCTTATCCTTCATAAATTCTGCCTCACCGGCAATCGTCAAATACATCTCCTCTCCTGGATGGTGATGCCATGGATAGAATAGCTCTTGAGGCATGTAGACAACAAAAGCATGCATTTTTTTGCTGTAAAACGGAGCATTAGTTCCAATCAAGCAATAACAGCCAAAACGGCTCATAAAATCGCTACCAATGTCCGTATTCTTATAAGTTTCCCGCCAATGTGCAAACGGCGCCGCATTCCAATGCATCTCTAAAATCATGATATTTATCAGTAAATAAATGTTTCTCACTTTGTAAAATATCGGAAGAGCTTATATGATTGTGCATTACATTCTGAGGCTTAAGATCATCTGGAAAACTACAAAAATTACTTACTTCTTGATGACTTTCATGAACATGTCTCGCGACCTCTATCAACTCTTCAAATGCTAAATCTGACATTTAACCATCCCAACTAAGAACTTAATTGTATAAAGATTTTACCTATTTTTTTCAAAAGTAAAGTTAAGAAGATATAAAATTTATTTTTAATAAAAACTGGAATTAATTAAATTAAATCTTACAAAAATAATTTAGGCAAAAAAATGGGAGCTATTCCTAGAGTTGTTGTAATTGGTGGTGGTGTTGTGGGGTGTTCAGTCCTCTACCATTTAGCTAAAAATGGCTGGTCGGATGTCATGCTGCTCGAGCGCCAGGAACTAACATCAGGATCGAGTTGGCATGCAGCGGGAGGGCTTTTTACTGTCGTACGTCCAAATGCGGCCGCAGAAATGCATCGCTATACATTCCAGATTTACAAAGAATTAGAAAAGGAAAGCGGTCAACCATGCGGATTTCATTTAACCGGTGGATTGAATATATGTCGCACACAAGACGAAATTGACAGCAATTTAATGATGCAAAGTGCCTGTCGTCGTCTTGGTATCGAAGGTCATTTTATTTCACTAAAAGAAGTACAAGAAAAAGCCCCAATTCTGGATACCTCACATATGATTGGTGCATTTTGGGAAGAGGAAGGTGGGCATGTTGATCCAGCTTCAGCCACGCAGGCCTTTGCAGCAGCAGCGCGTCAATTGGGTGCGACTGTTCACCGTCATACACCTGTTACTGCGACCACCCAACGCCCTGATGGAACTTGGGATGTGGTGACAGACAAAGGGACCATACACGCAGAATACTTAGTAAATGCAGCAGGCCTTTGGGGACGCGAAGTCGGGCGTCTTGCTGGTATCGAATTACCACTTATGCCAGTCGAACATCATTATCTGGTGACAGAAACCATCCCAATGATCGAAAATCTCGAATTTGAATTACCACAAATCAACGATAATGAGACAGGCTGTTATGCGCGCCAGGAGGGAAAGGGCATTCTACTCGGTGCCTACGAAGATACCTGCATTCATTGGGCTAAAGACGGAACACCGCAGGATTTTGGACATGAGCTGTTACCTAACGATCTAAGTCGAATGGAGTGGAATTTCAATAAATCTGTAGAAATTATGCCTTGTTTGGGAGAAGCTGGTGTAAAACGCGTCATCAATGGTCCAATGATCTTTTCACCAGATCTTAGCCCATTAATTGGTCCTCACCCAGCGTTACGCAATTACTTCTGCGCCAATGGTGTCATGGCAGGCTTCAATCAAGGCGCGGGTATTGGACGGGTTCTATCAGAGTGGATAATTGGTGGCGAGCCAGAATTGGACATTTTTAACTGGGATATCGCGCGATTTGGAGATTGGGCTGATACATCTTATACTGAAGCTACAACCAAATACTTTTATGAGAAACGCTCTGAGAAGGTATTTCCCCATCAAGAGTTTGATGTTGGTCGCCCGATTAACAAACCTCAAATCTATGAACGCCTAGCTCAAGCTGGTGGTGTTTTTGGCTCATCATTTGGCGGTGAACACCCTAACTGGTTTGCCAGCCAACCGGGTCAAAGCGATAGTCTAACATACCGCCAACCCAACTGGTGGGGACCAGTGGCGGATGAGGGCAAACGTATCCGAAACGAACTAGGTCTGATGGAATTTTCAGCTATGGCAAAATTCGAAATATCAGGTCCAGGTGCAGAAACCTGGCTTGACTTCATAGTGACAAACCTATTACCAAAACTTGGGCGCATTACCCTTAGCCCTATGCTTTCCCCAAAGGGCCGTGTGATCGGTGACTTTTCTATTGCAAGAGTAGCACATGACCGGTTCATGGTTTTGGGCGCAGATTACATGCAGCTCAGTTTCATGCGGCATTTTAACCAATATCTTCCAAAAAGTGGGGTAAGCGTCAAAAACCTCTCCAATGATTTAGCGGGGCTGCATATTTGCGGCCCAAATGCTCAGGCGCTAATCTCTCGCCTTGCAGATCGCGATATGGACACAACGAGTTTTAAATTTATGTCCGCGGACAAAATGCGTATTGGTAGCATCGATAATATAATGGTTTTCAGGATCTCATTTACCGGTGAATGCGGATATGAAATGTATCTTCCACGTAATCGACAGGCCGAACTCTTTGATATCCTGCGAAATGAAGGGTCTGATCTTGGCCTTGGTTTAGTTGGCACACGCAGCCTGATGCACACAAGGTTGGAAAAATCTTTTGCAGCTTGGGGGCTAGAACTATCATCTGATTACACTGCCTTAGATTGCAACATGATGGCTCATGTTAAACCCGAAAAAGGCGATTTTATTGGTCGTAATGCTGTTCTCAACTATAGCCCACAACAGGAAAAATTCGTAACATTTACTGTTGACATAGGTGACTGCGTGATTTGGGGCGATGAAGCAATATTTTTTAAAGAAAAGCCTATTGGTTATGTAACTTCTGGTGGCTGGGGGCCAGTAACAGAAAAGCATATTGCTTTGGGATATATTAACATAGAAAGTTACAATGAGAATAATGATTATTTTATTGAAATAATGGGAAAAATGCGACTTGCAAAATTATCTACAAGACCTTTATATGATCCCATGGGACATAGGATGCGAAAGTGAATAAAAACCTACTTATTGATTTAAAATTTCCTATTACCCGCGAGGAGACATGGGCTGGCTGTTAATCTATTGAACAAATATTTTTTCAATGATTATAAGGAAACAAAACATGCCACCTCGCATAAAAGCAAACCGACGTAAGAAAAACACCAAGTTAAATCAATTGCCCTTTCAGGAAATTCAAAATCCATTTAAACCCATGGAATTAATTTCGACTGATCAAATAGAATTTATTCATAAAACCAGTTTAAAAGTCTTAAGTGAAATTGGGATTAGAGTGGATAGCCTTGTTGCCTTAAAATTACTCAAAGAAGCAGGAGCTGAGGTTAATAAAAACACTAATCACGTAAAGTTTGAACCTGCTTTGGTTGAAGAGATGCTAAAAGGCATACCATCTGAATTTACAATTCATGCTCGAAATCCACAAAAGACAGTAAAAGTTGGTGGAAATTCCATGATATTTGCAACTGTTTGTGGCCCATCTTTTGTATCTGACCTAGATAGAGGGCGACGCGCAGGTTCACTACAAGATATGAGAAATTTTGTTAAATTATCTTCTTCACTTAACATCTTTCATCACGAGGGAGGGAGTGGTTGCGAACCCCTAGATTTACCACCAGAGACGCGTCATTTGGATATGATGTTAGCTCAAACAACTCTAAGTGACAAAGGTTGGCAGCCTTGCTGGATGAACACAGCCGAGCGGGCAAGGGACTGTATTGAAATGGCAAAAATTTCTCTACAATTAAACGATGAAGAATTACGTATGACACCTGGAATCTTAGGTGGTGTAAATACCAATTCTCCACTTCTTTTTGATGATGGACAAGCCGAAGCTGTGATCGAGTTCGCTAAAGCTGGTCAACCGGTACATATAACGCCATTTACTCTAGCTGGCGCCATGAGCCCTGCAACAATTGGAGGCTCACTCGTTCAACAGAATGCAGAAGCACTGGCTGGCATTGTATTAGGTCAAGCTGCAAGTCGTTATTCACCGGTATTTTATGGACATTTCACCTCAAATGTTGATATGAAAACTGGCTCTCCAGCATTTGGCACACCAGAATATGCACAATCAGTCATTATATCTGGGCAACTGGCGCGGTACTATGATTTGCCAATCAGATCTTCAAACACAACTGCAGCTAACTCTGTAGACGCACAGGCAACTTATGAAAGTAGTATGTCTATAAATGCCTGCGTTCAGGGTCATATAAATGTTATGATGCATGCCGGTGGATGGTTGGAAGGTGGACTAACATGTTCATTTGAAAAATTAATTTTAGATGCAGAATTATTACAAATGCAGGCAGCATTTCTTTCTCCAGTTTGATTAAAAACCATTGCCTATAGGATATGAGGCAATTGCTGAAGTTGGAAGTGGCGGTCACTTTTTTGGCACACAACATACTTTAGATCGTTATCAAAATGCATTTTATGAGCCTATTTTATCAGACTGGAGAAATTTTGAATCTTGGACTGAAGACGGCGCAAAGTCAGCTACCTGAATTTCAAAAATTTAGAAACGAGTTGCTTAATGAATATGAAAAACCACCTATTGATCCAGCAATACAAAAAGAATTAGAAGCATATATTAAGAAAAGAAAAGAACAAATATTAACTTAAGTTAATCATATTTGGCATATTCTTGATAAATATCGGGTAAATTGCCAAAGATTTTTTTCAATGGGGTGCAAAGTCCCATTGGGTAAAATTGTTGAAGCTGACCCCTGATTTAAAGCTTGAACCAAAATCTTATCCTCCTCATTGGCGACATCCATATAATCTGACAAATCAGATAACCATTTTTCATATTCAGAAGGTTTAATATCATCAAGTATCTCCAGAGGTATTGCGACACCCCAAGTAGCTTTAAATTGTCCAATACCTTGAGGTAAAACAGTGATGTACCAAAGGAAATCAGGCATAAGTGTAATTAATTGACACGGAAATACGCAAAAATCTACCATCGTGCGTCGCCAATCACCCTTTAATTTATTATTTTTGGGGTGTGCGGCACCGCCACCTGTATCAGCTTCTTGCACGGCTTGATGGTATCCATAATGGTCATCATCCTCACCACAATAATAATCTTCAAGGGGTTTTTTATGTAACGCAAAGGTTTTTTTATGCGCCATAGGTACATGATAGCTTTCAGTAAAGTTTTCAATAAGATTTTTCCAATTTGCGTCCCAAACCATCGTCTTTCGCATGATTGTTTTATAAGATGCCATGTCGTATCTACCAACAACATTTTCACGCAAAGAGTTTAAACAAGAAGATACTTTTTTTGGTTGTTTTTTTGAAAGATTCACATAAATAAAACCCTCCCACAGTTCTAAATATAATCTTCGAAGACCATTTTTTGTCTTATCAAAATCATCTTTCATCTCCATATATGGAGCACGGACTAGATCACCTGCAATATTGTATGTCCAGGAGTGATAGGGGCAGGTAAACCGCTTGCTAGTGCCTTTCTCTTCTTGAAGAAGGCGCGCAAAGCGATGTGCACATGCATTAATAAAAGCACGAATGGAACCATCTTCCTGACGCACAACTAATACTGATATCCCTGCAATTTCATGTGTTAGAAAATCACCAGGCCTCGAAAGTTCGTCATTACGGCCAACACAAATCCATTCCTTCATAAAAATAGATTTTTGTTCGTGATTAAAAAACTCTTGAGAATGATTAACAGCCGCAGGAATAGGAATTGCATTTTCGAAAGGTGTTTCTGCAACCAACTGCAGCTTTGCCAAAACTTCGTTGAGCTTTAAATCAGTGTGTCCGCTAAAAAGTCCATTATTTTTCATAAATTAACGATAAATATAATTTTTAGTATTTAGCAAGTATTTATAATAATACTCTTGTAGCAGAATTAAATAATAAAAATGGAAAATTACGGAATTTTACGATCTATTCCCCTAACAATGTGTCTTTCTCTATCGAAAAATGGCAGCTTTACAATATCGCATGAATGGCAGGCTCCATCAGGGAGACGGAGAACCATTTTGCGACCCACCCACTCATCTTGATAATGGAATCTAGCGTATCCGATTCCTACTCGAAGAGTTGGCGATGGCACACCAGCGGTGATATTTCCAACAACCTTTGTTCCATCCATAATTTCGCTACTCGAGGTTGGCGTTGCGCCTTCACAAGTCAAACCAAATAATAATGGGCGTTTATCTTTGCCAACTAAAGCATCACGCCCCACAAAATCACCTTTTTCCATATCAACAAACAAACCAAGACCAGCCTCATATGGGGTCATCGTTTCATCCATATCTATAGTATTACCAAGCATTCCACCTTCTATTCTTCTGATTGTCATCGCACGCGTTGAAGAGAATTCCAAACCATGTGGTTTGCCAGCCTCCATAAGATGGTTCCAAAGAGCAATATGGTCTGTGTTTGGACCATCAGAATAAATCTCAAAACCCAATTCATTTGTAAATCCAGTTCGTGATACGTAAAGGTTTTGCCCACCGATATCAAAGTATCCTGATTTAAAATAACCCATCTCCTCACCAACTTTTCCATCAGAAGCATTATGCATGATATCGATCGAAGCCGGTCCTTGTATTTGCAAAACACGCGAATGAGGATCAGAAATTTCAACATCAAACCCAGTAGTATGAGCCAAGAGCCACGTTTCAAAGGGACCATCCGCCTGAACATACCAATACTTATTTTCGGCAAGCTTAAAAACAACTCCATCCATAAAAATGCCACCCTTTGGCGTACATGCAAGAGCATAGTACCCCCGACCCTCCCTCATATTCGATACTTTACGAGTTAAAACCTTTTCTAAAAATGGGATTGCATCGGGGCCAGAAATTTCTACTGGCTTTTCAGGAACATCAAAAATCAAAGCTTTTCGTCTTAAAGTCCAATATTTTGCCAAGTAATCTTCACCATTATGAACAGCAAAAAACCTCCCGGCATAAACACCTCGTATCATTTTGGAGGTGTCATGGCATTCAATAAAAGGAGATTCTTCAAAACGCCGTGCACTAATCTCAACAGTATTTTCAAAATCAGATTCTTCTTGTAAATTAGTCATGCCACATCCATTTCATCTTAGCCGTACTTATGTTTCTATTTTGTTTGAATTCAAAAAGTGTATTATTGATATATCATTTCCCGTCAATGTTAATAATAGATCAGAGATTTTAACAAACACTTTTCAAATGAGCTCCTCTAAAAATAATTATTAAACTGAGATTTAAACAGTTATCTTCGAGTAGGAAAAAATACTTGCAAGTATTTTTGCGCCTGTATTTATTAAAACAACCAATTAAGGAGTACTACTCATGCCTCAATTACTTATTCAATTTCCTATCAGGAAGGAGAAAAAAGATACGTGGGCTTCGTTACTTAAATCTGAATTAGGATTACCATATACAAAAACTATGAATGGATTTATTTCAGCAGAACATGGGTTTTCTGAAAGCGACGTTGGAACGGTAGTCTGGCATCTTTGGGAAAAGTGGAGATATAAAGAGGACTATGAAAATTACATGTTAAAACCACCCCGAGCCGAAGGTAGTAAATTCATGAATACCGTAATAGAATGTCTTGACGGAGAAACTAGCGAAACTTGGATAGAATTAATTTAAAAAATAAATAATAAATCAACCCAAACAATTGATGGGTGCGGCACTTATCTTTCGACATGAAGATGAAGATTGATAAGAACGAATAAAACTAGAGGGGCTAGAGATCTATGAACCAAATAAAGATTTACCACCATCTTCATTAGATTAAGTATTCACAGGAAATCCAGCTGCAGTTTGCCCTTTATATGAATGGTTACCTGACGAGAAAATGCAATCAATTGCGATGGAAAATAACCTTGCAGAAACTGCTTTTGTAAACTTAAATACATATCCTTATGAATTAAGGTGGTTTACTCCAATGACCGAAGTTGATTTGTGTGGACACGCAACTCTTGCAACGTCTCGAGTTCTTTTTGACGAATATTTAGCAAAAGATGAACATCTTGTTAGATTGCATATAGGGCTTGAAGATCCTATAAGCATCACGATAAAATATTTCTTGATTTCCCAAGAGATGTACCAAAACCTGTCAAGATAACTAAATTAATCAATGAAGCCTTAACTCTAAAACCTGAAGGTTTATTCAAAGGAAAAGATGACTATTTAGCTATTTTTAAAAGTGAAACTGTAATCAAATCTATAAAGCCTGACTTTAGTAAAATCTCAAAACTAAAGTGTAGGGGTGTGATTATAAGCGCAGTCGGTGATAAAGTGGATTTTGTTTCTCGTTTCTTTGCGCCTCAAATCGTTATAAATGAAGATCCTGTAACTGGTTCCGCTCATACTATGCTCATTCCATATTGGGCAAAGCAGTTAGATAAAATTCAGTTTAACGTATCAGTGCTCAGAAAGAGGAGGAGAACTATCCTGTAAATTAATGCCTCAGAGAGTTGAAATTGGAGGTAAATCTAAATTCTATTTAAAAGGTACAATATCAATATAAGATGCTCATCCTTCTGATAATTAATGTTTTATTTACAATTATATTAATCATAATAGCTGTTGTTAATATCGGATAATTGCTTAATTAACTAACTCAACAGCAGCGGTCAATTATGCAACAGTTTACAAAGTAATGTTCAAAGAATGATTATAAAATTTTGTGGTCAAACCTTAATTTAGCGAGTTTATAACGTTAGTAAGAAAGCAATCAATACAGACACAATAAAAACCCTACATTCAGAGGGTTTGGGTGCTACTTCATAGCTCAACAGGTTGGCTGTTCTAGGCAGTCTTTGTATAGAGCGTTATAAAACGAGAGGTAAGGCGGTTTGGTAGCGAGAAGTGGACTTGAACCACCGACCTCCGGATTATGATTCCGCTGCTCTAACCAACTGAGCTACCTCGCCAAATCGGTGGGCAAATATAATACTTTTGATAAATCAACAAATATTAAAGGACTTTTCTTACAATCTAAGTTTAGAGGACAAATGGTAAGTTAAAACCTTGAGCCCTCACTAAATATGCATTGGTAACAAATCAAACTCACAGAGGGAGAAAATACATATTACAAGATTATTAATTATTTATTTCGTATTACACCCATTGGCATTTCAGAAATTCTCTTCATTTCAGGTGTCTGGAAAAGGTTAGGGTTGTTAAAAAAATCAAGCATCATATCAGTCGAGTCACCACCCCAAAATACTTCCCCGTTTACTACAAAGCTAGGTACACCAAAAACACCGTCCTTCACTGCATTTTCAGTGTTACTACGAAGTATCTCCTTTATCTCAGAATTCTTTATAATTAATTCTGGATTTGCAACTTCTAATACCTGTGCCATTTTTTGAAGACCTTCTGGAGTATCCGGTTGAATGCCTTGCCCATATATTAAATCATAAACCGCGCGCACTTGTTCTATTTTTCCTCCCGACGCAATACAAAGTCTAAGTGACGAGAGTGGATTAAATGGATGACGTGCTGGCATTTTAAATGGAACACCTAAACGATCAGCATTCCATTGAAAGAAACGATAAACAAATTGCCGCTTTGGAGGGATTTCAGCTGGTCCGAGCTGACCCCAGCTAGCTAACAATCCCCCAAAAACAACCGGAATTGGTTTAATCTTGATACTGTTAGGTAATTTAGAAAATTGCGCCATCTGTAAATATGCAAAAGGCGATATAAAATCAAAATACCATTTGATTTCAGTCATGGTGAAAACCTCCAATATTTGATCGTTGATCATTTCTCCAAATGTGTCATGTTACTTAAGATTTTGTCCAGTTAAAAAAGGTAGGTAATTATAATGATAGACTTATATACTTCCCCAACGCCAAATGGCTGGAAAGCCGCAATGGTTCTTGAAGAACTCTCACTGGATTACACAGTTAAAAATGTTGACTTAGCTGCCGGTGATCAGCACAAACCTCCTTTTCTTAAAATGAATCCGAATGGACGCATCCCCGTTATCGTAGATCATGATGGTGTTAATCATTATTTTTGATTCAAATGCTATTCTATTTTATTTAGCTGAGAAAACAGGCGAACTACTTCCCAAAAAGGGTGTCCAGCGCCAAGAAGTTATGCAGTGGCTTATGTTTCAAGCCAGCGGTATTGGACCGATGCAGGGTCAAGCTGTAGTGTTTGAGCGATACTTTTCCACTGATGTACCAGATGCCCGAGCCCGTTATCACAATGAAACTCGCCGTTTATATGAGGTCTTAAATATCAGGCTAGAAGGACGAACTTGGTTAACAGATGATTTCTCCATTGCTGATATTTCTAATTGGTCGTGGATACGAAGCCATCGCTGGGCGCGCGTTCCAACTGATGGTTTAAAGGAACTTGAACGATGGATGGAGCAAATGCGCACTCGACCCGCCTGTGATCGGGGTTTAAATATCCCTCCTTCACCAGGTCGTGCAGATGCCGTTAAGTCTTTTGGTAGTGCGATGACAACAACATGACTGAGGAAAATAATCAAATTGGAATAAATGGAATGGCGCACGTAATTTTGACGGTCAGCCAATTTGAAAAAGCACGTAGTTTCTACAGTGGCCTTTTACCTCAATTTGGTATGTCTTTAGTTCATGATGGAGCCGACTTTTGCTATCATGTCGGCGCCCGAACAGCGATTGGTATTCGCAAATGTGATCCTGAATTCTTGGATGAACGCTTCGAGCAATATCGTGTTGGATTACATCACCTATGCCTCCGAGCAAGATCACAGAATGACGTTGATAAGACAGCAATATTAGCAGCTGAGTTGGGTGCTAAAATCATTCGTGGACCAGAGGAAAGAGATTGGGCGCCAGGTTATTATTATGTTTTATTTGAGGATCCTGATGGCATACGCTTAGAAGTCAATTTCATACCTGGTGCGGGTTTGCTTAAAAAAGGTGAGCAGTTTGGAGCTAGTGAGGATTATGTCCGGATCGATGGGCAAGACAAAATCTCTCATGATTAAAATTTGTATTAGCAAAGGTTCAAAATAAGGTGTTAAATTATAAATAACGACATATCTTGTCGCTAGTATTAAATAAAATAAGTTAACGCAAAATATACTCTTAAGTATCTAGCTTTTTTACTGGTACCATTATGAATGAAAATAAATCAAAAGAATGGAATTATCATCCAGATTTGCCCTTGGCAGATCCATCACCATTCACTCACCTTAATGAACCAATATTTCTATTAAAATGGTTTCATAAAAACTGGCTTTCATTATCAGAGCGAGTGCTTATGGTTATTGCAGCAACCGCATTATGGTTCTTCGTTTACCCCTCTTTGGAGGAAGCTAAGAATTTTCATTATAGTTGGATTCTAAAAACTTATTTTATAAATTAATAGAGTCTTATCAGTTGGAAGAAGGGCAACTCAATCTTGAAAAAATCAAGGCAACAAGCTAAAATTTGATAAACGAGGTTTGACCAAAAATAATAGGAATTTTTTATTTTCAGACCAAGTAAAAGATAACATGTTTTGGTCTCTCACAAGTGGTGTATTTCTCATTACTGCCTTTCATGTGGTAACAATTTGGTTAATGGCTAACGAGTATACTCCTGTAAATAGTTTTAGCAATAATCCTTTATGGTTTGTTGGCATGTTAATACTTTTACCAGTTTGGTCAGCGTTTCATTTCTACTGGATAATCTTAATTCATTTTCCATTTTTTTATAAGCGGTACCACTCTTTGCATCATAGAAATATTAATATTGGTCCGTGGTCAGGCCTATCAATGCATCCAGTAGAGCACCTTTTTTACCTATCCTCCATCTGCATTCATTGGGTAATCGCTTCCCATCCAATACATGTTATTTATCATGTCATTTATAATGGTCCTGGTGCCGCTATGACACATGCAGGCTATGAAGATTTACTGATAAAAGATAAGAAAAAATTGGCTCTTGGAACTTTTTATCATCAGCTCCATCATAGATATTATGAATGTAATTATGGAAATCAAGAAATGCCCTGGGATCGCTGGTTTGGAACTTTTCACAACGGCTCTGTAAAGGCTACCGAAGACACTCGGGCAAGAAAAAAGAAAATGAGTAAAAATAATGAGTAGAGATACATTCTGGAATAATGTTTATAAAACCAAAAAGATTGATGCTGTAAGTTGGTACAGCAACCACTTAGAAATTTCCTTAGAACTAATTAAGAAGTATTGTCCCAGAAAAGACCAAGCACTAGTTGATATTGGTGCTGGAAGGTCAACATTAGTGGATGACCTTGTTTCTTTAGATTACAGCAATTTAACTTTACTCGATATTTCTGATGAGGCAATTAAACAAACGTTAAAAAGACTTGGAAAGCTGGGACGTACAATTTTTATAGAAATTGGTGATATTTCAACAATCACAACCAGAGAAAATCAATTTGATTTATGGCATGATGGTCCAGTATTACATTTTCTTTATAAAAGTTCTTTGAGTAAAAAATATAAAGACAACTGGGAAAAACTGCAGCCTATTGCAAGTGAGATTATTAGGCATTACAGTAAAAATGGGCCAGATAAATGCAGTGGCTTAGATACGGTGAAATATAGTGAACAGAGCCTGGCAGAAGAGTTAGGCAATGATTTTCAACTTCTTGGAAGTGAAATTAACCTACACCAAACACCTTTTGAAACTTCTCAGCAATTTATCTACTGTTGGTTTAGGTTAAAAACAAAATAACTTATATAATTACCTAGCAAAGTTTTGGTCTTCGCGTCTAAATGCGTTCGAGTTGTTATCAATAATTTCTCTTACATAATTATGACCTGATTGAACGGCCATTGCGATTAATCCCGGCTGTAAACAATCACCGATACGTGTTACAGTGTTAATTCCCGCATCACTCCAATCTTCTTTTTTGGCCAGTAACTCTTTCCATAATAGATCATTTGGTAGACGTGAAGTTACCAATATTAACGTATCACAATGAATTTCCCGAGTATTACCTGAATAAGAACAAGCGATATGTAACCTATCATTTTGCTGATCAAAAAGTTCGTGTGAGGCTATTATCTCAACACCCAATTTAATTAATCGGCTTTGGATGCGTCCTTGTTCTAAAGTATTTTCAGACCAGGCTGCAACATTGGGTGTTGAGGTCACAAAAACTACTTTACGACCTGTATTTATTGCCACTTCTGCAACAATACTTCCCATGTAAAATCGATCATCATCAAATATCACTATAGGACCAGTCGATTTATCGTTCGAAAGCTTACCCATCATGATGTCATCTGGAGTGAAGTTTCTATCATTATTAAGATATTTTAGGGATTGCCTGTGCACTCGTCCAACGCCATCAGAACGCCAACTAGCACCTGTTGCTAAAACAATATTTTCTATTCCATAACTTAAAATATCTTCTGAAGATAGTTGACTGTTAAGATATAGATTTGCGTTTGATACTTGTTGGAGTTGCCACATTCGCCAATCCCTAACTCTTGCCCATTCCGCCAAACCGGGCAATTTGCTTTCAAGTGTCACTCTACCGCCCCAGTAATTAGCTCCATCTGCTAAAACGACATCATTTCCACTCTTAATTAATGAAGTTGCCGCCTCCAAACCCGACGGTCCTCCACCAATAATAAGATATTTCTTCGATGAAGGCGTATTTGGTAATATTTCTGGATGCCAGTTACGCCTCCACTCCTCGCCAACAGTTGGATTTTGTGTGCACCGCATTGGACTATTCGTATTGTCGCCACTCACACAAATATTGCACCCAATGCACTCCCTAATTTCTTCAAGACGACCTTCTCTAATTTTTAATGGTAAGAATGGATCTGCTATTGAGGGTCTAGCAGCTCCTATCAGGTCCATATGGTTTTTTTTAATTAAATCTACCATTTTATCGGGAGAGGTATAACGCCCTACCCCAACCACTGGCTTAGTCGTGACCGATTTTACAAAAGCAGTATAAGGTTCTTGATAGCCTTCTTTAGCAAATCTTGATGTTTGACTATCGTTAGACCAATCAGCCAAATTCACGTCCCATAAGTCAGGTTCTTCAGCAAGCGCCTCGATGATATCTTTGCCCTCGATTTCGTGACGAAAGCCTTTAGCGCCCATCAATTCATCCACAGCCAAGCGAACAGCAACTGCACAAGTGTCACCAACTGCCAATTTAGTATCCTCAATAACTTCTCTGAATAATCTAAGACGATTTTCAAAAGAACCACCATATTCATCAGCTCTATGAACCGCAACTCAATACCGCTGCAACAACGTCATATCATGCCCAGCATAAACATAAATTATATCAAAACCTGCTTTTTTTGCACGTTTCGCTGCATCTACGTGCCAGCCTCGAAAAGCTTTTATATCCGCTTTGTCCATTTCACGTGCTTGATAAGGATCATTATTTGACAAAGCGGCATGGGACGGTGACATCGGCGAGAGGCGTGAATACCGGTTAGGCGCATTAATTCCTCCGTGTACCAATTGAATCGCAGCCAAGCTATCATGAGCATGAACAGCATCTGACATAAGTTTTAAATTGGGGATATCACTGTCATCCCAAAGACGCGCCTCATTTGCCGGAGAAAGATCAGATGTTGGATGAATTTCAGTTTCTTGAGTTGAAACAACGCCCCATCCACCCTCCGCTTTTATTCCACGCATTCTGGCCTCAGCATTTGGATAGCGATATCCCATACCACTACAATGAGGAACTTGATAAAATCTGTTGCGAGTTTGGACTGGTCCAATTTTAACTGGTTCAAACAAAATATCGTATTTTGGATCACGGGCCAATTAGTCTCCTTAAAGATAAAGTATTAACATATTCTAATAAACGGATATTTTTAAATTAACAAACAATAATACAGATATTAAATAACCAATTTTATTAAATAAAATTATCTAGTTGAGAATGATTATCATTTTCATTGACAATAATTATAGTGTCTTATATCTAAAATTAAGTAAAACTAACTGCCTGAAGGATGATCTGTTAATGAACAAATTTTTTCCAAATAATCGAATTTTAATTACTTTCTTCACTCTTTTTTTATTAATAAGCGGATCATCAATTACAAACGCGAAAAAATTTAAAGCCGTCACTATATTCACTGTCATTGCAGATATGGCAAAAAATGTTGCAGGAGACGTTGCTATAGTAGAATCAATTACAAAAGCAGGCGCCGAAATACATGGTTACCAGCCCACTCCTCGCGATATTATCAAAGCTCAAGATGCCGATTTAATTTTATGGAATGGATTGAATTTAGAATTATGGTTCAAACAATTTTTTTCAAATCTATCAGAAGTCCCTAGCGTCACTCTAAGCAATGGTATTTCACCTATGAGCATTACGGAAGGTGAGTATACAGGAAAGCCAAATCCTCACGCCTGGATGAGCATTACGAGTGCCCTAATATACATAGATAATATACGAGATGCATTCATAACGCATGATCCAAAAAATGCAGCAACTTATCGCACAAATTCTGAAAATCTATAAAAAGAAAATTTCAGAAACAATTTTACCATTAAAAACTAAAATTATGGCTATCCCAGAAGAGCAGCGTTGGCTCGTAACCTGTGAGGGAGCCTTTAGTTACTTAATTCGCGATTTTAAAATGAAAGAGCTTTATCTCTGGCCAATAAATGCAGATGCTCAAGGTACCCCACAACAAGTGCGTAAAGTCATTGATAGCATCCGTGAAAATAAAATCTCAGCTGTATTTTGTGAAAGCACTGTATCACAGGCGCCAGCAAAACAGGTAGCTCGCGAAACTGGAGCTACTTATGGTGGGATGCTATATGTTGATAGCTTAACTGAATCAGATGGCCCTGTTCCTACTTATCTAGACCTTTTAAGGGTAACAACTGAGACCATTGCGAATGCTTTAACCAATCAATGAAGTTAAACTTAATTTAGGGGTATCAAAATTTTTAATGTGGAAAATAACTTAAGTTCAGGAATAATTGTAAAAAATGTGACTGTAACTTACCGTAACGGACACACTGCATTACGGAATGCAAGTTTTGAGATACCAACGGGAACAATTACTGCATTAGTTGGAGTAAATGGTGCGGGAAAGTCAACTTTATTTAATCATTAATGGGTTTTATACCTGCTGCGACAGGTGAGATCAGTATCTTGGGACTGTCAGTAAAGGCCGCATTAAAGAAAAATATAGTAGCCTACGTGCCACAGGCGGAAGAGGTAGATTGGAGCTTTCCAGTTTTAGTTGAAGATGTAGTTATGATGGGGCGATATGGCTATATGGGATTTCTAAGAAATCCAAAAATAACGGATCACCAGGCGGTAACAATTGCACTAGAACGCGTCAATATGGTTGAGTTTCGCAAACATCAAATTGGTGAATTATCAGGCGGCCAACGCAAACGTGTATTCCTTGCCCGCGCGTTAGCACAAAATGGTAAGGTTATTTTATTAGATGAACCATTTACTGGTGTTGATGTTCAGACGGAAGATGCAATTATAAGATTATTGCGCGAAATGAGGGATGAAGGTCGGGTAATGTTGGTTTCAACTCATAATTTAGGATCAGTTCCAGAGTTCTGTGACAGATCCATTCTAGTTAAGCAAACAGTGCTTGCACATGGTCCAACAGATACAACATTCACCAGAGAAAATCTAGAATTAGCATTTGGTGGTGTTCTACGCCACTTCGTTTTGGGTGGGTCAGATCTACATGACGATGATGATAAGCGTGAAATCACCGTTATAACTGACGATGAACGCCCATTCGTACTCTATGACAATGATAAAAAGACAAAAGATGATGTTTGAGATTCTACTCTTGCCATTTTCCTATACTTACATGTTTAACGCCATGTGGGTAAGCTCCTTAGTTGGTGGAGTATGTGCTTTTTTATCAGCATATTTAATGTTGAAAGGTTGGTCGCTAATTGGAGATGCCCTAAGCCACTCAATTGTTCCTGGTGTAGCAGGAGCTTACATGCTTGGATTGCCTTTTGATTTAGGTTATTCTCCCCAAGAGAAAGATGCTTTTTCTAAATCAGCGTACTGGCCTGAAAGAGGATGCGATTATTGGACTAATTTTTACATCATTCTTTGGGTTGGGTCTCTTTATGGTTTCTCTTTATCCCATGTCAGTAAGTATTCAAACTATAACAATGGGAAATATTTTAGCCATCACACCATATGATACCCTACAACTAGCTATAATTGGTTTTGTTTCATTAATAATCTTAATCGCTAAGTGGAAAGATCTGATGGTCACATTTTTTGATGAAAACCATGCACGTTCTATTGGTTTAAATCCTGACCGATTGAAACTGCTATTTTTTACCTTGCTTTCAGCTTCCTGTGTAGCTGCGTTGCAGACAGTTGGCGCCTTCCTCGTTATTGCTATGGTAGTTACACCTGGCGCCACTGCCTACTTACTGACAGATAGATTTCCACGATTGCTAGTCTTAAGTGTCTTAATAGGTTCAATTACGAGCTTCACGGGAGCTTACCTTAGCTTTTTTGTTGATGGGGCCACTGGTGGATTAATTGTTTCTTTACAAACATTAATCTTCATTTTGGTTTTCTTATTCGCACCCAAACATGGTTTTATTGCAGCAAAACGGAGAGCAAAGTATGCCTTAGAGGTGCAAATATGATAGAGGCGCTGTTCCTGCCATTTCAATTTAGTTTTATGACTAAAGCATTTTACATCATGCTGATCATTTCCATCCCAACAGCCTTATTATCATGTTACTTAGTCTTAAAAGGATGGTCACTTATGGGCGACGCTATAAGCCATTCCGTTTTACCAGGTGTAGTAATTGCTTATTTACTAAATATCCCATTAATTATTGGCGCGTTTTGCGCTGGAATGGTTTGCGCTTTAGCTACAGGTTTTCTTAGTGAGAATAGCCGCATTAAGCAAGACACAGTAATGGGTATTGTATTCTCAGGAATGTTTGGCATTGGGATAGTGTTATATACAAAAATAACAACTGACGTGCATCTTGATCATATTTTATTTGGAAATATGCTTGGTATCAGCAAAAGCAATTTGTGGACTTCAGGTTTAGTTTCATTATCTATCTCATTGATATTAATAGCAAAACGTAAAGATTTTTTGTTGCACTCTTTCGATCCAATTCAAGCGCAGGCGGCAGGTTTACCTGTAAAGTTGATCCACTACAGTTTACTTGCAATGATATCACTTACGATAGTCGCCACTCTTTCAGCTGTCGGCATCATCCTATCAATTGGCCTCTTAATTGCACCTGGAGCAATTGCATTCTTACTTACCAACCGGTTTGAAAAAATGTTAATAATCGCAGTAATTGTAACCATTATTTCAGGTTTCTTGGGCATTTATCTTAGCTTTTTTATTGATAGTGCGCCCGCTCCAACAATCATACTTATATTAACTAGCTTCTTCATAGTTGCCTTTATTAAGCAATCATTAATTGCTCGGCAGATTTCCAACCAGATAAAGTATCAAAAAGAAAGGTAAGGAATCTATGAAAGATGGAATACTTATTCGCCAAGCAGATTCTATTTTAACTATGGATGATGAGCGTAGGGAGTTGACTGGCTATGATATAAGAATTTCAGAAGGTCAAATAACAGAAATAGGGCAAAATCTTGTATCCATAGGTGAGAAAAATGTGATAAACGCGCATGGATGCCTAATTACTCCAGGACTTGTAAATACCCACCATCATCTATTTCAAACGTTAACTCGAGCTGTTCCTGGCGGACAAGATGCATTATTGTTTGGTTGGTTAAAAACTCTCTACCCCATATGGAGCAAGTTTGGGCCAGATGAAATGAGGATTTCAGCGATGACTGGCCTTGCAGAACTCGCCTTATCTGGATGTTCTTTAAGTTCTGATCACCTGTATTTATATCCAAATGGATCACGTTTAGACGACACAATTGATGCTGCTACTGAGATCGGAATAAGGTTTTCGCCCACTCGTGGTTCAATGAGCATCGGGGAGAGTGATGGTGGTTTACCACCAGATAGTTTAGTCGAAGATGAGAACTATATATTGCAAGATTGTATTCGGGTAATTGATAAGTTCCACAATCCAAAACCATCCTCAATGATACAAGTCGGCATAGCTCCTTGTTCTCCATTTTCAGTTACGAGAGAACTAATGCGAGACTCTGCCTTATTAGGTAGAGAAAAAGGAGTTTACCTACACACCCATCTTGCAGAAAACGATGAGGATATAGCGTATTCACTCGAAAAGTTTGGATGTAGGCCAGGACAGTATGCCGAAGACTTGGGTTGGACAGGTTCTGATGTTTGGCACGCTCATTGCGTAAAATTAAATACAGAAGAACAAGAACTTTTTGCTCGCACACAAACTGGTATCTCTCACTGCCCATGTTCAAATTGTAGGCTTGGTTCTGGCATAGCCCCAATAAGACAGATGCGAGATGCTGGAGTTTCAGTGGGTTTAGGGGTCGATGGATCAGCTAGTAATGACTCTGGAAACCTTATTTTGGAAGCCCGACAGGCGATGTTAATGCAAAGAGTTTCTCAGGGCGCAGACGCTATGAGTTCTCGGGAAGCACTTGAAATAGCCACCCGAGGGGGTGCGGATGTTCTTGGTCGGCCAGAATGTGGAAGATTGGCTGTGGGGAAAAGAGCTGATATCGCAATATGGGACATCTCTCAGCTCGAAAGTGCAGGAAGTTGGGACCCAGCTGCTATTTTATTGACTGGTCCCACTCGCGTTAAACATTTGCTAATTGAGGGAAGACAAATCATTGAAGATGGTCAACTCTTAACTGTTGATCTTGCCAATCTAATAAGTCAGCAAAACCAACTAGCAAAAGCTTTGATGTAAATAAACTAAAATATCATATTTTAGATTTTAAATTGATCTTGTATCGATTTGAACTGAGTGACGATGCTTACACCAGTTGCCCGCCAACGATGAAACGGAATAGTTTTTATATCTGAAAACGGCAACGCTTCATTTGGCAAGGAACCTGCAACTGCTGACGCTAACCACTTACCTAGTAGCGTACCCATCGCGACCCCTCTGCCATTTAGCCCTAAGCCAGCAAATATCCCTACCGCAGGATTATGGATATGTGGTAAACCGTCAGTTGTAATTGCAACTCTTCCACCCCAGTAAAAATCGATTTCGTGATTTTTTAAAGTTGGAAACAACTCCCCCACTTTACTTATTAAATGTTTAAACCCAGTTATATCTTGCTTATCTTCACCACTTCCACGGCCACCAACCATAAAGCGACCCTGCTTATCAAACCTATAGTACAACATTAACCTCCGCGTATTTGAAACTGTGTGTCCCGCTGGTAGAATAGTTTTTCGAAGATTATCACTGAGTGGTTTTGTGGCTACCTGAAAACTATATAAAGGTACAATCGATTGAGCCAACTTTGGCCACAAAGTTATACCTTTTAACATATCAGTATAAGCATTTGTGCAAAACAAAACCTGTTCAGCCTCTACCAAACCGTTAGAGGTTGTTAAGCACCAATTTTCATTAATTTTTTTGACTGATGTAACAGGACTATCCGTATAGATTTCCCCACCATTCGACAATACGGCAGATCCCAACTCCCGAACATATGATAGTGGATGTACCGCACCACCACGAGGATCAAACAAGCTTCCACAATAAATGTTATGGCCAACCCGATCAGCAGTTTCTTTTGCGTCCAACATTTCTGCTTTTATACCTTGGCTTTTCAACCACGAAAACCGTGATCGTGTTTTTGTAAGCATATTTTTATTTTCAGAAGCGTATAAAAATCCAGTCCGCTCTAGCTCACAATTTAATTTATATTTTTTTACTAAATCAAATACAAAATCAGCACTTTTTTCAGTGGCTTTAAAAATTTGTAGTGCCTTTTCTGTTCCAAATTTCTTAGCTAACTGATCCGGTGCAATCTTTAAACCTGGGTTCACTTGCCCACCATTACGACCTGACGCACCAAACCCAATCTCTTTTGCCTCCAGGACGACAACATCATAGCCTAATTCTCTCAAATGTAGAGCTGTGGACAGGCCAGTAAAGCCAGCACCTATAATCGCAACTTGAGTTTTTAAGTTAGCAGCCAACATTTTAGTTCGTGGAGGAGATACGGCTGTACTCATCCAAAGCGAAGTCTGAAAGGTGTCAGAAGCTATCATTACAGTCCCTCAAGTTACATTTTTCCTAAAATCTGAATATGTACGAAACCCTAATTTATTAAAAATCTCTTTTTCCCAAAACAAAGCTAAATTATCTTCTATTTGATTTGTCAAAGTTAGCAAAGGCATTCCAGCAAGCCGTGAATTAACTTTTGAGCTATTTCCACCCTCTGGCAATCCACATTTTAAGTTCAAAGCTTGTTGGGTTCTATGCTCATCAAATTTCTCCTCATTTTTTTTCATGAATGAATGAGAGGAATTCTCCTTAGTTAGACTGAGTAATGATCTTGAAATTGGTATATTTACAAACTTAGCAACTGAACTAATCACATATTCAATATTTAACTTCATGTCCTCATAGCAAAAAAATAATACGTTCGGGTCATCTTTTTTTGCCCACCAGGTTCTTAGATGATACCAATAATTTTCAAAACCATCTGTCTCAAAAAATGCAACGTTCGCAAAATCTTCTAATGAAATAGTACCTGGTTCAAAAAACCAACCCTCCATAAAGTTATAGTAAGACAATAAAACATCACCTGGATCTCTAAAAATAACTATATATTTTGCTCCTTTTGGAACTTCTTCTGACGTTAAGTGGCTTTTAAACAATCTTGGTGAAAAGTTCTGCTGTTCATCAAGATCAATGCCCATATCGTAAGACACTTCCAACCATGGCACAGCAATTGAAATCTCATCAAATGTCATGTCACCATTACTTCTTAAACAATGTGTGATTTGTTGCATCCAAGTAGTTCCACTTTTAGGGAATGTTGTAATTATAATATCAGAGGGATTTGGTTTAAAACTTCTACAAGTTTTGATTTAAAATATCTTTTAAAAATTTCTCCATTTTTTCAAGAAATTCTAATGGAGATTTTGCCCGTTTTAATTCAATAGAATTACTCAAAACTCTAGTCCATTAAACAAAACTCTCAAGAAACATCCCTCCAAATAGGATTTGACCAAGCTTTTTTTCCATTTTCATCGATCAGGGTTACTCTTAACCACTTTGCATCATCTGGCCAACGAAATGGCATTATCACATCAGTTAAATTTTCGCCGAATTCAGTTAAAGTACGACATCCAGCTCCCTGAATGATGATAGCAGAAACTGGGCTTGATTTGATACAAATTTGATGATCCTCAACAGTTAGATCGTAAAAATCTGGTCCAGTTGATGAGTAATTTGCACCAACCTTAAGAGCCTCAAGTATTGATTCAGTAGTATTATCCTCCGACTTAACCATTACCCATCCACCAAATGCATCCGAGTTTCCCGTTCTAAAGTGGGCATCATCAGTCGCAATAAAGCTTAAGTTCCGTCCTTTGCTTAGAAGAATGTCTGCGGTATGCAAGCCACGACCCCTGTCACATTCAACTTCACTACCATGATTATAAACTTCAACTGCATGTGCAGAGGTTATAGACGCAGCATCAGCCTCACTCATCATCGACCACTCTGGGTGTGCAATAGCCACGAAAGCGCCTGCATCAAATGCCCTTTTTGCAATCTGAGGTCCTGTTTCCTGATCAATTATGGGATGAAATTCTGGTGAATTAGATGGTTTAAAAGTCTTTGGTAGGCCCACAGCTAAAATGTGCCATAACTCCCCATTTTCCATAGAACCGGAATGTAACTCAGCTCCCAGGATCGTCATAAAGTCTTTATCACAGAAGGGTATGGTATCGGCAATTGGATAGTTATATTGACCCAAAAAATGCTCAGTTAATGATAAAAAATCATATCCATTATTTTTGTAACGCCTACACACTTCCTCAGCGCTTAACGCCCCATCAGAAAGGTTAGAATGTGTATGAATATTTCCACGAAAGAATTTACCTGGATTAGAAAATGCGTTAGGGCGCATAAAATGTTCCTTTTAATAAAAAATAATATATTAATAAATAAAAACAATAAAAGAATTAAACTTTATTTGGACCACAGGGGTAGGTAAAAAAATGGAAAATTTAGCACTTATTGATTCCTTTTCTGAGTTTAAAGATGAAAAATTAATTATACTCGATCAAATTTTACTTTCTGGAAGTCTTATACCCGAAAATCTTTTTCTAGAAATATTTTATGCCATATCAATGGTTTTATTTATCTTAGAGCTATTTCTTCGTATTGCTTCAGAAAAAAAAATCACAGTTTTAACCATTATTGATGCAGCAGTGCTAATTAATTACTTTTTAATTGGAGCTCTAGACCTACGGGTAATTCGAATTTTTCGAGCGTATTCCACCTTTAATCAGCATAGCATATTATTTCCAGCAAATACACTTTTAAAAACAGTTTATCACCAAAGATTCGCCTTACTAGGCTCACAAATTATGGTTTTTTCAGTCTTATTAATTTTCTCAACTTTGATACACTTCATAGAAAAGGACGTCTACCCAGAGGCATTTGGGAGTATTATTTCTTCTATGTGGTTTGGCATAACGACATTAACAACAGTCGGGTATGGAGATATAACTCCCGTAACTGCTGCAGGTAAGGTTTTAGCAGCACTTACTATGTTTTTAGGTATTGGTATGTTTGCACTACCAGCTGCCATATTAGCGTCTGCATACTATGAAGAAATACAAAAAAGAAATTACTTAATTTCCCTCGAAACAATTTCGAAAATACCACTTTTTGAAAAATTACCTGTTGGCGCTATTGGAAAAATTAACTCTAAATTGCATGCAGTTCTTGCGCCACCCCATAAAACAATCATCGCAAAGGGAGAGGTTTCAGACGCAATGTACATCATCGAGTTTGGTTCCGTTGAGGTTCAACTTCAAAATCCTGTGATTTTAACTGCTGGAGATTATTTTGGAGAACGTGGGTTATTATTAAATGAAAAAAGAAATGCAACTGTTACTTCAAAAAATGACCTTAAGTTATTAAAATTAAAGAAAAATGATCTTCTTGAATTAATGAGTGAACACGAAGATTTATTCAAAGCATTAGCACATAGTAGCGCCACCAGATCTGGAGATAATCGTTAACTAATCATCAGTATTTAAACCTATATTAGCAATTTTCATTTGATTGGCTGGGTATTTTTTCATAAGACCACCTGCTCTTTCTAAGCTCCCACTTAACCAGGAGCCATAGTCAGCATGCTCAATAATTACAGGCATTCTCGATTGGTGAATTGGCTTAACCAACTCATTAGGAGTAGTTGTTATAATTGAATACGTTTCAAAAGAACCAAACTCTCCTTTATAATGTCCTGCAAATTTCGTCCAAATTCCCGCAAATGCAAATATTGGCTCTTCATTTAATTCAAACCATACACTCGCTTTATGGTCCTTTTCATTTCTTATATTTGGATGATATTCAGAAAACTTACTTGCTGGAACAAGGCACCTTCTATTAAAAAAAGAACTCTTCCAAAATTGAGACGTCATAACTTTATCATCACGACAATTATTAACATGCTTTATTGCCTTACCTGACTGCTGCAAAACAAAACCCCATTTCATCATAGTAATTTTACGATCATTACTTTCCAAATACACCACTGGAGCATTATAAGCGGGAAATATCGCTTTTTGTTCCGGTAAATTTCCTGCTGATGGATCGATTGCTTTCACATCGAACCAATCTCGAACCTCTTGTAATGAATTTTTTTGACTAAACAACTGATATTTGAAAAGTTTCTTTTTAAAATTAAATAATTTAATAATCATTTTACAAGCTTTGAATATTAGCCTTAATAGAATCTGCTATCTTCTCTGCAATCATCAAAACAGGAGCATTCAAATTTGCTGTAACATTGTAAGGCATAATTGATGCATCTACTACTCTTAAACCTTCTGTTTCATAAACCAACCCATCCCCATTTGTGACTGAATTGTTATCAAGACCCATTCTACAGGTAGAGCATGGATGATATTCAGTAGATGCATTGGCCCGTAACCAGTTACTTATTTCCTTGTCAGACTGTACCGAAATGCCAGGGGAAACCTCTTTTGTCCTCAAATTATCAAAAGCTGCCTGAGCTGCGATTATTCGAGTTTTCCGCACGCCTTTAATCATTGCTAATTCATCACATACTTTGGAAAAAAAGTTATATCGAAGCTCAGGGTGCATTTTTGGATCAGCAGACTTTAACTTGATTGAACCTCTACTTTTAGGTCTCATTAACCCCATAGAAAACATAAAGCCTCCACCAAAATTTGATTTCTCTCCACCAATCAATGATGTGAGTGCATAAAACTCATGCTGAATATCAGCATATTCAACCGTATCAGAACTCTTAAAAAAAGATCCTGTTTCACACATAGTGGATGCTCCAATTCCATTTTTAAATAACAGCCATTGAAGACCAACTTGATATTTTCTCCATCCATTTAGTTTTTCAGCAAGAGATACTCCAGCTGGTGAACCATACGTAACGGCGGCTATCACATGGTTCTCTAGGTTTTTACCGACAGCAGGCACATCTGCGATATTAGTTATTCCATGCTCTTTTAAGTGATTTGGTTGCCCTACTCCAGATAGCATCAGCAGCTGAGGAGAGTTAATAGCTCCTCCACAAAGTATAATCTCCCGGTTAGCTTCAAAAATAACCCTATTGCCTCGCTGCTCAGCCACAACTTTAACGGCTCTTCGACCATCAAATTGAACTTGATTAACCATACAATTTGTTTCTACCTTCAAGTTAGGACGTTTCAGCGCAGGATATAAATATGCTCGCGCTGCACTACAACGCTTACCATTACGCGTAAAACTCTGAGCCACATGAAATCCTTCATGTTTTTTACCATTTTGATCTTCAGTATAGTCATAGCCAGCTTGTTTTCCAGCTAAAAGAAATGCACGGTTTAATGGGTGATTAGCCTTTGCCGTTTCTATTGACTGTGGACCATTTCCACCTCGCCACTCATTAACTCCTTTATCAGATGTTTCCATTTTTCGAAAATATGGAAGGCAATCTTTAAAAGACCAATCCTTCAATCCTCCTGCCGCCCAATCGTCGTAATCTCTTGGATTACCTCTATTTGCTACCATCCCGTTAACAGAAGACGATCCCCCTATTACACGGCCTCGGTGCTCTAAAATTTGACGATCACCACAATTAGATTCTGGTTCACTTAAATAACCCCAATCAAGATCTTTGTGCCTCGCAGCCATAGCAAAAGCAGCAGGTTACTACGGAAAACTAAAACCCTTACTTACATCACATATAGACTATGCAGGTGCCTGGTATAACAATCAAAAGATATACGAGCACCAACCACCACATAATCATATACAGCTTTACTAACCATTAATTATTCCAACTTTGTAATTATGTTAACTTTTTCAATACTTCATAAACTGTCATTACATCTTCACGCGTGCAATAGAATTGTCCTGCCGTCATCCTTATAACAAATTTACCTTCGTGTATTGTTTGGGTTAAATAAATTGTTCCATCATTGTTGATGTTCTTTAATAATTCTTCTGTGGCATGATTTGGATCTTGATCAACAGGAGTATACTGAAAAGTGAATAATGCTAATCTACTGCTCGTAACAATTGAAAATTTAGGATTAGAATCGAGTTTTTTCTCTAGTTCCTCAACCCATTTAATATGATTTCTAATTCTTTCTCTTAAGCCATTTAAACCGTATGCTCTTAAGAGAAACCATAATTTCAATGCTCTAAATCTGCGCCCTGCAATAGTCCACTCATTGAAGTTAGTTACTTCATCTTGCTCCAATGTTTGAAGGTAATCTGGTCGTAACCCCAAAGTATTAATTTGTGCAGTTGGGTCTGCCAGAAACTGTATTGAACAATCAGATTGAGCTCCTAGCCATTTATGTGGATTAAAAACAATGCTATCAGCATCCTCAATACCTGCCCAAAGAGTGCGGTATTCTGGACAGATCATTGCCGATCCAGCCCAAGCAGCATCAACGTGGGTATAAAGTTTATATTTTTTTGCGACCGAAATAATTGATTTGACATCATCAAATGCCCCAATTGAGGTACCACCAACACAAATCACGATACCAGCTGGTTGAAGACCATTTGAGATATCATCTAAAATAGCTTTTTCAAGTAGATCAGGTTTCATTGAAAAATTATCATCAGTTTTGATCTTTATTAAATTATTTTGACCAATACCAGACAACCTAACTGCCTTATCAATTGAGGAATGTGTTTGAGCAGAAGAATATATCCTTAATGGTTTTTGCTGGAATAAACCTGTTTCTAGACCACTGTGGCCCAAAGCTAATTCACGCATAGTCAAAACAGCAGAAAGAGTAGCTGTTGTAGCAGCATCATGTATTGTCCCTGTGAAGTGCTCAGGTAATCCTAATGCTGAAGCTAACCATTGAACCATGACTTGCTCAATCTCAGTTGCTGCAGGTGAGGTTTGCCATAACATACACTGAGCCGCTATTGTATTCACCAATTGCTCTGCAACAATCGAGGCAACTGAAGCATTTGAAGGAAAATATGCGAAAAACCTTGGATGTTGCCAATGTGTCATTGCATCTGGAACTATCTTTTCAAAGTCTGAAAAAATTACTTCAGGGTCTTCAGCATTTTCAGGTGGGTTTTTTGGAAGTAATGACATGATAGAGCCAGGTTTAATATTTGGACGAACAGGTCTATCTTTTAAGTTAAGAAGATACTCGTTACTCCACTCAGTGGCTCTATTTGACCAATTTTTATAATCTTCTAATTCCACTTTATACTCTCCTAAGTTTTACAGTTAAGATTTTTATTACAACTATACTAATATCGAATAGATGAACATTAAAACAAGACCATGGCGCTTTGTTCTCATGTTTTATCTTCCAATTATTTTTGGTTGAACCTTAATATTTGAAACTTAACTCAAGCCTAGGTATTTGGTCAGCGGCTTTATACTTTCTCTATTTCCATCAATTTCAAGTTTAGCGAATTCAATCGCAGCCACCTCGTGATCTGTTAGAATTTTCAATAATGGCAGGTCAGTTTTTGGAGCCATATTTTCTAAATTTGCAAAGTCAGTTAAGTAGCCTGGATATTTATTACAAATTTGAAACATAAATTCTTGCCAGTTAAGCCCCTGCACTTTTGCCACACCTCGTTTTCCCATTAATCTCAGATCATTTGAGGCCCGGGCTTTTAAATTATATTTTTTTAAAAGAGGCAAAACAGCATTTGCAGCATAATTCTCCACCTCAGCCATCAGGATCATTTTATCTTGTTGATGTTTTTCACCAAAGTAACTCGACAATGCGTAGAAATAACCTTCACCCATAATTTCTTCTTCGTAATAAAGAAGTAATGTTTTTATTAATAGAAAGTTTTTCATCTTCTATTAATACATGTATGTGCAATAGGGCCTTGCGCTAAACTAGAAGTGCCCTTGTCAGGAGTTAACATATTTGGATTGCCGTTTTTACAAACACCATCTTCCAATTTCATCCATGCACCAGTGCTTATTTGTATTACCTTCTCCATAACATCTGAATCAATTTTTACAGCCGATAAGCATGAACCACGAAAATTAGTAATTCGAACTAATTGCCCTTCTTTCAAACCTCTCACTTCAGCATCGATAGGATGCATTAATAATTGCTCACAACCATTAACTTTGTCAGCTTGACTAACTGGGCCATGATCTAACTGAGAATGTAATTTGTTCTTAGGTTGATTGGATATCATATGTAACTGCGTATCTTTAGACGCATTGCCTAACCATTCAAGTGGTTCCATCCAACATGGATGTCCAGGGCAGTCATCATAATCAAATTTTGAAATAGTTTCAGAAAAAATTTCAATCTTACCACTTGGTGTTGAGAGGGGATAGCTTACTGGATCCTCAACAAATCTCTTCATCATAACTATTTCCTCGTTGAGAGTAGGAACCTTAAACCAACCAGCTTTATTGAAATCATCCCAGCTTGGCAATTCAACCCCCTCTTTGGCTGCAGATTGGCGAGAAATATTATACATCCATTTCTGCCATTCTTCAGGAGATTTTTTTTCAGTAAACTGTTCTTCAACACCCATTTCTTTTGCAAGTAATTTAAAGATACCATGGTCATCCATAGATTGCCCAACTGGCTCCACAGCCTTATCCATTACAACCAAATAAGGATCCTTTTGCGTTAGAGATAGATCAGATCTTTCAAGTGGAGTTGTGCAAGGTAAAACAATATCTGATCTTTTCTAAAGCATTCCAACACCATTCATTCGATATAATAGTATCCGGCTTCTCCCAAGCTTTTAACAACCTATTCAAGTCTTGATGATGATGAAAAGGATTTCCACCTGCCCACCAAACAATTTTAGTTTCTGGATAAGTATACTCCTGACCATTGTAGTTAAACTTGTCGCCTGGATTTTCTAACAAGTCTGTTATGCGAGCCACTGGTATAAATGATTTAACTTTATTCAAACCTTGTGGAAATGCTGGATAATGCATTTGTCGCCGGTTTAATCCAATATGGTTCATTGCAGAGTAACCAAAACCTATCCCAGTCCCAGGCTTTCCAATCTGACCCAACATTGACGCCAGCACTATTGCAGCCCAGAAGGGTTGTTCACCATGATCTTGCCGCGTCAACGACCAGCTCACTGAAATCATCGTTTTTTTAGTCGCCATCGCACGCGCCAACTCAATAATTTTACTTTCAGATATGTCGCAAATTTTCGCGGCCCAGTTAGCTGATTTTGGTGTACTATCCTCATTGATTTAAATATTTAGAAAATTTTTCAAACCCAACTGTATATTTTTCAACGAAAGGCAAGTTTACGAGATCTTCAACAATCAAAGTATGGGCTAATGCAAGTAAAAAGGCCGTATCAGTAGATGGTCTTAATGCAATCCAATCAGCGTCAATTTTATTATCAATATCTGATCTCAAAGGAGAAATATTTACAAATTTCACACCTGCCTCATGCGCTTTAAAAAGACTACTGCGTTGAATATGGTTACCTGTTCCACCTGCCGATATCTGGCCATTCTTTAGCGGAGTACCACCTAGCGCAACAAATAATTCACAGTGTTCAGCAATCGAATCCCAACTTGTACAGCCATCTAGGTGTTCATAAAAGCTTCCAAGGACATGTGGAACCACCACCTCCGCTGCTGCAAAACTATAGGTATTAACAGAGCTAGTATAACCTCCAATACAGTTCAAAAATCTTTTTAATTGACTTTGCGCATGATGAAAACGTCCTGCACTTGCCCAACCATAAGATCCAGCAAAAATAGTATCATTTCCATAGTCTTTGCTTACGCGGGTCAGTTCATTTGCAACTAATTTACCAACTTGTTCCCAGGTTACTTGAACAAATTCATCTGAACCCCGTTTTTTAGTATTTGAGCCTGGTCCATTTTCTAACCAGCTTTTTCTAACCATTGGTGCAGTAATACGAGTTGGGCCCTCTATTACGTCTACTATACCAGGACCAATGGGAGATGGATCTTCATCTTCACTAAAAGCATTTGAAAGCCGTTACTTTTCCATTTAAGACTTTAACCTCATAAGTACCCCAATGCGTACTTGTCAAAAGCTCTCTAGATGATTTGTTCATTATTTATTCCATTTATTTAAACAGCAGTTCTTTTTTCTATTATCTTTGCATAAATTGAAGCGCCAATTGGTAGAATATCCTCATCTAATATAAACCCATCATTATGAAGTGGTACAGTGCCACCATGACCTAAGTTGCAATAAGCTCCGGGAACAACTTTCAACATATCAGCAAAATCTTCTGATCCGGCTATTACATTTGGTCTAAGTGCTACATTGTCAGTACCAACAATTTCAGAAGCAATATCCAGCATTTCATGACTTAAATCTTCATTATTTATTAAAACATCAATTTTTTTTGATTTTCAATATCAATTTCCACTCCATAAGACTTTGCTAATCCATCAGCTAAATCTTTCATTCTCTGTCTTACCATGTTGGCCATTTCCTTACTAAAATAACGCATTGTACCAGAAACAACGCAATCAGATGGTATTACATTATATGCAGTACCCAGCATGGATTTTTGTTACCGACAAAACCAACGGCTCAATTGGGGGAACATTTCTACTAACAATTGTTTGTAACTGAGTAACCAAAGAAGAGGCTATTACAATTGGATCCTTTGAAATATGAGGCATTGCTGCATGTGACCCATAAGCTCGAATGTGAATATCAAAAAAATCTGCACCCGCCATTGCAATCCCAGGCTTGATAGAAACCTTACCAAGCTCACCTGTTGGCCAATTATGCATTCCATATACTTCATCACAAGGAAACCGCTCAAACAACTTATCTGCAAGCATGGCCCTTGCACCTCCCAAACCTTCCTCAGCAGGTTGAAATATAAAATATACAGTTCCATCAAAATCGTTGTTTATCGGAAAGATATTTGGCGGCACCAAGCAACATTGTTGTGTGTGCATCATGTCCACAGGCGTGCATTACCCCATTATTTACCGAACAATAGTCAACTTCATTATCCTCAATAATAGGCAAAGCATCAAAATCAGCCCTTAAACCAATACTTCGACCAGGCTTATTACCTTTCAAAACGCCAACAACACCCGTTTTTCCAATTTCAGTATGTGTTTCAATACCCCACTCAATCAATAGTTTGGCAACAATCTTAGAAGTTCTAAATTCCTCCATACCAAGCTCTGGATGTTCGTGGAAATCCCTCCTAAGAGCAACCAGATCTTCAGAAAATTCGGCGATACGTGAAATTATACTCATTTTAACCCCTTAAACGTTAAATCTACGTTTATTTAAAATCATTTTGTTTACAAATTGACTATAGAACTGAATTTTTTATAACTAAACCAATTTTTTATTTATAAACCATAAAAGTTGTTATTATCGGAAAAGCTTATTTTGCAAAATTCTTAATCTTGCAAAAATTATAAAAATTTGTGTTAATATGCTTATTAAGCAAGTGAGGCCTTGATGACTAAAGATATCCTTTTAATGCGCGCATTAATCGTAATTGATGTCCAAAATGATTTTTGCCCAAATGGAATCTTTTTTTCACGGAAAATCTTCTGGATTAGATCCATTAAACAGTTATTTTTATTTGACATTATAGTATTAAGCCAAGATTGGCACCCAACTACGCACAAGTCATTTGCATCAAATCACAAAAATAAAAAATGTTGCCCAAAGAAGTCTTACTGAGAGCAGATCCTTTGGCCTGATCACTGCATTGCAGGATCAAAAGGAGCAGAATTTCATCCTTTGCTAGATACTACAAAGGCTAATGCAATTATTAGAAAAGGCTATGATCCAAATATTGACTCGTATTCTACATTTTATGAAAATGATCGAAGAAGCCCAACTGGCTTAGCGGGGTACCTTGATAAACTTAACGTAAAAAGAATATTCTTGTCTGGTTTAGTATTTGAATATTGCGTTGGATTTTCGGCGATTGATGGCATTAACTTAGGATACGAAGTATTCCTTATTGAGGACACTATTGGTTATTTTAAAAATGACGCCTATGGACCTATGGACGAGCAATTAATCGAATTAGGTGTGAAGAATATAAATGAAATAAATATTAAAAAACAATAGTTTGAAACTATTACTTAAAGTTTTATATTAATAAATTATTTATATAACAAAATTAATGTAATCTAATTAATTGATACTACAAATTAATTGCAAATAACTAGTCGCAATTAGGGACTCTGTTTCCGTCAAATTATAGTCGTAAAAATTACAGATAATAATTTAAATTCAATTCAATAAATTCATTGAAAAGCCAATCTACCTGTCGAAAAAAAACAAGAAAGGATTTATTAAAACAATGATCAAGCCAAATACAAAATTAGATCTAAAGTCTGGCCGAGTAATTATATCCACCCATGAAGCAAAAAAAGTCTTGCAACAAATTTTATTAACAGTTGGCTGTAATAAAAAAGAAATTGTTAGCGTCTCAGAGCATCTAGTGGACACAAGCCTTTGCGGTATGGAAAGCCATGGATTAATGCGGATACTGGAATATGTAAAACAATATAATAAAGGCTATATGCAACCCAATCGTACTGCTACAATCCAAATAAATAAATACGGAGGGGTAGAAGTTAATGGGAATGGGGGGATAGGCATTCCTACCATGACTGTTGCATATAAAAAAGGCATGTCTTTAGCAAAGAAAACTGGTATTTCAGCATTGAGCATTCGCAACGTTGGTCACACTGGCCGGCATGGTTTTTTTGCAGATATTGCCGCATCACAGGGCTTTTTAACTATTATGATGGGTGGTGGAAATCGAAAAAAATGGCGTCAAGTCGCTCCTTTTGGTGGGTCAAAGGCTATTTTACCCACAAACCCTTACTGTATTGGTATTCCAGGTGGTGATTTAGGCCCAGTTATTTTAGATTTTGCTACCTCAAAAATATCTGGTGGCTGGGTTTATGCTGCTAAAAGTGCGGGAGCCTTGCTCCCTGAAGATTGTATTATTGACAAAAAGGGTAAGCCATCACGTGATCCTGACGCCTATTTTAATGATGGAGCTATATTACCTATGGGTGAACAAAAAGGTTATGGCCTTGCACTCATAGCAGAATTGATTGGCGAAGCTCTCTTGGGACCTGCCACAACGGAATGTAATTGGTTATTAATTACTATGAAGGCAAATCAGTGGAGATCCACATCTATATTAAAAAATACAGCTGAAGAGATATTAAATGAAATACGAAATTCTCCACCTCTAAAGCATATCAAAAAAGTCCCGAAATAGAACCTGAAACGCCTTTTTATATTCTAAAGAAAAAATTGCTGTACCTATACAAACCTGGAAACAGATAAAAACATTAATTGAGTGATTGAATGATACACACTCGACTTTTCAATGACCAAAGTAAGCTTCTGTTAACTGAGGATCATTTTTCAACTCCTCAACAGAACCTTGAATTTTAATTGACCCAGATTCTAATACGTATAAGCGTTCAGCCAAAGTCATAGCAAAATTAGCATTCTGTTCTGTAATCACAATTGTAGTGTTAAATTCCTCTCTCAACCGTCGTAAAACTGACGCTATTTCAAGACAAATTTTTGGTGCTAGACCTATAGTGGGTTCATCCACGAGTAAAAGGCGCGGACTAGACATCAAAGCCCTACCTAATGACACCATTTGGCGTTCTCCACCTGATTGGGTATGCGTCTCTTGATCTCTTCTTTCTTTTAATCTTGGGAATAAATTCTCCACAACCTTAAGATTATTGTCAATATCATCCCGAGCAGTAAAAGCACCAACCAATAAATTGTCATATACACTCATATATGGAAATAGATTAAATCTCTCTGGCGCGTAACCTACTCCACTTTGAACAATTTTTGGCGTGGAATTTCCAATTAAAGATTTCCCCTCTAATCGAATATCACCTTCCGTTTTAGTAAGTCCCATTATGCTATCAAGAAAAGTAGATTTTCCAGCACCATTCGCGCCAACATTGCAATAATTTCTCCTTGCTTTACACTTAGACTTACTTCATGCAAGGCCTCAGCTTTACCGTAAAAAGCGGAAAGTTTGTCTATTTCAAGAAAATCCATTATTATGTTCCCAAGTATGAGGTTCTAACAGCTTTGTCAGAAATTACTGAAGCAAAAGAACCCTAGCAATTATTTTTCCATAATTTTTTAATGCATCAATATCATTCTCTCAAGAGCCTTTAAATCATGACTAACAATTAAAAAGGTCATATTTTCTGACCGCATTTTTTGTATTAGTTTTGCGATCTGATCAATTTCACCCACAGTAAGTCCCGCAAACACCTCATCAAGTAACATGATACTTGGATTTGTAGCCATCGTTCTTGCCATTTCCAACTTTCTTAGATCACCCATGGAAAGTTCATCCGGTGTACGGCGTAAATCATTTTCTGAAAACCCAACACTTAAAGCTAATTCAATTTCTCTATCTTGTTTGGACCTTCTGTAATCATTTTCCAAATACTATCTGGCATCAAACCAACACGAACATTTTCTAAAACAGTAAATTCAGCAAACGGTCGAGGCACCTGATACGTTCTACTCACACCCAGTCTTATTCGAGCTGGTGTCGATAATTTAGAAATTTCTGAACCATATAATTCAATTTTTCCCGATGTTTGGCGATACTCACCCATAATTTGAGAGAAAATTGTGGTTTTACCTGCTCCATTAGGCCCAATAATCCGGTTGATTGACCTTCATTCAAGTCAAACGAGATATCATCGGTTGCTGTTAATCCACCAAATTTTTTAACTAAATTTTTTATTGTCAAAGGTTTAGTCATCATCAGCTCTCTTTTTAAAACGATCTAATTGAGTCATAACAATGTGATATAATCCCTTAGGCTGATACATATACAAAAGAAGTGCAATTACGCCATATATTAGGTATCGCTCTGCGCCCGGTAAGTAAGGTCGTAGATACTCAAGTAAAAATGTTAAGAAAAAAGCTCCAAACATTGGACCAACAATTGTGGATGCACCACCTATCAGGGTTGCTACAATTATTGTGAATACGAAATTAATATCAAATAACGCTCGCGGAGCTATTGAACCCAAATAGTGAACATAGAATGCACCTCCTAACCCCGCAACAAAAGCACTAGTCATAAATGCAAATAATTTTAGTTTGGTAGGACTTAGACCACTGCCCTTTACTGACTCTTCATTCATTCCAATAGCACTATTTACTGTACCCAGCCGGGTTCTCATCAGCAACCACATACATAACGCTACAATTATCATTAATGTTACTGATAAATAGTAACCGTTTACAGCTCCTCTCGTCAGGGTCACTAGTCCAGACATACCTCTAGTTCCTCCCGTCAAATCAGGACGAATGACTTGTACCAATTGATATATTAGCTCCATGAATGCTAAAGAGACTAAAGCAAAATAACTACCTTTAATCCTTAAAGCCGGTAAAAACATTATAGTGCCGCCTACCATTGTCATTATGACAGCTGTCGGTATTGCGTACTCGACGGGCACATCAAATCTTTTTGTTAAAATTGCAGTGGTATATGCGCCAATTCCAATTAGAAAAGGATGCCCAAAACTAATGTAACCAGTGCGCCCAGACAACACATCCCAACTAATGGCAAATATTGCTAAAAAATTCGCAAATATTATTGTTCTAAGTGTTCCCTTACTAACAAATTCTGGCATCAAGGCCATAATAGCAATAAAACCTGCCCAAAGGACAAAATGATACCATCGCAAGCCTAAACCCATTTAAAGCTCCTCCCGCCCAAAAAGTCCTTTAGGCCGAATAACTAATACTAAAATAATCAAAAGCATTGTAAAAACACCTCGAAGTTGAGGAGAAATAAGTGCAACAGAAATAATTTCCATAAACCCAATTATATGAGCAACCACCAAAGTACCAATTATTGATCCGATACCACCGACAATAACGATTGCAATTGCTATGATTAATGGTGCAACCCACATGTTGAGGTTATCGTTTTTAAATACTGCTATGCTTGCGTCATGGCTATTGCCAACAATGCCCCAAGTAATCATATTATTATATCCACTGCTGTTCCTGGCTGTTTAGCATCCATTGATACTGCCATCATAGCTCGACCAATATGAGTTTTTTTAATGAATAAATAGAGACCTATTAAAATTAGCCAGCTCGCTACCGTGGCTGCTAAAACATTAAAAGTCACTGTCGCATTTCCTATGTGAATCACTCCAGGAATAATAGGGAGGAGTATTTTGGCACTATTGCCAAAAAACAGAATTACAGCTGATTGTAAAACAACAGCAAGGATCAATGTTGAAATTTCTACCGCGATATGATCCCCTTTTAGTGGCTTTACAATTAAATTGTATTTTAAAAGCCCCATACAGGAACCAAGGATACCGGCTAAAAGTAAACCTGCAATTGGGGGCAAACCTAAAAGTTGGCTAAAATAAAAATAAATATAGCCTGCAACCATAATGTACGAGCCATAAGCTAAATTAAGAACACGCCCAACACTAAATATTAATGTAAATCCAACGGCTATTAATGCGTAAAGTCCACTTAGCAAAATGCCTTGTATTATAATCTCTAACATATAATGAAACCTAATTTTAAATTTACTGGCAACAAATTATCACCTGTTGCCAGTAAGTTTTATTTTCTTCCTTTATCTAAAAATGCTTCCACCACAGTACCATTTGCATATTTTTTAGGATTTGCAGTAAGTTCAAGTAATTCAGCTTCTAATAATACTTTTTCTAATAATTCATTTATACCTACACCGTCAGTAATATCAAATCTCAAATTATGAGGGTATGTTCTTCCCGTTCTAGGTTCAATCTCATCATTACCCCACCAACCGTAGCGCAACCACAATTCACCATCTAACTCAAGTATCAGATCTTGTTTTTCCATTGCAGTAACCCAAGTAGTATTATTAAAACCACCTGCTTCTTCAGCAGCAGCCATTGCTTGCTTTAATCCATGATAAGCATTGAAGCCATTGAAATGAGGAATAATTGGGCGTGAAGAGTATCTTGCTTTATACGTATCAACAAACTCCTGAGACGCAGGATCAAGCTTCATGCCTACTGCTGGAATGGGAGTTAAAGTGGACATGCCACCACCCATACCACCAGTATCAGCCCAATAATCTTGACCCATTGGTGCGACATTAACCCCTGTCATACCCAAGGGCACTTGAAGCTTAACATATTGAGATGAAACAACTTGTGAGTTGACTGAACTAATCAAGTAAATAAAGTCAGCGCCTGATGCCACTGCCCTACTGTACAAAGGTGCAAAATCAACAGTTGCAACGTCGTAGACTATGGTTTCAACCACATCAATACCAGCAACTGGAGCCATAGCTTGACTTATTAATCCATGGATAGCACCTCCAAATGCTGTATCTTCTTGCAAGATAACAGTGGAAGTCCAACCCATTTTATCAACCAAAACATCTTTACCAAAGTCTATATAAAGTGTTGCTAATGCTTCATCAGAAGCAATATTCATAAAATAAGGTTTCATACTATCATAGTCTTCAACCAACATATCTATAATACCAACATAGGATGTCCAAGTATCTAAAGTTGGGATTTGGTATTCTTGCATACGAGGCAACCAACCTAAAGAAACATCATCAATAGATCCAGAAATTATAAAATCAACTTCTGCTGTTTCAGCTAAATATTCATAAGCCTTTATACCTTCAGTAACATCTTGACGGGTATCAGCAGTTACAAGTGTAATTTGCTGTCCCAAAATGCCACCTTTTGCATTCAATTCATCTCTCATTTGCTCCACCCATTCAGATGCTTAGTCCAGTATCACTTGATAATGAACCAATAAAGCCAACCTTAATGTCAGCTACAGCTGTTGAAGCAAGCATCACTTAGGTAAATGATGATTTTTCTTTATATAAGTTTCAATTTCATAAAGAGTTGAAAATTCATATGCTGGATTTAAAGCTGACATGTAATGTAATATTATTGAAATACATAATAAAATATAAATGAGATAATATTACTTGATAGACAACATTTATAAATAATGGACCTCAAACTTGCAATGTGCAAATTACTGCATTCGAAAAAATGAGACTGGATCTTCAGGTAAAATTTGCCCACCATCGACCACGATGGCTTGGCCAGTAATGAATTTCGCCTGATCAGAAGCAAGATAAACCATAGCGTAACCAATATCATCTGCATCACCAAGTTCACCAGTTGGCACAACTTTAGCTATTTCTTTTAGCACCCTCTTCACCGTATAAATTCTTCATACTTTCGGTAACTATGTTACCAGGGCTTACAGCATTTACTGTTATTCCATCTTTTGCCAATTCTAACGACGCAGCCTTTATAAATGCATTTACCCCACCTTTACTTGAGGAATACGCTGAAAGACGGGCCTGCGCAACATTTGGGCCAGTTATAGAAGATGTGAATAATATACGTCCAGATTTTTGAGTGCGCATAATATTAATACAAGGTTTGGTTAATAAAAAACACGATCTTAAATTTGTATTAATTGTATTATCCCATGTTTCTATGGACATTTCTTCCATAAGCTCGTCAGGATAAATGCCAGCATTATGGCACATAACATCCAATCGACCATATTTTTCTAACAACAGTATGTACTAGTCTAGTGACAGTCCTCCTCTAAGCGTATGTCAGCTTGAATAAAAATTGCAGATCCACCATTTTCATTTATTGATTTCACGACTCGTTCGCCATCATCAATTGTCCGCGCTGCACAAATAACTGTAGCACCTTCATTTGCAAAAATTTTAGCAATTCCTTCACCAATACCACGGCTAGCACCCGTCACTATAGCTATTTTATCTTTTATATTAATACTCATAATAAATCCTTTCATGTTATTCCTCATTTGTTCATTTCGATGTTTCCATCGCTATCATGTACTACTGCGTCAACTGAAATTTCAACCATCATCCCAGGAGTTGTTAACCCCGCCTCAACACCAGCAGTTACAGGATTAATATTTTTAAAAACCTCACCATGAGCCTTTACAAATTCAGCACCACCAAGAGCTTCATATCAGTCATATAAGCCGTTGTGCGAACGACATGTTTCATATCGGCGCCAACAGCTTTCAAAGCCTCTTCGATTCTTCGGAATATATATATTGATTGCGCATAAGTATCATTGGGTGCGTGTAATTTTCCACTTGGCTCAATTGCTGTTGTACCGGCGACATATACAAATGGCCCAATTCTTTTCGCACGCGAATAACTTCCAACTCCTTCTAAACGCCCACCTGATTTAAATGTCTTTACACTCATTTCAAACCTAGGCGCTTTCGTATTGCGTCTGCTGAATCATGCAACGCCTTCATCTCAATTGGCGATAATTTAATCTCTTCAACTGATACCAATCCTTTGAAGCCAAGAAAAGCTGGCACTCCCAAAACTACATTATTTAACCCAAACTCACCATCTAACATAACTGATACTGGCACTGAACCGCTCTTTGCTCCCCTAATATGATTGAGTATTTCAATCGAGGCATGCGCTGGCGCAATCGTAGCAGAGCCCATTTTTTTCAATGCAACGACTTGCCCACCACCAGTAATTGCATCTTTCGAACATGCTGCTATCTCCTCACTAGATAGAAATCTCTCCAATGATCGGCCCTTTATTTTTGCATGAGATATAATTGGCGCCATTTCATCTCCATGACTTCCAAGGGTAATTGCTTCAACATCAGCTGTTTTTACACCAGCTGCCATTGCTAAAGATCTTCTAAACCTACTGCTATCAAGTGTTCCTGCCATTCCCAAAACACGTTCACGAGGAAAACCAGTGGCTGTTAACATTTCCATCGTCATTTCATCCAATGGATTTGTTACAACAATCACAATAGCCTCTGGTGACTGCTGTTTTATTGTTTCCGCCGTAGATTGGATAACTCGCTTATTTATGTTAATTAAGTCACTTCTCGTCATCCCAGGCGTTCGAGCACGGCCTGCTGTTACAATCACCACCTCCGACCCATTAATTAAGTCTAAAGTTTCACCACCCAAAATTCTAGCGCTTGATCGAGTTATGCCACTGGCATGATTTAAGTCCAATGCAGTCGCGGCAGCTAATCCTGGTACAATATCAATAATCGCAATTTCATCAGATAAATCCATATTCGCGGCCAAATGTGAAATATTCGCACCCACGCCTCCAGCACCTACAATTGAGATTTTTGAAAACCTTAAAGCTCTAGTCGAAATTTTTTTTTCTGGAGCTATCCATTTTGGCGACCGGCGATAAAGGCTACGTCCCATTGATGTTTTACCATCTGTTCTAGCGATTGTTGGCTTTTCAATTGGGCCATCAATTAATTCTATCCCTACTCGGCTTGCTGTTTCTTTCGCTAAACTTGTTACAATATCACCAGGTAAGATCTCAAAAACCAAGCGTCCACGCTGTCGCGCGTCTTCAATATGCTCAGACCCGATTACTCGATTTTCAGACATTAAATAACCTTACCATCAACCGATTCAATTGCTTCAATCGCAGCATCAATTCCTGTTTGGACAGAATTCTCTGAACCTGAAATAAATAAACGACCAAACCGACCGACTGCTCTTACTTCAACAATATCTATATCAGCCGCTTTTTCAGCTTCATTAGCAGCAATAGAAATATATGCTGCAGGCTCACATTCGATAATTCCCAAGGTTTGACCAGGCACCAAAAGTGAACCTTTACGCCATTTATTAAGTAATTGTGCTTGATAAGGCTCAACAGATGTTATTATTTGAGTGGTTGCTACTTTCGGCTTAACCCGATCTGTCATTGATGCACCTAGTTCAGACAGAATTGAATCTCTAGCAGCACTGATTTCAGCATTCGACGGTGAACGTAAAATAAAAAAACCAAATTCTCTTTCAACTAACTGGCTCGTTGCCTCAACGGAACTAGCTTTTAAAGCTCTATCTATTAAGGTGAACACACCGTTTCCAGGTGCAAACTCACCAATTAAGACTGTGTCACCAGATAGCGGAACTGATCCTTGAACAGTCGCGCCATTGTAAGCAGCAAACTTAGGTTGTAAATTATCTATCTGTATTAATGCACGTATTGTTATATCGCTCATCTTTATTCTCCATACTCTTCATAAATATCACGCCATGGCCGACTTTCGTATGCAACACGCTTTATGTTAATCAAATGAAGGGCAGTAACATTATCTGATGTTATTGAACCAGACCAAGTTCCAGTACCCAGCATGAAGCTTGGTTCTAAGTCAGTAGAGTATCCCATACCCCCTAAAATAGCTGGTGTGTTTACCAAGACCCTACCCGTAGGAATACTAGCAAACTTCGCCACAACCTGAGGATCATTAGAATGAACAACAGAAGAATGGCCCCAACCTTCAAATTTTGCGATATTGTTCGATAATTCCAGTGCATGTTCCTCATTATTCGCTACATAAAATGCCAACACTGGATTCAACTTCTCAGCAGATAGGGGCCTATGCCATCCTATTTCGGTTTCTTCCGAAACTAAAATTCTTGTTTTTGGCGGAATTGAGAATTGAGCTAATTCTGCTAAAACTTCTGGTGACTGACCAACTCTATCAGGATTCATTCGTTGCTTCCCAAGAAAGATAACCTTCGCCAATCGATCAGATTCAGCTGGAGTACAAAAATAAGCACCCTTAAGTTTTAACTCATTACGCAATTCTCGCGCTATTTCCTTATCAACAACCACTGCTTGCTCTGAGACACAAGCTGTGCCGTAATCAAAGCTCTTGGAAACAACAATTTGCTCAGCAACTTCTGCAATATCATTTGCTTTCGACTTATTAACATAACACGGTACATTACCAGCCCCTACTGCCAAAGTAGGTTTTCCAGAAGAATACGCTGCTTTAACCATGGCTGGGCCACCTGTGGCCATTACTACTGAAGTTCTTTTATGACTCATCAATTCAGCTGTTCCCTGAATTGTGACGTGTTCTAAACATTGAATTAAGCCTTTAGGTGCTCCCATTTGCTCAGCAACATTAGCTAAAAGTCTAGTTACCTCTAAACCACAACGTAATGCTCTTGGATGTGGCGCACATACTATTGCATTACCAGCTTTTACTGCGGATAAAACTTTATAAATAATTGTAGACGTAGGATTAGTGACAGGGATTAGCGCTGCTACAAGTCCCATAGGTTCTCCAAATGCAGCAACCTTAGTAGCATCATCTTTCCAAAGCATGCCTAAAGTAGTTACATCTCGCAAATAATCTGCCACAGACACAGCATTAAACATATCTTTTATTCGTTTATAGCTCTTCGCTGCCATTTTGAAATCTTTCACTCAGACTTCCCATAATGTCTATCACGAGTAACACCACTTACAGCATCAACAATAGCATCTACTCTGCTTGGGTCTGTACCCAAAAACTGGCGGTAAGCCTCAAATGCAGTTTCAGCACAACGTCGAGCTGCAGCGATTGATTTTAAATCAGCGTCCATATTTTTCCCCTGTTGCGATTGCGTCCATTGCACGTCGAGCCGTATCAATATCACCCGAGTCTATTCCAATCGCCTCCAATCGCCTACCAGCGGCCGAGACGTCAGCACCTAGAACACTAGAAGCCAAAGTAATTATAGCGGTTGTGACTGGAACTTGGACATTAGCAATATTTCCAGCAGATTTTAGTGGAACTAATGATCCAATAACACCACATCTCAATAAAGATTTAGACATTTTGTGTGATGGAATGGGACGACTATAATCACCTCTCAAACTACCACCATAAGTATCAATCATTTCGTCAGAAGAAGGTAAATTACGAATACCAAATGATTTCGCAACCAAATGACGTTCTTCAGTTAACTTCGAAATAACTGCTTTGTGTGCAGGACCTATAAGAGAGGCAAAAGTACGGTTATTTTCAAGATACTGACCGCCCATTGGAATCGAAGCAGCGCCACTTTGAAGCGATGGTCCCCCCATCAACAATGTAGGCACTTCAACCAAAGCTGACCCATCTGAAAACCCAGAACCCAAAACACTATCAAACATAACCAAATTTGGGAAATATTTCTTAAGAGCACTTAAAATTTCAGGACGACCACTTGGCAATGTTGCTGCTGGCATGGGTGCCACTTGAGATAAAGTTAAAATAGAACCTGCCTCATCATACCAATAGGGCAACCCTTGCGCCTCAACGATAGTAACGTCAGCAGTGCAGCCACCAATCCTTAACAACCAAGCAGTCTCTAACGCCCCCAAAGATCTTCCAGGTGCAACCACTAAAACTTGACCATCTTTTAAATGGTCAGCAAGAACCATTGAATAAGTCCTCTGCTTGTGCACCGGACCTGTTAGAAATATTAATTCTGCGTCAGTAACTGCTCCATCTAATTCTGCAGTAGTGCGTATGGACGGGCCGTCTTCTCTATCAACATGATATGTTCCAACTGGGCCAGCTCCTCTAAGCGTTACGCCACTTGAAGATCTTAATGCCGACAATTCCTCTCCATAAGCGGAAAATAATTTTACTTCTGCACCCTCTGACAAGCATAGAGCCGCAATTAACCTAGCATCAGCTCCACCACCTAAAACAGCTATACGAGAAAATGATTTACTTTCAATAACTGGCTTTTTGGTTGTGGATTTAGATACCGCCTCAGTAAATTCATCAAAACCAGAGCTCATTTTACAAACCTTTCAGACTTAAAGAGTATAGAAAAACAGTTTGCAAAACTCTATTCTGCACCACCGCTACCTAAAGCATCAATTAAAGCTTCTAGCTCATCATGTGGCCGCGCAATAACATGAACTGACACAACTTCTCCTACCTTATTTGCTGAAGTAGCACCGGCATCAGTCGCAGCCTTCACAGCCCCAACTTCACCCCGTACAAGTGTCGAAATCAGTCCTCCACCATTTTTGGTTTGCCCAACTATTGTAACGCTAGCCGCTTTTACCATTGCATCAGCAGCTTCAATTGATGCTACTAACCCTCGTGTTTCAATCATACCAAGCGCCATTTGACTCTGAATTGATTTAGCCATTTTATTTTTCCTTCTTTTGGTTGTTTATTTGTTTTGAATTATAAATTTAATAAGGACATCGGATCTTCCTCGTATCCCAAATTTATTGTATTTTTATAGTAATATTAAATCTAAAGCTTTAATAATTGCTTGAGGAGCAGTGTCACCTTGAACCATTGCAGGTGATAAAGTCACACCGTCACTATCCACAATATCAGCTATAAGGGTTTTCAATCCAACTAGCTTTGGATCCTTCGCAGTGGCATTTACATGCCCAGTAATTTTACCAATTTTCATTAAAAAACATCCCTATACCGATCTAATTCAAATGCGGTCACCTGCTGTGAGAATAATTCCAATTCACGTTCGCTTTGTTGCAATGCTATTTCACATAAATCATCACCAATCACTTTACGAAGCCAATCTGAACCACGCGCAAGTTCGATTGCATCTCTCAAGTCTGTAGGTATTGGTTCTGCTGTTTTAGATTCATAAGCATTGCCAGTTGTCATTTCATCTGGCTCAATTTTTCCTTCGATACCATCAAGACCAGCGGCAATATCAGTTGCGATAAGAAAGTATGGATTACAATCAGCTCCCGCATCTCGCTTCTCAACTCGGGTAGCGCTCTCAGAACCTTCAATTATTCTTAATCCTACCGTTCTATTATCCACACCCCAAGCAGTATTAATGGGGCAAAATGTGTATGGCTGCCTACGTCTAAAACCATTTACCGTGGCACTTCCACATATTGAAGATTCTGCCATTCGCTTCTGCAAGCCACCGACAAAATATCTTCCTATTTGACTAAGCTTTCCATCTTTTGCAAAAATATTCTTTCCATTTTTATCTACCATTGAAAAATTAATGAAAACCGCTTCCAGATTGTTCAAAAAATGGTTTAGCCATAAATGTTGCTTTATACCCATGACTGAATGCTAATTGCTTCACTAAGTTACGAAAAGTAATCACACGATCAGCTGCTAACAAGGCTCCATCATAACGAATATTAACTTCTACCTGGCCCTCTGCATATTCTGGATTTGACTGTTCAACAGGTATACCCATCTCATTAAGGTTGTTTCTAATTGGCCCTAGAACATGTTCCAACTCCGCAGCTCTCTCCAAGCTGTAAACCCCATTGCCTTTTTCTTTTGGAAGGCCAGTTTCCGGATCTAGTAAATAAAATTCAAGCTCTGCTCCAACTTGGATATCAATTCCCATCTTCTGGGCTCGCTCAAGTTGCCGAATCAATACCTGCCGAGGATCTATGGGCACAGGCTTGTGATCCATTCCCTCTGCTCGGGCAAATGCTAATGCAACACCTGGTTCCCAAGGCAAACTAACTGGTTTAGTGATTGGGAACATATGAAAATCTGGATACCCATTATCCATGTTGACATAAGGCGTATCCCAAACATCACACACCATATCTAATGCAAAGAGTGCTGCAGATAAGGCGTTTCCATTCTTACATATATTTTCCCAATTACTTGCAGGAATACGCTTGCCACGCATAATTCCATTCAAATCACCCAACCCTAAAACAACGGTATGAGTACCTTCTGGAAGTGAAAAATCTTCTAAAGACATGTAGCTATCCTTGTAACAAGTTTCTGTTGCTAGTTATCTGTATTCTGTATACAGTATTCATAAGTACAACGGATAGCAAGGTTTTTTTAATGGCAATGAGCAATATTATTGTAGTGGGAGGCGGAATAGCTGGCACAATGACAGCTTTGGATCTGCAAAGACGCGGCAATCAAGTGACTCTTATCGATCGATGGGAACCCGGCCACGCAAGAGCAGCTTCCTCAGATTATAATAGAGTAATTCGGGCAATTTCTGGTAATGATGAGTTTTACACGCGCTGGGCACGGGAAAGTCGACTACGTTGGCTAGAGATGCAGGCAGAAACAGGGCAAAACCTGATGTATGAATGTGGGGCCCTCATTCTGGCAACTGAAGGGCACTCTGATTGGGAAGATGCTACAGCAGCCACATTTGATAAAGTTGGCGTACCCTACTACAAATTCGATAAAGCTGATATTGCGGCAAGGTTTCCGCAATTTAGAGTCCCTGAGATTAAGTATGCTCTTTACGAACCTGAGGCAGGAATGCTCATGGCCCACAGATGCGTAATTACTGGCATTGATTTATTTAAAAAATCAGGAGGTATTGTTAAACGGGGTCACGTAACTACTGATGCTTCAGAAAAGCCTCTGCTAGACGGCAAGCCCCTAGAGGCTGATGTAATAGTCATCTCAACAGGAGCCTGGATGTCAGAAATGTTTCCAAAAACAATTAAACCAATTTCGTCAATAATAGGGTTACCTGTTTTTTACACATCAACCCCTAATGGAAGTGATGCCTTTGATAAAGAAAAGATGCCATGCTGGATTGATCATGGGCAAAACTCTTTTGGTATTCCTTCTAGTGAAGGTTCAGGAATAAAAGCGATGATAGCAATTCCTGAAAAAATTGATTTGGATAATGATGAGAGATTAATCAGGCGAGAAGCACTTGCAAGGACCCAAAGTTATATAAAACATAGATTTCCGTTATTAGAGGGGGAAAAGGTGGTAGATTCAAAATTTAATCAAATTATTATGACGCCAGATACCCACTTTGTAGTTGATTGGCATCCTGAACATCAAAATGTTCTTTTTGCAGGCGGTTGCTCAGGACACTTGTTCAAACATGGCCCCATTTTTGGTGAATTCGTTTCTGGTGTAGCAATGGGTGATTATGGAACAGCAGATCGGTTTAAGGTGGCAGGACGTAAAAAACTCAGCCCGAAAGAAAGCCCATCTGGTAGGTAAAGTCTTTAAAACTGTAAGAAGTGCTCGCTGAATTAACTATTTTTAGGAGTTATATTTTAAAAATGCAAAATCACTTAAGAAACAAAGTAGTTGTTGTTACAGGTGCAGCAAGTGGATTTGGACGACTTGTGGCTCTAAAATGCTTGGAATTGGAGGCAATGGTTGTAAGATGTGACATCAATAAAATTGAATTAAAGAATACCAAAGATTATGTACAAACTAGAAACATCATATTAGTAAATGTTGAAGCTGATGTTACTAGTTTAACCCAAATGAAATTTTTAAATGGTTAAAACAAAAAATAAATTTGGCCGAATTGATGTATTAATAAATAATGCAGGCACAATGCCTTTAGCTTTTTATGCAGACCACATAAAAGCAACAAAACCTTGGGATAACTGTATCGATATTAATATAAAAGGTGTGCTAAATGGGATTGTTTCAGCATACGATCAAATGATTTTGCAAGGAAGTGGGCACGTAGTAAATATATCCTCTATATACGGAAACTATCCAGTGGCAGGGGCAGGTGTATACGGAGCGACAAAAGCTGCTGTAAACTTTCTTTCAGAATCTCTTAGAGTAGAATCTCAAGGCAAAATAAAAGTCACAATAATCAAGCCAACTGGTGTACGTGGAACTGGATTGGGTGCAGGAATAATAAATGAGGATGCAATTGTTGGCATCTTAGGTCAAAATGCGCTGAATTACATAAAGATGATGGATGATTACGATGCTGGAATTTTACCGCCCAAAAATAGTGATGCAAACGATATCGAATACTATGCTTTAAGCCCAGAACATCTTGCCGAACAGATTGTGTACACAATAAATCAACCTTTAGGGGTTGCAATAGCTGACCTAACAGTGAGGGCGTCTGGAGAAGGATATGTATTATAGTTTATTTTTAGGTTTTAAAATTTATACTTCAAAATTTAGAATATTTTTTATATTATCTACCAGTCAAATGCCCTATCTATCCCAGCCATCTTTACTCCAGTAAAAGCGGACGCTTGAAAAGAGAGAGCTCGTAAATCCTCAACTTCTAAATTGTGAACAGATGATTTACCACAGGCCTTCGCCAAAGCAGTTATCTCCATAGTCATGGCCGTTAAGTAGCGAGCAACTCGCTCCGCTCCAGCGTGAGGATTCATTCTTTTCTCAAGCTCAGCATCTTGCGTCGCGATACCAACTGGACAAAGGCCCGTGTGGCAATGATGACATGCACCCGGTGAAGTTCCAAGTGCCGAATAATCATCTTCATACCTTGGTGAATTACAACCCATTGCAATCATCGCACCATTGCCAATCATCACAGCATCAGCGCCCAGTGCTAAACATTTTGCAGCATCTACACCTGTTCTGATACCTCCAGCAGCAACTAAATCAACTTTTCCAGACATGCCACATTCGTCAAGTGCTTCTCTTGCAGCACGGATAGCACTCATTGTTGGAATTCCAGTATGGTTCAATAGCATTTCAGGTGACGCGCCAGTGCCACCTTCAGCACCATCTACAACAACAACATCTGCACCAGCTTTTGCGGCAACAGCAACATCAAAACGAGGTCTAGTAGCACCCATTTTAATAAAAATTGGAACTTGGTAATTAGTGGCAATTCTTAATTCTTCTATTTTTACCGACAAATCATCTGCACCCATAAAATCTGGATGCCTAATTGTAGATCTTTGATCAACACCTTCAGGTAAAGTTCGCATTTTAGAAACTCTTGGGCTCACTTTCATGCCAAGCAATAGCCCTCCTGTACCTGGCTTTGCTCCCTGACCAACAACAATCTCTAAAGCATCAGCCCGTCGAAGGTGGTCTAAATCAACACCATATCTTGCTGGAGACATTTGATACAAAAGTCTTTGAGAGGCTGCACGCTCTTCCTCTAGCATTCCACCCTCCCCAGTGCATGTCATTGTGCCCACTTTAGAAGCACCGTAGCCAAGAGAGGCTTTCGCATTCGCTGACAATGCACCAAAGGACATTGAAGCAATATAAATAGGGATTTTTAATTTTAAAGGTTTCTCTACTAACCCTCTTCCAGCACCTAAAACCGTAGTGGAATCACAACTTTCGCGATAACCCTCTAAAGGCAAACGTGTCATAGTTGCTGGCACAAAAGTTAGATCATCAAATGTGGGTAATTGTTTGTTAAATGAATAAACACAGCACTTCCTTTGCCTGGAGTGAACTTCCGCTATAGCGTCCGGAGTCCAACGCGTTGAACCACCCTCATCATAAGAAGAGGGGACCCCCGCAGGACGTCCTTTAATTGCACCTTTGGAAAATTTTATTTCATCTTCTGAAGCTACCTCAAAAGGATATTCATAAGGTTTATCTAAATCATGAGCCATGCATTTGCATCCCTACTTTCAAAATACCATAAGCGCTGGCCTGATACCATCTTACGCCAATCTCTCGACGAATCTTGCAAACCCAAAGGTTTCAAAATATCGTCAACTTCCGAAACCTCCTCCGCAGTTGGCTCCACAACATTCACATCCACACCCAAACCATCGATAGGACCAGCAACCCATACTTCTCCAGCCCAAAGCGCATCAGCACAGCTATCTCCTGCTCCTCCTAGCGCTATTATTTTACCAGAATGCGCCATAAAACCAGATTGATAGCCGATCTTACCTTCAACAATGATATTACCGCCTTTCATTGCTACTCCACAACGTGGCCCAGAGTTACCCTTAACATGAATTGTTCCACCTATCATTGCTGCACCGACAGACATACCTGCATAACCTCCAACTGTAATCATGCCATCAGACATTCCCTCTCCACAGGCCCAGCCAGCGTTACGTTCAATTGATAGTTTTGCACCTGTATTTAAACCTCCACAAAAATACCCAACACTTCCTTCAAAAGATAATTCACAATTAGGCGGTAAACCAATACCTAGATTATGCCGTGATAATGTATTTATAATTCGAATTTTCTTATTTTTTCGACAAAGATCTTGAATTTCTTCATTGATTTCACGAATGTGACGATCCCCAACCTCAACGATTACTTCGCTCATGCTGCAAGGCTCCTATTTCCGATACCCCAAATACCCGTGAGACTTGGGCCATCATAATTAATAACATCATTTTCACCTTTAAAGATCCGTCTTACAGCTTGCTCTTCAGTTGCAGCAGCCAGATTACCACTTTCATCAATAACCACCAAAGGTTTTAGTGCAAACCTGTCTTTAGCAAACCCAATTTCATTTGTACTCGCAATCATATAAGTAAAACACCCATCAATAGACGTTAGTGATTTTTTTAAAGCTTGTTCCATCGAAAGACCGGATTTCATTTGGTCAGAAACCCAAATAGCAATAAGCTCGCTATCGTTTTCAGTCAAAAATCGATAACCCTTTCTTTTCAGCTTTTCTTTCCAGGTAAAGTAATCTGTTATTTGCCCATTATGAACAATTGCAACATCAGAAAATGGTCTCGCCCAAAAGGGATGGCTTGCGTTTGGTAAAACAGAACTTTCAGTAGCTAACCTTGCATGCCCAAGGCCGTGTGTACCTATCATGTCCCTGACATTGTGTTTATCTGCTACAGCTGATGCTCCACCAGTATCTTTTATAATTTCGAGAGACCGGCCGCAAGATTGGATTTCTATACTATTCGCCAAAGAATCAGCATCAGCAATCCATGCTGACAAATCTTTTGGATCAGAAATTTCCATCCTAAAACAATAATGCTTATTAGAATCTATTAAAATTTCTGGATCTTTTAAAAAATCAGACCCATTATCACGCAAAATATTAGTAAAATTTGAGAGATCAGAATCCACTTTTTCACGTGAAAATCCCATACCTCTTAGAGACATAACCAGTTTCACGTGGTATACCATAGATAGCAAATCCAGTACTATCAGCACCTCTGTGTGCTTGGGCATCCATTAGATCCACTAGATCTTTTCCCACCGTCCCAGGAGCTCCCAAAATTCTACCAGCGATCCCGCACATAAATTGCTCCCTTTAATGTAAGAAAAATTAATTCACTTATTCATTTATGTATACTGTATACAGTATGCATTGTACAATGACAAGAATTAAGATATACGATTTGTAATAAGTATACTTGGCGCTACATAAATCAAGTACGAACAAAAAAATAGAGGTTTACCTTGGCACTTAAAAGCATTCAACCAGCAAGGCGGCGATTGGCAGACCAAGTCTACGATCAAATCATAAATGCTATCGTTAATAGAGATATAGTAGCTGAAGATAGATTAATTCAAGAAAAACTTGCGGCAGAATTGCAAATTAGCCGAACCCCTGTTCGAGAAGCACTAATGCGTTTAGAACAAGAAGGTGTTTTGGAAGTTACCAATCGTGGAAGTTTCAAAATTTATGAAATGGGCGATAAAGAAGTCCGCGAACTCTATCAATCTAGAGCCGCTATAGAAGGGCAGTGTGCTCGTATACTTGCCAGTAAAAATAACCCACTGGATATAGAGGCACTACGGCAAACAATCATTAAAGAAGAAGATTTAAAAGTTCATACGGCAAGAGCTTATTTCGAAGCTAATAGAAACATTCATTTTAAGTTTGTTGAACTTGCGGACAATAGATTTCTTATTCAAATGTTCAATATGATTTGGGGCAAAGCCAATGTGTTCCCAATATTTGCAGCGATTGAGAATGTGGATTTAAAGCAATCTCTCGGTGATCATATGGAGTTAGTCGATGTTATAGAAACTGGAGATAAAACAGAGACCTTAGAAGTTTTTACAAAACATATTGAAGAAGGTTTTGACCTTCAACTTCAAGGTCTTCATAAAAGTAAATAATAAAAATTTATTTTAAATAAATGCGCCTTTAGGTACTTATCCATATCAACTGATTACTCATGATATTCTAGCTTTTCTCTGAAACAGCTGCTTCTTCGAAGGTAGCCATTCCACTATGACAGGCAAGCGCAGATTTGATAATGTTAATTGCTAATGCTCCACCAGACGCCTCACCCAGCCTTAAATTCAAATCTAACAAAGGTTTCTTATTTAGTTGTTCTAAAATTTTTGAGTGAGCACCTTCAGAAGACAGATGGCCAGCAACACAATGATCCAACGAACCAAATTTATATTTCTCCAGCACAGCCGCCGAAGCACTACAAATAAAACCATCCAAAATCACAGGGATTCTTAAAGAGCGAGCTCTAGAGATAGCACCCACCATTGCGACCATCTCCCTACCCCCCAAACATCTCAAAATTTCCAGTGGATCAGACAAGGCACTCGCATTAGCTTTCATACCCTCTCTCACAACTTTTGCCTTAAGGGATAGACCTTCATCAGTCACCCCAGTTCCTCGACCAACCCAATCTTCAGAACCACCACCAAATAAGCAACAAGCCACTGCAGCAGCAGAGGTCGAGTTTCCAATTCCCATTTCACCAACAACTAATAAGTCAGTTGAGTTATTGAAGAGCACGTCGAGACGCTGTTTCAAATTCATCTGATGAAAGTGCAGCCTCTTTTGTAAAATCGTTAGTTGGTTTATCCAGTTCCAAAGAATACACATTTAAGGTAGCACCAGCTACTTTGCATAATTGATTAATAGCAGCACCTTCATGTTTGAAATTCAAAACCATTTGTGATGTAACCTCTTGCGGAAAAGCAGAAACTCCCAGAGATGCAACCCCATGATTTCCAGCAAAAACTATCACCTGTGGGTTATTTATCGATGCTTTATCATCTTGCCTCCAGCCACAATACCATATTGCTATTTCTTCTAAACGCCCAAGAGCTCCAGGGGGTTTAGTGAGTAAAGAATTTCTATCGCTTGCACTTTTAACAGTCTCTTCATCTAGATTAGGAGCCGAACCTATCAATTCTAAAATATCTTGTTTACTTATAGAGTTGTTTGTTTTGTTGATCATATATTATATCCAGATTACTTGATTGTTAAATTCAATACGTATTACATATAAATTAGCGGATAATAAACTACGTTTTTGGACTTTGAAATGAATAAATACAACAATAATATTTTTGACCTGAGATTAAGTGACATCTTAATAGCACTTAGTTTATTAACAAGAATTCCTGTAAACTTAGACCATCAAGACGTCGATGAAAGGGCAAAGCAAGCTACTTGGGCATACCCTTTGGTTGGTGCGTTAATTGGGGCATTTGCAGCTTTAATAGCAAATATTGCTAATTTCTTTGGGTTACCATTTTCGATTTGTGCAATATTATCTCTAATAACCATGGCAATCATAACAGGTGGAATGCATGAAGATGGACTAAGTGATGCTGCTGACGGTCTTTGGGGTGGTAAAAACAAAGATAGCATCCTTACTATAATGAAAGACAGTCGAATAGGTAGTTTTGGGGCAATAGCATTAATTTTAGTTATAATTGGCCGTTATGCATCAATAAATGATCTCATAAAAATAGAGACACTTTTCTGGCCCTTAGTTGCCGCAGGAGCTATAAGTAGAGTTCCAATGGTAGGAGCAATGGTTTTTATGCAACACGCCCGAAGTGATGGGTTATCCGTTTCTGTTGGAAAGCCACCGCAATTTTCTTTAATCGTTGCTGCTGTAATTGGTACATTGGCGTGCTTAGTAAGTGTAGGTATTTTAGGATTATTAGTAGTACTTTGCGCATGTCTAGGGGCATTCCCAATCTTTTTTACAGCATATAAAAAGATTGGTGGTCAAACTGGCGATATATTAGGAGCTTCTCAACAAGCTGCAGAATTGATGGCTTTAGCTTCATTAGCCGGGATTTTAATAATAAACTAAATTTCAGTTTATTAACCTCCTCGAGAAGTCAAAACCTCCTCTATCTTTGTTTGAGCCACACCCTCCTCAGCTCGATCAACTGCCGCGATCTCACGTGTTAATCTTTCAAGTGCAGCTTCATAAAGTTGTCTTTCTGAATAGGATTGCTCTCGTTGATCGTCCTTGCGATGCAAATCGCGTACTACTTCTGCTATTGCAATCAAATCTCCTGAATTTATTTTCTGCTCGTACTCTTGCGCTCGACGTGACCACATTGCTCGTTTGACCCTAGCTCGACCTCTAACCCTAGCTTTTACCTTAGAAACTAATTCTGGGCTAGCCAAACTTCGCATCCCAACAGAGCTGCCTTTGGCAGTAGGAACGCGTAAGGTCATTTTATCTTTTGCAAAATCAATTACAAATAACTCCATAGATATACCAGCAATTTCTTGCTCCTCTATTGCCGTAATTTTCCCGACTCCGTGAGAAGGGTACACAACAAACTGATCTACAACAAAATCATTACTACTCATATTTCCCATTCCTTAAACAAACCATGAAGGTTTAATAGTTACAAATTAATTTAATTTTTAAAAGTTGGCATCATATTATTTTTTAATACAGATTATTATTTTAATTCATATTTGCCTAAATTATTAATGTCACTCTTTCTGCTTTAAACAATCACGTATCACAAAAAATGGAGGCATTAAACCCCAGTTTCAAACTAAGAATGTACAAAACAAAGAGTGAATAAAGCTACGTCAATTATTCAGACCAAGTCCAAGGCCTTATTAAGTTTCCTAAAGATTTTTTTATTAGCATATCATCAATATCATATGTTGCTTTGTTCAAATGCGCTGTTAAACCAAGCTTTTTATCTTCAAGCACTTCCTTAACAGTTACATCTAGACCATCCTCAAGAAGTTTTTCATCATATACTCTCTTGATTGCAAGTTTTCTTAACTGAGGTTTGAATATTTTACCAACCGCTGTTTTAGGAAGCTCATCTATAATCTCAATATATTTTGGACGTGCCGCTCGTTCTGGAACATGCTTATTCGAAAATTCAAATAGTTCTTCTATCGTTACGGAAGCACCAGCATTTAATTCTACATAAGCACACGGCATTTCTCCAGTTTTTTCGTCAGGCTGCCCTATCGCTCCAGCCATCGCAATCGAGGGATGTCCAGCTAACGCCTCTTCGATTAACGCTGGGTCAATATTGTGGCCACTACGAATAATCAAATCCTTGGCTCTCCCTGTAATCCAAAGGTAACCATCTTCATCAATTCTACCTAAGTCACCCGTTCTGAAAAATACCTTATCAGCATAAAGCCCAGCATTTTTTGCTTTTTCTGTATAAGTTTCACCGACATTGATGCCAGCATTGGAAATACAAATCTCACCAATCTCATCTATTTCCATTTCACGTATTATTTCCCCATTTTCCTGACAATCAAGGATACGCACTTTAGTGTATGGTAAAGGAATACCGATTGAGCCCACCTTACGTAGGCCATCTTTAGGATTACAGCTAACTAAGCACGTTGCTTCTGTAAGGCCATAGCCTTCGATTATCTCAACACCTGTCACCTCTTGGAAACGTTTAAATAATTCTACTGGCATTGGAGCAGACCCACAAAAAGCTGCATTTAAGGATGAAATATCCGCGTTGACTGGTCTTTGTAGTAACTGAGAAGCAGCCGTTGGAACAGTAACCATGAATGTGGCTTCCCAACGCTCTATTAGTTTCCAGAAATCATCAAACACCCCATCTCCACGATATCCTGCTGGTGTGGGTAAAACCATATGGGCTCCTGATACTAAACATCCAGCCCATATTGGGTAAGCTGCAAAAACGTGAAATAGTGGCAAAGGACAGAGTAATACATCTTTTTCTGTGTACAATACGGCGTCTCCCAACCACCCATTGTACAAAACACCAGAATGTCGGTGTTGCGCAATTTTTGGCATTCCAGTAGTGCCACCAGTATGAAAATATGCACAATAATGGTCTTCTTGGCCCTCTTTAAAATCCAATTCATCTGATCTCATGCTACTTAGTGCAGAATTAAATTCTATTATATTTGCAGAATGGTTAATTGGATTTTTCGGTCTTATTAATGGAACTATCCATGATAGCGGCGGGCTTAAATGAGGAAGCAAATCAATTTCAACCACAGTTTTTACATTAGGAGCTTGCAAAACTGCTTCAGCTGCTAACTGGGCAACATCTGACTTTGGAAATGCGCGTATTGTTACCAAGACCTTTGCCCCAGTTTCACGCAACAATGCAGCAATCTGAGAAGGTTCTAGCGTTGGATTTATTGGCGCAACAATACCCGCAGTCATCCCACCCATTAGAGTTATCAATGTCTCGTGACTTGTTGGAAGCAAATAAGCAACCACATCGTTTTGCTCGATGCCCAAAGATCTAAAAAGATTTGCAGCTTGAGTTACTTTTTTTACTAAATTATCCCAATTTAACGTCGTTGCTTTATCTTTGAATCCAGACTTTAATTGGAAACTTACTGCCGGCCTATTTGGAAACTTTTTTGCTGTCTTACGAAGCTGTTCATACACTGTTTTTTCTTCCCAGCGTTTTGACACATCCATTTCAGCTTCAATTTTAGCAGTGTCAGCAAGTGTAGCAACCGTATAGTTCATAGCTTT
>CAJJAK010000010.1 GCA_905182165.1 uncultured Paracoccaceae bacterium | reverse complement strand
AGGATTTGGGCTCATTAGTTCCATCAGAAGCACAGCTTTGGCAAGATCCGATTCCAAACATTAATCACGATTTGGTTAATGAAAATGATGTTGCCGCGTTGAAAGAAACAATTCTTAAATCCAACTTATCAATTTCGCAATTAGTGCAAACGGCATGGGCATCTGCTGCCACCTATCGTGGAACTGACAAAAGAGGTGGAGCAAACGGAGCACGTATTCGTTTAGAACCACAAAAGAATTGGGCTGTTAATAATCCTAGTGAATTAAACAAAGCGCTGAATACACTGGAGGAAATTCAAACAGCATTTAATGGCAAACAAGCAAATGGTAAATTAATATCTTTATCAGATGTGATAGTACTTGGTGGTTGTGCTGCTGTTGAAGCGGCGGCGAGTAAGGCTGGTCATAATTTAGAAGTACCTTTCGCACCTGGTAGAACAGACGCGTCACAAGAGCAGACTGATGTTGAGTCATTTGCCGTTCTTGAACCAAAAGCGGATGGCTTTCGTAATTACATAGAACATGGACAGCCACGTGGCGGTGGTGCTCTTAATTGATAAAGCTCAAATGCTAAATTTAACAGCACCTGAGATGACAGTGCTTATTGGCGGAATGAGAGTTCTTGACGCTAATATGGCAAATTCTAAGCATGGTGTATTCACTAAGAGCCCAGAAACATTAAGTAACGACTTTTTTGTAAATCTGATTGATATGTCTACCGAATGGAAAAGGTCTAATGATTCAGACGAAGTATTTGAGGGATATGATCGATCCTCTGGAGAATTAAAATGGACTGGTACTTCTGTGGACCTTGCATTGGGATCAAACTCTCAGCTTCGAGCAATTTCGGAGGTTTACGCCTCTGATGATGGCAAAGAAGCCTTCACTAAAGACTTTGTTGCGGCTTGGTCAAAAGTAATGAACAGTGATCGGTTTGATTTAACATAAAATAATAATAAGAAATATTTGTACTTATTGTTTAAGTTGATAAGAAATCTATGAATTATTACCTGCAACTTTTTGTAGCTTTCAAAATTTATTAAATTAAAGAATTGACCTCTGGTGGTTACGAGAAGTAACCAATAAATACTATTCAAACAAAATAAAAATATGCTAATTCTAATAAAAAGATAGAAAGCTCAGGATCATGGTTAATACTCCATTAAATTGTTCGGACATTGAGACAGCAAAAGAAATATGGACTAAATTAGTTTCTAGCCAGAATGAAAAAGAACAGATTTCATCAAAGCTACTAGTACACTCTCTTCCAAATTTTATTAAGATATTAAATAAAAAAGAACTTTCAGATACTTTTAAGACGAGGCATATCCACGAAAATATAAATTATAAAATTTCTTTGCCTTCTTGCTGCCTTAGGAGAAGATCCAACTTTTAAAGCACAAGTGGCATTTCAACAGCTATCATCAGATGGTGGAAAAACTATTAACGAAGACAACCTTACAAAGGTAGCGCAATTAATCATACCTGATCTAGATATTATCAAGAAAATTTTTTCTAAAGTTGATGCATCTGGTTTGGGAGAAGCCACTCAAAAAGACTTTATTAACTTCTTACCAAAATCAACTTCTAAAAATTCTCAGATGTTCTCTGTTATTCATAAGATGGAAGAAACTTCAAAACAAAAACCAGCAAACCAAATAACACCAGAATTTATACAATCAGATGATGAAAAAGTAGATATTTCAGGCACTTCTCCACTTCAACTTCAAATTGGATTTTTTAGACTGATACAAGGAGCAGCTTATAGGTGCTTTAGAGCAAGTTATACAGCCAATTCTGAAACGCATTTAAGAGCTTACAACCTACCCTATTCTATTACTAATTTTGTATCTTTTGTTGATCGGGTTACTCGATTGTATATTGATAGTGGGGTTATAGAAGATAAAGTTATCTTTGAAGCTACGAAGTTAACTGAAATCGTAACAAAAGAATATCAATCATTAAAAAGCAGAATACTGGATTGGGAAATTTTAGACAAAGATGAACACATGCAGCTTGCCGAAAATCTCCTAGAAAATGAAGAGCTCGAAACCGAAGATGAGCATCAATTATTTCTTTCAATAATAGAGATGACTTTAAGTATTGGGATTGACGGTGAAGATCACTTCTCAATTGACCATTCTGAAATGGCAATGAACGAAATAAATAGGTTACGCTTAAAAGAAGAATTACATGAGTTGGGTAAATTATCAAAATCCAAATCAGACTTAAATGAAATAAACGAAAACTTTATTGAATCCTGGCAAAGAGTAATTGTAGATGATGCAGGGTGCATGTACCCGGATCAATAATGCCAGTGAAATTTTGGTACGAAGAATTCATGCCACAATTATTAAAAGTTTGTTCAGCACATACAAATGAAGAGTTGAGAAAATCAGAACAAGAGACAGAAAGTGATTTAGACAATTGGTTTAACGATTGTGTATCAAATGGAGATTTCACACCATATGCACTAGACTTAAACGAACATTTCTTAAAAAATTCACTTAAAGTGAAGAAAAGTTTAAAGCAGGCCTGGAGATTATCAGAGCATTACTTAAACGGTGTTCAAAAAAGACGTGAGAGAGAAGAGTTTGGGCGAAATGATGGATATCTTTGTGAATATGTAACATTTATTGATCTATATTTGAAACGTAATGATATTGAATTATCAGAAATGCGGATTAGTTTTCCTTATTATATAGGTCCGGCAACCTGGCGTTTCATGCATACAATGGCAGAAATTGCATGCAATCAGAAAACACCACAAGTTGACTTTATAGAAGATTTCAAAAACTTTTTTCGATCACTCGCAACAGTTTATCCCTGTCCATATTGTCGATACCATCTCAACCTGTATGTTGTGCAAAACAAGGAAATAAAAAGATATCCTTTGGAATATCTATTTTTAGGATTTAATAGCAATGAAATGGACTTAACCATTTCATTAGAAGACAAGCTATCAACAATATCTTCTGCTGAAAAAATGCGTTTATTTATTTGGAAATTACATAATACCGTATCCTCTTCGATAGCTAGAAGCGAAGAATGGTTCAATACGGAGAAAGATCCATTATACACGAATAGGTATTGGCCAAGTCTAGATACAGAATTAGAACGAGCCCACGCTTTTTCAAAAATATCAATAGAAGTTTCACGAATTTATAAAGTATATAATTTATTACACCCAGTTTCAAAGCTTCAGACGCTCAGAGATGAAATCCAATATGCTATTGATACCCAAAATAATGACTTATTTAAATCTTGTAAGAGTAGATTTGGGGAAACATTAAATCAATTGGAAAAAGAAATCTTAGCTTCTGGGTTTCTTCAAGATACTTATCATTACAATCCAAATCTGATTGATGTCGCACCTCACTTCACTCCAGAAGATGAAGCTTACTCTCGAAGCGGTCACTACTATGAAGATTGAATAAAATATACATGCAATAACCAATACGTTAAACTAATTCTTTACCAAGCTCCGACAAAAGTGAAGGCTGCCTAATATCATCTTCTCGATTAAAATCACGAAGCTTGGTTGGATAATCTCCAGTGAAACAGTGATCCGTATAAAAAGGATCTTTTGGATCGCGCCCGCCCTCGTGTCCCATAGCTTTATATAGACCATCAACAGTTAAAAAAGCCAAACTATCCACACCAATGAAGTCTCGCATCTCTTCCATCGATTTATTGGCCGCTAATAACTGTTCTTTGACCGGCGTATCTATTCCATAGTAATCTGGAAATTTGATTGGTGGCGAAGCTATCCGCATATGAACTTCTGTAGCTCCGGCGTCACGCATCATTCGCACTATCTTTATAGAAGTGGTACCACTTACAATTGAATCATCAATTAAAACGACCCTTTTACCTGCGACTAAAATCCGATTTGCATTATAGTTTTAATTTTACACCTAAACTTCTAATTTTTTGACTAGGTTCAATAAATGTTCGTCCAACATAATGGTTTCTTATAATACCCAATTCAAACGGTATCCCTGAAGCTTCAGCATATCCTATGGCTGCAGGCACCCCACTATCTGGAACTGGGATAACTAGATCAACATTTATTGGTGTTTCTATTGCAAGCTGTCTACCAAATGCTTTTCGACATTCATAAACACTTAGCCCTCCAACTGAACTGTCTGGACGAGAAAAGTATATATACTCAAAAACACATGGCCTAGCCTTCATCGGTGGAAATGGTTTTATACTTTCAATACCTGAATTAGTAATAACTACCATTTCTCCATTTTCCACTTCCCGGATAAAAGTTGCACCAATGATGTCAAATGCACAGGTTTCAGATGCTAATATATAATACCCATCAAGCTCACCAATGACCAATGGCCTAATTCCTAGTGGATCACGTACTCCAATTAATTTTTTGTTCGTTAAAGTGACAAGGGCATAAGCGCCCTCTATCTGAAATAATGCATCAATAAATCGAGCTACAGTATTTCCTTTTTTTGATCTTGCGACTAACTGCAAAATTGCTTCAGTATCAGAAGTTGATTGAAAAATTGCACCAGCTTTTACGAGATCTTCTCTTAAGCTCAAGCCATTTGTTAAGTTTCCATTATGGGCAATTGCAAAACCTCCAACTGCTAGGTCTGCAAATAAAGGTTGAACGTTTCTTAAGACAGTACCACCAGTTGTTGAGTATCTAACATGTCCAATTGCTGAATTTCCTGGCAGTCGATTAAGGACACTTGCCTTCGTAAAGTTCTCACTTACAAGACCCATTCTTCTTTCTGCATGAAAGTGCGCATCATCATAACTTACAATTCCAGCAGACTCTTGCCCTCGATGCTGCAATGCATGTAAGCCAAGAGCTGTTAATGCAGCTGCATCTGGATGGCCAAATATTCCAAATACACCACATTCTTCCCGAAGTCGGTCATCATGATGATCTTGTTCAATCATTCAATTTCTTTCTTAGTTAACTAGATCGTATTATCAGTACTCTTATAGATTTGATCTAAGGTATTACTAGACGTAACATTAATCCATTAATAATTTTTATAAACTATTTCATTGTCTTGAATTTCTAAGATCTTTTAAGTATTTAGAGTATTTATTCAATTTATCTATTATCTGTTGAATTAATAAAATGACTTATAAATTTTTAATGGGAAGTAAATTCTACAGATTGAGCTAAACTAATATTTTCATATAATAATATTTTATATATTTATCAATATTTTCTGTATGTAAAAGTTACCAGGCTAATTTTCTACCTTAAGGGTACATTTAATAGCTCATTAGCACTTATAATTGCCACCGAAATCGCTTCAATAGTTGTTCGCTTATTCATCGCTTGCTCTCTTATAAACTCGTATGCGCTATCCTCGGTGATATTTCTTGAATGCATCAAAAATAACTTCGCTTTATCAATCTCCCTATAGGCTTTCATTTTCGAATTTACTCTAGCTAGCCTATCACTAATTTTAATCTCTCGCCTATGGTTCGTTACACTTAGCATAATATTTGCGAGTATCCCAAAGGGTTTTAGGGGCAAACCAATAACTGCTTGAGCCTGCAATGATAAAATTGTCTCTAACATAGTAGGATTTTCATAATCAACTATGCCTATAAGTATAGCTGGAGGTTTTTCTGTGTTCCAATTGAATGTGTATTCCCCTTCAACAATTGGTCTAACAAACAAAAATACTATATCTATATTTTTAGGAATTTCTATAGGAGGTGGCCAACAAGTTTGAATTTGACAGCCTATCCTCGTTAAATGTTCCCAAAGCTCCTCACCTTCTATACTTTTAGGATAAACGATCAGCACTGTCAGTGACCTAAGATCATTAATAATCATAGGTGCTTTTGAATTCACTTTTTTATTTTTTTTATGATTAATTAGCTTCATATCAAGTGACTATTCTAAAAAATATTTTATTCTTCAAAGCTTCTTTAGGAATAAACTTTATATTTTATTATTATGACGACTAATTAACGTAAACTTAATACAAAACTTTTTCCCCAGACAATCCTATAATTGTAAAATTCTTCCATCATTTGAAAGCCATCTAAATAATTTTCACTTAGCCAGCTATTAACATATTTTATATTAACGCTTAAAGTATGAAATTCGCAAGCTTTTTTTAAAAATTAAGAAAATTGCGGTTTTTTCTTCATAAAAAGTAATTTGACCCTAGGTCAAATACGAAATTCGTATTATGAAATAAACTCTTAGTAAAATTTGATAGTTGCTTTAAGAGCCGCGGATCTAACAAGAAAACTGGCAAACGATGCCTTAGGCAGGTTTAGTCTTAAAGACTAGCTTGACAAAAAAAGAAGCTTGTTTAACATCAAACCTGCATAGGCACCGTAGCCTGTTCAATCAAAGGCAATAAGGCCTTAGTGGAAATAATATTCGCTTGGCCTTTTTTTGTGCGAATTATAAAATTTGATAAAGTTACTAAATCCAAAATGTAACGGGTTTTAATTCTACGTCACATTTTCCACAAATTATTAGAAAATGAATAAGTCTGAATGAGTCGGATGAAGTTATTAATATTATTTATTGAAACTATTTTGTTGCTGTCAAAATCTATTTTACAAATTTGTCTTTAATAGGGCGATTTTGAATAGATAGCATCGAAATGAAAGGGAGATGTCATGAGAATTTTAAAACTTTTTTTTAAATATGTAACCGCCACTATTGTGGCAACACAAATAACAGGATTTGGAGCAGCTCTTGCTGAAAGTCCTGAAGCAACTAGGGCAAATCAACAACTCGCTGCATACCGCGAGCTTCCTACATTTGAAGCGCCTGGAGAAGCCTTTGACGCAGCGGCATGCATGAAGGGGAAATCAATTCTTTCCATTCCGGCATCAAGTGGTGTTCCTTTTGTAAAAACCATTGGGGATTCTATGAGTAAAGTTGCAAAGACTATTGGTTTTGATTTAAAAATTTGGGAAAATCAAGGTCAACCAACCCAATGGGTACAGGGTTTTGATTATGCTATAAATAATAAGTATGACATGATAGATCTTCTTGCTGGAGCTGACCCCCGATTCCTTGCACCACAAGTGAAGGCGGCAAATGCTGCAGGCATTAAGGTAGTTGCTTCACACCTAACAGGGTTTGAACAAATCTTACCAGAAGGTGTGTCTGGCGTGCCAATTGATTACAAAAGAGCTGGCGCACTTCTTGCAGATTGGGCTATTTGGAAAACGGATGGCAAAGCTAATGCACTCGTGATTGGAATTAACGATGTATTATCAACAGAATCTATGATGTCTGGTATTGAAGAAGAATTTTCCAAATGTCCAAACTGTAACTTTGTTTATAAAAATGTCTCCATCCCAGACTTAGCAACAAGAACGGGGTCCATAGTTCAAGGTGCTTTGGCAGCCGATCCGACGCTTAATTATATAATTCCTATTTACGATGTTATGAACCTTTGGGTAGTACCTGCAATTACTATTGCCGGTCGATCAGATCAGGTTAAGGTAGCAACTTTTAATGGCACACCGTTTGCTCTAAAGATGATCCAAGATGGGAAAATTGAGATGGACGTTGGTGAGAACCTTGACTGGATAGCTCATGGAATAATTGACTCTGAGATGCGAATGCTGTGTGATCTTCCTGAAGTTAGTGATGCAAAAATTCCACTATTAATATTTGATCAGAATAATGCTGATACAGCTGGTAATCCTCCGGAAGTTTCAACGGGTTACGGAGATGCTTATATTGATGGATACCGTAAACTTTGGAAACTCAAATAATTCTAGAAAAGAAAGAAAAACGGGGCATTACTTTAGATCCCGTTTTACAGATTGAACGCCTCTCTAAGAATTTTGGAGGCGTTCAAGCACTGAATGATGTGAGTTTATCAATCTATCCGGGTGAGGTTCACGGCCTTTTAGGTCAAAATGGTTCTGGGAAATCGACACTTATAAAAGTTCTTTCTGGGTTTCATATTCCCGACAGTTTGAATTTTATTAAAATAAATGGGCGCCAAGTTAATCTACCGATAAATCAGGCAGCGCTGTATGAATATGGCATAAGTTTTGTCCATCAAAACCTTGGTCTTATGGAATCACTTACAGTTCTAGAAAATTTAATGTTATCAAACTTAGCTGTAAGTAAAACTATGTTTATAGATTGGCAGAAAGAGGCTCAACGAGCTCGCTCTATTTTTAAGCGTTATGACCTTAACCTTGACCCTCTCTCAGCAGTATCTAGTTTAACACCTGTTGAACGAGCTCAACTTGCAATTATTCGCGGTTTAGACCAGCTTCGAAAAATGCGAGATGAGCATTCTTGCAATGGTCTTTTGGTTCTTGATGAGCCAACGCCTTTCCTTCCCGCACACGACGTGCAGAGCCTTTTCAAGCTTATTCGAGAAATAGTTACTGATGGTGCTAGCGTAGTTTTTGTCTCACATGATATTGACGAAGTTCTTGAAATTACAAAGCGGGTGACCGTACTACGTGATGGTAAAGTTTCGAAAACCTTTGAAACAACCGAAATTAGTAAAGCAGAAATTATTCGGTTAATAGTTGGTCAGCATGTCGACCTAGATGCCATGAGGGCACCCACAAAGATACTACCCCCTCCGTCCATAAGTCTTTCCAAACTTACTGGTGGAAGTGTAAAAGATTTTAATATTGAAATTGCCCCTGGTGAAATAGTTGGCCTCACTGGTTTGATTGGTTCTGGCTATGATGAAATACCGTACCTTGCTTATGGAGCATCCTCAGCTATTACAGGCACACTATTATTGAATGGAAAATCATACCAATTAAGGCATCTTTCTCCAAGTAACGCCTTAGTGGGGGGGTGCGTCCTAATACCAGGTGATCGATTAACCTCTGGTGCAATCTCAACCCTGAGCGTGGTTGAAAATATAAGTCAACCAGTTCTAAGTCTAGTGAGTTCCTCCTGGGCGCTTTCGCGTTCAACCCTCACGCGAAATTCAGAAAAACTAATAAGGAAGTTTAATGTGCTCCCTAGTGATCCTGAACTTCTATTTGGCTCTCTAAGTGGAGGAAACCAACAGAAAGCTCTACTCGCAAAATGGTTTCAGACATCTCCACGTCTCATTTTACTGGATGAGCCAACTCAGGGTGTAGACGTGGGCGCACGTGCTCAAGTTTTTTCAGAAATCACACAAGTAGCAGATGCTGGTGCTGCGATATTATGTGCGAGTTCAGATTACGAACAACTGACAGCTATTTGTCACCGTGTCCTGATATTCAGTAAAGGTAAGGTGGTCGCGCATCTTACAGGAGATAAGATAAGTAAATCATCAATCGCCCAAGCCTGTTACATAAGCTGATAGAAAAGCTCACAAGGAATAACTCAATGACGAAATCAAGAAGAAATATGTTGTTTAACAAACTATTTTCACCTTCTTCACGTGCAATCTTTGTTGATTGGTTTGAACGATCTGCCCTTGTTTTAGTATGGATTATTACAATTGCTATATTTGGTGCTTTAAGACCTGAGACTTTTTTGACTTGGTCAAATTTTTCAATTATTTTGGGTTCCCAATCTGTAATCGTGGTGCTCGCTCTTGGTTTAATTATTCCATTAACAGCGGGTGATTATGATTTGTCGATAGCTAGTGGTTTGACCTTTGCTGGAACAGTTCTGGCTGTCTTGAACGTAAATAATGGCTGGCCAATTGGAATGGCAGTAGTGGCAACTCTTGTTGTTGGGATTCTCATGGGAGCGGTAAATGGGTTTTTAGTAGTTTATTTTCGCATAAACTCTCTTATTGTAACAATGGGCGTTGGCACCTTTGCTCATGGTTTGACTTTATGGTTAGGCAACCAGATGACTATAAGTGGCATCTCGGACAGCCTAGTAGAAGCTGTAATTGTTCATCGTCTTTTTGGTGTCCCACTTGGCTTTTATTATGCATTAATTTTGTGTACTATCATCTGGTATGTGTTTTCATATACAGCCCTTGGCCGCCGACTACTCTATGTTGGCCGTGGCCGAGAAGTGGCACGTTTAAGTGGCTTGTAACGACATCAGCATTTGCTGGTGCAATGTCAGTATCAGGTGGTGCTTCAATAGGTGTTAAAAACACTACTGGTACAGCAGATCCAAGTTCTGGGATGACCTTCTTGTTGCCTGCATTCGCCGCAGCATTTCTTGGTGCCACAAGCATTCTCCCTGGCCGATTTAATCCTTGGGGAACAACGATTAGTGTCTACTTTCTTGTAACTGGTATTACAGGCCTCTCCATCATGAGCGTTAGCACCTTTGTACAAGATTTATTTTATGGTGGCGCACTTGTGATTGCGGTAGTGCTTTCCCAAATTGTTCGTGGCCGTGAAGAGAGATTGACTTGAGTATTAACAAATAGCGTACTGAAGCTGAATGGTGGGTTGGTAAATCTGAAATGCCAATAGCATAATGTTACGCTTTCATTTATCAAAAAAAGTGTATGATTCATATAAAGATTTAACCGTGTCTGCTTATTCTCAAGCTTGAGGTTTTTAATTTAATCAATAAATTTAAATAAATTATATCTATCGTGTTTTTACAAAAAAATTAATAAGCCAGTGTCTTTAATGCTTCGGCAAGCACACGAATGCCGGCCGTGCAATCACTCAGAGAAGAGTATTCTTCTGGAGTATGGCTTCTTCCATCTTTACTTCGTACAAAAACCATTGCCGTCCGGGAAATTTTTGACATTTGCTGTGTGTCATGCCCTGCACCACTAGGCATAATTAACGCATCTATGCCTTGAGATTTAGCAGCTAATTTTAATGTAGAAACTAATTCTGGATCACTTTGACAGGGTTCCAAATCAATCATTTTCTTAATTGAATATTTTAAGTTACGGCGTGTTGCCACTTCTTTAATAATATTACGATGAACTTTATAAAGTTCCTTCCTTAAAGCAACATTGGGATGGCGTGCATCAATAGAGAATGTTACTTTACTTGGAATTACTGCAGGTCCTCCCGGATCCACTTGACAACGTCCAACTGTGGTAACAGCTGGGCGACCCAGTCGATGCGCATGGTCTATTAGCTTAGTAGTGATTTCAGCAAAACCAGCCATTGGATCTCGACGCAGATCCATTGGAAATGCACCTGCATGGTTTTGTGAACCACTTAAAGTGATTTCAAAATGGGCCACTCCTGTGATTGCATTAACTATAGCAACAGGTATTCCAGCATCTTCAAGTATTGGACCTTGTTCAATATGCAGTTCAATAAACACATCAATATCATTTCGTTTGGCTTTGGGAATATCATCAGGATTTAGATTAATTTCACGCATAATATCAGATATTGGTTCACCATCAAAAGTTTTAACTGTTTCAAGATCATTTTTAGAAATTTTCCCAACTATGGCTCGTGACCCCCAAAAACCAGCAGATGGAAACCGGCTAGCTTCTTCCTCACAAAGCACGACTGCCTCTAAAGTTTTTTTTGGCACACCAAACTGATTGCGAATAGCTTTTAAGGCAAGAATTCCACCAATTGCTCCGAGAGCACCATCAAAGCATCCACCATTATGCTGACTGTCAATATGAGAGCCCGTAACAATCGATGAGGTGTCATCTAATCCTTTGAGGCGAGCCCATAAATTGCCAACAGCATCCGTTCTAACCTCTAACCCTGCTTTTTTGGCCCAGTCACTACAAAGGTCCATTGCACCAACCCATTCAGGTGAGTAAGCAAGTCTGGACATACCGTTTTTTTTAGTCGCTCCAATTTCTGACAATTGTTTTAAAAAATCCGCAACTTCATCTGAATTTATTTGGACAGGAGATTTGGGCATCCGTTGACCTTTCTGTTGGCAATTTATTTATTAAAAATTACAAATTAAAGCTTTACTAGTTTTTAATTCTGTTCCTTCTCAACAGTTCGGTTTGATCTTTATCAACCTGCCCTCCAACTATAATCACACCATAACTCAAACGAGCAATTTCTTTTGATAATAAGCCATCAAGTACATTATCCAGAACACTTTCTGGTGAACGTGTGAAGGGATCACCATAACCGCCGCCACTTGGACCAAACGATATCAACCGATCCCCCGCTTTTGCCTTTTTATAAGGTACTTTCGAGGGGAGTGAGAGGCTTTCACCCGTTTCATAGACTTGAATCAATTTACTAGGATGCCCTTTTTCGCCACCAACAAATCCCCATGGTTTATATTTATGTCCATCACCTTCAACTGAAAAACCACCATCCTGAAGATATACAAATTCATGGACCGACCCAATGCCTCCACGCCAGCGCCCAGCAGCAACCACCTCTTCACGGAGCTCGTAACGATTTACACGCAATGGTAAGTGGGATTCTATATCTTCTATTGGATTGTTCCTAGTATTAGCGTATAATGTGTCTACGGTGTCCATGCCATCGAGCCCAAAGCGTCCACCATAGCTACCTTCAAAAATTTCCATATGAACCCATTGGTTACCTTCAGAATATCCACTGAATGCAATAACCGTTAAATTGCCAATCCCAGCACTAATCTGGCGCGGTACTGCCGGACCCATAGCCTTCATCACAGTATCAGCAATAGCATTTCCCGCGCAGAACCTAGCAATTACGGGAGCAGGAAAAATTGGGTTTGCTAGACAACCTTTTGGTGCAATGATCTTAATAGGTCTAATCAAACCACTATTTTGTGGGATGGGGCCATATATTGCACTGTCTAATAAGATTGAACGCAAGGTCAGCCAGATAGCACAATCCACAGTACCTTCAAAAGGCATATTAATTGGTCTGTCGTCAATTTGTGGTGCAGTTCCATCAAGATCAACTGTTATTTCATCACCTTTTACCGTGATTGTGACAGCAATCGTCAGGTCACGCCTAGAGGGTTCAGGATCATCCAGATAACCATCAATTAAAGTAGAAGCTTTATAAGCACCATCAGGGATATCTTTTATTCCTTTACGCATCAAGCGCTCAGAATAGTCCATAAGATCTTGACTTGCTCCGGCAACAGTATCACGACCGTATTGAAGAACTAAATCAAGAAACCTTTGTGCTCCAATTTGGGCTGCTGCGATCTGGGCTTCCATATCCCCAACAACAAGGTCTGATATTCGTATATTATCTCGTAAGACGTGCCATAATGCCTCATTACGCTCTCCCTGATCTATAACCTTCAACGCCTTAAACTGCAGGCCTTCAGCGTAGGTATCTACTGCATCAACGATCCCTGCGCTACCAGGTGTATGAGCGCCAATATCTAGATGATGTGCAGTTGTTACTGAAAATCCAAGCAGTGTTTCTCCATCAAATACAGGGACACAGAAACCGACATCAGGCCCGTGGGAAGCACCTCCGTAAGGATCATTATGCATAATAACGTCTCCAGGGCGGAAGACATCACCTCGAGCAGTAAATCGACTTTGAATACCTCGTATATATCCTGGGATGGGACCTGATTGTAGTGGTGTGCTCATTTTGCATTCACAAAGTTGATTACCTTCAGCATCAGTTAATGCTGCACCAAAGTCTTCAGATTCACGAATGATGCTTGAGTAACTCATACGCATGAGCTTGTGCCCCATTTCAATAGCAATATTTTCAAGTGCCCCTTGTATAACAGCGCCTGTTATTGGGTCCACTCTTGCAGACATTTGAACACTACGGTTAGAAGTTTCTACATGTTCCATCAAGGATCTCCCTTAAGTGTCAGAATAAGATTACCCACTTCATCATTGATTACTCTCCAGCCAGGAGGAATTACTGTGGTACTATCCTTTTGAAGAATTATAGCAGGACCAAAGAAAACTTCGTCAACAGGGAGTAAATGTCGGTGATAGAAGGCAGTTTCCATAGATTTTAGCTTGTCATCCACGCGGAACATACACTGGCCTGACTTGATCAATGCCTGCTTCATAGTTCCTCCAACTGGGGCTTTCAGAGTTTCAATTTTTGGCATAACACCAATACCCGTTACGCGGATATTAACAATTTCAATTATATTGTTAGGAAAAGAGTGTCCGTATTCCTGCTCATGCGCCTTGTGAAACAGTTCCCACAAATATGTTAAGTCTAGCTCATTGATGGGTCTATCTGGAATAGGTATTTTCAATTCATAACCTTGACCCACATAGCGCATGTCTGCGTTGCTCTCGAAGTGACATTTATTCGTGTCAAGGTGGTCCGAAGTAAACTGAACAGAAAGTTGCTTCTTCATCTCTGCCAGATCAAAGTTGATACGTGTAAGATTTATATCGGAACTTACTTGAAACTGGGTACGAATAGTATCGTATTTAAGGTCTGTCGTTAACAAGCCCATGGCTGAAGTTATTCCTGGAAATGGTGGAATAATCACCTCAGGAATACCCAAAATCATCGCAACTTCTGCACCATGTAACGGACCTGCTCCACCAAACGCCACTAGTGCAAACTCACGAGGATCTAGTCCTTTTTGCACTGTACGCGAACGTATCGCATTAGCCATGTTACTATTAATAACTGTCAAAATACCTTCGGCCGTATCTAATTTCTCCATACTTAAACTTATGGCTAATTCCGAAATGACTTGATCAGCTGCAACGCCATCAAGTTTTAAACTTCCTGCAAGATCATCATCTTTGTCAAGGCGACCTAAAACAACATTGGCATCAGTTACGGTCGGTTGGTTGCCTTTGCGACCGTAAGCTGCTGGTCCTGGAACAGCGCCAGCACTCCTCGGTCCGACCCGGAAGGCGCCGCCATGATCAACATAAGCTATAGATCCCCCACCAGCTCCAATTGTGTGAACATCAATCATTGGCATTAATAATGGGAAACCTGCAATCGAAGTACTGCGCGGATCAGTTTCAGCGTATCTACCATCAACAACAAGACCAATATCAGCACTAGTACCGCCAATATCAAAGGTAATTAGTTTTTTGCGACCACTTAATCCTCCAACTAATGCTCCACCAAGAACCCCAGCAGCAACACCAGAGAGTAGTGTCATTACAGGCTTTTCAGAAACCATGGTTGGAGTAGCTATTCCACCATTTGAGGTCATGATACGTAAATCAGCGTTTAAACCTATACTTCGCATCGACTCATCAAGCTTATTTATATAGGTTCGCATCTTTGGCCCAACGAACGCACACAATAAAGAGGTCGTAAATCGTTCAAATTCTCTAAATTGTGGTGAAACTGACGAAGATGTAGTTATAAAAACACCTGGTAATTCACGCTCAAGAATTTCTTTTGCTTCTTCTTCGTGTAACGGATTTAAATATGAGAAAAGAAAACAAACTGCTACTGACTCTACGCCGTCTTCCTTGAGAGCTTTTGCAGCAGCAATAATATCTGATTTATCCAACGGCTCTAAAACTTCTCCATGGGGTGGTACAAGACGTCCTTTGACTACTTTTCGATGACGTCGCTGAACCAGAGGACGATTTTGCCAAGGCAGTTCTTGCATGATCGAGTAGTGCTCAACTCGTTGATGCCTTGCGATATGAACGATATCACGAAAGCCCTTATTTGTAACCATACCTGTTCTAGCACCCTTATTTTCAAGCACTGCATTTGTTGCCGTAGTGGAGCCGTGTAGAACAAAGTCAATTGAACTAAGATCCACATTGTTCTGGGAACAAATTTCAGTAATACCTTCTATGATTGCGCGAGACGGATCATCTGGTGTTGTCGATATTTTGTGAATTGCAATTTCTCCAAAAGCCATGTCACAATAGATTATATCTGTGAAAGTTCCACCAACATCGACACCTATAATTCTCATTCAGAGCTACCTTTCTATTTCTTTCAATTAAAGAATATTGACTTACCGGAGGCATAAAAACTAAATAGTTCAGTTTAAAAACATATAAAAACTTTACTCTATGTTGAACATAATGAGGAAGATATGCTCCGATAAAATCATTAAATTTTGTAAAACGGGTCTTTCTTTATTCATTTTCTAATAATTTGTGGAAAATGTGACGTAGAATTAAAACCCGTTACATTTTGGATTTAGTAACTTTATCAAATTTTATAATTCGCACAAAAAAAGGCCAAGCGAATATTATTTCCACTAAGGCCTTATTGCCTTTGATTGCACAGGCTACGGTGCCTATGCAGGTTTGATGTTAAACAAGCTTCTTTTTTTGTCAAGCTAGTCTTTAAGACTAAACCTGCCTAAGGCATCGTTTGCCAGTTTTCTTGTTAGATCCTGTGAACCCATCTCTTTGCTCAAACCAACTGATTGGCCAGCCCACAGTGAGGAAAAATCAGGGCTACCATAATTTTCCGCAGCCGTCTTGAGGGGAGCTAAAGCAATACCTGCAGTTGGAAAAGCAGGCGCACAATTAGAAATAGGTCCAACTTCACGCATCACACGATTCACAATCGAACGTGCCGGCCGGCCAGAAAAAAGATTAGTTAATGCAGTAGAATCGTCTTTTGCAGACATTAAACAAGAACGATGTATTTTACTTATAAGTGCTTCAGTTGTAAATAAATATGGAGTACCAATCTGAACACCCGAAGCACCCAAGGCAAAAGCTGCTGCAATGCCACGACCATCAGCAACACCACCTGCAGCTATTACAGGTATAGAAACGGCATCAACAATCTGAGGCACAAGTGCCATTGTTCCTACCTGAGTATTAATATCATTAGTAAGAAACATGGCTCGATGCCCTCCAGCTTCAAAACCTTGAGCTATAACAGCATCACAACCATTAGCTTCCAACCAAAGTGCTTCCTCAACTGTTGTAGCTGAACTTATTACTTTGCAGCCAGCCGCTCTTACTCGATCTAAAAACTTAATTTCTGGTAAGCCAAAATGAAAGCTGATAATTTCTGGGCGAACTTTCTCGACAAAAGCACAGGCATCTTCACCAAAAGGTTCACGTGTTGCTTTGGGAAGAACAACATCCAAATCAAGTTCAAATTCAGAATAATAATCCGATAAACGCTTTAACCAGTTTTTGTCAGTTTCTAAATCAACCTCAGGTCGCTTATGTACAAAGAAGTTAACATTTATTGGTTCATTAGTTTGTTGCCGAATAATGCCAATTCTCGGTATGCATTTTTTCCACACTTAGCATTGCGCATGGTAAAGAACCTAATCCACCTGCCTTGCATGTTTCTATTACCATAGCTGATCCGTTGGCCCCAGCCATCGGTGCTTGGACAATTGGAGTTTTAATACTCAACAAATCCATAAGTCTACGATCAGGCCACATAGCAAACACTCCAAAAATATTTTAAAGTAAATTATTTTATTTATCTACAAACTAAATCTATTATCAACAAAGTTTATCAAATTGGAAAGTCAATAAAAACCATCCTAATATTTGATGGAATTTTATTTTTAATGGTTTATTTTTACCCCTACCAAAGTAAAAAAAGCTTGATAATATAATGAACTGATGATCAACCTTTAGTAATAGCAATGCAAACTGAAGGAGAAATATTATGACTTGGCATATAAAAGGTAGTTATTATGAAAATTGTTCATGCACAAATACGTGCCCTTGCACATGGTCCTCAATGCAAGTTCCAGCTACAAATGATTACTGTAGAGCTAACTTAGCATTCAAAATTTCTGATGGTGTAATAAATGACGTCAACATGAATGGCGTAATATTTGTTATATTAGTAGATTCTCCACCTTTAATGGCAGATGGAAACTGGAAAGTAGGCATTGTTGTCAATGAAGATGTATCAGATGAGCAAATGGCAGCTTTAGAAACACTTATGAGTGGTGAAATTGGAGGCCCTCCTGCGATGTTGGGCGACCTCATAGGGGAAATGCTGGGAATGGAACGACATCCAGTTTCAATTTCCCATGAGGGTAACGATTTTCAAATTCAAATTGGAACCTCTTTTGATTATTCCGCAACAGTTATTACAAATCCAATGACAGAAGAACCAGTGAAGTTAGTAGGAATGCTGCATCCAGCTGGGAGCGAGCTAAAAATAGCTAATGTTCATAAATCAAAAGGATCTATTATGGGAATTGTCTTTGGTGGTGAAAATTTAAGTGGCTATCAAAATGACTTTTCTTGGGCTGCTTAAGACTGGTTAACGTCGATTGATAATTATTAGAAATCAAATACCATTATTAGCGATGGTACTCTGTGGAGTGCTATTTTGCTGGTTGATACTCTTTTGGTTAATCATGGATAGTTGTCATCCGTTAGCAATACTAACAATGCCAATGTCACCAGCTTGGTCAGCGAGCAATTTACTTGCTGTATTTGCAATGTGGGTAGTGATGATGATAGCAATGATGTTGCCATCAGCACTTCCTATGATATTAATGCATCAACGCATGGCAAAAAAAAGTAAGAAAGCCTTTGAAAACCTATCCTTTACTCTTTCTTATCTGTTTATTTGGGTAATTTTCTCAATTATTGCTGTGATCTTTCAATTTACTGCACAAAAGGTAGGATTTCTTGATCCTGCATCTCTAAAAATATCAACGATTATTTCAATTATCTTACTTATTTTGGCTGGAGGTTACCAATTTACAGAACTTAAAAATACTTGCTTAAGTAAATGTCGAACACCAGCCGGATTCTTTATGGGCTTTTGGCAGAGTGGAGTAATTGGCGCATTTAATATGGGCATACGACATGGCTTGTTCTGCTTGGGTTGTTGCTGGGCAATAATGCTTTTACTATTTGTTGGCGGTGTTATGAACTTAACCTGGGTTTTACTGCTAACTATTGCTGTGATAGCCGAAAAAACACTGCCTGCAGGAGAATTTATAAGTAGAGCAATTGGTGTGGTTTTGATCCTTGCTGCCGCCTACATGGGATATGGCTTAATCTATGCGGATAATATGCAACCAATGAATGGTATGATGATGGAATGCATGGAGATGTAAAAAATGGATAATTGAAATAATATTGTTAGTAAAATAAATCTTAAAAACCACATTGATCACAACGCTATTCCAAAAAATTATAGTATCTGAAAATTACAGCCTTTTAGCCATCATAAGTTTGTTTCACAAATTTTGAGTTATGGGTTGCTATTGAAAACTGAGCAGGAACGTATCAAGAGGTCCAGAGAGATTATTTAATATACCAATATCACTGTTAAATTCTACATTAGGACCATAAATAGAATTCATACAAATTTGACCAAGTGCAAAATTATTAGGCTTTTTCCGTGGCAATGTTATGGTTAAGTCAGTATTTGTATTTAACCCATAACGATGGTTGAGAACTAGATTAGACATCATTATTTCGTTGAATTTGATAATAAATTAATAATCTGGTAAACTTATATCAGTAAAAACAGTTATCTAAACACAAGGAATGATACAAATGACTATTATGGTAACATTAGAGTTTCCCATGCAGGATAATAAGCAATCTGGTTTTTTAGAACTTTTGGGCAATGCTCTGACAGACACTCGAGCATATGATGGATGTATCAAAGTAGAAACTTTTGCGGAAGCAGACGGATCATCAGTTTTATTGGTTGAATATTGGGAAAGCAGAGAGCATCAAGAAACTTATTTTCAATGGCGTGTAGATACAGGTTTGGTTGATCTTATTGGACCCTTTATCTCAGGGCCACCGGTAACAAAATACTATGATATTCGTAGCGAATAATAGTGCTGTAATCTTTTATTTAGAGCAAATTTATTAAATAAAAGATTACTTGCCGTCTGATACAAATGTATTACTTATTGCTGGACCTAATAACGAAACCAAGGGCTCCATGAAACGTCATTTAAATTTTACTCGCCGCCAATGGCTCGCCTCCATGATAGGGTTCTTTGCAACCACAATTACTGGACCACTTCTTGCAAAAACAAAATTTCGTTACATACCAACTCAATATATTGCGACTTTAGCACCTGCTGATGCAAACTTTGGGACTGGTGCGGAAACATGGGGTTTATGGAAAATAGATCCTGGACCCATTGGTGTTTGGCTTAGATTTTACCAGCTTTTACAAAAGGCCGGTAATATTGCTCCCTCCGGTTGGCGTTTTGATATTGATGATTGGTGGCTTGATGAAAACGGATTGATTATGAAAGCACCAGAGTTTCCAATGCCAGCTGGTGAATTTTATGTTACAAATGGAGAAGAAAACATTTCTTTGCTAACTGTGGAAAAGCCTGATGAAGAGGGAAAACAAGCGTGGTCACTCTCCGATGGTAAAACTATTGCTGAGGTTACGCATGGCCCTTGTCGTTCAGCCCGATATACACCCAAGAAAAACTCAGGTACGTGTTCTCCAAAGAATGCCAATAGAATGGCTTTTCCACTTAAACCTGGTGAAGCACCACCATACGTTCAGGGTTGTAATCGTAAAAACTACGCAGTGCTCATTGTATTCGCCCTGCCAATAAAAAATGAATAGATCGCTGATTTTTAGTAGTATTATTTAAGCATCACGTTTGTTTCTCAAAAGCCAATTTGGTAAACCAGTGTCTGCATGGCCGTCTAATGCAGCTCTAGCACAGTCTCTTAAGCTTCCAAAACGAACTTCTCGACCAGTCAAGCCTTTACCGTAATGCGCATATTTTCCAGAATTAGTCATCAAGACCATGGCACTTACTGGAAACACTGGTTCTGTGATAGAACACCAGCAGATATCTGGTATTACTCGCACCCCAGCTTTTTGCAACCTATCAGTAACACCCTCAGCCGTCATTTTAGCAAGCGTCTTGCGACCTACAGTTACAATCGTCTTTGTTGTTTTGGCACAATAATAACCATCTAGAAAATCAGCAAATTTTCGACATTCCATCAAAGATGCATGTGGGCTGCCAATTGCAACCAAATCAATCTGATCAGTTCCAGTATTAAACTCATGCCAAAGATTTTTTAGATCTTCCACTGTGATTTTAAGATTCTTATAATTATCAGCTAATGGCAAATCACCCTCTGGCGTGTGGCCTCTAACGTGCAACATAGCCGCCGCTGAAGTCGTACCAAAGGCAGCACAAAGTGCTTTCAAATCATCTTGCGTTGGGCAGAGCGCTTCAAGTCCCGTCAATACAGGGATCCCATTTGGAGACTTGGCTCCCGCTAACCACCCCAACATTGGCCAAATCGCATCATCAAAATCAGCAGGAAGAGAAACACAAATTTTACAGACTGGAAGGCGATTTTCAGCCAGATAAACGCCTGCATTTGGTACGCGACCAGTCATCGCAATAAATAAATCAAGGTAATCAGGATGTTTTTGGGTTCGAGCACCAAGTACTGAATTAGCAAAAATAACAGCATTAGATTCAGACCAGCCAATCGCTTCATTCTTAACAGGTGCATCATCTAGTAAATAAGGTGCACAAGTGAAAGTTGGAAGTGCGCCCATGTTCACGTAAGCATCGGCCAGTCGACTCGCTTTCATGCCAAAATCTGGAATAAATCCCTGGGATTGCCAATTTTCCCTATCCACAGAAATAGCGTTGATTGTAGTAGGAATGCATGTCTTTGCACCCATTTCGTACATCTTTTCAGCAAAATCAAGATTAGCATCGTGAGCTAAAATACATCCATCAATATGTGCTCGTGACACGTCAATTAGTTCTTGAGCACCTTGTGCAGCTGCCATAAGGCAAATAACCTCCATTGCTATTTGGCGTGCCTGTCCATCGCAACCTTCAAGTATGTCCAAGTCAGACTTATTTAGTTGTAAACTTTGCGTATTTGGTGAGTTTAGTGGAATAGACTGATTTAAAAAATGGAGTGTATTATTATTAATTTCAGCATCTGTATTAGTATTTCTAATTTGACGATCGCAAGGCGAAGAACCGCGATATGAGAATTGAAAAGCCGTGCCGCAATAAAAGCACCAAGAGTTAAAATATCCTCTGTTTCCCGAAAAACTAAGGCTTTAGGGGCAAACCCATTGCGTGCTAATTGCAACAACACTCCACTACCACTGCAAGATCCACGAGAAGTCGGCATCAAGACGATCTTACCCGCAAGTATTTCACCCTGATTAGGATGATGTACATCTATGATTACTCCAGTATCTGGATCAACCCCTCCCCAAAAGCTCAAACCTTCTTTGCAAGTAACGACTTGCCCCTTGGCTTCGTTTTTCACAAACAGTATTGATTTTGGTGTGGTATTTTTAGTCACAACTAACCTTTGGCTTTAGAATGTAAGATGATTGATCCAGCTATTTGCTAAGTAATCAGTTTAAATTTGCTCACATCATTCAAATCTAAAAAGAGTGTAACAATATTATATCATTACTTAAATATATCAGTAAGGGCAAAATACAAATCAAATTCGCTATAGTACATGCTCTACCCAATAAGTTGGCCTACAAAGAAGACTCGACACATCTAGATTTTTGCAGATAATCTTCACATATAACAAGGAATAGGAGACAACTCATGCATTACACACCGATCCGCACAATAACACAGGGTGAAATTGATATATTTGAAAATGACGGTGTTGTTTGCCTTCGGCAGTTTTTTGATCCAAAAACAGTTGAAGTTCTTTGTGAAGTAGCAGAAAAAAATATTCTCAATCCTAGCCCAATGGCTATAGATGCCTCTCAAGAAGGAACTGGGCGATTTTTTGGAGATACCTTTGTTTGGACACATCATGCACCACTAAAAGAATTTATCTGGGATTCTCCAGCCGCTGATATGGCAAAAAAAATCCTTCAATCATCCAAAATAAATGTAATTTTTGATCAGTTTTTGATAAAAGATCCGGGCACCTCCACCCCTACTCTTTGGCATCACGATCAAACGTATTGGCCTGTAGCTGGTGAGCAAGTGGCGACGATGTGGATTGCACTTGATCCTGTTGTCAACGCCACTGGGGCCGTAGAATATATCAAAGGATCACACAAATGGGGACAGCGTTTTAAAGCCGTATCTTTCAAAGACAAGGATATGTATAAAGAAGACTTACCTGAAGTTCCCAATATTGCTGCTAATCGTGACCAGTATGAATTTGTGCAGTATGAGATGGAGCCTGGCGATTGTACAATTCATCATGGCCTTACTTTGCACGGTGCACCTGGTAACTCTAGTCTCACGCAAAAGCGCCGAGCTTATATTATCCGATGGGCAGGGGATGACGCGACTTATGATCCCCGTCCTAATCTGCAACCGATGTTACGTGATCCAGGTATCCCTGCGGGCGGTCCACTAGATTGTGAACTCTTTCCAGTTGTACGAGTGGCATAAATATTTAAGTAAGAAAAATCACACTTTGATGTATAGCCCTTCTTGAGTAGAAGCTTAAGAAGGGCTATACTTTATTAGGTTATTTTAATCTAAAGATGTAGCGCCAGTTTCCATGCGGATAATTTTACCATCTTTCAGCGTAACAACGCCCATAACTGCTTCTCTTGAGCCATCAGGATATGACATAAAGTCATGACTAACCATAATTTCATCGTTCTCATAAACACAACGAGATGATTCCTGAATAAATTTTTCATTATCTAACATCCCTGTGGCCATAGCACCCCATTCGCTTTTGGAGAATTCATTTCCTGATTTGTGAAAAACAAAAACAGCATCCTCATGAACGAGTTCCATGTAAGCATCCATATCTCTATCAGACATTGTTTTTTGTAATTGATCATACATAGCCATTAGTTAATCCTTATTTTGTTAGTTTTGAGTGTAATCAGAATCATTTAAGATCGCCTTTGGAGGGATGTCAGGAATATCATCACCCATATAAACTACATTTTCAGATTTATTTATATAAATCAATAACTTATAGAAACCTTATTCATTTGACTTTTAAAATATCCCGCGCAACATAAACAGTTAAAAAAGCTGAAATTCCAGTTAACAGACCTCCCCAAATCATATCAACTACTACTACATTAACAGACCACCCTTTGAGTGCAGCCATGTTGGTCAGATTATAAGTACCGTAAGCAACAATACCTAGAACAAAACCATTATAGAAAACAGACCTCAATAAACCTTCATTCAATTTTGGTACAACCACCAAAATAACAACGCCCATTGGGTAGATTAAATAGAATAATATCGCTGGAAATATTAAAGGGCTTTCTCTCAGAAGATCTCCAATATTAGGTTGATAAAAATAACCAACTGATTGTGATAACCAAATAACATCAATAAATAGAAAAATTGTTGTCATAATTGAAAATGATACCAACGTTACTTTCATCTTATCTTCCACTCCAATACGATTCACTGGATAATTGATTAATCTCAATATTATGAAAAATTTATAGACTATTTTGTAAATAAAATTTCAACTATTAAGGTTTTATCTCGAATCTTGTAATATTCACGTAATTTTACCTCAAAGATTTACATTTAAGTGGGGGAAGCTTCTAAGGAAAGAGCTTCAATCATCTTGTCACGCATAATAAATTTCTGAGGCTTGCCCGTAATCGTTATAGGCAATTCATCAACAATTCTAAAATATCTTGGTATTTTAAAATGCGCAATCTGTCCTTGGCAAAATTCAATCAATACGTCTTGGTTTACGCCACTACCCACGACTGGAATAATCCATGCACAAACTTCTTCACCAAATTTATCATCTGGGACCCCAAATACCTGCACATCAAGCACCTGAGGATGAGAGAATAAAAATTCCTCAATCTCGCGTGGATATATATTTTCACCACCTCTAATAATCATGTCTTTTAAGCGACCCGTTATCGTGCAAAATCCTTCTTCATCAAATACGGCTAGGTCTCCGTGCATACATTTCGAAGTTTCTTCCGGTCTGTTCCAATAACCTTTCATTACTTGAGGACCCTTAATAGCTATTTCACCAGGTTCTCCTACTTTAACTTCTTTTAAGTTGTCGTCAAAAATTTTAACTTCTAAATGAGGATGCACCCGGCCAACTGTTTCACAACGTTTTTCCACGGGATCTTCAACAAAACTTTGAAACGAAACTGGTGAAGTTTCTGTCATTCCATAACAGATTGTAACTTCACTCATATTCATTTGAGTATTTACTTTTTTCATCACTTCAACTGGGCATGTTGTCCCAGCCATCACCCCTGTTCGCATATTCGAAAGATCCCTTGGCTTAGCTTCAAGCTCTCTGCAGCATTGGTATAAAATCTAGAAGAGAAGCAGATGTAAAAGGCACACACAGTGTTTCTTTTGCATCAAAAATAGACACCATAACCATTAAACACGAGGCGCACAGCAGTACCATGCCAAAACAATGGTAAAGTGGTACAGGAATCGCCAAACGATCATTTTCAGTGAGATTTATTCGATCTGTGACTAGGCGTGCATTATTAACGATATTATAATGCGATAAGGTTGCCCCTTTGGGTTGGCCAGTGGTTCCAGAAGTGAATTGTATATTGATTGCATCATCAGGCTTTAATTTTTGTTCAATCTCACTCTTTTCCAAAGTTGGACCACCAAGCGTTAAGATATCATCAAATGACCATAATCCATCAAAGCCATCAACATCTCCCATTACAATCACGTGCCTGAGTTGAGGAAGCTTAATTGAATGTAGTTTACCTTGCCTACAAGTATCAATTTCAGGAGCTAATGTTCGGATCATCTGAAGGTAGTTAGAACTTTTCAGACTTTGCGCCAGGACAATTGCCTTACAACCGACAGTATTCAAAGAATATTCTAACTCAGAGAGGCGATAAGCGGGGTTTATATTTACAAGCAGCACACCAATTCGCGCAGTCGCAAATTGTGTAAGAACCCATTCCAACCGATTAGGTGACCAAATGCCAAGACGATCACCTTTATCTAGTCCGAGAGCCAAAAACCCTGCTGCCAAGGCATCTACAGTCTGATCAAAATCATAATAGTTCAACCTATTATTTGGAAAAATTAGTGCCTCTCTTGATCCATATCGTGTGGCCGCATCGCGTAAAAGTTTTGATATACTAGTATAAGCTAGTGGTGGTACCTTGGGTCCTTTGACATATGAGTTACCATCCCTGGGCGCTAGATCACTCTGGAGTGAAGGATTTCGGTCAAGAATAGGATTCATTATACAGCCTCTGATGCTTCCATTTATGTTGGGCACTTTGCTCCCACCTCAAGTGATACGCAAGTCACGCGATTGAAATAAAATAATTGCTTGAATATTTGACTGTGTCAATGCAGTATCATGGCCACACTATTTTGGAGTAAAAGATGCAATATCTATCCCCACCCCGAGACATTATTTCCGTGTTGGGCGGAGGCTCATTTGAAAACCCATTTAGCACTTAGGTTTTCGTGCTGTTGTAGCAAACCTATCGCAAAACTTCCTGTATGAAGACCGTTGGAGAAATACCCGTGATTGCCAGCTTACCAATGTATACACGTCCTGAATTAGACGATACCATCGCACATTTTTGGGATCTCATTCGCAAAAATCTAAACGACAAAGGTATCAGTGCACCAAAAAACCTGTCGCAAGATGCAGAAGACCTGAGCAGCTGGTTGAACCCAGGTTTGGTTTTAAGTCAGACCTGCGGCATGCCATATCGCAATGTTTTGCACGGTAAAGTTCAGCTGGTTGGTACATTGGATTATAACTTGACTGACTGTCCACCAGGTCATTATTTTAGTGTAATCGTGGTGCGAAAAAATGATCTGCGACTTACTTTAAAAAACTACTCTAAAGCAACATTTGCTTATAATATGGAAACATCTCAATCTGGATTCGCAGCGCCTTTAAATCATGCGATAATCCAAGGGATCAGCTTTCCCAACAGAGTAGAAACTCTTGGACATTTGAAATCTGCAGAAATGGTCGCAAACGGGCAAGCAGACATTGCTGCAATTGACGCCGTAACATGGATGCTAATTGAGCGACATGAAGCGTTTGCATCAGAGCTCCGGGTATTGGAGAGAACGGCACCTAACACGCCAGCACTGCCTCTAATCACCTCACTAACACTTAATCCAAATAAGATCTATGACGCTGTCAAGAAAGCCATTCAAGAACTACCTTGGAATATGCGTGATGCAATGCTATTGAAAGGTATAGTGAAAATTTCAGCTTCAAATTATCTAAATATCTCAAATCCAAAATAAGTTATAGAGAAAGTCAGAATACTCTCAATCAATTTGAGTATTGGGTTGATCTTACAAAATCTGATCATGAACTCGATGTAAGCCTTTGAGATAATCCTGCATCGCGAATTTGATCTGATTAATAGAGTTAAAAAATCTATCTGTTTTCAAGAAAATGGTAAGCCTCAAGAATTGTCTTGATCAACCCATCAAAAAAACCTGGCACGCTAAGATCTACAAGACCTGTGGATGGGTGCTCTTCATCGATAATAATGTCTTCGTTTGATTTCACAACAAAAAGAGAGTTTGGGACATTCAGTAATTCCCGATAGCTCGCGCCCTTCCCGTGCTTCAGCACATTGATTGCTAGATAATATTGATAGAATTTATCAGCGAGGTCAGTTTGCTGAGATTCCAGTAATAATGATTTCAATTTTCGTGAAAACGGACCCCGTTTAAAGTGGTGTTGCATCCGTGCTTCAAAAAGGGAGAAAATATCAACAGCCACCAATTCAAGCAAAACAGTCGCAGCACGAAATTTTTATTTTACGGTGGTGAACTACTCCATAAGTTTCAGAATATCCAAAATACGACCTTCTGATATCTTTGCATTTGCCTGCGCCACTGTAACCAGTTCAAGTACGCGCTGTGAAGTTTCCATCATTCATTCTCCTTAAAGTACCACCTCCCTTAAAGCTAAGCAGCTAAGAATGATAGTGGCGCAAAGTTTAAATCACCAAGCATAAACCTCATATCTTAACTTCTACTGAGCTATCAAAAAAAAAGCCAATAAGTTTGGGACAGAAAAACACGCCATAAGTATCAGATGCACAGTATCCAACCAAGGAGTCATAGGTTTTCGCACTTGTTAGTCAGAGCATACATATAATCTTTAAAGACAACTGAAGCCTTCCACGAATTAGCCTGAAAGATAAGGAGGATGCTTGTTTATTTAAGCTCTGATTACTTTGTAACCTTACAATTTATCCAGAGTACTTTCGGCAGCTTCTAAAGCTCCTTCAATATAACCACCAAACTGAGTGGCGACTTCTGTACCTGTAAAATAAAGTTTTTTATCCCATAATCCAATTATTTCAGGAGGCATGCCATATTTAGGATGTGAATAAAGAGGTTTTTTATCAGCATCAGTGGACGTATATGAATCAAAGGCCCAGTCTTTAATATAAATCTTTAACGGATCTTTAGCTTCTGTACCAAAGAGACGGCTTAGCTGAGAGAGCACATTATGTTCTAATAACTGCTTATCTGAACGCCCTTGTGGTGGAACACCAACAAAGCCAGAGAGCGCATAGGGGCCACCTGTTTCCGGAGATGCATCGTGTATTTCAACCATAGGACCAACCTGGCTCATTGCATCCCCAGATAATCCATCTTCACGCCAAAATGGTTTATCGTAAACGGCTAATGCTTTAGCCTGTCCAGCCATCCACGTTGCAACATTGTTCATCGAATGGATTGCCATTAAGGGTAATGTAGGGAGAAAATTAATCTGGGTGGCCACCCGTGGTGGCAGGGCCAAAATAACCTGTTCAGCAACAATTTCTTCCCCATTACCTAGGCTTACTGTTATACCTTTATCGGTTCTTACCAAGGCGGTAACTTTAGCATTCAAGCGTTTTTTGGTTTTTGGTACTAAGTCTGAAAGAGTTTTGGTGAGTTCAGCTAACCCACCTTTTAGACGCCATGCGCCTTCCATTGAAGAAATACCACGCTCACGCTCAACCTGCGCCAGTTGAATCTTCAAAAATCAAACTCCCTTTGGAAAATTGATCAAACTTTTCGAGACCAAAACGGTCGATTAGAGATAAGATGCGAGGTTGTCCAGGCCAAAACCATGCAGGTCCCATATCAAAATATCCAAGCCCATGATATTCTGTCTTAATACGTCCACCAAATCGGTTACGCGCTTCAACAAGCATATAGTCATGACCTTGTGTCTCTAATACCTCTGAGATGGCTAGGCCAGATAAGCCGCCGCCTACAATCAAAGTTTGCACACTAGAAACTTTCTTATAGCTGATATGTACCAAACTCATAACCCTGGGTTAAAGTGACTTATATAGTGAAAGGGTAGGCATTATATTACTACTTACTTTCAGCAAATATTGTTTTAGCAGATGCACTACTTTTAAAACTAAATGAGAGTATTCTGATTTTTTAGTCCCAAATTTCAAGAGTCTTAAGAATAAACCATAAGATCATTAAATAAGTCCTTATTTGTTGTCTTAAACCTTTTAAATACGTTAATATGATGCTTAAAAATTCAAATTGATGCTTAGAAATTCAAATATGGGCCGAGTTGGATTTGAACCAACGTAAGCTATGCTAGCGGATTTACAATCCGCCCCCATTAACCACTCGGGCATCGACCCATTAGATGTACCAATATACTATCTATTATAAATTATCAGTTAATACTAATTAACACTTCCTCAGCCACTGGAAATGGTCCTCCTCTATAAATGTCCTGCCTGCTGCAAATCTGTTTTGCATTTTTAACTTCTTCAGAGTTTTCATCAAAATAAGGCATTTTCTCTCCATAACTTAATAATGTTATTTGGCAGATTTATCAGCCACCGAACTTCGCTGTAAGTCTTTGTATTTACGATTTTAATATTTTAACTTTACCAATCATAGTTCTTATAGTTGTTGCTTAGGCACTCTAGAGCTTCTCCTTGTGCATTCATGACACATATGTCAAGAGTCCTCTGTTGCCTTCTTAGACACATCAAAACTGTAACTGTGAGATGCATCAGATGACCAAAGATCCTTTGCTCCAACCATATCAATTAAAACATCTAACTTTGAAAAACCGGATCATGACGACAAGCCATGAACCCGCCTACCCCGAAGACGGTATGCCCAAGGAACGGTATCGTGCCTATCATGAAGAGCGGGCAAAAGCTGGTGTGGCCCTCACAATGACTGCAGGTTCAGCAACAGTTTCAAAAGATAGCCCACCTGTTTTTAACAATATATTGGCTTACAAAGACGAGGTTGTGCCTTGGATTCAAAATCTTACCGAAGGATGCCATGAGCATGGTTGTGCCGTTATGATACAGTTAACGCACCTCGGTCGAAGAACAACTTGGAACAAAGGCAACTGGCTCCCATCGGTATCATCTTCCAAACACCGCGAACCTGCGCACCGCGCCTTTCCTAAGTTGATAGAAGATTGGGATATTGATCGGATCATCAATGATTTTGCGGATGCTGCCGAACGTATGAAAGCCGGTGGTATGGATGGAATTGAGTTGCAGGTATATGGTCACCTCCTTGATCAATTCTGGTCGCCACTCTCAAATGACTTGGTTGGACCGTACGGCGCGGATACGCTTGAAAACCGGATGAGATTCCCACTTGATGTTTTGGCAGCTATTCGCAAACGGATCGGTGAGAAATTTATTGTTGGGTTTCGCTATACTGCGGACGAAGTACAAAAAGGTGGTATCACAGCTGAAGATGGACTGAAAATTTCCAAAAAATTAGCTTTGGCAGGTCAACTCGATTTCCTCAATGTTGTACGTGGTCGCATTCATACTGATCCAGCTATGACCGACATAATCCCAGTTCAAGGGGATGATGAACGCCCCACATTTGGATTTTGCCGGGCAGGTCAAAAAACTGACAGGAATGCCTACTTTCCACGCTGCCAAGATACCAGATGTTGCCACCGCACGTCATGCGATCGAAGCTGGCCTGTTGGATATGGTTGGGATGACCCGAGCGCACATGGCCGATCCACACGTCGTTCAAAAAATTATTGAAGGCCGCGAAGGTGATATTCGACCCTGTGTTGGTGCCACATATTGTCTGGACAGAATTTATCAGGCAGGCGATGCTTTGTGTATTCATAATGCTGCTACAGGTCGCGAACTAACAATGCCACACACCATTCAAGCGGCTAAAACCAAACGAAAGTTTGTCATTATTGGCGCAGGTCCTGCTGGGTTAGAAGCAGCACGCGTCGCCGCCGAACGTGGCCATGACGTTGTCGTCTTCGAAGCCCAACCCGACCCCGGTGGACAGGTTCGTCTGACGGCACAAAGTCCACGCCGTCGCGAGATGATTTCAATCATTGACTGGCGCATGTCTCAATGCGCAGCTCGAGACGTTGTTTTTCACTTCAATACGTGGGCCGAAATGAACGATGTGACGGCAATTAAACCCGACGTGGTCATTGTTGCAACAGGTGGCATACCAAACCTAGAGCTTTTTGAGACTGGCATAGATGCGTCAAATGTTGTTTCCTCATGGGACATTATTGCAGGTGATGTGAAACCAGCACAAACTGTTCTTATTTATGACGAAAGCGGTGATCATCCAGCACTACAAGCAGCGGAAATTGCAGCTTTTGCAGGATCAGCAGTCGAAATAATGACACCTGATCGAACATTTTCTCCCGACGTTATGGCAATGAATTTAGTTCCATACATGCGATCTCTACAGGATAAAGATGTGACATTCACAATCACACGCCGCTTACTTGGAGTCGAGCGTAAAGGGAATAAACTGACGGCGAGTATAGGAACAGATTATAGCGACTATTCTGACAAGAAAGAGTATGATCAGGTTATTGTAAACTATGGTACCTTACCTCTGGATAAGCTGTATTTCGATCTTAAACCACTCAGCTCAAATGGTGGCGCTGTGGATCATGATGCGTTGATTGCGGGCACAACTCAAAAAGTCACACGTAACGAAAACGGCACTTTCCAGCTCTTCCGTATTGGTGATGCCATGTCTGCACGTAACACTCATGCAGCAATTTACGATGCCCTGCGCCTTGTTAAAGATCTTTAGAAATAATCCATCAAATTAAACAACAAACTAGTTGCAAACCGATAGGAAAATGAAACATGGATCGCATCAAAGAAATTCACATATATCAATATGATTTACCAATCTTAGGGCCACCCTATCGTTTTTCCCAGTCTACTCTTACTAAGTTAGATACAACTCTTGTGAAAATCGTTTGTGAGAGTGGAGCCAGCGGTTTTGGTGAAGTGTGCCCGCTCGGAGATACTTACCAACCGGCACATCCAGCAGGAGTGCGTGCTGCATTACAACTGAATTGCACCTCATCTCATTGCGATGAACCCACTTCAAACCCAAACCATCTTTTACAAGATGGACCTCGCCCTGTCTGGCCATGCTTACGCAAAGGCAGCAATTGACATCGCTCTTTGGGATCTCAAGGGAAAAATTTTTGGAGTAAACTTGTCTGATTTGCTTGGTGGGGCCACGGTAGATCACGTTCCTAGCTATTATGCCATCAGCACTGATACACCAGAAAATGTAGCGGAAATGGTGAAAGAAAAGCAGGCACAAGGCTATCCACGTCTGCAATTGAAAGTTGGAGGACGCGATATTGAAGAAGACATTGCAGTGGCTCACAAAGCCTTTGAGGCGCGCGAACCTGGTGTTAAAATTGTCCTTGATGCAAACCGAAGCCTGTCGACCCGGGATACAATTTTTCTGTCAAACGCATGTCGTGATCTGAATTTCACGCTTGAACAGCCTTGCAATACCTATGAGGAAATCAAATCCCTTAAGGGGAGGCTCCATCATCCAATCTTTATTGATGAGAGTATCACTGGTATCGACATGGTGTGTCGCAGTATCCATGACGAGGTAGCAAATGGCTTTGGCATGAAGATTACGCGCGTTGGTGGACTATCAAATATGATTGCTATCCGTGATATTTGTAGAGAGTTCAAACGACCAATGACATGCGAAGACAGCTGGGGTGGAGATATAATTGCAGCAGCCTGTGTGCATATGGGGGCCACCATTGCACCAAAACTTTTGGAAGGTGTTTGGGTTTCTGACAACTATATTAAGGGCAATTACGATGAAGAAAACCCCATTTCAGCAGGTAGTCATATTAAGGTCCCGACTGGCCCAGGGTTAGGCATCAATCCCGATACATCCAAATGGGAGTTAGTTGCAGCAATTGACTGATTATGAACCAGATAAATGTAAAGATGGGTGGATGATCAGTGTTATTTCATTCAGACATTAATTACTAATGTTACTTTGCCTAATTAAGCCTTAGCAAACTATCCATATATGTTTGCCTTTACTAAATAAATTAATTCAATAAAATCTAATAATTGCCCAGAATATAGTAATAGAAGAAATACATTTATATGAAATACACAGCTGCAGATTTATTTAGTGGTGCCAGTGGGTTATCCTTTATTGAAGGGATGACCAGCGGAAGGTCTACATCAATTCATATATTATCACCCATACGCCTATTCGGCTGGAACAAAAGAAATTTCAAACGTCTAAGGTTAATCTATGACCTATCTTTTTAAAAAAACTATACTCGTTACAGGCGCAACCGGTGCCATCGGCTCGGCAATCGCTCGGGCATTGGCAAAAGACGGAGCACGTGTCGTAATACATTACTTGCACAATCGAACCGTTGCAGAGGAGCTTGTCGCCGAGCTGGGAAACGAGGCGGTTGCGATATCCGCTGATTTATCCAACCCAGCCACACCCGCACAGCTCTGGGCGGATGCGGTGTCGATTTGTGGAAGGCTTGATGCACTGATAAATAACGCTGGCATACGTACTGAGATTCGAGTGAATGATCCCTTATCTGACTGGCAAGAGATTTGGACACGTGAAATGCAGGTAAATTTTCACTCCGCCGCCGATCTAATCCGCGAAGCTATACTTCATTTCCGTAAGCACGGCGGTGGGCGCATAATCAATATGGCTAGCCGCGCTGGACAACGTGGCTACAGCGCTGAAGCATTACCTTATGGTGCGTCCAAAGCAGCTTTGATAAACTTGACAAAATCAGTGGCGCAGAGTTTCGGGCACGAGGGCATTTCAGCTCTTGCCATTTCACCGGGTTGGGTCCGCACCAAAATGGCCGAAACATATATCGCCCAGCATGGCGAGCCTGCAGTATTATCGGGCATCCCTATCGGTGAAATGGCAAATCCAGAAGAAATCGGCGAGTTGGCGTCTTTTGCCCTACGCCCGTCGCAAAAATCCCTAAGTGGTGCTGTCCTCGACGTAAACGGCGCGAGTTATCTGAGGTAAATTAATGCAAAAACGATTTGAAAGCAAAACTGTACTTGTCACTGGCGGCGCCGGTGGTATCGGTGACGCTATTTGTAGAAGATTTGCCAGTGAAGGTGGGCATGTGTGGGTGCTCGATAGCAACAGCGAGGGTTCTGATGCACTGGTTAGGTCCATCCGCAACACGGGTGGACAGGCAGACAACCAAATTTTGGATCTGACAGATGGGGCCGCCATTCACACTTGTATCGAATATATCGTATCGCTGGGGCATAATATTGATGTGGTGTGCAATAATGCGGGCATAAATCGTCGTGGCCCTTTGATGGAGTTGACAGAACAGGATTGGAGTTTGTCTTTCAAAGTCAATCTTGATGCAATTTTTCATATGTGTCAGGCCGTAATCCCTCATATGAAGCGCCAGGGCGGAGGCGCTATAATTAACACAGCATCTCAATGGGGCTTGCACCCTGTACCAGGCCATATCGCCTATAACACTACAAAAGCGGCAGTTGCAGCTTTCACTCAAAATCTCGCACGAGACTATGCGCCTGATAAAATTCGGGTGAATGCCGTATGCCCGGGTGAAGTTCGCACCCCCATGCTGGAAAGTAATCTGGCAAGGACAGGGCGTACCCTTGAAGATCTCAACGCTCTCGTCCCCTACGGACGTATCGGTGAGCCGGACGAAATTGCTGCCTTAATTGCCTTTCTAGCATCTGATGAAGCAGGCTACCTTTGTGGATCTCTCGTGGAAATCACCGGTGCGCAGGCTGTTAACTGATAGAATTTACGGAATATTTAAGAAGATTGATTTATATGATGCCATTGCCCTTTCACACAGAACATCACATTAAGCCCATGTTATTCACAAAGAATTGCCACCTTGTTTAGCCGTTAGAGTAGATTATAAGAATATTGAATAATTGTGGGAGGACATATGATGTCAAAAAAGGTCTGTCTAATTATTGGTGGAGCTTTAGGAAATATGGTTGATAGAATTAAAAATACGCGTTAGCCTTAATGTCACCGACAGAAAGTTGCGAAACGCTTGCTGCTGAATTGGGTGGGATCGCGCAACGCGGACGTGCTGAAAGTGCAAGTGACTTAAATTCAGTATTTGATCTTACTATGGAAAAATATGGCCGCATTGATAGTGTTTTGATCCATGTGGGTGGGCCACCTAAAGGTGACCTATTGGATATTTCAGAAGAGGACTGGGACAAAGCCAATGACATGGTTTTGAAGCCCGTCATAAGAATGGCAAAACTAGCTACCCCAGTAATGGAAAAACAGGGTGGCGGTTCTATTGTTAACATAACCACGTTTTCAGCTTTTGAACCCAGTCTGACTTTTCCAACTTCTAGCGTCTACAGGGTCGGTGTATCCTCTTTTACAAAGCTTTATTCTGATCGGTATGGCCCAGTAAATATTCGCATGAACTGTTTATTACCAGGATTTACAGATAGTTTGGATTTACCACAAAAATTTGCGGAAATGTCATCACTTAAGCGTCTTGCAAGGGCAGATGAACAAGCAAAGGTCGCTGCATTTCTTTTATCTGATGATAGTAGCTACATTACTGGTCAGAGTCTTCGCGTGGATGGTGGTGTAACTAGACACATGTGAGAAAATTCTTTATCAGCTTTGATCCACCTACCCAAACTGGCCGTCTGAAATGGTTCTTGCAAGGCTAAAATACAGATTTCTGCGACATTATCTGGCGCGAACGTGATAGACTCAAATCGAATATTCAGGTATAATTTACTAACACTTTGCTGTTCTAATAGATCGAAGGAACTGGGCATGAACCAATCTGAAACATATTCCGCACAATACATCAGACATATTCTGAGAGAAAACAAAAGGATTGCAGCCGTTGGGGTTAGTCTTAATCCAATTAGACCGAGCTTTCTTGTCGGCCGTTGGCTCTCGCTTCGTGGTTACTCGATCATACCAGTTAATCCCAGATACTCAGGCCAGGAAATGTGGGGAAATACAACTTACAGCCAGATACGTGACATAACACAAGATATTGATATGGTTCAGATATTTAGAAAATCCGAAGCAGTTCTTGGTATCGTAGAGGAAGCTATAACTTACTTACCCAATTTGAAGACAATTTGGATGCAAATTGGTGTTATGCATACAGAAGCAACAGAATTGGCCAAAGCTCACGGTCTTGAGGTGGTTCAAAACCTCTGTCCAAAAATGGAACATCAAAGGTTGTCTGGCGAACTTGGTCAATATGGTATCAATACAGGATACATATCTTCACGGTTGAAGCCATTACAGCATTAAAACGTGTGAATTTGAAAAAGGTAAATCAATTAACTGAATAGTATGGCAACATAACCGAGATCCCTTTAACACTATATTTCATTTAAAAAATTTTAAAGTTTTGACTTTGCCTTCATAATATTCTTCTGGACTAAATTTTTTGAAAGTTCCAATATGACTGAAACTGGCCCACGAAGAAAACTTGCAGCTATATTAGTGGCTGACACGGTTGGATTCAGTAAAATGATGGGTGAGAATGAAGATCGAACATTAAAGAATTTGAAAGCATGTAGAACTCTTACAGATGATGCCATAACAGCAAATCACGGACGTATTTTTGGGAGCGCTGGCGACTCAGTTATAGCGGAATTTGGTAGCCCAGTTGATGCTATTGTCGCTGCAACAGAATTTCAGAGAGATTTGCGAGACCGTAATGAAGGTGTTCCAGAAGCTGATAAAATGCTTTTTCGGGTTGGTTTGAATCTTGGAGATGTTATTATTGAAGGTGATAACTTATATGGCGATGGCGTAAATATTGCAGCAAGACTTGAGGCAGCTGCTGAACCGGGTGGTATTTCCTTGTCAGGAAAGTTTCATGATGAAGTGAGCCGGAAGCTTGATATGAACTTTGTTGATACCGGCGAACAAGTCATGAAGAATATTTCCAACCCTGTTTCCACATATAAAATTGAGGTATCTTCGCTTTCTAATGTTAAGAATAAATCAAGCAATTCCACACTGGAGTTAATTAAAGAAGTAGGTCCAACGCAAAGAGCCAACCAATCTTCTGAAAATACGCCTCCTACAATTGTAGTTTTACCATTCTTAAATCAGAGTAATGACCCTGATCAAGATTATTTTGTTGATGGAATTACTGAGGATATAATAGCCAATTTATCACTGTGGCGAACTTTTCCAGTTATTTCGAGAAATTCAAGTTTTATATACAAAGATCAAACAATAAATATCAAAGAGGTAGCAGCTGAATTGGGCGCTAATTACATTGTTCAAGGCAATGTACGTAAAGGTGGGCAAAAAGTTGCTGGAGTTATGGTAAATCTAGTTGGTAAAGAAGGGAACATTGGACCAGTTTATTATAAAAATTTAGAAGATATTTTAGCGATAGAAGGAAGTGTCAACGGCCATAGCAGCTCAAGTAAATCCTACTCTTCAAGGGTATGAAAGTGATCGAATAGAAAGAACACGGCCAAATAACTTTAATGCTTGGGCAATTTATTTAAAAGCATTACATATTTTTAATGTAAGAAATCCGACAGACCATAAAGACCTTGAGCTCGAAAAAGCAAGAAACTTATGTGAGCAGGCAGTTGAATTAGATAGCTCAATGTCTAATGCACATTCGTTGTTATCAGAAATCTGCATACAGGAACTTTTACATTTTACAACAAATGATTCGAGCAAGACCCGAGATGAACTACTTCAACATGGACGAAAAGCATCTGAACTCGATTTGAAAAACCCTACAGCGATGAACTCGATTTCACGATACTACTTTTTTTCGGGTGATTTTGAACAAGCAAAACAATACTCTGAAAGAGCCATTAAACTCAATCCGAGCTACCCCGACGGACAAAATAGCTTGGGGCAAGCTCTTGTACACTCAGGAAAATTCGCTGAATCTGAAAAATACTTTCGGAAAGCCATTGAACTAAACCCGCTAGACGCTAACGCTATTGTATACAAAGATGGACTTTTTTTCGCACAAATGGGGCAAAATAATTTCGAAATAGCTTACTCCTTGATAAAAGAATGTATCTCACATTTTTCTGAAGCCGGTTTTTATAAAGGATTTAAAGCATCTGTGATGGGTTATTTGGATAAAGGGCCAGAAGCTTTAGCAGCTTTAATTGTAAATAAAATGAGAGGTATTAGTTAAAAAAAGTGATGCTATTACAAAAAGATTTTTGTACCTAACTCATCTCTGGCAGATATATTGATTGAAGGTTTAGTTAGGGCTGGTTGGGAGCCTGAGAGTTAACCTGACAGTACCAACATTAACGTTTCCAAAAAGCTTTAAGCACCATCCCAGCGCCTTAACATCCAATACCATTGTTCTGGATTTGTAATTATTCTTCTTGATAGACTGTCATTAAAAACGCGCGTCATTGTCAGGCTATCGGTATGTGGTATGGGGTCTTCAAATTCTACTTTAAATTCATTCCCGTCATCAATACGAATACCATAAGCTGGTATTATAGGTAGACCGTATTTAAGCGCCAGCTGGGCAGCAGAGAGTGAAGTAAGAGCGTCAAGACCAAGAAATGGTAATCTCACACCCTCCGCATATTTTTCATCTAACAAAATGGAAATAATGCCACCATCCCGTAAATGACGTACAAGGGCTTTAGTACCCACGCGGCCAGTTGCCAAGATTGGTTTGCCCCCAGCTTCAATACCCGCAAGAATACGGCGTTCGTAATGTCGATTTTTATGAGGGCGATAAACAGCACCACTTTCCAGTCCGTACATTTTGATCACTGCACGGACAGCTTCCCATTGCCCAAAATGGCCAGAAACAATGATAGCTCCTTTTCCAACTGCATTCGCCTCTTTAAGGGCGGCAAGACCGGGGCCAGAGACTCGGAATTTGTTATGTTGAGTTTGAAATTCAGCATCATGGTAAATCTCAAAAAGTGTTCTCCCCATATACCGGCCCATATTTTGCCCTAATTTAGCGCGTTCACTGCGCTTCATATTAGGAAATACTCGCTTTGCTTCACGGTCAAATCGCTCTCTCACAGGCGGAAACCAACGCATTACCATCGCAAATACTGTTCCCAAACCACGGGAACGTGAATCAAAGGTGCGCCATCGAAAAAGAGTGAGCGCCAACCACAAAGGAAAGTATCTCGCGTAATGTAAAAAAAATTTTATTGAGGTGGATGCCATCAGGCTGTGTAATCTAATTTCATCATAATACCAATAGAAAACGCTTTTAGCATATAGTTCCAGTCTACATCCATTAACGTGGACATTGTATTTATACAAAGAAAGAATTGAACGAGGTTTAAGGTGAATTCAAAACAATTGATTGTATAGTTTTGGGAAATAGAGAAATAATCTAAAATTAAGTACAAAGGAAGTTAAAATGATTGAAATAAAAACAATCGGTTCTTGAATTCATTGAATAAACTTTGCAGCTTTGGCGCTTCTGGAGTTGGCAAAGGTGTCACACGCCCAGCTTTTAGTGATCCTGACCTTGATGCTCGGGACTGGATCGCGTTTGAGATGTCAACTGCTGGGCTCAATCCTATCTTTGATCCCGTAGGTAACCTATTTGGCCTAGGAGATCTGGGTAGTCTTTTATTAGGCTCTCACACTGACAGTCAACCAGAGGGTGGCTGGCTAGACGGGGCACTTGGAGTTTTGGCTGGTATTGAAATTGCAAAATCTTTAAATAAGAAGGGTGATTTGCCAGTTTCAGTCGCAAACTTTCAGGATGAAGAGGGTCGTTTTGGTGTGACTACTGGGAGCGCAATCTGGAGTGGTCATTTGTCTCTTAAGGACGCAGATAAACTTACTGATACAGGTGGAATTCAATTTAGTGAGGCTCGTGGTGTTCTTGGCGATAGAGTAAGTGATTTCATCAAACCTAGCTACTTTTCAGGTTTCATCGAAATGCATATTGAGCAGGGTCCAAACTGGATATCTCCAAAGAAAAAATTGGCGTAGTTACATCAATTGTTGGTATCAGAGATATCAAAATTACTTTTGAAGGAGCGCAAAATCATGCTGGCACAACACCTATGAGTACAAGAAAAGATGCCTTTCAGGCGCTGTGCTCTTTTAATCAATTACTCAATGATAGACTGTACAACGTTGTCACGCCCGAAAGCGTCTGGACCATTGGGCATGTTAAATTATTTCCAAATGCATCCTCCATTGTCCCAGGTAAAGTGACCTTTTCAATGCAATGGAGAGACGGCGATGGAGAGCGGCTCCAACATATGGAGGCGATTATTCGCGATACAGCTCGACAAGTTGCAAATGATGGAATGTTAACTTTGTCATATGGCCCACTCCTTGGACTTAATCCTGTCACAATGGATAGGTCAATGATGACTGCATTGTCTGAAGGAGCGGAAATGATCGTCCCAAATAACTGGCGCTCGATGTCATCAGGTGCCCTACATGATGCAACAAACGTCGCCAGTCACTTGCCTACCGGTATGCTTTTTGTGCCCTCCATTAACGGGATAAGTCATGACTATTCAGAAAATACTCATGAGAAAGATTTGGTTACAGGTCTTAGAGTTCTCGCCCACGCTGTGTCCAATCTCACAAATCAAAATTAATTTGAATACGGGCTATCCTAGAGTTGTCATGCTTAATCTAATGCATCTCAGCAACTTATATAAAATAGCATAATATACTATTACGTAGATTCATAAATAAGCGATATAATCAGATTGGCCTAGCAAATATTATCAAACTATTATAATCTCAAAAGCTGTTGCCGGACTTATAACGAAAGATTTAGGCTTTACAAAAGTGGTAGTCTTGGTAACCTTTAGAATAATTTTGGAAGAACTCTCTGCGCATTATCGTTGTGGCACTATTCTTGACACTCGCTAGACAAGCGGGGATTTATCGCCACAATTTGTAAACCACCGCAGTCACTCATGCCATTTCGGCATCAGACCGCTGCATTTTGAAGGACTATACAATGGCCAAAGGCAAAAATAGTAAAAAAGAAACCAAGAAACCAAAGAAAGAAAAACCAAAAATCTCTGCTACTGCGAACTTTCTAGCAAGCAAGCCAGCGATTGGCGCAAAAAAATAAAGTAATACCCTCCTACTACGTTCTTTTGGTTGAATTAATATAAGTACCTGCTTTCGTTTCAACCACATGTATTGGTTTAGGCTACTTTAAATTTTAGTCTTTACCTTCGCGCATGACGACGTTTTTAAAAAAAATCTCTTTTGCTTTTGATTTTAGTGTTTTTAATGCTTTAATCATAAGCTTAAAGATTATTTGTCAAATCTTAAACATCCAAACCTGCACAGAAACACAAAACTTGCTCCCAGACGACATTATCTATTCAGCTAAGTGGCACGAATAATTATCATGTGAAATGTTTAAGAGACAAATATAAATAGAATTTTTATAAGATGTTATGAAATGTATAATTTCTCCAAAGCCACCCTTATTAAGAAAATAATAAGAAATAATACTCTCTTCGAGCATTGCCTCTTTGGCAAGTTCAGAACTAGTGCCTGCTCGTGCAAAACGATCCTCAGAAACAAAATGAGTTGAAAGTACAATCGTCATCAGAAATATTGTTAATAGTTTTCTCATGGGGTTATATCCTGTTATTTTTTTCAGCAGCGATTAGTTATACTCTCATCCCTTTTTTTACTTAAAAATCATCAGTCATAGATAAGAAATTATTATTATGATATTAAATATTTAATTGAAACAAGTTATAAATTAAAAGAATGTTATAAATCTGAAAATGCAAAATCATATCGTTCTTCTTTTGAACGTAAATCCGCTTACAACCTCAAATATCCTTGACAAACTTCACGAATTAACTCGGTAATCTTAAGACACTTCTTTTATCAGAAGGAAAATGAATGTATTAATAACCTTTATTATTTTTTAATAAAATAAATATATTTTTTAGAAAATTACCATCGCAAAACAGAGCGATTGCTTATACTTTTATATCGATTTTTTTCTTTACTTTAATGGGTATTTTTATACGAAAATCTTCTGAAAGTATCCATATTATGGAGGTAATTTTTCTTAGAAACCTTCTAGCTTGCTTTATAATTATTCCTATCATGTGTAGCTCTGGATTAATTTCTTTTAAAATGAACAACCCAAAATTATTCATTTGGCGTGCTATATTTGGAAGTATTGGAATGTTCGCTGGATTTATCTCGATAACTTTGATTCCTCTAGCTCAAGCGACAGCAATAAGCTTTACTACACCAATATTTATCACAATTGCGGCTGTTGTTTTACTTGGAGAAGTTATAAAAATTCGAAGAGTTGCAGCCATTCTTATTGGTTTTATTGGAATGCTTGTTATTGTTCAACCTCATGCAGGTGGTATTTCTCTTGGCATTATCTTATCATTTATAGGTGCTTTTTTTCACTCAATAAATATATTAATAGTAAAAAAATTGACTGCCACAGAATCTGCTAATGCCATTGTTGCTTGGATGGTTATTATGCTTATCCCAATCACAATAGCCAGCAATTTTGGTTTGGGAATTTGAAATTGTATAACCTACCATATCAGGGGGTTTGGCTTTTTGCGGGACACTTGGGCACAGTTTTTTTACACGTGCTTATTCTCTTGCTGAGATCACCAGTTTGCAACCATTAGAATTTATTAAATTACCTATGGTAGCATTTCTGGCTTGGGTAATTTTTTCTGAATTACCCGGATATTGGACTTGGGTAGGTGGAATAATAATATTCTCCTCAACCGTTTATATAACGAGGCGCGAACAAAAATTAATAAATCAAAAATTGTAAACTCTGAATTACTCGTGCCCAAGTAAGGTCATTTTCTAATAATCTTTGAAATAATCTGTCAACTGAGCGTATTCATCTTCCAGAACGCGTCGCCAACGACACCAACAAAGCAGCAGAATTTTGTGAATACTGAACTTGCTCTGGCAACGTTTCACACAGAGCGATCGATCCTTTGTCGATCTCTGCATTATCGATGTTCAAACTCCCAGCGATGCAGTAAAGTGCGTATACGCAATCCAAGTTTTGTTTCCCTCCAATATCGAAGGGTTGAGTGACAAGTTTAACCTCAGCACAAATCTGCACTGGGTCATAAATCACGTTGAAATCTCGGATTGGTCCGTCATTCAAATAGCTATTAATCTTAGTTTCACCAGAGAATACTGTTGGCTTACAATAAGCCGCGTCCAGTACGCCATCTTCACTCTCAAGAACCATGCCATTCCCTTCGATGACCGTTAGAATACGTGCCATTCCTTCGAATAATGAAAATGGGCCATCTTCATCAACTTCCGCAATGCTGAGCCGCCACATTAACTGATTCTCACTCGTTATTTTAGCGATTTCATGTGTAACCCCGGTACCATTTTTCCAAGTGGAAGAAATAAACTGATCAGGTGATAATATTTTAATGTCAAGATCCTTTCAGAAAGCCCATTCTGACTTTTTATCGATCAAGGCAAATAAAGCAACAAGCGGGGAAATGTAATAATGATGATTGAGTAGACCAGCTGTGCAATCTAGATAAAAAGAATACTGCAATAAATCTCTTTCATCAATCCCATTATGCTAAATCGGCCAATTGCCACTAACGTGTAGTACTAGCAGGGAGATACTTGCTGAGATTGATTATTCAATAATTATGACCCGCCCATGGTAGAGCTTATGTAACAAATAAAAAATACCAACAGATATCATATTTTTTCCTTAAAAAACTCTGAAAACGACACTCCTGCCGCAATTAGACCTGCCACGCGTAATAATTTATCACATTCTCATACAACGGAAAATATGAAGATACGAAAATAAAATGATGAATTTTAAATTAATTATTATCTTAATATTGCGCACCTTTGAAGATACTTGCGGCCGCGCAATGCAAAATTGTTCACAAATTTCTTCCTATCAAAACTGTCAATTTTCACCCAATAAAAATGAGCACTAAAATGTCTAAAAATATTTCTCGTCGCTCGGGCGGAAGGTCCGCCCGTCAAGCTCTTCGCGCAGCCCCTCTTACAGACGATGTCCGTCCAATCCGCTCTGGCTTAGAAGGTGGCACATACAAGCCACTTTCCGATCTTGACGTTCAGAAAATCCACACTGCTGCACTTGATGCCCTCGAGACTATTGGCCTTGCTGATGCTCCCCCATCGGGGGTCGAAATTCTTACAAACGCTGGCGCAATACAAGGTGATGATGGTCGTATCCGGTTCCCCCGTGCGCTTGTCGAAGACATGCTTACCAAAGCGCGTCGCGAGATTACACTTTTTAGCCGTGACGGTAAAAACGACCTCACACTTTCAGGCAATCGTGTCCACTATGGCACCGCAGGTGCCGCAGTGCACATTGTAGATGTTCACGGCAATCAATACCGCGAATGCACAGTCCAAGATTTACACGATGCCGCACGCATAGTAGATAAACTCGACAACGTGCACTTTCTCCAACGCCCCATGGTTTGCCGCGATATCCCTAACAATTACGAGATGGATCTCAACACAATCTACGCCTGTACATCAGGTACAACCAAACATATCGGCACATCATTCACTGAACCATCTTTCGTACCAGGCGCATTCGAAATGCTCTACGAAATTGCTGGTGGAGAGGCAAAATACCGTGAACGCCCATTCGTATCTAATTCCAACTGCTTCGTTGTGCCGCCCATGAAATTCGCGACAGAAAGCTGTGAAGTAATGGAGGCCTGCATTCGTGGTGGCATGCCAGTGCTGTTGCTATCCGCTGGAATGGCAGGCGCTACAGCCCCCTCCACCATAGCTGGTGCAATTGCCCAAGCCACTGCCGAATGTCTCGCAGGTCTCGTCTATGTCAACGCCATTGCCCCCGGTCACCCCGCCATCTTCGGCACTTGGCCCTTTGGCCTCGACTTGCGCACAGGTGCGATGTCTGTTGGGTCTGGCGAACAGGCGCTACTCACCGCAGGTTGTGCCCAAATGCACAAATTCTATGGTGTTCCAGGGGGTGCTGTAGGTGGGGCATCAGATTCCAAAATGCCTGACATGCAAGCTGGCTCAGAGCAAATGTGTTCAAATGTAATGGCGGGACTTTCAGGTCTCAATATGGTCTATGAAGCCGCAGGTATGCACGCCTCACTGCTCGGGTTTTGCCTCGAAAGCCTAATCCTCAGCGACGATATCATCGGTCAAGCTTTGCGTTGCGTACGTGGGATCGAAGTCACCGATGAAACCCTCGCTCTTGATCAAATGGCGCAGGTTTGTATGGGTGGACCCGGTCACTATCTTGGCACAGATGAAACTCTCAGCCGCATGCAATCAGATTTTGTCTACCCAACATTGGGCGACCGCACCTCTCCCAAGGAATGGGCCGAATTAGGGAAACCAGATCTTCTAGAGAAGGCAACTAAGCGCAAAGAAGAAATCCTCACAGAACGCTCTGTTGCCCGTTTTGAACCCCAACTGGATGCAAACTTGCGCAAAAAACACATAATTCATCTTCCCAACTAAAAAGAAATACTTAAATGGATATCTTGTTTGGATACTTAGCGGGCCTTTTAACCTTAATAAATCCATGCGTTTTGCCCGTATTGCCAATCGTTTTAGCCACAAGTCTTCAAGCCGATAGCCGTGCACCTTTTGCATTAGCAGCTGGCATGAGTATTAGCTTTGTATTGCTTGGACTTTCTGTTTCAGTGCTTGGTGCCTCTTTAGGTTTAACTAACGAAATGATATCCAACTCCGCCGCCCTTTTGATGGTTTTGTTTGGTTTATTTTTAATCCTTCCATTACTAAGTCAAAAATTTGCAATTGCCACCTCCACCATATCAGGAGCAGCAAATTTGGGCATGAGCGCAACAGCATCTTATGGATTAAAAGGACAATTTCTTGGTGGTATTTTATTAGGCGCAGTTTGGAGCCCATGTATCGGACCAACGCTCGGTGCAGCAATTGCACTAGCAAATCAGGGGTTGGAGCTCACCCACTCCGCTTTAATCATGACGAGCTTTTCTCTGGGTGTTTCAACCATAATCCTCGGCTTCGCGTTCGGTACGAAAAGTTGGTTAAAGCAGAATATGGCTCGAATGCAGGCGCTTGCAAAAGTATCAAGACAGATCCTAGGAGGAGCTTTTATACTTATTGGACTTGGACTTTGGTTTCGTGTTAATCATGTAGTAGATGCCTGGATCATCAACCATATGCCAACATGGCTTATAGATTTTTCAGTAACTATATAAGAGGAAAAAAATGAAACGACGCATATTCCTGTCTGCAGTCTTCTCAATTTTAATTACATCTCAAGTAGGCTACGCTAAAGAAAGAATTTTTTATTCTCCAGGCCTAGCTGAAGCTGCCATCGAGGAAGGAAAAGTCGTTTTTCTAGATTTTTGGACCAATTGGTGCACTACCTGTGTTGCTCAAGACCGAGTTATTCGCGAGCTTCGTTCCAGCAATCAAACCTATGATTCCAGAATTACCTTTATTACAGTGAACTGGGATCAATACTCCGATGCGCAAATTTCAAAAAGACTTAAAGTTCTTCGCCGCTCAACACTTATTGCCATGAAAGGTAGTAAGGAGTTAGGGCGTTTAGTTGCAGCAACGTCTCGAAAAGATATTAAAGAATTAATGGATAAAGCTTTGTTGGCGGCAGACGAATAACACTTAGTGAAAAGGAAAATTCAGTTTAACACCTGTATTTATTTCCACTAAAGCTTGATATTAATTTTTCTATAATACTATTATTTTTAGCTTGTGGAATTGATCATTATAATCAGTCACTTCGAACGTAAATTTTTTTTAACTTTATCCGCAATACCAAAAGACTAAGAATGATAGTCAGATAGATAAATGGTTCCAACTGAAAATCCTTTGACCAACATAATGAAATGCAGCGCACCCAAAATGGCAATGCCATAGACCAACTTGTGTAGCCTGCGCCACAGCGGGCCAAGTCTGCGCACCGCATAATTGTTAGAGCTCAGCGCCAGTGGCGTCATCGCCACAAATGCCAGCATGCCAATGCTGATATAGGGGCGCTTGACGATGTCTTGCCAAATCATCGACAACACCTGAACGTCCAGTACCAGCCAGACCAACAGATGCACAGTAATGTAGAAATAACTCATCACCCCAATGACACGGCGAAATCGCATCAGGTTAAGACCCAGATGACGGCGCAGAGGCGTGACCGCCAAGCCAAACACAATCAGCTTCAACCCAAACTCACCCAGTTTATGCTCAAGCGCCTTTATTGGTTCTATGCTCAAAGTACCAGTTGCTGCTATATAAAAGTAATAAAAGGAAGGTAACATCAGCATCAAATAAATTGACCAAATTGGCACCTTACGCACAATGTTATTTAAAATACTTAACATATTAATAGAAGTTTCTAAGATCCATGCCATCATACATGCCAGCTACCTCTGACGCATAACCGTTAAACATCAAAGTAGGCTTACGTTTGGAAAATAAGCCTCCACCGATTGGCCGTTCGTAAGCTTGGGTCCAGCGGGGATGATCTACTTCAGGATTTACATTGCTATAAAATCCGTATTCACGGGGATTAGACTTATTCCAGCTGGTTGATGGTTGATTGTCCGTCAAAGTTATCCGCACAACTGATTTGATTGATTTAAATCCATATTTCCATGGCACAACTAGACGAAGTGGAGCACCATTCTGATTGGGAATAGCCTTTCCATAAATACCATTGGCCATTATCGTCAATGGATGCATGGCCTCATCTAACCTTAGCCCTTCTACATATGGCCAATCAAGGACTGGATAAGACACGCCAGGCATTTCATCAGGCCGCAGCGCAGTTTCAAATGCAACGTATTTCGCTCCATTTTTTACTCCTGCTAAATTCAATAAATCAGCCAGTTCAAACCCATTCCACGGCACGACCATCGACCATCCTTCAACACATCGCAATCGATAAATGCGTTCTTCTACAGTCATCTTTTCCACGATGTCCTCAAGAGCATATCGCGCCGGTCTCTCAACCAAACCATCAATGACAATAGACCATGGAGTTGTTTTTAATTGATGTGCATACCGTAACGGATCATTCTTACCAGTTCCAAACTCATAGTAATTATTATAACTAGTAATCTCTTCCCAAGTGTTAGTTACATCTGACCCGTTTGCTAGCGAAGAGCTCGTACCCGCCGCCAAACCAAGGCCAGCAAGCCCTATTCCAGCTAAACTTTTTACAACCTGGCGACGATTTAAAAAATCAGACTCAGGTGTGATATCTTTTTCAGTTAAATTTTGCGTCCAACGATTTGCCATTTCAATATTCCTTTACCTATAATCCTTTAAATAGCATCATTTATCTTTATCTCAACCAAAGCAAAACATTCTCTACAACCCTGCCCCTTCAACCAGCCGCATTCCCGTGTCCAATATCAAATCAATTAACCATCTTATGTTATCATCGCAAATCATACACTGCTCAATTAAAATCCATTTCTGCCAGGAAACTCAGAAGGTTGGCTTCGGGCATTAACCATTTTCAACCATAGCCTTAGTAATTTACGCCGCTCATCCACATTAGGGCTATCTTCAAAACTAGTACGCGAATGCAAAATTAAGTGATTATTTGCAAACTGAATATCACCTGGCTGAAGCATCATATCAATGCGTAATTCAGGACGGACAATAATACTATCCAATATGTCTAGTGCTTCAATTTCCACAGGTGATAAGGGATGCTCTCTAAGGTCGTGCCCAAGCTCGATATACTGCCTGAGGTATCTGAAATTTAATTTACCATCATGTATCGCAAAAAGCGAAGTGGGACTGGGTAAATCTTCGCCCAAATGAGCATAATACCATTGTTTGTAAAACAAGCCCACGTATTCAGGATACTCACTTAGCAAAATATTATAAACTGCAGGTACTGAAACTAGACTACTTAAACCGCCATTTTTAGCTTTGCGAACGCATAATAGTCCCACAACATCAGAGGGGTCTGTGTGATAAGGTAAATACAGATTTGTCTGATAAACTCGAGTATTTTTATCTTCTAAGTCACCAACATTCATAACAGTGCCGATCATATCACCATTGAAATTTTGTGAAACTGGTTGTCCCAGGTTTAACCCTAATCCGTAATATATGGTGTTAACTTCATCATCGTTATATCGATGAACTGGAAGCCCGCGCAAAACGACAAAACCTCTGCCATTCTCCAATTCGTTTGAAAATTCGTTCAGCCTTGTTTCCAATTTAGGCAAATGAAAATCTGTTTTTGAAAAATTTGGAAATGCTAAATTGACTGCTCTTAAATCTTTAAGCGCCGTATCAATCTCAGAAAGCTCTTCATCGCTAAAGTTATAAATCCAATTATCATCATTTTCAAAAGTATTCGCATTCCAAACTGATGGACCACTTAATTGAGATTTTAATATTTTGTTCATAGCTTACACGCCTTGAGTTTGATTGGCATGATAAAACTCAAGTTATTATCTGATAATTCAACTACTGATAGGTCGACATCAGATCTCAACTTATTGCTTACACTCTGATATCATTACATACAGCATACCCCAGTTCATCACAATACGGCGCAGCTTAAGTATTTCATAAAACCACCTTACCGGTAAATGGCGGACATATCAGCTGTTCGCGCAAATTTGATACTGCGTTGGCATGGCCATCAAAACCTTCATACTTTGCTAAACGTTGGGCGAATGGTGCAGCTTCATCGAAGATTTTTTTGAACATTTGATTACATTAGATCTTTTTTGAAAATCATAAACACCCAAAGGAGATGCAAATCTTGCATGAGCGCCAGTAGGCAATACACAATTTGGTCCTAGCACATAATTTGCTAGTGTACCTGGTGTCCAGTTTCCTAATAAAACTTCCGCAGCATTGTGAATGTGGCGGAGATGTTCAAAAGGTTCGTCCGACAGAACCTGACAATGCTCTGGTGCATAATCGTTTATAAAATCATAGGCTTGTTTTGTTTTCTCTTTTTATTACCCCACCATTTTCACCAACAATAGTAATTAGATTCTTTAACCCAAGGCTCACCCATAGTGGCCCAAAAATCGGGTAACGCCGCAATTGTTCCCTCAGCAACTTCACGCGACGTGGTCACAAGAAATGCAGAACTGTCAGTCCCATGCTCAGATTCAATCAGGAGATCCATTGCGGCAAGACGTGGATTAACCGTTTGGTCAGCAAATATGATCGAATCGCTGGGCCCAGCAGGAAGGCGTGATGTAATCTTGTCTGTTAGAAGCCGCTTTGCAGCCACCAGCCAAGGACTACCAGGGCCTTCAATCTTTATACATTTGGGAACAGTTTCGGTACCAAAGGCGGCGGCGGCAACAGCAACTGCACCGCCAGCTTTGTAAACACGATCCACTCCTGATAGACGGGCGGCCACCAATGTGGCTGGGTCAATTTTGCCATCAGATCCAGCGGGCGTTAAAATGATTGGATCCTTCACACCAGCAACAACGGCAGGAATTGCGGCCATCAATGTAACCGATGGAAAAGAGCCTTTGCCCCGCGGTGAATAAATTGCGGCACTATCTATGGGAGTATGGCGCTCGCCTGTAAATATTCCGGGACGCACTTCTTTCATTTGCATTTCATCTGGTAATTGGTCTTCATGAAAACGGCGTATATTGTTAGCGCCATATTCAAGTGCCTCAATGACATCACGATCTAGTAGATCAAACGCTTCTTCAAACTCAGTCTTACTTGCTTTAATCTCAGATATTTTAAAATGAGCTTTATCAAATTTTGCAGCGTATTTTACTAATGCCGCATCACCCTTGATACGTACGTCTTCGATCACTGGCTTTACCCTCTCCAGAAAGAGATCCAAATCGTTTTCAGGACGTGTAAGAAGTACCGATCGCTGATCATAGGACAACTTTGAAAGTTCATAAAAGGCTATTCTTGTCATACTTGAGAGACCCTAATTTCTATTAAATTCTATCACACAGTCAGATAACCCAAGTTCGGCAATTATGCGGGCATTAAAGAGTCAAAGTTTTGAACTGGCTTGGCCTTTTGTGTGTACTTCTTGACGTTTTGATGGATGCCATAGTTAAAGTTTTGAACTTCCTGCTCACAGCTTTTTAAGAGCTGTGAGCAGGTAATATTTTCTATACCAACAAAGCTAGATTAGCTCCTTAAACGGGTCCAGATTTGGTCATATACTTCTTGCGTAGTTTGATCACATACTGAAACAAACACACCTGGACCAGAACCAGCACGCGGATTGTGTTCTGGACTTGTTGCAAGTTCTGCGTCTAGAAACTCTGTGGAACCTTTTATACCATCAGCATACATTGCATAATTGGTCACCGCTGCGATATTTTCTGGTTCTAGTAAAAAATCCATGAATATTATAGCATTTGCACGATTTGGTGCGTCGTTCAGTAACACAACATTGTCCATCCAAACCACATATCCTTCTTTGGGGAAGGAGTATTCAATATTTGCACCTTCTGCTCGTGCTCTGGCTCCGTAACCATTCCAAATCATTCCAACCGCAGCATCGCCTGAGACCACATTTTCCTTGGCTGTGTCTGAGCCAAACGAAGCCCAGTGTTCTTTAGCACTTTGTAATAGAGCGTCTAATGATTTTAGCTGTTCTCGATCAGTAGAACATTGTGGCATACCCAGATGCAGTGCTGCCAAGGCCATCACTTCACCCTGACTGTCGAGTACATTGATCTTGCCCTTAAGCTGTTCTGGCGGGTTGAAAATAATGTCAGTTGTGTTGATATTTCCAGAGTAGGCATCTCGATTTACTGAAAAGCTGGTTGATCCCCACTGGTATGGGATAGAGTGTTTTCGACCTAAATCAAAAGGGACATTTAACCATTGGTCTTCAATATTATTTATGTTGGTCAATTCGCCTTCTGCAATAGTGTCGAGCAGCCCTAAACCAACCATTATTTCTACCATATAATCGCCTGGGACAGCAACATCATATGACCCCATAGTACCAGCTTTTAGCGATGCTAGCATCGATTCATTGCTGTCAAAAGTGTCAATTGTAACTTCCACATCATATTTCTTTGAGAATTTTTGAACGAGTTCTGCGGGTATGTATTCGAACCAGTGATAGACGGACAACTTACCCTCTGCCACGGCTGAATTCGCAACCAACGCTAGAGCGGCGGCGCCAATAACATTTTTTTAATATCATAATTTCCTATTTTTGCAGCTTATTTTTGGTTGGCTTCACCACGCTTGCCAATGAAGTAGGACAAGGTGACTAAAGCGATGGAAAACAGCAAGAGAAGAGTTGATAATGCCATTATATTTGGCTTAATCCCTTGCTTGACCGATCCGAAGATCGCTGTTGGCAGGGTTTCGATCCCTGCTCCTTTTATAAAGTTGGTGATGATAAAATCATCTAATGAAATAATGAAGGCGAGTAGAAATCCAGCCAATATACCGGGCCACATGATTGGCATCAAAACGTACCGAAATGTCATCCAACGGTTCGCGAATAGGTCTTGGGCGGCTTCTTCATAACTTGCGTCAATGCCCTGAAGGCGGGCTGAAATTGGTAGGTAAGCAAAGGGAATACAAAAAACTGTATGCGCTACAAGGATCGACAATGTACCAAGTTAGAAAACAATAGTTGAAAAGAAGATCAATGTTGCCACCGCTGTCACAATTTCGGGCACCATGATTGGTAGCGATATCAGCGCAAACGATGCAAATTTACCTTTGAAATTCCCTCCACGGATCATACCAATGGATGCCGCAGTAGCAATGACAGTTGAGACTGTGGCAGCCATGATTGCGATGGTAAACGAATTCCAGGCAGCTGCTTTGAACTTAGCGCTTTCTAACCCCGTAAATATTTCGATATACCAGCGCAACGATACGCCACCCCAGTTGGTGATCGATACACTGTCATTAAAGCTGTAGACCATCACAATAATTAATGGCCCATAAAGAATGACCAGACACAGACATGTGATACCAAAAAAACCACGATAATGTTTAATGTCAAATGTGCGGTTCATCAGGTTTGATCCTTTTGTTGAGCACGCACGTAAAACATCAGAACTACTAACACCAGGCTAAGCAAGATCATTGATACAGCGGCACCAAACGGCCAATTACCAGCATTGCCTTTGAATTGGTCCTCAACCAGTGAACCTATCATGAATGTTTTAGCACCACCCAGTAAATCAGGAGCTAAGAATGCACCCAACGAGGGGACAAATACCAGAATGCTGCCAGCGATAATTCCCGGTTTGACGACGGGTAGTATGATGCTCCAAAGAATTGTGATTTTAGATGCATATAAATCTGATGCTACTTCAGAGAAAGCGAAATTATAGCGTTCAACAGATGCATAAATAGGTAATACCATGAATGGCAGATAAGAGTAAAACAACCCCAACTGAACCGCAAAATTAGTATTGATGACATGCAGTGGCGCGTCAATTAAGCCAATTTTGAGAAGTAGTTCATTCAACGGTCCTGTGTCGCGGATTAGGAACTTCATTGATACAGTACGAATTAGTAGGTTCACCCAATAAGGTACGGTGATCAAGAAAAGCCACATTGTTCGCGACTGTATAGGGCGCGTTGCAATAAAATAAGCAGTGGGGAAGCCGATAAGTAAACATAGGATCGTAGCTCCAGTGGCTTGTAAAATAGAGCGGATAAAGATGTTAATATAAGTCCATTTCATTACTGCTGGCGCATCTCCAAATAAACCACGGTCAAATAGGAATTGATCATAGGATGCTAGAGAAAATTCCCAAATAACACCTCCACGGAATTCCTTTGTCAGAAATGAATAAACAAGCATTAACAAGACTGGTAGTAACAGAAAAAATCCGATCGAAACCCAACTTGGTAACAACAACCAAATCCGCACAGGCGAAAATATCGCTGAAACTGTTGATCCGCTTCCTGTTCCAGCAGCCATCAGTCTACCAAGAACCGAGCAGCACCGTCAGCAACGGTAACAAATACGGCATCTCCTGTTTTGAAGTCAGAGCCTTGGAAGAAGCTATTTTGCATACGTACTTTCAACTTCAATCCACCAGAAAGATTCACAATGAATTGTGTGTCCGTCCCTAAGTAAACTCTATCACCTAGTTCTCCTTTAAGGACCTCACTGGTAGGTCCCGTTTTACTTATACTCAATCGTTCGGGTCGCAGGGATAAAATACCAGTCGCACCTTCCATAATTTGACAGTTAGCCAAGGCGTTTAAGTTTTGACCACCCTCCAGGTGACAGACCACTTGCAATCCATCAACTGTATCAACAGTTGCTGCCATCATGTTTGTTTCACCAATAAAATCTGCTATAAAACGGTTATTAGGGTGTTCATAAATCTCAAATGGAGTTCCTATTTGTTGCAATTCTCCATCAGACATTACAGCAATCCTGTCAGACATTGACAGTGCCTCTTCCTGGTCGTGGGTAACAATATAAAGGTGATCCCCGTTTCGCGTTGAAGTCTCTTTAGCTCTGAACGCATTTCCTGTCGCAATTTCAGATCCAGCGCTGATAGCGGTTCGTCCAATAAAAGGACCTTAGGCCGAGGCGCCATGGCGCGAGCCAATGCAACCCGTTGTTGTTGGCCGCCAGATATCTGGCTTGGTTTACGGTCAACCAAAGCGCCAAGCTGTACCATTTCTACCATTTCGTTCACACGTGTTTGAATTTCGGTTTTCGTCCAGCCCAACATTCTAAGAGAAAAGCCAATATTTTGTGAAACATTCATATGTGGGAAAAGGGCATAGTTTTGAAATACAGTGTTCACAGGCCGTTTGTTGGGTGGCAAGTGTTCAATCTCATCTCCAAAAAGACGAATAGTACCAGCTGTCGCACCCTCAAATCCCGCTATCATGCGCAAAAGTGTGGTCTTTCCACAACCTGAGGGGCCAAGTAGAGTAAAAAATTCGTTATCTTCTATTTCGAGTGTTACATCGCTCAATGCGGTCAAGTTTCCAAAATCTTTACGTACGCCATGAAGAGAAACAGCAGTAGTCATAATTTTACTCCTTTCATTCTGTTCGGAAAAGAACATATCACAAAAGACCTAGTTAGATTGACGATAACTACCGAGTTCATCAGCATTATCTGCCATCTATATGTCAAATTCTAAGTTTTATTAAGTGTGAGTTTTCCCTCGTGGTCGAGTAATTAATTAATTTAACACAGGTTAGTGGGTATATGTATTAACTTATTTTAATATATAGATATATACAAAATAGTGTGATCACAGTAGGCATTAAAAGGCAAGAACATAAACTTAAAAAAAATTAACTTACACTCTACTTTCATTGTAGGCTGTAACTGATATTGGCTCCTCTCCCTCAATAGTTGCGCTTTGCATAATCCTACGATGCTTTGCTATTTTCCCAAAATAATCTGCAACCACATTATGCAAGCAAACGTGATTATCCCAAAGTGCTAAAGTAAAGGTTAGCTAGTACAAACTTGCAAAACCGCTAATTAGGCAGTAGTAAAAGATATGGTTGAGAATGATATTTTAACGGGTTCTGTTGGAAAGTTTGGCAATATTGTCAAGATCTGCCCTCCACTAATTTTCACAAAAAAAAATGTAGATCACGTAATCGAAAATTTGGATGATATCCTGATAGAATTACAAAAAAAGTGATGTCATAATGACCAATTGGGATGCCATAGGGACTGATTGGAATGAACAAGAAACAGCTAATGCCATAAGAAATTTGCTACCCAAATGGGGATTTCCAATTGAGAGTTCTCTTAGCCTGTTGAGCCTTTCAGAGAACGCAGTTTTTCTGGTTGAGTCTCCACAAGATAATACGCGGCTGATTCTGCGTGTGCATTTTGAGGGTTATAATACTCCAGCTGAAATCGATGCCGAATTGATACCGCGCAATTATAGATGAAACAGATTTAGAAACGGTGAAGCCAGTTCCTACGCTAAGAGGTGTTCTGCGCAACACGCTGGCTGATGGTCGGTCAATCGTGGGGTTCGAATATATTAATGGCGTCCCGTTAGACTCTGGGGATGATCTGCGTCCAACCATGGAAAAGCTGGGAGTGATGATTGCAAAGCTGCATCTCCATTCAAAAAAATGGTGTCCACCCGAAGACTTCCAACGCAAGCGCTGGGATTTTAAGAATTGTCTTGGCGAACATGCAATCTTTGGCGATTGGCGCAAGTCTGTGGGGCTTTCCACTGATGGCTATAAAATAATTGCCAAAGCCGTCACCGTGCTAGAGAAACGCCTACTTTCATGGGGAACTGGCGTTGACCGGTTCGGATTGATCCATGGGGACGCAAAGTCCGCCAATCTACTCATTGGATCGACGGGACCAATACTGTTGGACTTCGATGATTGCGGATTTGGCTGGTATTTGTACGATTTTGGATGCGCTGCAACTGACTTCAATATCGAAGACATCGATATCTGCAAAACAGCTTGGGTCAAAGGATATCGTAGCGTGTCGCCTCTGTCTCAGCGGGAAGAACAACGGCGTCAATGATAGCTTGCGTGATGGCGATGTCTTGGGCTGCAATCCCGGTGAGATCAACTGTAGCGATGCGGGATTATGGCGTAACCTATACAGAACTGACATTGGATTGCGTCACCGAACTGTTGTCACGTGGTGTGACCCAGTAAATATTGTGGATCATCTGGTCCCTACAAAGAAGTAAATTGAGTGGCTCGCTTAATACACAAGGCCTGCGACCGAAGGGAGTGACACATGCAGAACGAGATTCTTTACAACACACAAGTCATCGGGTTTTTGGAAGAGATTTGGGGCGATGGGTTTCTGTCTCCCGGAGGACGAGAGGAGGTCGCACGAGTGATCAATGGCGTTAATATTGCAGGCAAATATGTTCTGGACATCGGCTCTGGTTCCGGTGCCTGCGCAGTCCTGCTGGTGTCTGAACATAACGCAGCGCGGGTGATTGGCATCGATGTTGAGGGTCCAGTCTGTGAGGCGGCAAATCGCCGTGCCAAGTTGGCAGGCGTTGAAGACAGGGTTGAGATACTCAAGATTAATCCGGGGCCCTTTCCGTTTGATGCCTCAACCTTTGATATCGTGTTCTCAAAGGACTCGATCATTCACATCCCAGACAAGGCCGAAATGGCGAGACAGGCCTTTCGGGTGTTGAAGCCTGGTGGACAGTTTGCAGCCTCTGATTGGCTGATCAGCCATGAAGGATCGCCTTCACCACAGATGGCAGATTATATTAAGGAAGAAGGGTTAGAATTCGCCATGGCTTCACCCACTATATATCTCCAAGCTATGCAGGATGCAGGTTTTGTCGAGGTTGAGTTTGTCAATCGAAACCCCTGGTACGCTAAGGTTGCTGCTAAGGAACTTGTCTGGCTAAGCGGCCCAGATCGTAATGATTTGTCCGAAAGGCACGGCACCGATTACATCGACCATCAGGTAGAGGTCTGGACCAAGCTTGTGGGTGTGTTAGAAAGTGGGGAACATTGCCCACATCATATCCGGGCGCGTAAACCTGCCTGACAGAGATCACCATGGTACCGGGTTCGACTATCGCTGAGCTTAATCAGGGCTAGTGTAACTTGCCACGATCAAGCGAGTGCCCGCGTTCGTCTTCCAGTCAACCACATCACCCTGAAGCAGATAAGCCGTGTCGCCTGTGTTGAAGACATGTGCCTTCTCGCCATCGTAGAGTTGCAGTGATCCTTCCAAAATAGTGATCAACTCGTTAGCGCCACTGGTTCGGCCCATCTGCACCACAGCTCCGTGCCCTTGGACTTCCACGCACATATTGCCAGCTGCATTCAAGAAATCCCTACGCAACATGGCCACATCCACACTATCAGGCTGGGAAAGGTTTGGCACCGTAATCCGCTTAAGTGAAGCGTTCCCGGCATTTGGCACCGCCCCATCGAGGATCATGAAGATCTTGCGCACAAAGCCAGTCTGTTTCCACTGACATTCAAAGCCTTTGGGGATGATAAACGCATCGCCCGCCTTGATCTCGATCTCTGTCCCATTGCGCAGCAGCATGGTCAATTCACCCTCAAGGAAAAACATATACTCATCAACAGTGTAGGGCATCATCTGGTCCGTGAAGGCCGTACAATCCCAGATACCAACCATGTACCCCTGCTTCGAAATTTCGTGATAAAGGTGCCCGTGTTGTACTGGCTGCCCAGACACCAAACTGTCATAGTTCATCTGTTCCCACTCCTCCAAACCATTCGGACCGTTTTGGTCAAAGCGTAGAATATTAGTGATCTTGGTCATGTAGTGTCCTTTCCGAGATTAGTATCGTGCCAGCACAAGAAGACAGCATTGGTTGGGGCCCAGTTACGACAGGGACAGGTTGATTAGTTCACGGCGGAAAGGGACGTCGCTAGTGTTTGGCTCCCCCAGTTCACGGGCGAATAAGTGACCGCTGTGGACCGCAGCCGCAATGGTTGAAGGGCCAAGCGCGTCGCCAATACGGATTAAATCGGGGCAGGCTTGCCAAAGGTCGTCGACAGGCTGACGCATGGTGACAAGCACTGTGGCAGCGCAGTCAAGCGTCTTGCTTGTTTCTGTATAAACGCAAGATAAATCAACTGCATTGGAACGGATCGCGCTGAGATTATGCGAAGTTACAACACGCACGCCCAATTCCATCAGTTGTTTCTGGACCGCGTGTTGATCAAGCGTGTTGAGTGTCCAAGAGGAAACCTCTGCCGCTGGGGTCACAAGTGTCACCTCACACCCGTCACGACGTAGCTTTTCCGCAATCGCACCACCCATGTAGAAGTGATCGTCGTCAAATACCACCACCGGTCCCTTGGGTTCGATGCCTGCCATAATGTCATCTGGTGACAGAACCTTAACCCCTGCAGCGATGTCGATACCAAGTGGGTTCTGACGGCCAATGCCATCTTTTTTCCATTTGGCCCCCGTTGCTATGGCAATGTGATCAGCACCAAAGTCGTTTAGCGTCTCAGGGGTCATCAGGCTTTCCAAATATAGATCAACATTGGCCATCTGGCTGATCTGATATGTGCGGTGGTCCACCACACGACCCCATTCTGCGAGGCCGGGCAAGCGCCGTTCTTGAACCAACCGACCACCTGCTTCGCTGGCCTTATCAGCCAGGGTCACCCGGTAGCCACGCTGACCCAAAGCGCGAGCTGCCTCAAGCCCTGCAGGGCCTGCGCCAACAATCAGCACACTGTCATCATTCGTCCTAGTCGCTATCCGTTCGGGGTGCCAGCCACGCCGCCACTCTTCGCCCATGGTCGGGTTCTGTGTGCAGCGGATAGGCACGAAATGGTTGTCGCCCGAAACGCAGATGTTGCAACCGATACATTCGCGGATGTCCTCGATACGGCCTTCTTCAATCTTTTTGGGCAGGAAAGGATCTGCGATAGAGGGGCGCGCAGCTCCGATCATGTCGAGCCGTCCATTGTTGATCAATGACACCATCGCATCAGGCGAGGTGTATCGACCAACGCCAACCACGGGTTTGGTCGTCACCTCTTTCACAAAGGCAACATAGTCATCCTGAAACCCCGATTGTTTGAAGCGAGAGGTGGCGCTGTCGTTTTCCCAAGTGCTGAGATTGACGTCCCACAGGTCAGGTTCTTCGGCCAGCATCTCAATCAGGTCACGCCCTTCGCCAGCGCTGGTAAAACCCATATCGCCTAACAGTTCATCCACTGCAAAACGCAGAGCAACCCCGCAAGTATCCCCCACTGCGTCCTTGGTGTCAGCAAGCACTTCTCGTAAAAGCCGCGCGCGGTTTTCAAGGCTACCGCCATACTCGTCCGATCGCCGATTGCGATAGGGTGAGAGAAAGTGCGAGATCGTAGATAACTGATGCCCGGCGTAGACATAAACAATATCGAATCCAGCCTTTTTGGCACGTAGGGCAGCATCACGGTGCCATTTACGTAAGTTACGGATATCAGAGAGATCCATTGCACGGGCTTGAACCGGGTCGTGCGTGGCGACAGGAAAATGCGAGGGTGCAAGCGGCACATCGCGGCTGTAACGATTAGCGGCCATCTGGCCCGCATGATTGAGCTCGGCACCAGCAAGGCTGCCAAATTCGTGGATGCCTTCACACATCTTAGCCAGGACTGGGATATCACGATCATCCCAAAGTCGCCCACCCGCCCAAGGGGAATGATCACCTGAGGGATGTATTTCAATTTCTTCAGTACAGATCACTGCCCAGCCACCTTCAGCTTTGGTACGGCGCATTGCCGCCATCGAGGATGGAAAACTGCGCCCCATGCCGTTGCAATGGGGCACTTGGTAAAAGCGGTTCTTAGCTGTGACGGGGCCAATTTGGACCGATTCAAACAAGACATCGTATCGTGGGTCTCTGCTCATTCGTTGTCTGCATCATTCATATTACAAGCCGCCAATCCAAAAATCGAAAAGATAATAAGCAATTTTTTGACGATAACCTCCAAGTTTTTAAAAAACAATAACAATCAAGGTTATTCGGGGAGGACTCTTAATAAGGAATTTGGACTACAAGAAAATGAGATTATGCAAAATGAAACTTTGGATAGCAAGGTAAGTTTAAAATCAACTCATGCCATCCGTCCAAACTATTAATAATAGGTAATATACGGGGTCCCACAACTATTAATATTATTGAGACTTTCAAGCCTGTATGATATAATGTCGCTCAAGGATCGGTTAACACTGCTCACTGGAACTGACCCGCAGATTTTTGACTAAAAGGAATAATTCATGTCTTGCCTTGTTAAATCCAAATACATTGGCACTATCACATGGCTAGGCCGCGTTACCGCGCCACAGGACAACATCAGATCTGAAGCCATGAACACTGCTGAAGCCACCTTTGATGGCATATTGGGAGAATCCCATTCCGGCGCAACCCGCCCCTCCTGCGTGCGGGTTACAATGCTACATCCCAAAAATACAGAAATTCGAAACACCCGCCAGCTATCAATCTTGTCAGCTGAAGAAAATGCAGAAATTGCAAAGGTTATTGGGCTGGAGCAGCTTGATCCAAGTTGGCTAGGCGCATCCATCGTCATTGCAGGGCTCCCCGATTTCACGCATATTCCACCCGGTTCGCGGCTACAAACGACTGCGGGCACGACATTGACAGCAGATCTAGAAAACGCGCCTTGCATCTGGCCAGCCAAAGAAATCGAAACTCGAACGCCGGGGCCATGGCAAAGCGTTCAAAAGCGCAGCCAAAGGACGTCGCGGCATAACAGCCTGGGTCGAACGACCGGGGCCCCTCTCAATAGGTGACACAGTGCATTTATTTATTCCAACACAACGTGTCTGGCAGCCACAGTAGCAAACGTATGAGGCTATTCAAAACCTGCCGTAAGGTACGCTATCAACGCCAAGCCGCTGTTCTTGAATTCGGTCCAGTTCAGCTATTGCAAAATCGACATCTCTAGTGCGAGCGATAGATCGGTTATAGATACGCCGCACAGAACGAGGTGCCCATGGCAAGGCTGCATATCTCAGCCATTCCCGAAGCTGCGGAGGTAGACAGTCAAACTCTTGCAAAGGGTTTGACTGTCTACGTCGAGTTTTCAGTTTTGTGTGTCCTAAGTTATTTTGCATTAACGCAATTTCTATAAAATAAGAGGTAGAAAGAATTTAGAAGAAATTCATTAAAATAATTTAAAAGTCGTAACTACGTGCGAATAACATACCCAAGCGAGCGCTTTTTTCATTATCTTGATCGGAAGTTTTGTAACCTATCGTGAAGTCCAAGCCATTAGAGAATGAATAACCAGCGGAAATTTGACGAATATGTCCATCATAACTCTCATCTTCTTCATCAGCATCATTTTTGATGTGTGTATAAGAAGCCCCAAAGTTCCAATTCTGGTAATCAAAGCCTAGACCAACAGTCGTATAATTCCTATCATGTGCTGCTTCTCCACCTAGTTGATTTATAGCCATGCTTTCAACAATAAATTTTGACTTAATGTCTTCATTTAACTTAAACTGATACCCCAAAGAACGAGAAAAACGGTCTTCATCTGCATCATTTCCAATGCCAGCTGCTTGTTTTGCATAGCCTAAACCGTAGGACAGACCTTCAACAATATTATTATCTAAGGAATAAAAATCAGATCCATTTAAAGATATTGAATATGATCGAAAATCTTCAGTATTGGACAACCCACCGTCCTTCTTGCTTGTGGTTCCCCGCTGAAATAGAATTGAATTGCTTAATGCAGTAGTATCCGCAAAGAATGAGCTAAAATTGAGAGTATGCTGTCCAAGGTCACCGGCATCTTGTCTGAATTTTGCTCCTAAGCCAATACGTTCTCGAATCAAATAACTTTCGATAACCTGATAGCCAAAAATGCTGGGAAAATTATGATAATCAAATCCGACTGAAGGATTGAATTTACCAGCGTATATTGAATAGTTCTCATTTTCGAAGTTGATTGTTAGTTGTTCAACTAAAAGTGGGTGTTTAGCAAAAATCTTATTACCGTTGGAAGTTTCTGAACCTGCTCCTTCCCCATGACCGTGGCATGGCCTGCTGGTTCTCCCTCAATTTTAATATTCGAGTTTATTGAAATCTTCGAGTTAACTCGCATACCAAGTTCCAGGTGTGAATGACTGTAATATTCATCAAATTTTTCATCAGCTTCTTCTGCACTTACGATGCGGTCGGCATGTACTTTAATATCAAGATGACCATAAAACTGTTGATCTTTTTTCTGGTGCGATCCGTGATCATGCTCGTCCGCGGCATAAGAAGGGGAGCTGAGTAAAAACAGTAGGGAAATTGTTGTAATTTTTTTTATCATTAATTTTTTTTTTTATTTATTTGGTGAGTGACTAGTATTTTTATTATGTTATAACATTGCAAAGCAATATTAATGTTATGTTATAACATTAAGTATTGGTAAAGAAAAGTAAAAAATTAAATTTAAAGTAGTAATGAAATTTAGGTATTTAAACAAAGTAGTTCTGGCTTTTATGGCATTTTTATTTTCCACAACGATGGTCTGTGCCGTGGAGTCTAAAGGAGTCGTCGTAACCATTAAACCATTGCATTCTTTAGTGAGTGGTGTGGTAGGGGATACTGGTAAAACTCATCTTTTGATTACTGGAAACTCTTCTCCACATGGATTTCAAATTAAGCCTTCTCAGATGGAAACGTTAAGTAATGCGAAAATTGTTTTCTACATTAGTGATGATTTTGAAACCTTCTTAAAAGGCCCTTTTGACGCCATACCAAGTCAAGTAGTTAAATCATCTGTAGTGAAAAAAGCTCGATTAAGAATACTGCCTTTTCGAAAAGGCGCGCTTTGGGAAGAAGATCAACATGAAGGTCATAATCATTCCTCACAGGAAGGTGCCTTTATCGGAGATATGCATGTATGGCTTGATCCAAATAATGCTATCAAAATGATTAAAGCGATTACGAGAGAGCTGAGCGAGGTATACCCCAAAAACCGCAATGTTTACAAAGTAAATGCACGCAAATACATTCAGAAAATTTTGTCATTAGATTCTGAGCTTACTGGCTCACTCGCCCCCTTAAAGGATAACCCGTTTATTGTTCTACACGATGGGTATCAATATTTTGAAAGAAATTATGACTTAAATGGGATTGGTTCAATACAATTTGATCCCAATAACTATTCGTCACCGAAACGTATCAAAGAAATCCGTAATAAACTTAAAACAAACTCAGCAATGTGTGTTTTTCGTGAACCTCAATTTTCTGACCGCTTAGTAAAAACTGTTGTAGAGGGAACTTCTGCTAGAACAGGTTTACTAGATCCTCTTGGCTCTACTATCGACGATGGACCCAAGCTATATTTTAAATTACTGCGGAACATGGCTAATAGTTTTAAGCAATGTTTTAATTCTTGATTTTGT
>CAJJAK010000009.1 GCA_905182165.1 uncultured Paracoccaceae bacterium | reverse complement strand
TGGGCATTTTCAGACATATCAATACCTTCAGCAATGAGAATGCAAAACTGCCTAACTGGTCGGCATCCATCACAAATTTCTCAAGACGAGACACCAAGCCACCTTCTAACCAACCGCATGCATGCAAGCATAAAGTTAACCCCACCCAAGCAATGCGCCGCATTGAGTGTATTGGCTGTTTCATAAGCAGCCTGTGCATCGGGCAGTTTCGAGCCACAAAGGCTGCCGCCCGACCGAAATGGCAGACCCAGACGCCGGGCCAGTTGTCCAGCACCATACAGAATTTTTGCCGCCTCGGGCGTGCCGAATGTTGGGGCTCCTGAATTCATATCGATCGAAGACACAAAAGCGCCCAAAATTACCGGTGCACCGGGACGGATCAGCTGAGAATAGGCAACTGCCAGCCAAGAGCTTCGGCCAAAACTTGTGTCAATGTACCTGCATGACAGACACCGGCGCCATCGCGCCACCAACAATAAATGGCGATACAATACACGCTTGGTTATTGTCTGCATAAACTTCCATGGCCCCCATCATTATATCATCAAACGCCATAGGTGAATTAATGTTAATCAAAGAGGTCATTACAGTATTATTTTGCACAAATTCTTCTCCAAAAAGAATATTGCACATATTTACACTATCTTGAGCATTTTGAGGTGCTGTTACAGATCCCATAAAAGGCTTATCTGTTAATGTCATATGAGCATAGAGCATATCTAAATGGCGTTTATTGACCGCAACATCGGTGGGCTCACACACCGTCCCACCAGAATGATGTAACCATTTTGACATGTATCCCAATTTCACAAACTTTTGAAAATCTGCAATCGTGGCATAACGTCGGCCACCGGCAATGTCGCGCACAAACGGCGGGCCGTAAACCGGAGCACAAACCAACGTATTGCCACCAATTTCGACGGAACGGGCCGGATTGCGGGCGTGTTGGATGTACCGAGACGGTGCAGTTTTACACAGCTGTCGCGCCAAACCACGCGGGATCCGCACCCTTTCACCAGACACATCAGCTCCAGCAGCACGCCACCGCGACAACGCCGCAGGGTTGTCAATAAAACTCACACCGATTTCTTCTAAAATAATCTCAGCATTTGTTTCAATTATTTGCAATGCCTCTTCATTGAGAATTTCAAAATTTGGGATTTTTCGCTCTATATATTTGGCAGTCTCAATGACTACTGCGGTTCTTTCGGCTCTACGAGCTGCTCCGCCACCTTTTCCACGACGTCGGCCACCTGCTTCAGACATAAATCAATCCTTAGTTATACAAATATTTAACAATAATAGATCATATTATTAAAAAATTAAATATAGTACGTTTAATATAAAAGTTAAAAACCGTAAGTGTATTTTCGCCACGTTTGAGCATAAAACGACATGAAAATTTTAAACTACACAATATTGCTTTAAATCCTTGAATTATCACAACTGTATCATTAACCCGTAACTATGGAAAAAACTCCTCATCAAAAACTGCTAATTATTGATTTTGGATCTCAAGTTACTCAATTAATCGCTCGTCGTTTACGTGAATTGAGTGTTTACTGCGAAATACATGCTTTCAACAAGGTAGACGAAACATTTCTGAAAGCTTTTGCACCAAAAGCCGTGATATTGTCGGGAGGACCTGCAAGTGTACTGGATGATAACCATCCAAAACCACCAGCTATCATATTTGATCTAGATATCCCAATCCTAGGAATATGTTATGGTCAACAGATAATGATGCAGTGTTTAGGAGGTAAAGTAGAGCGTGGTGTAAACACTTCAGAGTTTGGTCGTGCTTTCGTATCAAAAAGCAGGGATAAATGTGATTTATTAGAAGGTTGGTTCCAGGAAAATGAAGAACAAGTTTGGATGTCACACGGTGATCATGTAAGTGAGATCGCTCCTGGATTTAATGTATATGCAACCTCTCCTAACGCACCTTATGCCATTATCGGTGACGAAAAAAAACGGTTTTTTGCTGTTCAATTTCATCCAGAGGTGCATCACACTCCACAAGTAAAACTCTTATTAAAGAATTTTGTAAAACTATCTGGCTTTACTGGTGGTTCTACTAAAATGACTCAAGCAGATGACAAAAAACTTGTTGCTGCAATTGATAGTTATCTGCGGATTGTCAGGAGGAGTTGACAGTTCTGTAACTGCTATATTATTACATCTAGCCATTGGTGACCAACTTACCTGTATATTTGTTGATAATGGCCTATTGAGGTCGAACGAGGCTGACGAAGTAGTTTCTATGTTCAGAGACAACTACAATATTAAACTAATTCATGCAGACGAACAAAATCTCTTCCTAAACGAATTAAAAGGAAAATCTGACCCAGAACAAAAAAGAAAAACAATTGGTAAGTTATTTATAGATGTATTTCAAAAATATGCTTCCCAAATTGAAAACGTAGATTTTCTAGCACAAGGCACCCTATATCCAGATGTAATTGAGTCAGTGTCTTTTAGTGGTGGACCCTCTTCAACTATAAAATCACATCATAATGTTGGTGGGTTACCAAAAAAAATGGGACTAAAGTTAGTTGAGCCGTTACGAGAGTTATTTAAAGATGAAGTAAGGGCACTAGGACGAGAGCTAGGCATCCCAGAAAGCTTCATTGGAAGACATCCCTTTCCAGGTCCAGGTTTGGCGATTAGGTGCCCAGGCGCAATTACTCAACAAAAATTAGACATTTTACGCCAGGCAGACGCTGTGTACATCGACCAAATTAAAAAACACAATCTTTACAATGAAATCTGGCAAGCTTTTGTAGTTATTCTTCCAGTTCGCACTGTTGGAGTAATGGGGGATGGCAGAACATACGATTTTGCTTGTGCATTAAGAGCGGTCACATCCGTGGATGGAATGACCGCAGATTATTATCCTTTCTCTCATGACTTCTTAAGTCAAACCGCAACCAGAATTGTAAATGAGGTTAAAGGTATTAATAGGGTAACCTACGACATTACGTCAAAACCACCAGGAACCATAGAGTGGGAGTAAATAAAAATGATTTGTATTCAAGTAGATATACCACAAAGTGTATGTGATATTGATGATGAACTGAAAGCGATTTATCACAGTAATGACACTGTTTGTATTTGGATTTTTAAAACACGAATGGACAGAAATAAGTTCGTCGATGATACCGCAGGAATGTTGAAGTCTGAGCGTGAAAATTATTACGAACAACACATAGAAGTAAAGTTACATAGATGTTACATAGTCTAAAATTACATTAATGTTATCAATAACTTACAGTATTGGAACTATTGAGTGGGAATAAAAAAAAGTTGGAATGTTAAAGAAAAGAAATAGGAACATATTTTGATAAATTTTACAATTAAAGCTACAAATTAAATTTAAATAAATTTTTAATAAAAGTGAATTTGAACAGTAAAATGAGAATAATAAGCAGGACCTTGAAAGTTGGCAAAGAAGTTTTTAATTTAATTTCTAAAAAAGAAAGAAGAGATGACCTAGTTAAACAATTAATTTCTGACGAGGATGTGTTGATCAATCTTGTAATTGAAACATCAGATATCATTGTAGGAAATATTGTGGTTTCAAAATTAACGATGGAACCTGATGTTGGATTGTTCTGTGGTGGGGTTGCACCTCTTTCAGTATTACCTGATCATCAGTCTTCTGGGGTAGGCACTCAATTAATGCACGAAGCTATCAAAAAGAGTCAAGAAATGAAAATAGATGCATTATTTCTGTTAGGAAACCCTAATTACTACAAAAAATTCAATTTTATTATCTCAGACCTTGAGAGCGATTACAGTGCTGAACATTTTCAACAACTAGAATTAACTAAAGGCTGTTTAATTAATTTGAAATCAAAAATTACTTATGCAAATGCTTTTTTGAGTTTATAATGATGAGGGAAAAGAAAAATATTGTTATCTTCAACAATCAAACTTGTAATTGAGATCAATTTAGGAAAAAGAAAGAAGATCTGTCTTGCAAATTAATGCCTTACAGAGTTGAAATTGTAGGTAAACCTAAATTTTATTCAAAGGGACCAATATTTATATGAACCACTCAATCCATGTCTGAACAAAAAACAGTATCAATTTTTGCACTTTTTTTATTGATACTCTCCAGTTAGATAAATTTTATAAACGAAACTTTGATTATAATAAATTCTGGAAGAAAATAACCTATGATAGGGAGGTTGTTGCTGCCATTGCTTACGCTACATACCGAAATGACCAAAAACAAACTGAATTTCAAAACATCCTTCGGGCAATTGGTTTTAGTGTTAAACTAAAACCTTATATTACTCGCATGGATGGTACCGCTAAAGCAGACTGGGATGTTGGTATAGCAATTGATATAATGGAAATGGCAGAAACTTCAGATATTATTGTATTAGTTTCAGGTGATGGTGATTTTGATCAATTGTTAAATAGAATTAAATCAAAATATAACAATGAATGTGAAGTTTATAGTGTTAAGGCCCTCACAGCAAACTCCTTAATAAAAGAAGCGACTAGATACTACCCCATTGTTGAAGAGCTGCTTTTATAAGTATCGTATGCGATAATTGGTCTTGATATGTATAGTTATATACTATTTGGCAGCTTCTAGAATTGAGCAATAATTTGCAACTCCAGAGCCACCCATATTAAAAATACATCCAATATTAGCCTCTTTTTTCTGCATCAATCCTGCTGATCCTGTTAGCTGAGCTGACGTCAAAGCATGCATGGAAACACCAGTAGCTCCTACTGGATGCCCCTTAGCTTTAAGCCCTCCAGATAAATTAACAGGTAAAGCACCGTCAGAATAAACAGTTCCATCTAAAATTGCGCGATCACCCTGCCCTAATTTAGTTAATCCCATTGCTTCGTAGACCAATAACTCTGCAATTGTAAAACAATCATGAACCTCAGCAAAATCTATATCTTCAACAGTAATTCCAGCGACCTCATATGCGTCAAAAAATGCTTTAGCTGGTCCCTCAAATTTCAAAATATCTCTGCGAGACATAGGTAAAAAGTCATTTACCTGAATGGCAGATCTAAACTTAACACTTTTTTCGAAATTATTTTCCAAATCATCCGATACCATTACTAAGGCGGCAGCACCATCAGAAATTAATGAACAATCTGTTAATCTTAATGGGGGTGCTACCATTGGATTACGGTCACTTACATTATTGCAAAAATCAAAACCAACATCTTTTTGCATTTGTGCGAGTGGATTATTAACAGAGTTTTTATGGTTTTTTGCTGCAATTTTTGCTAATACTTCTGATTTATTCCCATACTTTTGAAAGTAAGAATTTGCAAACTGTCCAAATACTTGGGGAAAAGATACATCACTTTCTTCTGCTTGATAGGAAGCCGTCATTAAAGATTCAGTAACCCCTTTTGTATCTTGCTCAGTCATCTTCTCAACACCAATAACAAGAGCAGTTTTTGCCGTTCCTGCATTGATTGCATTACGAGCACCGTGAATAGCGGCTGAACCAGAAGCACAGGCGTTTTCCAATCTAGTAGATGGTGTAAAACGAAGTTTAGGATCGATTTGTAGCGCTAAAGAAGAAGGAAAACCATCTTTGACGAGGCCACCATTATAGTGAGCCAACCAAATTCCATCTATGACAGCAGGATCGACACCAGAATGAGTCAATTGCTTCCCTTGCTGACTAACTATCAATTGTTCCAAATTATCTTCTAAGCGGCCAAACTTTGTGTGTCCCCATCCTACAATTCTCACACCCATTTTAATCTCCACAAATATAATTTAAATAAAATCACCCATTTTTTTTAAGAAAAGGTATCAAAAATACTATACATCCCATTAAAAAAAAGACGCTCCCAAACATCGCCCAAAAGTTCCGACACTAGCAATACAAAAGCCTAAAGCAGATATTAGAAAAAGTATCCAGCCAATAAAATCTCTAGATTTATTTTTCATTTGGGTACATTTCATTATCTGAGTAAGGAAACCACCAGAAATCTTGAGGTTGGGAATCAGGGTCGATCATTATCATTTTAGTTTCTCTAAACGTATCGATTCCTTCAGGGCCCAATTGCCTACCAATGCCACTCATTTTAGATCCACCGAATGGCCCTGCATCATTATCTAGCAGTGGAGCATTTACCCAAACCATGCCACCATCTAGTTCTTCCGTCGCTCTAATACCTTCACTTAAATCTTTTGTATAAATGTTAGCACCTAGTGCGTTACTCGCATTATTAGCTAAAGATAATGCCTCATCAAAATCTGAAACTTTGCAAATATCCTCAATGATCTAATTGGGGATTAAATATATCCATTTCAGACGTGACAATCCACCAATACTGTTGCGTCAACGAACCATCCTTGATTAAATTCAGCTGGTCTTCCACCTCCAATAATTGCATTTGCTCCTTGGTTGGAAGCATTAGCTAACAGTTTTTCATACCTGTCCCGTTCTTTAGAAGACACAAGTGGGCCCATATCAACTTTATCCAAACCATTTCCGACTCTAACTTTTTTAGTCTCGTTAACTAATTTTTCAACGAATTCATCATGAATTTTTTCATGAACAAAAAAGCGTTCTGCTGATACACAAATCTGACCGCAATTCATATAGGCTGAAAATGCGGCAGCACGCGCAGCAATGTCTAGAGAAGCCGAAGGCATAACTAAAAAAGGATCATTTCCAGAAGTCTCAATAAGAGCAGGCTTCATTAAATCACCACATGTCCTTGAAACTGATCTTCCAATCGGAATGGATCCTGTGAAAGCCACGCCATGGGTATCAGAGTGTGCAACCAAATATTCCCCAACTGCGCCACCACCAGAAACAACTTGAAATAATCCGTTGGGAAGATGATCAAAAGCTTGGGCAAATAACATTGTAGTTAAAGTCGTATATTCCGATGGTTTAACAATACACGCATTACCTCCCGCTAAAGCCGCACCCGCCTCCCAAGCAAGTAAAACTAACGGAAAATTAAATGGCATAATAAAGGCTACCGTTCCAACCGGTTTTTTGATCGTATAATGAAACTGACCAGCCACAGCAGGCCCCATCACGCGCCCCATATCTGATCGACCAATTTCTGCAGAGTTTGTTAACTAATTAGACAAGCGCGGGGAGCCGCCAAGGGTTTACCCATTTCTCTCGGACCGATTCTGCTAACAATGGTTTCATCTTTTCTATCTTAGCTGCTACTTCGTGCATAGAGTGAGCACGATCAACAGCAGACATCACTTTCCACCATTTTTTTTGTGTGACATTACAACGATCAATAATCATATCAATTTCAGAATTAGTCGTTTCTAAAACGCTACCAATAACCACCTCAGTAGCAGGATCGATCACGTTGAAACCATTAACTCCTTCACTTTTGTGAAATTCTCCATCAGAATAAAACTTCTCGCTGACATTTTCCAATTCCGCCAAAACATTAGTCATATAAAACCCCATCTAAAACGCTATTATTTAATTACCTTTATCTTCCAAATGATATAATGTTCAAATAAATATACTTTGCAAGATGGCTTTAATGTTATTTTATAAAAAATTCGAAAAGATTGAAATTATGATGAATTTAGAAACCAAAATTCCGCCACCGATTGTTGCAACAATCAGTGGAGTTATAATAAGCGCATCATCCACAACAATTGATCCATTCGAGTTTTATGGTGCTAAATTAATAGCAATATTATTTTTAACTCTTTCTTTTACCTTAATAGTAATTTCAATAAAGAAATTTAATCATGCTGAAACTTCTGTTAACCCAATAAACCCCAAATTAGCTACTAAATTAGTAACAACAGGAACTTATTCTGTCTCACGCAATCCAATGTATCTAGGGTTAGTTGGCATATTATGTGGGATCTCAATATTTTTAGGTTCTTGGTTTGGTTTTTTAATAATTCCAACATTCGTCTTGTACTTAAATAAATATCAAATAACCCCTGAAGAACGAACGATGAACGCATTATTTAAAGACGAATACCTATCTTATTGCAACAAAGTTACAAGATGGCTTTAACTTATAATATTGAAATTCGACTTGAAGCGTAAGGAATATAATTGGAAAAATCTCGCCCACTCGTAGCTGCATTTTACATGTGTGGTGTTATATTTTCATTCACAATTATGGCAATTTCTGGTCGTGCTATCAGCTTCCAATTAGATACTTTCGAAATAATGACCTATAGGTCTGTTATCGGCGTGATTATTGTCGTCATAATTGGATCTGCCACAGGAAACCTAAAAAAACTGCGTTTTAAGAAATTAAAGTTACATTTTGTTCGAAATTTAGGACACTTCATTGGGCAGAATTTATGGTTTTTTGCGTTAACTTTAATACCTTTAGCACAACTATTTGCCTTTGAGTTTTCAGTGCCAATCTGGGTGGCAATATGCGCACCATTTTTTCTTTCAGAAAAATTAACACCAATAAGGATTGGCTCTGCAATTATAGGATTTTGTGGGATTTTATTGGTAGCAAGGCCAGGTATGGAACCTATCAGTATAGGGATTATTGCATTGAACGTCTGTTACTACTGATGGAGCATTTACGTCAATAACAACCGAAGTACTGTCAAAACAAGCAAATCACTGACATATTATTTTGGCTAACTTCAATGCAATTAGTTTTTGGCATAATTTGCGCTGGGTATGATGGTGATTTCAAACTACCAAACAGCTCCACTTTACCATGGCTTTTTGTAATTGGTTGCTGTGGATTACTAGCTCATTTTTCATTAACAAAAGCTTTATCATACGCTCCAGCTACAATAGTTACACCAATGGACTTTGCTCGATTACCAATAATAGCAATAATTGGAATGGTTTTTTATGGCGAACCTTTAACCATTTTTGTGATTATTGGAGCGGTAATAATATTTCTGGCTAATTATGCTAATATCCGAGGTGAGGCAAAAAAAAGTAATTAACTCCACCACTCACTTGGCTTTAATCTTTTTCTCGGTTTGCTAGAGTCCTCAGCCAAAGTGCCAAACGCCGTAATGGGGAAAGGGCGAGTTTTAACCAAAGCTTGTGGCGAGTTTGCGTAAAATCGCGATTGAAAGGGCAGACCCGCATGCAAATGGCACAATCACTGCTGAGACTTGCCCAGAAAGAAAAACATTTTTTAGCAATTTGCTGACCATTTTTTCACACCTTTAATTGTTGAATTACTATCTTTTTTTTCATTAGGCTCCCCAAAGGGTAAAGCTTTTGGAGGACAAGCTGAGGCACATTTTGTGCAGCTATGACAATATTCTTTGATACCCAACGCAGTTGGAATATCAATTTCCAACGGCAGTGATGTAAAGATTTTTGAAAACCGTACTCTTGGGCCAAATTCTGGAGTTATTACCATCTGATTTCTTCCATACTCGCCAAGACCCGCCTTAATGGCATAGGGGATTACCAACGCGGTATCATTCATTGAAGCTATTGCTTCATATCCTAATCCTCTTATGTAAGCAGCTAATTGCATGCAAATAGCTGCTTCATGGCTGTACTCTCTCCCCGATGATGCTCCAGCCAAAGCAGAAGGATAAGTTTCTACTAAATCAAAATCCATCGAATGAGCCATTACTATAACTCTGTTGCAAGCAGCCGGTAGATCATTTGAAACAGCTTCAAAATTTTTCGTATCCACACGATGACTATAATGCCACCTAGTATCAGACGAAGTTATTCCGACTAGGTCCGCACCAAATAACTTTGCAACATGTTTTATTTCCGCAGACTGCTTACTTAAATCATCAACAATTACTTTGTTTTTTGCTACTCCAGTATCATTTTGGATAGCTGATTGAAAACCCTCACGCATCCCTTCTTTGGAGCCTCTATTTGAAATTAAATCAGAAATAAGCCAAGACGCATTTCTCAGAGCGAAATCCTTCTGATTAAACCCATCTACGCGTTTCGCTGTAAAGTTAGAACGATAACTATCAAAAAACGCCTCTGTATCTTTTGACATTATTGTTTCATCCCAAAATGCACGAGAAAAAATATCATTTATTTGATTAAAACCTGCTCAAAATCTTCAGTAATTTCAAAACCAACAAGTTTGTCTGTATCTTCCAATATTATTACCTTCTTTTAAGTGCTATTTTCAAAAATTATTTCAAGCCTTTAACTCAGCATCCCAGTAAAGATAATCCATCCAACTCTCATGAAGGTAATTAGGTGGAAACTTTCGCCCTTGATTTCTTAAATATTCAGGATCTGGTTTTTTTGGTTGCTGCTTTAAATTTAACCCAGCTTTTTGAAGACTTCTGGAACCTTTCATTAAATTGCATTTTTGGCAAGAAGCTACCACGTTTTTCCACGTTGTTTTGCCACCTTTTGATCTTGGAATAATGTGGTCAAAAGTCATTTCACCCTTTGAACCACAATATTGGCATTTAAATTCGTCTCGTAAAAATAAATTGAACCGCGTGAAAGCGCTAGCGCTATTGGGCCGTATATACTCCTTCAAAACAACTACAGAAGGAATTTTTATCTCCACAGAAGGTGACCTTACTACTTCGTCATATTCTGCAAGGATATTAACTCTATTTGAAATACTGGCTTTAATTGAGTCTTGCCATGTCCATAATGATAATGGAAAATATGAAAGTGGTCTAAAATCAGCATTTAGCACTAAAGCGGAGCTTTTCTGGAGGAAATCACCATCAGCTAAAAATATATCAAAAGAACCTTCAGTCATATTAACTCCTTAAAATTCCGACACAATTTTTAACTCACAAGTCATAAAAATGTAACGGATTTTAAACATACTATATAACGAAGAAACAATGCATCAAGCGCAATTTATAAATAAATGCTTCAATCAGATTCAACAAAACCCAACATGTTATTCATAAATTGCAATGCTGTCCCAAGCCCGTCTGGAGAAATTCCATGGCCAACCCCTTTTGCTACATGACTATAAACTGTAAAACCATTCATTGTTAAATTATTTGCAGCGTCAGCTAAAGATTCAAAAGGCACAACATCATCACTATCACCATGAACTAAAAGAATTGGCATCTTTGATTTGACTTCTTCTTCTAGACTTTCTGGTTCCAGTAAACGTCCAGAAAAGCCCACAACGCCCGCTAAGGCAGTATCACGACGAGGGGCTAAATGAAGACTAAGCATCGTACCCTGACTAAAACCCAATAATATGGTATTATTTATGTCAACATTCTCAGCTTTAATCATATCGTCTATAAAAATATTTGTTGTATTGATTGCTTGCTCCATAACAAGGCGTGCATCAACTTCACTAGACCCATCAATCCAAGGGATAGGAAACCACTCACGTCCTGATGGATTCATTTGACATTTATGTGGTGCATCAGGTGCAACAAATACAGTATTTGGCATATGCTGACCTAAAGAATTAGCAAGTCCCAATAAATCTGTTCCATCAGCACCATATCCATGTATCAAAATAACTAAAGAGTCACAATTGCCAGAAAAAGAAGCTTTTCTTCCATATTTTAATACACTCATCTTATTCCTTCTCTTCTTTTCATATGACTATAATAAGACCATAAACCTCTCGCAGAGATAGACATCCAAGGAGACCACCTTGCTGCTAGATCTCTCATTTTCTTTTCATTAGGTCGTTCCGGAAGCTTATATAAAATTCGATACGCTTCCTGCAATGCTAAATCACCAGCAGGAAAAATATTTGCCCTTCCTAGAGAAAACATAAGGTAGATTTCTGCTGTCCATCTACCTATTCCCAAGACATTTGTAAGGATCTCAATTACTTTATTACTTTCCAGAGATTCTAGATCTTGATAGTTAATTTTCGCTGCTGCTAATGCTCGAACATACTTAATTTTTTGCCTAGATAAACCTGAATTTTTTAGCTTAATATTCCCTGCTAAATATACCTTTTTTGGAGTAAAGCCATTAATATTTAATTTAAGTTTTTTTAGAACACTTGAGGCTGCAGCTACAGATATTTGTTGTCCAATGATTGCATTAGCTAATGTTTGAAATGGAGTAGAATTTCTCGTTAAATAGTGTTTATTATCAACACTTTGTATAACTTTTCTTAAAATATAATCATTCTTAATTAAATAAGCATTTGAAAAAATTATTCTTTCATTCATTAGATAGTCCATATAACCGCTTAATCACTTCAGTTGTGTCACTGTAGTTGTGACCTTCTAAAATATTTGGTCTGTTAATCATAGCCACCCTAATACCCAGTTCTCGCGCAGCAATTAATTTTGCTTCACTTTGGCTTCCACCCGAATTTTTTACCAACAACCAATCAATATTCAATTCTTGAAATAGTTTGATTTCACTCTCCAAAGAAAATGGAGGCCGTCCAATAAGGTAACTTCCATTGTTATGTGGAAATGGGAGCTCCGGATCATCAATTTGTCTACAAATCAACTTAATATTTTTATGTGACTTGAAATAAGCAACACTTTGTCGACCAGATGCAACAAAAATCAAATCCCCATCGGACAAATATGGCTTAAGTTGATTTTCGTTATCAATTTCAAACCATTTATCTTTAGTCGCTTTTATCCATGGTGGCCGTTCACATAGTAAATATGGAATATCAAGCTGATTACAGACAGTTTTTGCATTATAACTAATTTTGGTTGCAAATGGATGTGTCGCATCAATTATGCAATAAATATTATTTGCATTAATAAACTTGGCCAGTCCACTTTGACCACCAAAACCTCCACAACGCATTTTTTTTGAAATTTTAATATTGCCATGATTAAATATAGAAGAGGCATTTAACGAATATTTTAAATTTTTATCAATAACTTTGGCGATAATTCGAGCTTCATAAGTGCCTGCCAGTAATAATATTTTCAAGACGCTCGACCCATAATTTTACCTGATCTATTAATAACTATTGTATCAACATCAGTATTTGCACCTTTTAGAGATTCTATAATCCTCATTCGAGCTTCATACGCAACCCTGTCAGCCAGTTCACTACCAGCTCTTTCTACAGCTTCTAAAGCAGTATTTGCGTCAGATACATCTACACTGCACCAATTATTTAATTTTGCAAAGTCAACTTGTGAACGTGATGAATGTAAATCTACAGCTCCTTGTGCAAGCTTAACCATTTTACCTATTCCACCACCAATTGTAATTTTTGGGACATGGTTTTTTGCAATATACTTTAATAAACCACCCGAAAAATCCCCCATATCAAGCATTGCATGATCAGATAAGCCATATAATTCCTGAACAACTTTTTCCGAAGTAGCTCCAGTGCATCCAGCAACATGATTTGTTTCTGTAGCAATAGCCACATCTATGCCTCGGTGAATTGATGCAATCCACGCAGCACAGCTAAATGGACGAACTATTCCTGTGGTCCCCAGGATTGACAGTCCATGTTTTATGCCAAGTCTTGCGTTCCAGGTATTTTCTGCAATTTTTTTACCGTTTGGAATAGAAATGGTGACTTTTATATTAGGAGATTTATTAAATACTTTAGCAGTTTCAACAATTACTTCTGTAATAAATTTTCTAGGCATAGGATTTATTGCGGGCTCTCCAACAAGAATTGGCAATCCCGGTTTGGTAACAATTCCAACACCGGGTCCTGCGCAAAAAATAATGCCTGTTTCGATTTCCTCCACTTTTACCTTTATTAATGCGCCATGCGTAACATCAGGGTCATCTCCAGCATCTTTAACAATTCCAACTTCAACCCATTTTTTTTTCTTTTCATGGTAACAAAAAAATACTGGGGTTTCACCTTTTGCGGTTGATGTATACTATGTCCAGTTTTTCATTTGACCAAAGGGAATATAATGCAGCTTTAGTAGCTGCTGTAGCACAGGCTCCAGTGGTCCAACCACGCTTCAATCTTATATCAGTTTCACTTGTCATACGCACACTATATGCTTTCACGGGTCTGACGCCAATAAATAATCAACAGTCGTTCTTATCTTCACATTACAATAAATAGTCAGTTATATTAAGTCTATGGAGAATTCGATTCCTTTACCTACTAAAGATTGGCCAAAGCTTGAAAAGGGTTGGGTATGGCTATGCGGAGCAGGGCCAGGTGATCCTGGGTTACTCACGCTACATGCATTAAATGGGTTAATGCAAGCCAATGTGATCGTATATGATGCATTAGTACAAAATAAAATTTTAGATTGGGCAAATCCAAATGCAAAATTAATATTTGCTGGCAAACGTGGCGGGAAACCTTCAGCCAAACAAAGAGACATTTCATTACATCTTAGTCGAATTAGCTAATAAAGGTAAAAAAGTTTTACGATTGAAAGGTGGTGATCCATTTGTATTTGGCAGAGGTGGAGAAGAAGCTCAAACATTGGTACAACATCAAATACCAATTCGAATTATACCCGGTATATCAGCTGGGATTGGTGGATTAGCATATGCAGGAGTACCTGTTACACATCGAGATGTGAACCAATCTGTGACATTTGTTACTGGACATGACCAGAATGGGGAAACTCCACATTCATTGAATTGGGATGGTATCGCGCGGGGCAGTCAAGTAATCGTTATTTATATGGGCATGAAACATATAGCACAAATAACAAAAAGTCTTATGGATGCAGGACGAAGTGGCGATGAAGCTGTCGCTTTTGTTACTTCGGCTACTCTAGAACATCAAAGCGTTGTTGAAACCACACTACAGAGAGCAGTTAAAGATGTGAAAAAACACGGAATTAAACCACCTGCAATAATATGTGTTGGGAAAGCCGTTCTAATGAGACAAGTACTTAATTGGCAAGATCTAATGAATGGGGGTTTGCCAAAAAATACTGATCCTCTTAATAGAGACTTTCTAACCGAAGTTTCTTAAGTTGGTGGGTAAGGGATTAATATTATCTGCACCAAATTCGGGTAGTGGTAAAACAGTTATTACGTTAGGTATCCTCCGGGCCTTAAAAGAAAGATCTGTAGATATAATCTCTGCTAAATCAGGACCTGATTATATAGACCCAAGATTTCACGCACCACCTCCAGTTATAACTAGACCATTCTGGGCAATGTCTGAAGAAAGATTAGCTAGTATAGCTAGTAAAAAAAGTAAATATTTGATAATTGAAGGTGCAATGAGCTTGTGATGGATATGCAGAGTACTCATTGTGTTCCTTCGCTATATTAAAATTACCGATAATTTTAATAATAGATGCGTCAAAAACAAGTCAATCAATCGCTGCTATTGCTCAGGGGTTTATTAATTTTGACCCTCGATTGAAAATTGGTGGTATAATTCTAAATAAGGTAGGATCTGAAAAACACGAACGTATTTTAAGAAATTCATTAAACGCAGTAAATATCCCTGTTTTAGGTTGTGTATATCGAGATCCCCAACTGAAATTACCATCAAGGCACCTGGGCTTAGTACAGGCTCAAGAACTATCTGATTTAAATAAGTTTATTAATAATGCAGCTCAAATAATGGAAAGTTCTATTGATTTAGATCACTTAATAAAAATCTGTACAGATCTGCCCGCGCAATTAACATCAGAAATAATTCCACCTCCAGCACAAAGAATAGCCATAGCGTCAGACGCTGCTTTTGCCTTTACTTATCCTCATATTTTAGATGATTGGCACAAGAGTGGTGCGGAAATAAGCACTTTTTCGCCCTTGTCAGATCAAGTGCCCGACGCATGTGACCTTGTTTTTCTCCCAGGTGGCTATCCAGAACTATACGCAGCTAAGCTGGCCAACGCTCATCAATTCAAAAAGGCATTAAAGGCTTCTGCTAAAGTATATGGAGAATGTGGTGGATACATGGTTTTGGGCAAAATTTTAATTGATCAACAGCCATGAAAGCAATGCTTGGTCTTTTAAATTTAGAAACAAGCTTTGAAAATAAAAAACTCCATCTAGGTTACAGGGAGATTGAGCGATCATTTCACAGGCACGCTCAGCGCACATGAATTTCATTATGCCACAACGCTGACCGCAGATGGCCCACCTCTATTTGCTGCAGAGGATGCAGATGGCGCTTTTTTGGGCAATTGATGGTAAATCATCAGGTTCTTTTTTGCACATCATTGACAAAAGTTCCAAAAAGTAGATGGTGTCAAAAACGGAATTATTATGAGCAGAATTTCCCAAGAAAAGCGCAATGTAATCGTATTAGTAATGGCGCAAGCGTTCCTTGGTGCTCAGTTACCAATGATGTTTATAATTGGAGGATTAGCGGGGCAATCACTTACAAATAACATATGCTGGGCAACGCTTCCAATATCATTTATAGTTTTTGGTGCTATGACAACCGCACCTTGGTTAAGCCAAGTCATGCAAAATTATGGAAGGCGAATTGGTTTTCTTATAGGCGCGCTTGCTGGTGTCATAGGCGCTACAATCTGTGCAATAGGAATGTACAAAGGCATTTTTTCAATATTGCTTATTGGATCATATTTAACTGGTATATACCAATCATCCTTAGGTTTCTATAGGTTTGCAGCAACAGACACAGCGTCGGATTCTTTTAAGGCAAAAGCGATATCATATACGATGGCAGGCGGCTTACTATCAGCAATAATTGGACCACAACTCGTAAAAGTAACTTCTGATTTCTATACGACACCCTTTTTAGGCGTTTACGTTACGGTTATTCTCATAAACATAATTGGCGCATTTTTATTCTTATTTTTGGATATTCCAGTGCCAAAAAGAATAAAGGCAACTGAAAAACCTTCACGAACACGTTTTCAAATTTTAAAAACACCCAGAATATTAATATCAATCATAATAGCTATGGTAAGCTACGCGTTAATGACATTAGTAATGACATCTACACCATTAGCTGTCGTGGGTTGTGGTTATAGTCAGAACAATGCTGCAGATGTCGTAAGTGCGCATGTTGTTGCAATGTTTTTACCATCATTTTTTACAGGGCATTTGATAAATCGCTTTGGCGTGACAAAAATAATATCCATTGGATTAGTGTTGCTAACAACTGCTGGCTTAGTAAATCTGTCTGGAATGGCCCTTGGAAACTTTTTTGTAGGTTTAATATTAATTGGTGTTGGATGGAATTTTGGCTTTATTGGCGCTACTACAATGCTAGCAACTTCGCACTCACCTTCTGAAAGGGGAAAAGTTCAAGGATTAAATGACCTTTTTGTTTATGGTTTTGTAACATTTGCATCAATCGCTTCTGGTGCATTAATGAATTGTTCTGGAGCAACAACTACTGATGGATGGAACTCAGTGAACTTAGCAATGATTCCGTTTATAATATTAGCAGGTATATCCTTATTTTGGCTTTCAAAAAATAAAGATGCTAATATCTATTCAACAACGTGAGTTTGAAAAGCGTTATTTTCTTTCTAAATTCTGATAATTGCACTGTTCCATTCAGTAATGCTTTTGGGTTACTAATTATCTTTTTTAAAACAATGGGTGCTGTCCAACCTATTCTAAAAATTGGAAACAAGCTTTTATCTAAATCAATTTTTTTGGTACTTTGAATTTGAAATAATGCTTCTTTAGCCAATCTGTAAACTCCCTCTTCACTCAAATCAGGTAATGGTTTCTTTCCAGCTTTTAGAAGTTTAGGCACTGCCATTAAGTAAGATGCCATGCCAATACCACGGCCAAAAGAAATAACTGATTCATCTATATTTGAGCACGCCGCTAATAAGTTTGATGAAGTATGTTCCACATACTCCCATAAATCATTATTACTTTCATGGCTCTCTGAGTAAATATCCCAACGTCTTGCTATGATTGTTTTCTTTAATAATTTTATAGCAAAATTCCGTTTATCAAGGTTTTGAGATAAATTAGAACTGATTGGATGCTCTGGGAGGATCTTCCCAAGCTCGATGGCCTCAAGTAACTCTTGCCACCACATAAGCCTCATTTCTGCAATCAAACTTTCAGAGGTAATCCAAGGCACTCGACTAACCTCAACGTTAAAAGCATAAATAGGAAAGGCTACTTGCCTAAAGGCATTATCACCCGCCATAAGAGCTAAAAATTTATCAGGGTCATGCCTTGAAACAATATCAATGCAATTATTTAAACTCACAATGAAGAAGCTCCATCACGTATTAATTTCCAATTAATAGCGTCTAGCAAAGCTTCAAATGAAGCATCAACTATATTAGCAGAGACCCCAACAGTCGACCAACGCTTACCAACACCATCTTCACAGTCAATTATAACCCTTGTGACAGCTTCTGTCCCACCATCAGTAATTCTTACTTTAAAGTCGACTAATTTCATATCATCAATAATTTTTTGATAAGGACCTAAGTCTTTAGCCAAAGCCATTGAAAGAGCATTAATAGGGCCACGATCTGAACCAGAACTATCCAAGCTTTCGGAAACTGACAATACTTTCTTGTCTCCAATTTGTGTTACCACTACGGCTTCAGATATCGAAACCATTTTATTATACTTATTTTTTCTTCGTTCAACAGTGACTTTATATCTTTTAATTTCAAAAAATTTAGGCATTTTGCCCAGATGTTTTCGAGCCAAAAGCTCAAAGGATGCCTGGGCACTATCATATGCATACCCATCATCTTCTCGTGTTTTTATTTCATTCAAAATTTGTAGAAGTTTAGGATCATTATTTTCTGTACTCAATCCTGCTTCTTTTAATCTCATTCTTAAATTAGATTGCCCAGCCTGGTTGGACATTGGAATTATGCGTTGATTTCCAACCAAATTTGGATTGATGTGTTCATATGTTTCTGGTGCCTTTAGGATTGCGCTTGCATGTAATCCAGCCTTATGAGCAAACGCACTAGCCCCAACATATGCAGATTGTTTTAATGGGACACGATTCAAAACATCATCTAATGTTCTTGAAATTGCGGTCAATTGACTTAGTTTCTCTAAGGTCACATTTATTTTAAATATATTTTTGTAAGGCTCTTTAAGCAACAAAGTAGGTATAATACTAATTAAATTAGCGTTTCCACATCTTTCACCCAACCCATTTAGTGTCCCTTGTATATGTCGAGCTCCAGCTTCAACTGCCGCTAAACTATTAGCAACGGCATGCTCTGTATCATTATGAGCATGAATACCAATGTGCGAGCCAGGAATACCCGAAGCAATAACCGCTTTTGTAACGACTGCAACATTTTGAGGCAAAGAACCACCATTTGTATCACATAAAACAATCCAACGTGCACCAGCCTTATAAGCGGTTTGGGAACATTTTAAGGCATATTCCTTATTTGCCTTATACCCATCAAAAAAATGCTCACAATCAAAAATTGCTTCTCGTCCTTTTGAAACCAGGTGGGAAATACTCTCTTTTATATTATTTATATTTTCCTCTAAAGTCACACCCAGAGCTTTGTGAACGTGAAAATCATGTGCTTTCCCAACAAGACAAACGGCTTTAGTATTCGCATTAATAACTGCAGCTAAAACATCATCGTTCTCTACTGAAAAACCTGTTCTCTTTGTCATTCCAAATGCAGTAAATGTTGCCTTTGTTTCTTTAATAGTTTTGAAAAATTCATTATTAAATTGGGTTGGCGCCGGGCCAGCCACCTTCTATATAATCCACACCTAATCCATCTAATGCACTTGTTATTCTAGCCTTATCAGAAGAACTAAAATCAACTCCTTGAGTTTGCTGACCATCACGAAGGGTCGTATCAAAAAGATATACTCGATCTACCATTTTAATGCCTCTAATTTTTTTAGATCGAAATTTTCTTCCAATTCCCAATCTATGCCATTTTCAGTATCGCTTATTATCAAACCTGCTTTCACAAATCCGTCTCGTAATTTATCAGCTTTAGCATAATCTTTTCGAAACCTTGCATCAGCTCTTTCTTTTAGCAACTCTGTTATCAAATTCTGCACTTCATCTGATAATATTGTTTCAGATTTGTGTGAGATCGGATTATCAAAAAGTCCTAAAAAACCACCTGACGCTTTTAAATCTTTCACATTTCCACTTTTTGCAAGCTTATGCATCTCAGACAACGCTAACGGCGTATTTAAATCATCTGCTACCGCATTTAAAACTTTCTCACTAATTACTCCAGATTCACAATTAGCTACCAATTTTTCCCATTTTTTTTGTAATTTCTGGCTCTCTTCTACTTTGTTTTCTGTCCAATCAAGTGGTTTTCTATAATGCGTGCCTAAATACATTAGTCGTAAAGAATCTCCTGAAATACCTTGATCAATCAAATCCTTTGGAGAGAAAAAGTTGCCAAGAGATTTTGACATTTTTTTACCATTCACCTGGAGCATTTCATTATGCATCCATATTTGAGCAAATTCGTCTTCTGAACCTAAAGAGCAGCTCTGCGCAATTTCGTTCTCATGATGGGGAAATGCTAAATCCAAACCACCACCATGGATATCAAATTTTGATCCAAAAATTTCTCCACTCATTGCTGAACATTCAATATGCCACCCTGGTCTTCCATAACCCCAAGGGCTATCCCAACCCGGTTCATTGGCCTCAGATGGTTTCCAAAGTATAAAATCCATAGGATTCTTTTTATACGGAGCCACTTCCACCCTAGCTCCAGCAATCATATCATCAATACTTCTACCAGATAAAGAGCCATAGTTTTTATATTTATGCACTTCAAATATGAGATGATTTTCAGCTTCGTAAGCATAGCCTTTGTTTAAAAGCTCCATGTTCATTGAAATCATCTGTTCAATATATTCTGTTGCCCTTGGAGAATATGACGGCTCAAGATTTCCTAATGCTTGCATATCTGAAATAAACCATTTTATAGTTTCATTCGTTATTTCTCTTATAGTTCTGCCTGTCCGCAAAGCACTTGCATTTATTTTATCATCAACATCAGTAAAATTTCGTGCATAATTGACATACCTCTCTCCATATTTGTATCGTAATAAACGATAATAAAATATCAAAAATTATCACAGGACGAGCATTTCCTATATGTGCTCTGTCATACACAGTTGGTCCACACACATACATCCTAACATTTTTAGGATCCAATGGACTAAATATGCTTTTGGACCTTGTTTTAGAATTATATAATTTTATTTCAGTCATATCTCACATCGCACTTCACTTGTATTGCGGACTATCAGATAATTACATAATTTGAAATAAAAGAAGCGCCCACCTGAATTTTCAGTCGGTTATAATAATACAAATTATAAATATTTCGCTAAACATATGGCGTTCGTAACTGTTTACTTCTTAAATGGCAAGTATTTGAAGAAATAAAGATAAGTTCAAATAATAGTGATAGCAAAGCTCATTGATCTAATAAAACTCAAATTATTTGCATTATATTACTTGTCTTTAAATAGAATAATTGCAATGACCAGCTTAAGGAAATCAAGAAAGAAAGATTAACAGCCGTGTCAATTTCAAACAGAATAAAAAATATAACAGCTGGTGGATCAGACGGCTGGGGTGTTTTTAATAGAGCCCGCAAAATGATTTCAAATGGAGAAAATGTTATTGAATTATCTATTGGCGAGCACGATATTCGAACCGATAGTACGATTATTGAGGCTATGAGAAAAAGTGCTTTAAATGGGAACACGGGTTACGCAGAAATGCAGGGCTTAATTAAATTAAGGAACTTGATTGCAAAATTAAATGAAGAGAAAACAGGTGTCAAAACTAGGCCAGAAAACGTGATAGTTACACCTGGTGGACAGGCGGGTCTATTTGCTACTCATATGGCTGTCTGCAACGAAGGTGATAGAGCACTTTACTTAGATCCATACTATGCCACTTATCCAGGAACAATTCGAAGTATTGGTGCTAAAGATATACCAATAAAAACTGAAGCAAAAAATAATTTTCAACCTACTTATGAAGAAATTGATAAAAATGCACATGGCGCAAAGTCACTATTAATTAATACGCCAAACAATCCAACTGGAGCAGTTTATACCAAAGGTACTATAGAAGGCATTTCAAAAGCAGTCATAAAACATAATTTATGGTTAATTTCTGATGAAGTCTATGATTGTCAAATATGGAATGGTAAACATATCTCCCCAAGGAGCATTAAAGAAATAGAAGAAAAAACCTTAGTTATTGGGTCGATGTCTAAAAGCCACGCAATGACCGGCTTTCGCTGCGGATGGGTGATCGGTCCAGAATTTATTATTGAGCACATGGTAAACTTAGCAACTTCTACAACGTATGGTTTACCTGGTTTTATTCAGGAAGCAGCATATTTTGCCCTGAGCCAAGGAAAAGAGGGCATGGAAAAAGTCTCCTTACCATTTAAACGGCGATATGAATTAGCAACCAAAATATTACAAAAAAATAATTCAATTAATTTAGTACCGAGTGATGGAACCATGTATCTTATGGTAGATATTCGAAAAACTGGATTAACTGGAAATGAATTTGCTCTAAATTAGACGAAAAGAAAATCGCTGTTATGCCTGGGGAAAGTTTTGGTCAAGCTGCTGCAGGACACCTTAGAATAGCCATGACAGTTTCAGACAAAATATTTGAACAATCACTGATTGATATTTGTGAATTCGCAGAAAACCTATGATATAAGTTTAAAAACTTAAAAAAAATGCTGGAATGAACCAAGTTATGTGAGAATAGTAAAAGCTACAATATTTCTACTAGAAAAATTTAACTGAGAAGATTATATCACTAATCAATGCAACTCTAATATACACTTAAGGAATGCACCATATGCTGGAGCATGGCTCAGAAATTTTACAAATTATCTTTGCGGATATTATTCTGTCAGGAGACAATGCGCTTGTAATTGGCATGGCCGCTGCTGGGTTATCACCTATTATGCGGAAACGAGCAATTTTTATGGGAATGGCATTAGCTGCTGGATTAAGGATTTTTTTCGCAGCAATTGCCAGTTACTTGCTTGCAATACCAGGCATTTTATTTATTGGAGGTTGTTTATTAGCATTCGTTTGTTATCGCTTTTTTATAGAATTAAGACAATATAATTCAAAAGATAAATCGGAAAAAGTAAATAAAATCCAAGTAACAGGCAGTGAAAGAAGCCAATTAATCAAGGCACTTATAACCATTACTATAGCTGATGTATCTATGTCTATCGACAATGTCGTTGCTGTAGCAGCGATTGCACGAGAAAACACTTCTTTACTTATATTTGGGTTAATAGTCGCTATAGCCTTTATGGCTTTTTTTGCAACCATGATAATGAAACTAATGACCAAGTATACTTGGTTAAGTTGGGCCGGATTGGTATTTCTAGTATATTTAACCTATGAAATGATCCACGACGGTTTCAAAGAAGTAAGTCAATTATTATTTTAAATACTAATAGCTATTTAATTGGTAAAGCTAAAAATCTTTGATTTCCATTTCTACGTATCAACAAGAGAATTGAAGATTTGCCTGAGTTTTTGGTTATATTGAGACTATCATTGAATTGTTTCATGTCAGAAACTTTTTCCTGATTAGCCTCAATTATCAAGTCTCCAGCCACAATGCCTTTTTCCGAAGCAGCGCTATCAACCTCAACCGATATGACGACAACTCCGGTCGTCTCAGGCTCCAACTTTAAGGCATCTTTCCACTCTTTAGTCAGGGAAGACACTACCATACCACTTACTTCAGTTTCTAAGGGTTCATCTAAGTTTTGCTTCATAGAGCTATCATTTGCCAAACTCGCCTCGACTTGCTCTCTATGACCAACAGTTACTTCAAGTACCTTTTTTTCACCATTGCGCATAACAGTTACCTTAACAATTTTTCCAACTTCAGTAGCCCCAACAATTTTAACTAAAGCTCGCGTATTCTTTATTAACTGATTATCAAAAGAAATAATGACGTCAGCAACTTTTACTCCAGCAATTTTTGCCGAAACATCAGGTGTGTTTGTAACTAATGCTCCATCAGTACTGTCTAAATCTTTTGCTACTGCAATATCATCAGACACATCTTGAATGCTAACACCAAGCCAACCCCTTCTTGTTTCACCATACTTTTCTAATTGATACACTACTTTACTGACTACATTTGACGCCATTGAAAACCCAATACCAATAGATCCACCGTTTGGACTAATTATAGCAGTATTTACGCCAAGAACCTCACCTTCCATGTTAAACAATGGACCGCCTGAATTTCCCCTATTAATCGCTGCATCAGTTTGAATAAAATCATCGTAACTTCCTCTTAAAGCCCTATTTCGAGCAGAAATAATGCCAGCAGAAACAGAAAAGCCCTGCCCTAAAGGATTTCCTACAGCCATTACCCAATCTCCAACGCGAGCAAGATCACTATTACCAAACTTTACAAAAGATAAAGGTTTGTCATATTCAACTTTCAACAAAGCAATATCAGTTTTGGGATCAGTGCCTACTAAAGTTGCTTTTAATTCTTCACCACTAAAAAGTTCAATTAATATTTCATCAGCCTGCTCTATCACGTGGTTATTTGTAACAACCAATCCAGTTTCAGATATGATAAATCCAGAGCCAAGAGCAGACGTTCTTCTCCTCTTCGGACTTCCGTTTAACCCATTTTGATTTGGTAAATTACGAAACAAATCCTCTAAGGGCGAACCTTTAGGAATCTCTGGTAACAAAGATCCAGAGCTTTCAATCTCTTTCGACGTTGTAATATTCACAACAGCTGGACTAATTTCATCCACTAAATCAGCAAAACTTTCATAAGCGGTTCGAGAAAATGCTGAAGAGTAACTTAATAATAAAAATGCAATGGATAAAAGAGAAAGCTGTATAAATAGAATGCTTACACGCTTGATGCTATATTCGATTTTTAGAATTTTAGTCATTTATACCTCGACCAAGTTAGCCTTTGTTTCAAGATCTTGATAAGATAATCAATATATTAATTAAAAAAATATTTTGAAATCCATACGAGAAACACCCCCAAAGCAACGGTTAATAATCCAAAATTCCTCCTAGAAGAAATATCTAATCCGCCCAACCACTTGATTAAATCTTCAAATCGCGATGGTGCTAAAACTAAAACTAGACCCTCCAAGACCGCTACACAGCCAAGGATAGTTAAAATATAGGATAGCACTATTTTTCAGTTGGAATAGAAGCAGATTTTAAATAATCAAAAAACTCACTATCTGGTGATATTACAAGCGTTGAATTCGATCCCTTTAGAGAATTTTCATAGGCAGTTAATGATCTATAAAATGCAAAGAACTCTGGATCTCTCCCAAATGCATCAGCAAAGATAGAATTTCTTTCTGCATCAGCTTCCCCTCGAACAATATCAGCATTCTTTTGGGCCTCTGAAAGAGTTTCAACAACAGTACGATCTGCTAGAGACGTAGCTCTTTTTGCCGCTTCATTACCTTCTGCAATTAACTTTGCTGTATCTTGCTCACGTTCTGCCCGCATTCTTGAAAAAGTTGCATTAAGATTTTCTATTGGTAAGTCTGCTCGCTTAATACGTACATCGATTATATCAACACCAAGGGCTGATGCTTTAGCCCTTGCAGAATCACGAATGGTATTCATTAATTTTACTCTGTTGACAGACAACAACTCACTAGAATTAACTTCACCCAAAGTTGTTCTTAACTCCGCATTAAGAATTTGTTCTAATCTAGAGGCTGCTGCACCAGCGCCACCGGAACCGACTGCGACGCCTAAAAGCTTTAACATCAGCAATTCTCCAACGAGCGAATGCATCAACGTCAAATCGTCTATTATCTTTCATTGTGACTTCGAGTGGCAATGTATCTAAAGGAAGAATTCTGCCGTCATATTTCACAACTGTTTGAATAAAAGGAATTTTTGTGGCAAGTCCTGGCTTTTCTATGATTTTTATTACTTCACCAAACTGTAGGACAAGAGCCTTCTGTCGTTCATCCACGGTGAATAAGGCTGACATGACTATAAAACAAACAGCTACTAAAAATGACACTAATATATAAGTACGGCTCATCAGTTTGACCCTTTTTTCTTGATTAATTCATTAACTGGTAAGTAAGGTAATACACCTTGACCATTAGCACCTTGATCAATCAGTATCTTATCTACACTACTTAAAACTCTTTCCATGGTTTCGATATATAAACGTTTTCTCGTTACCTCAGGCGCCTTAGCATACTCAGCATAAACTGCCTTGAATCTTGATGCTTCACCAACTGCTTCATTAATTACTTGAGCTCTGTAACCTTCAGCTTGCTGTTGCAACTGGGCAGCTTCACCCCTTGCTTCAGCCACAACTTTATTTGAATATGCATCGGCTTGTTTTTCCAATGTATCCTTTGTCTGCTCCGCAGCCTGCACTTCTTTAAATGCATTAGCAACATCACCAGGTGGATCCGCTTTATCCAAGTTTACACGTACAATTCTTACGCCACTTTCATAACTATCAAGTGTTTGCTGAATTAACGCTTGCAACTCCTGTTCAATTTTTCCTTTACCAGTAGTTAGAATAGGGGTGAGGTTTGTGCGTGCAACAATTTCTCTCATTACAGATTCTGATACAGCTCTAATTGTTTCTTTAGGCCCAGCTATATTGAACAGAAACTTTTGAGCGTCATTAATGTTCCAAACAACCTGATAATCAATATCCACAATGTTTTCATCACGTGTCAACATCAAACCTTGATCAGATGCTCTTCCCGATCTACCAACACCAATTTCCTCAGTATTTTCTCTCGTTACTGGAACAATTTCTTTTGTTACAATGGGCCAAGGAGCAAAGTTTAAACCTTCCTCACCTGTTTCCAAATATTTTCCAAACAAAAGCTCTACGGATTGTTCTGATGTATCAACACGGTAAAAAGAAGTAAAAAGCCATAAAACCGCTAATACAATCAATCCTAAAAAAATCGGACGCTTCCCCATACTTATTGGAGAACCTCCTTGATTGCCTCCATTACCAGATTTTCCAGCTTTTCCACCCATTAAAAGTCTAAGCTGTTCTTGGCCTTTTTTTACAATCTCATCCAACTCTGGGGGCATTTGATTACCTCCATTATTTTGACCACTTTGCTTTTCAGGGATATGCTTTCCATTTTCTTTACCATCACCTTTTTTAGGGCCATCGCCACCCCAAGGTCCTTGATCATTGTCTGACATTTAAAGTTGTCCTTCCTAAAGGTCATTACTTATTAATTGTTACTTGGTGTCATCGCACAAAAAATCAAGACACTCTAGTGGGTAATTTCATTGTTACTAATTCTTCTGCAGCAGTTGGGTGAACTGCGATCGTATTATCAAAATCTTCTTTTGTTGCACCCATCTGAAGCGCAACTCCAGCTAACTGGATCATTTCTGAGGCACCACTTCCCACTATATGAACGCCCAAAACTTTTTTTGTTTTAAAACTCACTACAAGTTTCATCATAATCTGTTCCGCTTTTCCAGACAAAATATTTGCCATTGGCCTAAACTTTGCAACATATACTTCAATCTTCTTAATTTTTTTGCTAATTCTTCTGGTGTTGCTTCTCTACCAAACTCGCTTGTGTAAATATTGCTGTTGGAATTAGTGGATAATTAGCTTTTACTGGTATTCCTTCAAAAACTGTTTTTACAAAAGCTGAACCTTCTCTGATCGCAACAGGCGTTAAGTTAGCACGGTTCGTAACATCACCTACGGCAAAAATGGAGGGAATTTCTGTTTGACTGTACTCGTTAACTTTAACTTCACCTAATTTTCCAAGTTTTAAGCCAATTTCATCTAATCCCAATCCTTTAGTAAGTGGCTTTCTTCCTGTGGCGTGCAAAACAACATCTACTATTATCTCAGCATCATTATTATCTCTTACTAAATAACCTTGATTTGTTTTTTTAATACTTTTGACATCTGTATTCAGGTTAAGATTGATCCCCCGGTTAATCATCGAATTACTAACATGATTCGTAATTTCCTCATCAAAACCTCGAAGAATGGATGAACCGCGATAAAACTGCACTACATTTGCGCCCAATCCATTAAAAATACTAGAAAACTCACAAGCAATATAACCACCACCAACAACAAGAATTCGTTATTAAAAACTTTTAAATCAAATATTTCATTTGAACTAATTGAATAATTTGAACCTTCAAATTTTGGGATGTAAGGAGCGCCTCCAACAGCAACTAAAATATGCTTTGTTGAAAATTCCTCCCCACTGCTTAATGAAATATTGTGTGCCCCTTCAACTCTTCCTTTTGCATTAAATATTTTAACACCCGCTTTTAACAAATTTTTATGATAAATCTTTTGATATGTGCAATTTCCCCATTTTTGGCATTAACTAACTTTGGCCAATCGAACGAAATATTATTCACATCCCAACCAAAATTAAAAGAATCCTTAAACATTTCCGAATAAGAACTAGCATAAAAGTATAATTTTTTAGGTACACATCCTCTAATGACACAAGTACCACCCAATCGATACTCCTCACATAGGCCAACTTTAATACCTAATTCTGCTGCTAACCTCGCAGCTCTTACGCCACCCGATCCACCACCAATAACAAATAAATCATAATCAAATTTCATTTTTTATTCCCAAGATTGTCTCATTCAGCCTATTCATTTCACTTAAATCAATAGCTTGAAACTTATTGGTTTTAAGTTGTTTACTGAATAAATGTATACCTCCACTAGGCTTGCCTACAATTACTTTAGTACACAAATTTGTAAAAATCCCATGTTCAATAACTCCTGTTATATTATTGATTTTTATTGATAATTCTTTTGAAAGAAATTTCATTTAATTTATAGTCTATAATATTGTTACCTTCATCAGTAACAAAAATTTGTCCATTTTTCTGCCTAAATGTTCCTGAAATATCCTTAAACCCACATATAAGAAACAAATTATCTATAATATTTTTTGTAGAAGAAGCGCCAAATGGCACGACTTCAATTGGTAGAGGAAATTTGCCTAATTTTTTTACATACTTACCAGTATCAGCAATAACAATCATTTCTGAACTTGCTGTTTCAACAATCTTTTCTTGCAAAAGAGCTGCACCACCACCTTTTATTAAATTTAAATGATCATCAAATTCATCAGCTCCATCAATAGTTAAATCTAAACACTCAATCTCATCTAAACTGACAACTATTACGCCAACAGCCTTTGCCAATGTTTTTGTAAAGCTAGAAGTGTTTTAAGCTGATTTTAATATCATTTTTTTTAATAAAATCGGACAACAATACGACAAACCATGCAGCTGTTGAGCCAGTTCCAAGGCCAATTTTCATTCCATCTTTAATAAAATTTAATGAATATTTTGCCGAAGCGTACTTTGCTTTGTCACTATCATTGAAAGTAAAATCCATCTTAAACACTCCTACGCCAGATATAGCCATTTTGTTTCACCAGAGCGAGAGCAAATTTTAATTAATTTTGTTTTAAAAAGTATTAATTCTTAAAAAAACCATAATTAGTCGTTTTCATTGCTTCGTGTCATCTAGTTTAAGTTAAACCATGCTGTTATCAAAAAGGATCAAAAATGTTTCAATCAGTACTGGATATATTCAAAATTGGGTTAGGACCATCCAGCTCCCATACTATTGGGCCTATGATAGCAGCCTCTAACTTTTTACAAAAAATAAAAAATAGTCAATATAACACCATACTCTATTAAAGTTTCATTGCATGGTTCACTGGCTTTCACAGGTAAGGGCCATGCGACTGATAAAGCAATAATATTAGGATTATCAGATTTCAAATTAAATGAATATAATGAACAAAATATTAATAAAATAGTGAATTCTGCTTCATTGGAAACAATCCAACCAAACCCATGAAAAAATTAAAATTTTCTCCAAAAACTGATATTATATTTGATTATGAAAAACAGTTAACTGGCCATCCAAATGGGATGCAATTTTTTGCCCTAGATGCTCAAAATGATGTGTTATTAACTGAAATTTACTATTCAGTTGGTGGTGGTGCCATTGTGACTGAACATGAGATGAATAACCCTCAGACAACCAAAGATACAAATGTTTATCCTTACCCTTTCAAAAATGCGTCTGAAATGCTTTCTATGGCAGCAGAGAGTGGTAAATCAATTTCTGAAATGAAATTACTAAATGAAAATATCATTCTTTCATCCAAAATTTTAGAACAAAAATTATTTGAAATCGCTGAAACAATGAATGATGTCATTGATCGTGGAATCAGAAAAGAAGGCATTCTACCTGGTGGTTTGAATGTAAAGAGACGCGCAAAAAGTATTTATGACAGTCTTCAGAAAGAAAAAGGAAACAATTTACAAGCACCTCATATAATAAATGACTGGATTTCAGTGTACGCTATGGCTGTAAATGAAGAAAATGCAAATGGTGGGCAAGTAGTTACGGCTCCAACAAATGGTGCAGCTGGTGTGATACCTGCAACTCTGAGATATTATCTCGACTTTGTTCCCCAAGCGAAAAAATCAAAAATTCCAGATTTTCTGCTAACTTGCGCAGCAATTGGGGGGATAATAAAGTATAACGCCTCCATTTCTGGCGCTGAATGTGGTTGCCAGGCCGAAGTAGGTTCGGCATCTGCAATGGCAGCGGCAGGATTATGTGAATTACTAGGGGGATCTCCAAAGCAAGTGGAAAATGCAGCTGAAATAGCATTGGAACATCACCTCGGCATGACCTGTGATCCTATAAAAGGGTTAGTTCAAGTACCCTGTATAGAACGTAATGGACTGGGAGCTATTAAAGCGATTTCTGCAGCATCTTTATCTTTAAGAGGTGATGGTAATCATATTGTATCTTTAGACAGTTGCATCGAAACGATGCGACAAACTGGGAGAGATATGAATATGAAATATAAAGAAACAGCATTAGGTGGACTTGCAGTTAATGTTCCAAATTGTTAGGATATTATTTTAATTTGTTTAAAAAATAAGTAAATTGCCTATTTTTTAAACAAACTTAATAAATCTTTAAGAATTTTATCTGATATTAAAGAAAGTATTGGAAGATTACGGTCATTTGATGCTTTACGCCACTTGGCTTTAAAGTGATGAAGAAAATAGAAGCTATTATTAAGCCATTCAAATTAGATGAGGTTAAAGAAGCTGACTGGGTAGTAGGAATTCAAGGACTTAGTGTAATAGAAGTAAAGGGATTTGGTCGACAGAAAGGGCATACTGAATTGTACCGCGGTGCAGAATATGTTGTGGACTTCCTACCCAAGCTGCAAATGATGGAATTATGCCTCAAACCGAAGAAGCTATAAATCATGCTAGAAGCAGCGAAGACTGACAAAATTGGAGATGGTAAAATTTTTGTGACAAATGTTGAGCAAGCCATAAGAATTCGAACTGGTGAAACTGGCGATGAGGCAGTTTGACCAAATAACAGGTAATCGAGGAGTAAGAAATGACTGAAAACTCAAAAGTTGTAAAAATTATAAACGATGAAGGTATTGAATATGTAGATATCCGCTTCACTGATCCAAGAGGAAAGTTGCAACACGTTACAATAATGGCCGACCAAGTTGATGAAGACTTTTTAGAAGAAGGTTTTATGTTTGACGGGTCATCTATAGCGGGATGGAAATCAATTGATCAATCAGATATGAAATTAATGTTAGACAGTAATTCATGTTATATAGATCCATTCTACGCCGAAAAAACATTAGCAATTCACTGTTCTGTAGTGGAACCTGATACTGGTGAGGCGTATGATCGGGATCCAAGAGGCACTGCTCAAAAAGCTGAAGCATATCTGATTGCGTCAGGTATTGGCGATTTATCTTATTTCGGCCCTGAGGCAGAGTTCTTTCTTTTTGATGATGTTAGATTTTCAAATTCCATAAATAAGGTCTCTTATGAAGTAGACGCTGCTGATGCTTCTTGGAACACTGATGCGGATTATGAAATGGGAAATATGGGTCATAGGCCAACCTTAAAGGGTGGTTACTTCCCAGTAAACCCAATTGACGCAGGACAAGATATTCGGTCAGAAATGTTATCAACAATGAAACGCATGGGTATGAAGGTGGATAAGCATCACCATGAAGTTGGATCATGCCAACACGAATTAGGGCTTATTTTTGGAAGCCTAACCCATCAAGCAGATGAACTTCAAAAGTATAAATATGTGATACATAATGTAGCTCATGCTTATGGAAAATCTGCTACTTTTATGCCCAAGCCATTTGCAGGTGATAACGGCTCAGGGATGCATGTAAATATGTCGATCTGGAAAGATGGAAAGCCACTCTTTTCAGGAGATAAATATGCAGACTTATCACAAGATGCATTGTACTTTATTGGGGGAATACTTAAGCACGCAAAAGCCTTAAATGCATTCACCAATCCCGCTACAAATAGTTACAAAAGGTTAATACCTGGATTTGAAGCACCAGTTCTAAGAGCCTATTCTGCACGAAATAGATCAGGCTGTGTTAGAATTCCATGGACTGAGTCACCAAAAGCAAAACGAGTAGAGGCACGTTTTCCAGATCCTGCGGCAAATCCTTATCTTTGCTTTGCTGCTCTATTAATGGCAGGCCTCGATGGAATTAAAAGTAAAACAGATCCTGGAGAAGCGTCTGATAAAGATCTTTATGACCTTCCAGCAGAGGAGTTAACTGGTATTCCAACAGTGTGTGGAAGCTTAAGAGAAGCGCTAGAAGAGCTGCAAGCTAATATGGACTTTTTATTAGCAGGAGATGTTTTTACCAAGTCGCAAATAGACGGTTACATAGAATTAAAAATGGAAGAAGTGGTTACATATGAACGCACCCCACATCCTGTCGAGTTTGGAATGTATTACAGCTGTTAGTAAATTAATTGTCTGTTAAGTAATAAGCTTAACGGACAATTAATTCAATATAATATAGACAAATCAACCATACTTAACTCAAAATACTTACTGTGATAGCGGACTACTATTGTGAAATTTAAAATTACCTAAGGTAAAATTCTATAGGTGATTGGGTTGACCAAAGTTGTCAAATGTCGCTTAATGACTTATCTCCGTCGGGTTACTGAAGAATTATGACGGTTATAATATTAAAAAAGCTGCATAAGAGGGAGAAATCTATGCAAAAATCAATTTTAAGCGCCGCAATTGTTGCTGGTGCACTAGCCATATCTTCAGGAGCTAATGCTTCTGAATGTGGCGAAATAAGTATGGCCGATATGAATTGGCCTTCTGCCACATTAATGGCAAACGTTGACAAAATTATTTTAGAAGCAGGTTATGGCTGCGAAATTGAAATGGTTGGTGGCGCTACTACAACAACATTTGCTTCTATGGACAATAAAGGCGAACCAGATGTTGCTGCTGAACTTTGGATCAACGCTGTTAGAGAACCTTTATTTGCCGCAATGGATGAAGGAAGACTACACTCTGCACGTTCAGGGCCAATCACTGACCTAGGTGAAGGCTGGTGGTTACCACCATATACAGTTGCAGCTCATCCAGAGCTAAAAACAGTGTTAGATATTTTAGAACGTCCTGATCTGTTTCCAGACAAAGAAGACCCTTCAAGAGGCGCTTTCATTGGTTGCCCAGCAGGTTGGGGTTGTCAATTGTCAAACCAAAGTCTTTTCATTGCTTTTGACATGGAAGCGAAAGGTTGGAACCTAATTGATCCAGGATCACAAGCTGGCTTAGATGGAACAATCATTAAAGCTAACGAAAGAGGTGAGAATTGGTTTGGTTACTACTGGGCGCCAACATCAATGATTGGTAAATATAATCTTCAAATGATGCCTTTTGGTGTGCCATTTGCAGGAGCTGAAAATTGGGATGGCTGTGTCGCAAAAGGCCCAGAAGCTTGTACCGATCCAAAACCATCATCTTGGACTCCATCTGAAGTACACACAGTTGTAACAGACAGATTCAAAAATGTTGCTGGACCAGCTATGGGTTACTTTGACAACCGTATTTGGCCTGGTGGTGTAATGGGCGCCATGCTTGTTTACATGGATTCAGAACAAGCAGATGGTCCAGATGCTGCTGCATACTTCATGGAAGCTCATGAAGACCTTTGGATGCAGTGGGTACCAGCTGAAATAGCTGCTAAAGTAAAAGCTGCACTGTAATATAAAATGTTATTTATTGCCCACCCATGATATCATAGGTGGGCAATTTTTTTTTAAAATATGGGGTGAATAATGAGTTTTTTTACCAAATTTCCAGCGATGGGCAGAACCGATCTACGTGATTTTAAAAAAGGCATAGACGGTAAGTTTAAAGAATTCTCAAGAGAATGGGGCGAGGGAATTGAAGCATTTTTTGATCCTCTGTATTATTTTCTGAACTGGTTTGAAAGACTACTTAATGCTACGCCTTGGCCTTTGATTGTTCTCATAGTGGGTGCATTGGCCTACTTGGGGTCACGAAGTTGGAAGTTGTCCGTTGGGGCAATGATTTCTTTTTTACTTATTGGATATTTAGGCATGTGGAAAAATACCATGTCTACTGTGGCATTAATTTCAGTAGCAACCCTTTTATGTATTGTTTTGGGTATTCCACTCGGGATCTGGATGTCTCGCTCAGATAGAGTTCAAAAAATAATAACTCCTATTTTAGACATCATGCAAACAATTCCAATTTTTGTCTACTTATTACCAGTAGTTATGCTCCTAGGAATTGGAAAAATTCCGGGACTAATAGCTGTTTGCGTATACGCTATGCCACCAATTATACGATTAACAAATTTAGGATTACGACTGGTTGACAAGGATGTTTTAGAAGCGGCTGATTCTTTTGGCGCTAATTACCGACAAAGGTTATTTAGCGTTCAGTTTCCATTAGCTCTACCAAATATATTTGCTGGAGTGAACCAAACAATAATGATGGCCTTAGCTATGGTTGTGATAGCTTCCATGATTGGTGTTAGGGGTCTTGGAGTACCAATATTGCAAGCTATTTCTAACCAGTACCTAGCACTAGGATTAATGAATGGATTGGCGATTGTGGCATTGGCAATAATATTTGATCGCGTTAGCCAGCAATACGGAAAACGATTACAGCGTCATCGCGAAGGAGGCCATGATGCCTGATTTAAAAATACAAATCAAAAATCTATATAAGATTTTTGGGCAAAATGACAAAAAAATGATTAGCCACGTTGAAAGTGGAATGAGTAAAGCAGAGCTTCTGGAAACGCACGGACATGTTTTGGCTTTAAAAGATGTAAATATTGATGTGCCTGCAAAGGGTGTTCAGGTGATTATGGGACTTTCTGGTTCAGGAAAATCAACGTTAATTAGACACATAAATAGATTAATTGAACCTACTTCTGGTGAGATGTTAGTAGATGGAAACGATGTTTTATCTATGTCTGATAGTGATCTAGAGCATTTTCGACGTTTTCAAGCTTCAATGGTATTCCAAAATTTTGCACTTTTCCCGCATAAAACTATATTAGAAAATGGAATGTATGGGTTAAAAATACAAGGTGAAAAAGATAATCAGGCAAAGCCAAAGACACAAAAATGGTTAGACCGAGTTGGACTTTCTGGATTTGAAAATCATTACCCGGCGCAGTTATCTGGAGGCATGCAACAACGGGTCGGATTAGCTAGAGCTTTATCAACTGATGCAGATATTCTTTTAATGGATGAGGCTTTTTCAGCGCTTGACCCTCTTATTAGAACAGACATGCAGGATGTTTTGTTGGACTTACAAAAAGAGCTTCATAAAACAGTAATTTTTATTACGCATGACCTGGATGAAGCACTTAGAATTGGTGACAACATCACAATCCTTAGAGATGGCGAGGTAATCCAGCAAGGTAACCCTCAAGAAATTATATTGAACCCAGCAGATGAATATGTTTCTGACTTTATTCAAGATATAAATCGTCCCAGGGTTCTACAAATTGGTTCAATCGCAGATCCAAAAGGAAAATCAGAAGGCCCATCAATGGATGCAGAAACAGTTGTTGAAGACGCGTTGCAAAAAATTATTTTGTCAAAAGCGAATGGTATTAATGTCATGAAAGATGGAAAAAATATTGGTGCAGCTTCGTTAGAGCAACTTATACATGCAATTGCCCGGCCTACTGGTGAGAAAAAAGGGATTGAAAGCTACAGGTAAGAACTAAAGTTATAGTTAAGCGACCCCGTAAGCCGACATTAACTCGTCCACGTTTAATTGCTCACGCTGTACTTTATTAAGGCTTTCCATCGGAACAATGGTATTATGGATACAAAATATAACTGCTTTTGAAATAGGCATTCTTATAAGCGTTTGAAATTCTGACCTTAACCATAACTTGCTTGCATTTGATACCATTCTTCGCGCACTCATCGTTCTTGGTTGATGCAAATTGGGATCAGAATAAATTAATGAATTAACTCGGAACATAGGATTATTGACACGTATAGCATCAAATAGCCTTTGAACTCTTTTCGCAATTTGCGCATCATAACTTGGGACAGGTTCATGAATTTTTATTAATTGCCTTCCTATTTTTTCGTCTAATGACCAACTTGATGGAAAACACAAACATGCGGCAGATAATTTATGCTCTGGTCCGTCTTCTTCCATGATACAAAGATCATGTTGCGTTAAACGGCCTGCCTCTATTAACGGATGATCTTCACCAAGTATTACCTCAACTCCATCTGGACGGATTATTCCATTAGATGTTTTTTGATAGTCACACAAAACAAGATGTTTAACCATAAGATCTAAAAGCTCTTCACAAGCTGCTTCTGATCCGGCAAGAGATCGAAAAACCACATCCCTCTTAGAAGAAATTAAATAATCACGGTATGCCATTTGCTTCGCAAAGACATCATCTGAAAAAAGCCAATCAACTGGATTCAATGGGTTAAGTCCCGGTAATCGAGAAAGTTTAGGCTCCATCCATGCCGCAATCTTAATATTTTTTTGACAAATTTCTTGAAAAGTTTTCATTTATTACTCTTAAAAAGCGACATTAATTGACGTATTCAGAATTGTTTATTTATACAAATGACAGAATAATGAATTTAAACAATAAGTGAAGAGCAATGAATAAACCATTTTCGGAAATACGGAAAATTGACCCGACAAAAAGTCAGTTCTTAGCTGATGGAACGTTAAACGATAATAATAGAATTGAAATTGGCCCTACTCGTTTGGCATTTAACGAATGGGAAGATGCCAACTTAGAATTACCAAATTTAATAAAAATGCGAGAGTATCGCCATAAGAGATTAACAGATCATATTGTTTCTCGAAATTTAGGCGGTTTATTAATGTTTGATCCGTTAAATATTCGATACGCAACTGATACCACAAATATGCAATTATGGAACACACACAATCCATTTAGGGCGGTCCTGTTATGTGCTGATGGTTATATGGTTATTTGGGATTATAAAAATGCTCCATTTTTGGCAGACTTTAATCCATTGGTTAAAGAGAGTCGTTCTGGGGCGTCTATGTTTTATTTTTCTCTGGATTTAGAATAAAAATAGTTAAAAATATTTGGTTAAATCTTACAATTCTTTTAAGCACATGGTGACAGTAATCTTAGACTAGCCGTTGATAAAATAATGATCCAAGGGCTTAGAGCGCTCGAAAAAATTGGTTTTGAAATATTAGAAGGTGAAGAAGTTACTGAAAAATCCCGATCTATAAAAGGTCCTGATGAAATTCTTGCAATGCGTTGCGCTCATCATGCCTGTGAGACAGCAGTATCTGAGATGGAAATTGCTGCTAGAGAGGGTGTCCCTAATGGAGATTTATCAGAAAATGATATTTGGGCTGTTTTGCATGCTGAAAATATAAAACGTGGTGGAGAATGGATTGAGACAAGACTATTAGCATCTGGACCAAGAACTAATCCATGGTTTCAAGAATGTGGACCAAGAATTACGCAAATAATGAAATTATTGCTTTTGATACAGATCTAATTGGTTCATATGGTATTTGCATTGATATCAGCAGAACATGGTGGATCGGTGATAAAAAACCAGAGCAAGCAATGATAGATGCAATGAAGCATGGTATAGAACACATAAAGATAAATATGAATTTGTTAGCACCCGGGGTGAGCTTTAGAGATCTTACACATCAAGGGCACCATTTAGATAAAAAATATCAAAAATTAAAATATGGCTGTAAAATGCATGGTGTAGGTCTTTGCGACGAGTGGCCACTGATAGCGTACCCAGATAAATTTGTCGAAGGGGCATTTGATTATGTTTTAGAACCAGGAATGGTCTTATGTGTAGAAGCTTTAGTTTCTCCAGAGGGTGGTGACTTTTCAATTAAATTAGAAGATCAAGTCTTAATAACAGATGACGGGTTTGAAAACTTAACATCTTATCCTTTTGATAAAATATTATCTACTTGAAAAAAATCAGATGATTTTATTAATAACTTTTTTTAATAATATTAATATATCTAGAACTTAAAAAGGCACTCGCCAAAGTAAGCCCAATTACTAGGCCAAACCAAATTCCGTTACCTCCCCAATTAAAAACAAAGCCAAACAAATAACTACAAGGAATGCCAACGCCCCAATAGCAAATTGTTGTAATAACCATTGGAATTGCTGTATCTTTCAAACCTCTTAATAAACCCAGAACAACAACTTGTAAGCCGTCAGCAATTTGAAAAATCGCAGCAATCGCTAATAAAGGTACACCAATAAGAATTATTGAAGGAGTATCCACATGTGAGGGGGATAAAAAAAGCATTAATAGAGGCTTTGGCACAGATAAAAAGGTAAAAGCCACAATTAAAACTGCTCCTATAGTTAAAATAATTACCGAAATAGAAGCAAGTTTTAAACCAGGATTATCCACCCGGCCCACAGCCCTACCTACCCTTACTGTTCCAGCATTAGCTAAACCTAAATAGATCATAAAAGTGATGCCTGAAATTTGGATTGCGATTCCATGGGCCGCTAAAGCATTAGTTCCGAGCCAACCCATCATCACAGCAGTTGCTGAAAATAGGCCACTTTCTGCCAACATTGTTATTCCAACTGGTAATCCTAATTTAAAAAGTGAAACATAATATGATGATAAAAGAAATATTATTAAAAATTAAATATGAAGAGTATTCATCTTTAAATAAACAAAAGTATAAAAGAATTAGTATTGAAAGAATAGTTGTTACCAAAGTAGCTATTGCTGCACCAGTTAAGCCCAATTCATAGGCCTAAAATTAACGCAAAATAAAAGTAATAAATTACAAATTGATTCAACTATAAAATTGTATTTTTGAGAATATGAAAGCTGAAAAAAAACTCTTCCTTTTAGATGCATTTGCCTTAATATATAGAGCCAGCAATACGTAAGTAAGTTTGGGCACTTTTAGCTAAATGCTCTTCTTGTCCTAAAATTAAAAATAGATTTTCAGAAAATAATAAAATAGGGATAAAGAATATCGAATATATGATTGAGATCCATAATCCCATTCGAACGCTTCTACGAACACTGGTTTTATCATCAATAGCTGCCGCGCTCGCTACCATAGGCATTACCGTAATCGCAAAACCCGACCCAACAATAAGAATAATAAAAAACAACGAATGAGCCAAAACTGATGCAGCTAATTCATCCACACCGTACCATCCCAACATAATAGTATCAGTTAGGCCTGGCACCATTTGCATTAAATGACTACCAATCAATGGTAACCCCAAAGATAACGTAGCTTTAAAATGCAATTTATAGGACTTTTTTAACACATTTAACATAACCTGCCTTAGTAAACTAATCCCATCTAAACAAGCATTAGTTTCTTAATTGCTAATTTCTAATAATCAAAATAATATTAATTAATGCACTCAAAATTTATCAAAATAAATAATAATCAATATTTTGTCCGAACGTGGGGGAAAGCTGACAATCCGAAAATATTATTATTACATGGTTTTCCAGAATATTCAGGCGCTTGGAACACGTTAGCAAATCACCTTAAAGAAAGATTTTATTTAATTGCGCCAGATCAAAGAGGTTTTGGACAAAGCTGGGCTCCTTTAGAAGAAAAATATTATAAAACAGCTTCAATAATCAATGATCTAGAAGCTTTAATAAATTACTATGACAAAAAAATTATAGTATTAGGGCATGATTGGGGTGCAGCAACAGCCTATGCATTAGCGTTTTCAAAACCTCAGATCATTGAAAAATTAATTATTTTAAATGAGTACCCTGCTATATTTCAGCAAGCCTTATTATCTGGTGGATCCCAAACGAAAGCATCACAGTATATAAATTATTTACGTAAAAAAAATATAGAACCAATTTTAATGAAAGATAATTTCAAAAAGTTAAAAATCCTTTTTTCAGCCAATATGGACACCTCTTGGCTAAAAGGACAAACCGAAATCGATTATATAACTGAATGGTCTCGTCCAGGACGTTTAAAAGCAATGCTTAATTGGTATAGGGCATCACCTTTGATAGTTCCAACCAACAATACAGCAACAAGTAATTAGTTTTTTAAAAAATAAAAAGTTAAATATTGAATGTCCACATCTATTGATTTGGGGGGAGAACGACACAGCTCTTTTACCAGAAAGCTTTATCGGTTTAGCAGATTATTGTTTTGATTTGGAGATATTCAAACTCCCAAATGCAGATCATTGGTTGCATCATCAAAAACCCAAAGAAATATCAAAAATAATTACAGATTGGCTTTTAAATTATAAGAATTATTAGGGGTTAGCATTGCTCATCTGTAGTAGATCTGGTTAACAAGAATAAACTAAAGAGTGGTATATGGAAAAAGATCTTTTATCCAATAAAAAAACTGATAATTATGACGCTTCATCAATTGAAGTTTTAGAGGGGTTGGAACCGGTACGTAAGCGACCTGGAATGTATATCGGTGGAACGGATGAAAGAGCACTACACCACCTAGTTGCAGAGATTCTTGATAATTCAATGGACGAAGCTGTGGCGGGACATGCTACTAGAATAGAAATTGAACTTACCAGCGATTACTTTATGATTATTAAAGATAATGGTCGTGGAATTCCGATCGATCCACACCCAAAATTTCCTGAAAAATCAGCACTCGAGGTTATACTTTGCACCTTACACTCGGGTGGTAAAATTTAGTGACAAGGTCTATCAAACTTCTGGGGGTTTACATGGTGTTGCATCATCAGTTGTTAATGCTTTAATTCAGATCACGAGTTGAAGTTTCAAAAAATAAAGAAATCTATGAGCAAGAATTTTCCAGAGGAATTCCACTAGGACCGGTGAGAAAAATTGGAGATACTAATAATAAAAGAGGAACCATAATAAAGTTTCATCCAGATCCTGAAATTTTTGGCAATCATAAATTTAAACCAAAACGTTTGATTTCTATGGCGAGATCAAAAGCGTATTTATTTAGCGGTGTTGAAATAAAATGGAAATCAGAAATTGATGATGGTGAAACACCTCTACAAGCCACATTTCACTTTCCTGGGGGATTATCAGATTATCTAAACGAGCGCTTAGGAGTTTCTTCAACTTATGCAGACACCCCTTTTCATGGAAAAGTAAAGTTTTCAGAAAAATTCCAATCAAAATTCCAACCTGCATTTTCATTTGCTTGATGAACCCCATCACAAGATGGTTTCATTCAATCTTACTGTAACACAGTACCCACCCCAGAGGGTGGAACCCATGAAACTGGCTTTTGGTCAGCAATTCTTAAAGGAGTTCGAGCATACGGTGAGCTAGTAAATAATAAAAAAGCAAAAAATATTATTAAAGATGATATTACAAATGGTGGATGCGCTTTGGTGAGTTGTTTTATAAGTGAGCCAGAATTTGTTGGTCAAACAAAAGATAGATTGGCCACTGTAGAGGCATCTAAATTAGTTGAAACCTCTATCCGAGATCATTTTGACAACTGGTTAGCATCCGATAACAAAGCTGCTGGAGCTATATTAGACTATTTAATTTTAAGGTCAGAAGAAAGATTAAAAAGGCGCCAAGAGAAAGAAACAGCCAGAAAATCAGCCACAAAAAAAATGCGCCTTCCAGGAAAGTTAGTGGATTGTTCATCCTCAAAACGAGAAGGGACGGAATTATTTATTGTTGAAGGCGACAGTGCAGGTGGTTCAGCAAAAATGGCTAGAGATCGCAAAACTCAAGCACTGCTACCCTTACGCGGTAAAATTCTCAATGTCTTAGGAGCTGCATCCTCTAAAATAAATACAAACAATGAAATTAGTGACCTTTGCCAGGCTTTAGGCGTTAATATGGGATCTAGATTTAACATTGATGATTTAAGGTATGAAAAAGTTATCATTATGACAGATGCTGATGTTGATGGTGCTCATATTGCTAGTCTTCTTATGACATTTTTTTTCACACAAATGCGTCCAATGATTGACAAAGGGCACTTATTCTTAGCCTGCCCCCCACTTTTTAGATTAACACAAAAAGAAACAAGATATTGTTATAATGAAGAAGAAAGAAAAGATGCTATAAATTCTTTAGGCAAGAATCCTGAAATAACAAGATTTAAAGGTTTGGGTGAGATGGATGCAAAAGATTTAAAAGAAACGACAATGGACATTTTAACAAGAAAACTAATTAAGGTACAAATTGACGATGAAGAACCTGGAGAAACTGACAGATTAGTGGAACAATTAATGGGCAAAAAACCTGAGGCAAGATATGAATACATTCAAGAAAATGCTCGATTTGTGGAAGAATTAGATATATAATTCTTGAGTTAACTCAATTCTAGTACTCTCTCCCATGTCATACTATCAATCTCAACTGGATCGTTATAAACTAAACTGTCACCTGGCAATCTTGCATTCTCTTCCTCATTAACCGCAGTTTGCACCCGCTTAATTCTATCCCAAAAATCATTTTCTGTAAAAACAGTAGAATCGATATAAATATTATCATTGACCAAGATCATGTGGGGGACCATTTTTTTCTTTTAATCCTTTGACGTCCAGTGAATTGACAGAACCAGTTAGAGCAGCAGCCATAACCTCAACCATAAGTCCAAAACCCCAACCTTTATATCCACCTGTTGATACTAAAGAACCCTTTAAAGCTTCGCTCGGATTAGATGTAGGGTCTCCTCTTGAATCAACAGCCCATCCAAGTGGAATAGCTTCCCCTGCAGCCTTAGCTTTTGTAATTTTACCTAGTGCCACTGCACTAGTGGATTGATCAAATTGAAATAGAACTCCGCCACCTTTTTTTGGTACAGACATAGCAATTGGGTTCGTACCTAACACTGGTTTTTTTCCACCTGGAGGTGCAACTACAGATGAAGCATTAGCAAATCCAATACCGACAAATCCACTTTCAGCAATTTGTTTTGTGAAAAACCCAAGTGAAGTACATGTATGGGCATGCGCAATCCCCAGAAGAGCAATTCCATTTTCCGTTACTGCCTTGATTGCATTTGGTAACCCTATACAAAATGCAGCTTGGGAAAATCCATACTTTGCATCTACTAAAACTGACCCAGGTTTAGGTTCAAAAACCTCAGGTATAGCTTTTCCATTTACCCGACCAGATAAAAGTTGCATGCAGTAGCTTTCTAAATAATAAAGACCACAGATCAAATTTCCAGTTGCCTCCGCCAAACGCACAGCTTTTGCAACTTCTGTAGCCACCCATTCTTCGGCTCCATGACTAATTAAAGCGGCCGTTGTTCTTTTCTCAATCTCACTCAAGCTAACTATTGTTTTACTCATTTTATCAAATCACACCTTTTCTGTCACAAACTCATCAAATTAAACTTTTTTTTCTGAAAGCTCTTCAAGATTTAACCATTCTGTTTCCAGAAAAGCTAATTTTTTTTGTAAAAGACCTAAGGCCTTACTTAATTTTAGAAATTTATCAGGATAATTAGTGTATATATCAGCATCCGATAAAATCGTTTCTACTTCTAAGATTTTTGCACTTAATTTATTAATTTCAATTGAAGTTACTAAAACTTCTACTACTAATGCAACATTTCAGTCTTGTTTCTATCTTTGATATTATGTCTAAAAGAGGGATCATTCTTTGACTTAGTATTGTGCTTATCTTGGACAGCGGTTTTTTGAAAAAAATAATCTGACCATCCACCATTATACTCCTCTACCATGCCATCACCATTCATAACTAATGTTTTAGTCGAAATTCTATTAATAAAATCTCGATCGTGGCTAACTAGCAGAACAGTGCCAGAATAATCATCTAAAACTTCCTGTAAAAGGTCCAAAGTTTCCAAGTCAAAATCATTTGTTGGTTCATCCAAAATCAATAAATTACTAGTTTTGGATAATATTTTCGCAAGAACTAAACGAGCTTTTTCTCCACCTGAGAGAGACTTAACAGGCATTCGAGCCTGGGATTCCAAAAATAAAAAATCTTTTAAATATCCTACCACATGACGCGGGCTACCCCTTACCATAATTTGATCAGAGGTGCCTGAAATTCCCAACTCAGGATCACTTGTTAAATTTTCCCATAATGACATCTCATGATTTAGAACATCTCTATTTTGATCAAATATTGTTTGATGCAATCCTGTTCCCAATCTGACTTTTCCAGAGTCAGGGCTAAGTTTACCAATTAACATATTAATCAGGGTCGATTTTCCAACACCATTCCTACCAACAATAGCAATACGTTCACCCCGCACAATTTTAATTGAAAATTTCTGAATTATTAATTGATCTTTATATGATTTAGATATTTCTCTAGCATCAATAACTTTATGACCAGACATGACACTTGAATCTATTACAACACTTGCCACTCCTTGCCGCTTTACCTTTCCAGACTTAACCTCTCTCAAAGAATCTAAAGCTCTAATCCTACCCATATTTCGCTTTCGTCTTCCTGAAATTCCCTCAATTGCCCATCGAGATTCTGCTTTAATTTTTCGATCTAATTTGTGCGATTCATTGTCTTCCTCTTGCCAAATTCTATCTCTCCAATCTTCGAATTTCAAAAATCCTAGTTCACGTCTCCTCACTATTGCTCTATCGATCCAAAAAGTTTGCTTCGTAAGATTATTTAAAAAAGTACGATCATGACTGATCACTAAATATGCACAATGTGTAATATTTAATTTTTTCTCTAACCATAATATTCCTTCAATATCCAAATGATTAGTAGGCTCATCCAACAATAACAAATCAGGCTCTTCAGCGAACAGTTTCACTAGTGCAGCTCGTCTACGCTCACCACCTGATGAAGAAACACATTCTCTATCCAGATTTAAATTTAGACTCTCGGCTATCCTTTCAGCTTTGTAAAATTCATCAGAATTCAAGTTACAAATTGCGAAATCACCCAAAGTAGTAAAGCTCGAAAAATCAGGATCCTGCTCCATATAGCCAACAGAGACCCCTTTTGAAACCACTCTCGTTCCAGAATCTGCTTCTATTGTCCCAGCAAGAATTTTCATTAATGTGGATTTTCCAGATCCATTTCGACCGATTAATGCGGCACGATCTCCACCCTTTATAATCATATCTAAATTTACGAATAAAGGATCACCCCCATATGTGAGGTCAACGTCATTTAATTGTAGTAATGCATTTATGGCCATTAAAATCGGCTACAATGTCCAGTAAGCGAGGTCAAGTATTACGAAGAAGGTAATCTTGTTTCTGCCAACTCTACCCAAAAAGATGTTCCAAAAGGTATGGCTTCATCATTAAAATCATAGTTGGGATGGTGGAGCGACGCAGTGGTTCCATTCCCCACTCTAATATAAGCTCCAGGCCTTTCCTCTAACATATAACTAAAATCCTCAGCACCCATAACTTGAGACGCATTATCATCAACGTTATTATCACCAGCTATTTTTTTTGCTACATTAACCATGTGGCTCGTTTCAAGTTCAGAGTTTATCATAACGGGGTAACCTCTAGCGTAATTTAAATTAACTTTAGCACCATACGTCAAAGCAGTATTTTTTATCAATTGGGTAATCTTTTCCTGCGCCATATCACGTACTTCTTTAGAAAGTGTCCTCACAGTTCCTCTAAGCTGCACTGTTTGCGGAATCACGTTATAGGAATCACTCTCAGTTCTAAAACTTGTCACAGACACGACCAAAGACTCTAGTGGATCAGTATTGCGCGATACGACAGATTGTAACGCAATTAAAATTTGCGCTCCCACTATAGTTGGATCTATTGTATCCTGAGGCCTAGCTGCGTGGCCACCTTTTCCTTCGATATCCAATGTAAATTGATCTGCTGCAGCAAAAAAAGCACCTGATCTAATATTAAATTGTCCAACTGGTAAACCTGGAGCATTATGCATTCCATAAACTTCACTAATGTCAAAATCTGACATTAACCCATCATCACACATCTCCTTTGCTCCCCCACCACCCTCTTCAGCTGGTTGAAAGATAACAACAACGGTTCCATCAAAATTTCTTGTTTCTGCTAGATATTTTGCAGCACCCAACAGCATAGCAGTATGGCCATCATGTCCACAGGCATGCATTTTGCCATCATTTTTGGAACGATATTCCAAACCAGTTATCTCTTTAATAGGCAAAGCATCCATATCTGCCCTTAGTCCGATTACTTTACCTTTTGAATCACTTCTTCCTTTTATAACTGCTACTACACCTGTTCTTCCAATACCTTCCTTAACCATGTCACATCCAAATGAGTTTAGTTTCTCACTGACAATTTTTGAGGTCCTAAACGTATCATAAAGCAACTCAGGGTTTTCATGAAAATCTCTGCGCCATTTAGTTATTTCAGCATGCATTTCCATAATTCTATTTTTAATTGGCATGATGGTTTATCCTCGACAAAGATCAACTATAAGTCGATCTAAAAACGCTTCACCAGTCTCAAATTGCTTGACTGTAATAAATTCATTGGGCTGATGGGCCTGAGCAATATCACCAGGGCCACATATAATTGATGAATAACCCTCAGCTTGAAACTGTCCCGCTTCTGTGCCGTAAGATACAACATGCTGACCATTATCCCCAGTTAACTTTCTGACTAATGCTTCGGCCACACCATTTTCTTCTCGTTTTAAGCCAGGAACTGCATGGGCGGATTCTAATGCGATAAAACATTCTGGGTTAATACTTTTCATACCAGCTTCGATCTCACGAACTTTGTTAGTATAGGCTTGCTTCCAATTATTAGCATCCTCATTTGGTATACAACGAAAGCCCATTACAAAATGACAATCTTTTGCAGTAATATTATTTGCAGTACCACCTTCTATTATTCCGACATGTACTTTCAAATTTTGATAGTATTTTGAGGTTGCTTCATCCCTTTCTTTTGCCTCATTTTCAATATTCATTTGATTTGCCCACTCTATTAGTTTTGCACCTTCCATTATGGCACTAACACCAATGTGTTGAAGAGACGAATGCACTTCAAAACCACGGATATGTGTTTTGATACCTAGTCCACCCTTATGACCAGATACTGCTTTCATCATTGATGGCTCTCCAATAATTGCCGCTGACGCTTTTGGCATTAATTTAGCCATCTCAGCTGCCATAAATGGAGCACCTATACACCCTACTTCTTCATCATAAGAAAGCGCTATTTGAATAGGTCTTTTAATTCCTTTTTTTAGTGCCTCTACAAAGGCCCAAATAGCCAAAGCATCAAAGCCCTTCATGTCACAGGTCCCACGGCCAAAAAACTTACCATCTTTCTCTTCAGGAGTAAAAGGATCTGTATCCCATTCGTCAAAAACTGGAACAACATCAGTATGGCCAGATAATATAACCCCACCATCAACCATGGGTCCTACATAAGATATTTATTGCTTTAGTTTTATCCTCATAACCAATAGCTCGATTTTACATCATAATGGTTCAAATATTCTTCAACCCACGTAATTAATTCTAAATTACTCTCAGAGCTTACGGTAGGGAATGAAATTAATTTTTCCATAATTTCACGAGCTGACAAATCAAATGACATTTTATTCTCCTAATAAATATTACTAAAAAAAGTTCTTTTTATAAAGTTAGTTGACCTTCATCTAGTTAGAAAAGATGACAGAGTTTCTGACAGAGGAATTAGAGAAGCCTCAATTATAGGTGAAGGAATCGGTTTAAAATTAAGATCCTTCTCCTTTTTGCGTTTTCTTGGATCTGCTATTGGAACTGCTTTCAATAATGCTTTTGTATACTCATGTTGAGGGTTCTCAAAAACTGCACTGCGTGAGCCAATCTCAACTATTCTACCAAGGTACATTACACCAACTCTATGGCTTACTCTTTCAACCACTGCCATGTCATGGCTAATAAATAAGAAAGATAGTCCGAGTTCAGATTGAAGTTCCATCATTAGGTTAAGCACCTGTGCTTGAACAGAAACATCTAAAGCTGAAACTGCTTCATCTGCGATAATTAATTTAGGATTTAAAGCTAATGCTCTCGCAATGGCTACCCGTTGCCTTTGACCACCTGATAACTCCCCAACCAACTGATTTCTTTTTTCTCGAGGCAACTCAACTCGATCAAAAAGCATTTCTATTTTTTTATTAATATCCTCGTTAATTATGTTTTTATAATTTTTTAAAGGTTCAGCAACCTGATCAAATAACTGCATTTGCGGGTTTAAAGAAGCAAAAGGGTCTTGAAATATCATTTGAATAGGTACCGGTTTGCTGAACCCATGTATTAGCTACAGTTGGCTGAGTAGTCGAACTTGAGGGTTCCCTTTGTAATATCTTCGAGCCCTGCGATCATGCGCAACAGCGTAGACTTTCCACATCCAGATTCTCCAACTAATCCTAAGTGTTTGCCCCTTATTAATAGTGAATGAAATATCTTCCACCGCATGAACCTGGGCGATAGTTCTTCTAAAAAGTCCTCCTTTTACAGGAAACCGTGCTGTCAAATTCTTTACAGTTAGAAGTGGTTCATTACTATCCTTGATTGGTACGATCGTGTCATTTTCTGTCCCAAGAAGACGCATCGGTTCTGGAAAGGCCTTGCCTTTCATTTCACCTAATTTTGGGACTGCCGCGAGTAAAGCTTTCGTATAATCATGTTGAGGGTTTTCAAAAATTTCCTCAACTGTACCTTCCTCAACTTTATTACCTCTATACATTACGACTACTCTATCAGCCATCTGAGCCACAACTGCCATATCATGCGTGATGAACATAACTGCCGTACCAGTTTCTCTTTTCAATCTATCCATTAAAGCTAAGATCTCTGCTTGAATAGTAACATCTAAAGCTGTGGTGGGTTCGTCTGCAATTAACAATCTTGGCTCACAGGCCATTGCCATTGCTATTACTAACCTCTGTCGCATTCCACCGGAAAGCTCGTGTGGGTAATTGCTTTAATCTTTTCTCAGGCTCTGGAAGACGAACTTGTTTTAAAATCTCTAAAGCTTTTTCTATGGCTTTCTTTTTTGATAATTTTTTATGAAACCTTAGGCCCTCAGTTAGCTGTCGCTCAACAGTAAGCACAGGATTCAACGCGGTCATAGGTTCTTGGAATATCATTCCAATTTCGTTTCCCCGGATATTGCTCATTTCCTTTTGATTTGTTTCACATAAATTAATAGATTCACCAGTTTTTCTATCAAAAATTAATTTACCACCCGTGATCTTGCCACCCCCATATTCAACTAAACGCATCAAAGAGAGGGAAGAGACAGACTTGCCGGAACCAGACTCACCAACAACACAAACAGTCTCCCCAGGAAAGATTTCAAAAGAAACATCTTCAACTCCCGTTACAGTGCCATCTTTTGTTTCAAATTCAACTTCATTGCTTTTTCCAGTTGAATTTTCGAAAACCCCTAAATGTAATTGGTCAATTAAATTTTCCACATCTTTTCTAGCTGTAAAAATTTCATAATTCCCAAAGCGTAAAAAACTCGGAGAAATTCTGGAAACAATTGCGCCTTTTTCATTAACTAAAGTAAACAACATTTTTCTCTTGCAATTTTACAAAACTTTCGTTCCTATTAGAACTTACCAGACGATATTTTCGTAAGGCAACATCGGATTAATGCAGAGTATACTGCACCACGAGGACAATGAGCGAAACAACAAGGAGGAAATTATGAATTTAAAATCATTAATTATAGGAACGGCTGCCGCCCTTAGCGTTGCATCAATGGCAATTGCTGAAAGAGGGTCAGACGGCCACGTAAATATTATTTATTGGCAAGCACCATCAATTTTGAACCCATATCTATCAGGTGGGACAAAAGATGTTGAAAGCTCATCAATGATAATAGAGCCACTAGCTCGTTATAATCAAGATGGTGAATTAACCGCATGGCTAGTTACCGAAATCCCAACAGTAGCAAATGGTGGCGTTAGCGCTGACCTTATGTCTATTACTTGGAATATAACACCTGGCATAAAATGGTCAGATGGCTCTGCATTTACCGCACATGACGTTGTATTTTCTGGCGAGTATTGTATGGATCCAGATGGTGGTTGTGCACAGTCTAACAAATTAGCTGATGTAGCAAGCATTGAAGCAATTGACGACTTAACTGTAAAAGTAACTTTTTCAGTGGCAAAACCATTTCCATATGGACCTTTTGTTGGGGCTGAACAGCCAATTTTACAAGCAGCACAATTTGCTGATTGTATGGGTGCAAAAGCGCCAGAGTGTACCGCAGAAAATTTTGGACCAATTGGAACTGGACCATTTGTCGTAACAGATTTTAAAGCAAATGATGTTATAACAATGGAAGCAAACCCTCACTATAGAGATGCCTCCAAACCAGCTTTTGCAAGTGTTACCTTTAAAGGTGGCGGCGATGCAGCAGCAGCAGCTAGATCTGTTCTAGAAACAGGCGAGTTTGATTATGCATGGAACTTACAAATTGACCCAACTATTCTTGCGGACATGGCTGCAGGTGGAAAAGGTACAGTAATTTCTAGCTTCGGTACTGCAACTGAAAGATTAATGGTTAACCTTTCCAACCCAGATCCTGCTTTAGGAGATCTAAGATCTACATTGGAAGGTGGTCCTCATCCGTTTTTAACTGATGCTGCAGTTCGTCGCGCTCTGAGTGTTTCGATTGATAGAAACCTTTTAGCTGAAGTTGGATATGGTGCTGCAGGTAAAGCAACCTGTAATATTGTTCCAGGCCCAGCTATTTACGTTTCTACAGCAAATGATGAGTGCTTAGTTCAAGACATAGCAAAAGCTAACAATATTCTTGAAGCTGCTGGATGGCAAAGAGGCTCAGATGGTATCAGAGCAAAAGACGGTGTTAGATTATCTATTCTTTACCAAACATCTACAAATGCTGTTCGTCAGGACACACAAGCGATGGTTAAACAGTGGTGGTCTGAAATTGGTGTTGAAACAGAGCTAAAAAATATTAGTGCGTCTGTTTTCTTTGGCGGAGATCAATCTTCACCAGATACATACCAAAAACATTTCTCAGACATCGAGATGTACACAAACTTGTTTAGTGGAACTGATCCTGAAGCCTACATGGGTGGCTGGGTTTGTTCACAAATGCCAATGCCATCAAATAATTGGATGGGCAACAACATGCCACGATATTGTAATCCAGATTATGATGCTATGGCAGCAGAACTTGCTACAACAGCTGACATAGGCGAACGTGCACGTATTGTTATGGCAATGAATGATATGTTGATGCAGGAAGGCGCAATGATCCCTCTAGTACACCGTGGTAGAGTATCAGCACACTCAAATAAATTAGGCGGAGTGATCCAAAATACTTGGGACAGTGAACTCTGGAACGTAGCCGATTGGTTCCGTAACTAATTATTAAACCCTTACTGCCCCAAAAATTATTTGGGGCAGTAACCAAACTAATTACAACACTTTTAAATTAAGGAACTGCAATGTTGAAATACACAATCAGACGATTGATTTTCACCATACCAGTTCTTTTATTTATAAGTTTGGTGATTTTTTTACTATTAGACTTAGCTCCAAGTGACCCAACAGGAAACCTCCCAATGACGGTTCCCCCAGAGGTCCGGGAACAAATACGACTTGCTCTGGGCTTAGGCGAGCCAATGTATTGGCGATATTTAATGTGGTGCAATCAATTTTTTATAATAGAGCCCTTAAATATTATCGAACAAGCATGGGGAATTTGTTGGGGAGAATGCGGAAGTCGAACTCGGGTCATGAGTTGGGCCACGAGATCACCAGTAGTTGATCTGATAATTGAGAGAACGCCTCAAACACTATGGGTTGTAGGAATGTCTTATGTCGTAGGTATTATTATAGCTATACCAATTGGTGTTATTTCGGCCTACCGACAATACAGTTGGTTTGATCAGACAGGCACATTTATTGCCATGGTTGGATTTTCTGTACCAACATTCTTTACTGGCGTTTTGCTAATTGTTATATTTTCAACTTTAATACCAACTGATAGTATCTTTTGGTTACCATCTATTTATGACACGACACATAAGGTTACTGACTGGGACAGCTTCGTATTTCAAATAAGACAAATCTTAATGCCAGTTTTTGTTTTAGCATTATACAACGCTGCTCAAATCAGCCGATTTATGCGAGCTTCTATGCTTGACAATTTAAGTCTTGATTATGTTAGGACAGCCCGCGCCAAAGGAATGAAAGAAAGGGTCGTCTTACTTGTTCATGTATTACGTAATTCTTTAATTCCTGTTGTTACGGTATTAGCCTTAAATATTCCCCACGTCTTTGGAGGAGCAATAATAACCGAGCAGGTTTTTAAAGTTAATGGCTTAGGAGCTCTTCTTATCTTGGGAATCGAGGGAGCTGATATTCCATTAGTTCAAACACTCACATTTATCTTTGCAATTCTAATAGTATTTTTTAATTTAGTCGCAGACGTACTATATGGCATATTAGATCCAAGGATAAGATATGACTAAAAACACAATTAACAAAACAAACAAGTCAATGGCTAGATGTATGGATGCAATTTAAAACGCACCGTGGGGCTTTAATTGGCATGATAGTATTTTCAATAATCTGTATCTTTGCTATATTTGCAGCTTTTTTAAGCCCATATGATCCAAATTATATTGATATACGTGCAAAAAACCAAGGTCCTAATTTTCTTCATCCCATGGGAACAGACCAATTAGGAAGAGATACTTTTTCAAATCTTCTAGCTGGAGGCAGAGTTTCATTATTGGTTGGTGTTACAGCTATGGCTTTGTCCGTAGTTTTTGGAACATTCGTGGGCGTTGTATCAGGGATTTTTTAGACGGTTAGATGGTCCATTGATGCGATTAACTGACTTGTTTTTAGCATTACCCCTTCTTCCCTTATTGTTAGTAATGATAATGCTTTTTCGGGATACATTGAGAGGCATGTTTGGTCCGGAAACTGGAATATTCATCTTAATTGTAACTGCGATTGGGTTAACAAGTTGGATGCCTATAGCTAGGATAGTACGGGGAGACGTCTTAGCTGTAAAAGAAAGAGAATTTGTATTAGCCGCAAGGTCTTTAGGAACTCAGAATACGCAAATGATAACGCGTCATATTTTACCAAATGTATTAAGTCCAATAATGGTTTTGCCATTCGCCAATTTTTTAAATTACTGAGAGCGCTCTTTCATTTCTCGGATTAGGTTTCCCCTCTGACTTTCCAACTTGGGGACGACTTCTATACGATAGTACTAATTTTATGAAAATAAGCCCAGAAAGGGTTATATATCCTGGCGTAGCAATAAGCTTAACAGTTTTAAGTGTGAATTATATTGGTGACGGCCTTAGAGATGCGTTAGATCCAAGAATTCGCGGTAGATAAAATCAATAATTAAACTTAAGTAACAATAGTGAGCAATTGATCTATAGATGTTTTGGCATCTCCATAGTACATGCGCGTATTTTCTTTAAAAAATAAAGGATTTTCTATACCTGAATAACCTGAACTCCTGTCCTCTTTTTGATACAAATACCTGTCTGGCTTTCCATACTTCCAGCACTGGCATTCCGGCTATTGGACTATTTGGGTCATCTTGTGCAGCCGGGTTAACAATATCATTTGAGCCAATTACAATGACTACATCAGTATTTGGAAGATCATCATTAATCTCATCCATTTCCAATACTATATCATATGGGACCCTGGCCTCTGCTAGAAGAACATTCATATGACCTGGCAAGCGACCAGCTACTGGATGGATTGCAAAGCGAACATTTTTTCCCTGAGCTATTAACTTGCGAGCTAATTCAGACACTGATTGTTGAGCTTGGGCAACAGCCATACCATAACCTGGGATTATTATAATGCTTTCAGCTTCATTTAATACAGAGGCAACACCGTCTACATCAATAGCGACCTGCTCACCTTCAATATCCATAGCAGGTCCTGTAGTATCTCCCCATCCACCAAGAATAACAGAAAGAAAATTTCTATTCATAGCTTTACACATAATATATGACAAAATAGCGCCAGATGAGCCAACTAAAGCACCCGTTACAATAAGCAGATCATTCCCCAATAGAAATCCTGTAGCAGCGGCAGCCCAACCAGAATAACTATTAAGCATTGAGACCACGACAGGCATGTCAGCACCACCAATAGCTGCCACTAAATGAGCACCTAGTATAAATGCAATTAAGAGCATTAAATATAATGTCCACAGCTCTGATGAGTTTATGTACATAATGAGCAACATGAAGCTAAAAAATACTGCTAAACCATTCAATATGTGGCGACCAGGTAAAATTAAAGCCTTGCCGTCAATTTTACCTGCTAGTTTAGCATAAGCTAATATTGATCCAGTAAAAGTAATTGCTCCGATAAATACTCCTAAAAATATTTCAATTTTATGGATGAGGAGTTCAACATTTGTCAATTTATAATGCTGATCGTCCATTCCCGAAATTTGCAGTGCAGCGTTCAAGCCAATAAAGACAGCAGCTAACCCAACAAAACTATGTAATGCAGCCACTAATTGAGGCATTTCTGTCATTTCGACCCGTTGTGCAACAGTTTTACCAATAAGGGCCCCTATTGCTAGAAGTGGAACTAAAAGGACATAAGAAAGTGTTGTAAAACCAGGGCCAAATATTATGATTGCAGTTACAGCTATTAACATACCAAAAATACCGTACCATACCGCTCGTTTTGCTTTTTCTTGGTTAGACAAACCTCCCAAAGAAAGTATAAACAAGATAGATGCCGCTATATATGCCGCTGATAATATGCCTGTACCCATTAAACCAACCTTCTAAGATTTTTGAAACATTTGGAGCATTCTTCTTGTTACCATAAATCCTCCAACAATATTTATGGTAGCTATTAATACACTAATCGAAGCAAGTATGGTTATAATGATATTGCTTGAACCCATTTGTAACAATGCACCTAATATAATGATTCCTGATATTGCATTTGTAACGGCCATTAATGGAGTATGAAGTGAATGACTGACATTCCAAATAACTTGAAACCCAACAAAACAACTTAACGCAAAAACAATAAAATGTTGCATGAAACTTATTGGAGCATACGCACCAATCAAAAGCATCAACACAGATCCAAAAATTTTATTAAGTTCTTTATCTTCTTCTTCTGTTACATCTGTTTCTAATTCTTCTTTAGTTTTTATGAATGCGCCAGCCTCTGCAATTGCAATAGCGCGTACCTTGGGTGCGGGCGGTGGAAAAGTTATTTCACCGTCGTAACAAATTGTTGCACCCCTTATAACATCATCATTCATATCATGATTGATTTGACCATCTTTTTCTGGTGACAAATCAGACAGCATATGACGAACATTCGTAGAATATAATTCAGAGGATTGAGCTGCCATTCTACTTGGAATGTTTCATAAATCCAATTATTGTTACACCATTATCACTCAAGATTTTTTTATCAGGTACTGTTAATTCGCAATTACCGCCTCTTTCAGCTGCCAAATCAACTACCACTGATCCAGTTTTCATTGAAGAAACCATATCTTTCAGCCAGAGCTTTGGAGCATCTCGGCCAGGGATAAGTGCTGTTGAAATAACAATATCAATAGTGGGTGCAAGCTCCATGAATTTCTCTAACTGCTTTTCCCTGAATTCAGGTGAAGAAGGAGACGCATAGCCACCGGCTTGAGCTCCATCTATTTGGCTTTCAGTGAAATCCAAAAACACAAATTCTGCACCCATTGATTCAATTTGTTCAGCTACTTCTGGTCGAACATCAAAAGCATATACCTGTGCACCTAATGATGTGGCAGCACCAATCGCCGCAAGGCCAGCCACACCAGCTCCAATGACCAGCACTTTTGCTGGTGGAATTTTTCCAGCAGCTGTGACTTGCCCCGTGAAAAACCGACCAAAGTGATTACCAGCTTCGATCACCGCCCGATAGCCTGCAATATTGGCCATGGATGACAGAGCATCCATTTTTTGAGCTCTGGAAATTCGAGGCACCATATCCATTGCCACGACCCTAACACCTTGTTTATTAATCAAACTTAATAGGCTCTCAGATTGACCAGGGTAAAAAAAACTAATTAAAGTTTTATTACTATTTAGTAATTTAATTTCATCAATAGTGGGTGGTTGAACTTTAATTAAAACGTCCACCTCCTTACAAAGACTCTTCTCTTCTTTAAGCACTATGACGCCTGAATTTATATAATCTTGATTAGAAAATCCAGATGTTATACCCGCATTTTCTTCAATAAAGCATTCATGGCCAAGCTTTATAATTTGACTGGCAGAAGTTGGGGTCATTGCAACCCTGCGTTCGTTTTTAGCCTTTTCTTTTAGAGCACCTATCTTCATCATAAATTCCAAATTACTATTGAACTGGATATAGTATAATTTAAACAATTATCAAACCAATTAAATCAGAATTGTGATTTTAAAATCATTTAATCTGGTTTAGTATGCCATAACAGCAATTTTTTTTGGTTTATCAATTTTTTTTGTGTATTATTTTAATAAATCAATATTAAAACTAAGAGATTGGAGAAAACTATGACACATTTAAAAGGTAAACATGCATTAGTTACTGGTGGGGGAACTGGTATTGGACAAGGTATTGCAGTAATGCTGTCAAAACTTGGTGCTACTGTTACCATCACCGGTCGTAGAATAGAAACACTAACGGAAACATGTTCATTAGCTGACAATATTTTTCCCATAGTAATGGATATGGCTTCGGAAGAAAGTGTAATAACAGGTACTAAATCAGCTATTAGCGAAAGAGGCCCAACATTAATTCATGTTGCCAATGCAGGAATTGCTGAAACTATGCCTGTTCACAAAATGGAATTGGCGTTTTGGAATAAGATTATGAGAACTAATTTGGATGGCGTTTTTTTAGGAATTCGTGAAGCATTACCTGGCATGAGAGATCAGATAGTTACGGAAGAATAATTAATACTTCAATTGCGGGATTAAAAGGGTTAAAATACGGTGCAGCATACTCAGCATCAAAACATGCCATAATTGGATTAACAAAAACATTGTCTGAGGAATATATGAGTACTGGAATAACAGCAAATGCCATATGCCCAGGTTACGTAAGAACACCAATTGTAGATAGGAATAGAGATTTGATTGCCTCTAGAAGCAATATGACAAGTGAACAGGCAGAAAAATCAATGTCTCAGGATAATCGTCATAAGCGCTTAATAGAAGTAAATGAGATTACATGTGCTGCAGAATACTTGGTGAACAAAAATTCTGAGTCTATTAATGGGCAAACACTTGAAATAGCGGGTGGTCAAATTTAATAGATTAAAAATAATAAATATTAACTTAGAAGCTTTTTTACTGCTTTTTCCCAATTAGCATAATCCGTATCAATCGCAAATCTGTTACTTACAGGATTAAAAACCATATCTTTCTGCAGAATCTTTTCCAAATCAGTTAAGTCAGAAAAATAACCAAGTGATAAACCTGTTAAAAATGCAACCCCAACGGCACTTGCCTCAATATTTAGTGGTCTTTCAACTTTAATTCCAATTTGATTTGAAAGATTTTGCATAAGCCAATTGTTTCTACACACTCCACCATCAACTTTTAATATTTCTAACTTTTGATCCAAATAATCAGAGCACATCGCACTAAACAAATCACGAGCCTGGAAAGTTATACTTTGCAATGCTGCTTTGGCTATATCATTAACAGTCGTACTTCTCTCCAATCCAAATATAGCTCCACGGCATTGAGAATCCCAATATGGTGCACCAAGTCCGGTAAATGCGGGAATAAAAATAACTTCATTGGGCTTATTAGAATTATTAATTAACCCCTCTAACTCGTTGTAATCATTTATAAAATTCATATTATTTTTAAGCCAGTCAATTATTGTACCAACATTAAAAATAGAACCCTCCAAAGCATAACTGGCTTTGCCTTCAAATTGATATGCTATTGTGGTGATTAAATTAGATTGTGATTTTTTAGGTATAAATCCCGTATTAAGTAAAGCAAAACAACCAGTTCCAAATGTAGCTTTAATCATCCCTGTCTTAAAACAACCAAGCCCAATAGCGGCAGCCTGTTGATCACCAATCAGCGCTCTAATTGGTACATTCGTTCCAGTTATTGAAGTTTCGGAAAAATCTGAAGAACTATCTTTTACCAGAGGTAAAATTGACTCAGGTATATTGAATAATTTTAATAATTCGGAATCCCATTTGCCTTCAAAAATATTGTAGAGCATTGTTCTAGAAGCATTGGTTGCATCAGTCGCATGAACTCTACCATTTGTTAAATGCCAGAGAAGAAAAGAATCTATAGTACCAAATGCTAACTTTCCATTTTCAGCATCAGCCCTTGCTTTAGGGATATTATCTAAGATCCAACAAATTTTTGTCGCTGAAAAATAAGGGTCTAATAGCAAACCTGTCTTTTCTTTAATAAACTTTTCATAACCCATTTTTTTTAATTCAGCGCATCGAACTGCGGTCCGCCTATCTTGCCAGATGATCGCATTATAAATTGGTAAACCTGTACTCCTATCCCAAATAACTACCGTTTCACGTTGATTTGTGATACCAATTCCAACGATATCAATAGATGCAGTTTTATTAATTGTATTTTTCACACTTTGAAGAATTTTTAGAGGCTCTTGCTCAACCCAACCTGAGTTTGGAAAACTCGTACCCAATTTTTCACTAAAGCTATTAACAACATTAAGGGATTTATCAAATAAAATAGCCCTTGTGGATGTTGTTCCTTGATCAATAGCAAGAAAATTATTCATTTTTTATCTCTATTTTTAAATTAATCAACAAACTTTGCTAAAATTATTAACTTAAGCTGTAATTAACAATAACTTAAATTATTTTTGTACTACCAAAGACGGCTCACACCCCAGGCTCTCTGCTAAACTAGAAAATCGTAGTTGAACCACCTCTCCAAATAAATCTTTGTTATTTTTGGAGATCATAATTTGTAAAATTTTTTTATTCTTAAGTATTTTTAATTCACCCATAGTATCGTCCATGGATCCTGACAACATAGCTCCAAAACGCATCGCTTTTCCCAATGTTTTCGCTAGTATCTGTTCGTTTTTAGTTAAAATTGATAGAACACTTTTAAAAGCGCTCTTATTTCTTGAACTCTTGTACCTAAACAGGAGAGCAAGAGCGAGAAAAATGCGCTCACTGTGATCTAACCCACCTAAGTTGGCTCTTGTAGCATATTCAAAGCATACTTCAGCACGATAATCTGGATGTGCTCTCCAAGTTACATCATGTAATAGACACGCAGCCTGAACCAACCTAACAATTTTTAAATCATCTTTATCAAATAATGGGAGGATAAAACTAAAAAGAGCCATTCCAAATCCTGGAATTCTTGATGCAGAATTCTCCATATACTGACAGGCCTCTATTAAAGGATCGAGCTTCCTTAACTTTGCATCCATAGATCCGTACAATAATCCTTCCCTAATACCATAACTTGATATTTCAATTTTTTTTGGGTTAAAATTTTCGATTATCTCTTGTAAAATTAACGCCGAAGTTGGGAGTAATTTTAAACGAGCTGTTGAACTTGGATAAACCTTACTCATTTTTTCTATAGAACTATTCCTAATCCAATCAGTTGTTATTTTAATATCGCTGATATTAATTTGGTATTCATGCAAAACTTTTAAAGGGTAATCAGATATTTCCATTTGCAGCCGAGCAATTGTTCGCCAATAATTGCTAACATATTTCCAGATTTATAATTTTTTTTAAATAATTTTCTTAACTCTATTAATTTGGATTTGATATAATTTCTTTTTATAATTGGATCAGTAAACAAACGATCTAAAATTAATGGTCCAAGTGGTGAGCTTGTAGCTGCCCCTACTCTCCCATTTGAAATTTCAGCTAATTCCATAGACGCGCCACCTAAATCACAAACAATACCATCTGAATCTGGCCATCCCAGCAAGACGCCCTCTGCAGACAATCTTGCTTCCTCTTCACCAGTGGCAATAATCACTTTTAAACCAGTTTCTGTACGAATTTTTGAACAAAAATCTTGACCATTAGGAGCATTTCTAATTGCCGCAGTAGCAATTGCTCTTAAACTAGAGTTCATTGATTGGGCTAACATCACAAATCGTTTTATTGCAGATAAAGCCCGCTGTTTATTAATATCATTTAAGTCACCATTTGGTCCTAAATTATCACCTAAGGCACAAAGAACTTTTTCATTAAAAAAATAAGCAGGTGATCTCGCTGCACCATCGAAAATTACTAAACGAACTGAGTTTGAACCAATATCAATTACACCCAATCGATCAATCGCACCATTTGAAAGATTATTAGCTATATTAATTGGAAATGAAATTAATCTATTATTGTCCAGTAAAAAAAGTTGAGTTAATCAAATTTTAAGTATTAGTTTTAGCATGAGTCAATTTTGGAGCGTCAGATGCTCCAGCAGATCCGCGTCCAGAAAGAGAAGGGTTTTCCATAAAAAATCTATGGCAATCAAATAAATTATCAATTTCATTATGCCGCAAATAGGTTCCATCCGCCTGAAGTACCCAGCTTTGTCTTTGATCTGCTAGATTAGCAGCCATAATTTGACTCACTATTTGTGAACGCACAGTTTTATTATGGATCTCTATTAAACCTTCCACACGCCTGTTAAGGTTACGGTCCATCCAATCTGCAGAGCTTATAAAAACTCGACCCTTTTACAGAACTTACTGGTTCTCCATTACCAAAACAAACTATTCGTGAGTGCTCTAAAAACCTACCAACTATCGACTTTATTTGTATATTTTCACTTAAACCCTTAATCCCAGGTCTGAGGCCACAAATACCGCGAACTACCAACTTGATTACAACTCCAGCCCTACTCGCTTTATACAGTGCGTCGATAACGTCTGGGTCAATTAAAGCATTCATCTTACCCCATATTTCAGCAGGTTTTCCTTCCCTGGCAAATTTTATTTCATTTTCAATAGAATCCAACAAAAAAGTTTTAAGGTTTATTGGTGATATAGACATCATTTTTAATTTTTTTGGTTTTGCATAACCAGAAATAAAATTAAAAACACTTGTAGCATCGCGACCATAATCTGAATTACAGGTAAAGAATGAAAGATCAGTATAGTATTTTGCAGTTATAGGGTGATAGTTACCTGTTCCAAAATGGGTGTAGGTAACTAAATTTTTATCCTCTCGCCTGACTACAGTAGATAGTTTTGCATGCGTTTTTAAGCTGATAAAACCATAAACAACATGTGCACCTGCTCGTTCCAATCGGCGGGCCTGCCTAATATTTGCAGCTTCATCAAAACGTGCTTTCAATTCAATAAATGCGGTCACTGATTTTCCTGCCTCAGCAGCCTCACATAAAGCATCAACAATAGGTGAATCTTTTGAAGTTCTATACAACGTTTGTTTGATTGCGAGGACATTAGGGTCAGCAGCCGCTTGTTGTAAAAACCTTACAACCATATCAAAAGTTTCGTATGGATGATGAAGTAACATGTCTTTTTGTTGAATGGCCTTAAAAATATCTCCATCATAATCAGCAACCCGTTCTGGTATTCTTGGAGTAAACTTTGGCCACAGAAGTTTACTCACTTCTAACTCAACCAATTCGTTCAAATCAGATAAAGCAATAAACCCATCAATTTCAAAAATTTCGTCTTTCGATACTTGACAGTTTTTTCTTATCAGATTTGCCAAATTAATATTTGCCCCAGCAGAGATTGACAAACTAATAACCTCTCCTCGCTTTCGCCGTTTCAGTGCTGTTTCAAACTCTCTTACCAAATCCTCTGCTTCTTCTTCTATTTCTAAGTCACTATCTCTTAAAAGACGGAATGCACAAAAATTTTCCAATTTGTGCTCTGGAAAAAGATCATTGATATATTCAATTAAAACGTCTTCAAGGGGTAACATTCTAAATAAACTCTTGGTTTCTCCAAGTCGAACGAACCTAGGAAGTTGATTGGGAATTGGTAATAGAGCCAATAACTCTTTATCGTCTCGTCTTCTTTTTAACTGTAATGCTAACGCAAAACCACCATTTGGGATAAACGGAAATGGATGCGCAGGATCAACGGCTAAAGGGGACAGAACTGGAAATATATTGTTTATAAACTCTTCATCAAGAAATAATCTTTCTTTGCTACTCAGCTCATTAGGTTTTAAGATTTCTATATTCGCTAACTTTAAATCTGATATTAATTCAATCCACTGACTTTGTTGTCGGTTTAAAAGAATTCTAACTCGTTTATCTATCTCTAATAATTGTTGTGTAGGTGTCATACCATCAGCAGGTGCCTTATTTATTTTGTTATTTTTAAGTTCCCGTAATCCAGCCACTCTAACTGAATAAAACTCATCCAAATTTGTTGCTGAAATTGCAAGAAATCGTAACCGTTCTAAGAGAGGTACACTTAAATTACCAGCTTCTTCCAAAACACGTGAATTAAAAGCTAACCATGACAATTCACGATTTAAAAACCTTTTACTACTATCAAAGTTCTCAAAATCACGGTCGACAGCCTCGTGTTTGATAGACTTCAAAAAATCTGAATTAACAATCTTATGATGAATTTGTTTGTTCATGAAGAGACTTATGCCTCATTTTTTCTAATTTTGTCCAGAACTTCAGTAACTATTGCCTTACTCGGGCCTTTCCCTAATTTCAAACTTGCATTATCCAGCTCGTTTACAAAGTTAGAAATAGAAATCAAAGATCGTGTAATTCTTTTTAAAATGAATTCAATTAAAAAAGGAGATATACGAATTTGTCGATCGTTAAAATGCTTGACTAAAACCGCTGACAACAATGCATCATCAGGTGAGTTTATTGGAATATGCTCAGTAGCTATAAGTCTACTTGATAAATCAGGCAACTCAAACCCCGCCCTACTTGGAGGAACAGAACTAGTCATTAGAACAAAAGTACCCATTTGACTACAACCATTAAGAATATGCAACAAATGTTCTTCTAAATCAGATTGCGAAGCTGTAAATTAATATTTTCTATAATTATTGCTTTTTCTTTGGTGCTATCAAATTCTAAACTATTAATTTCTATAAAACTAGCATCAGCTAAATTAGCCCATACGTTAGAAAGGTGAGTTTTTCCAGATCCTTTTGCGCCAGTAATAATTATTCTACGATTAGACCAGTCCACCCAATTTTGAATATATTCAAAAGCATAATATGGCTTTTGAAACAAAAAAATCTTTTGAGCCAAGCGCTGGATAGGAAGGTAAATTGAAAATTAATTGATCATTCAAATTTAATCCCTTTCAGTGCCCAAGTATACAGCGCTGACTTTGTATTTTTTTATCCAAAATCGTATAATCACTCCAAATGAAGCAGAAATTGGCACAGCTAGCAGTAGACCTGAAAAACCTAAAATAGATCCAAAAAATGATAATGAAAATAATAACCAGACTGGATGCAGACCTATAGAATTTCCAACTATTTTTGGTGTGAGGTAATTACCTTCTATTATTTGGCCAGTAAGAAAAATAATCCCTACCAGTGCAATGAAGTAAGACTCTGGCCAAAATTGATATAAGGCCAAACCCAATGCTAAAGCTCCTCCAAAAACTGCTCCAACATAAGGAATAAACGAAAGAAATCCTGCCAATAGACCAACAAAAATACCATAATTTAAACCAACAAAGCTTAATGTAACTGCGTAAAAAATTGCGAGAATAAAGCATACAATCATTTGACCACGAATAAATTTCGACAAAGTTAAGTCAATCTCAGAGCAAATCGCATTAATCGAATTCTTTGAATTTAAAGGGATTAAGCCATCAATTTTTAACAAGATTTTATTCCAATCATACAATAAATATATAGATACGATTGGCGAGATAAAGATTATCATAAATGTATCAAGTGCACCCATTGCGGAGAAATAAAAATTCTTCAAAACACTGATAGCATTAGATTGAATTGTTGACTTAATAGTGGCGATTGGCCCATCCCAATCATATAGCCCAAAAAACTGACCAAAATTACTTTTAAATATATCAATAAATTTATTTATTATTACTGGTATATTTTCCCAAAATGAAAAAATTTCATTAGCAACAGTTTATAATACAAAACACTGAATAATAGTAAACACAAAAGGAATGTTCCAAAAATAATTATTGTTGAAAATAATCTATTAATTCCAATCCTTTCTAACTTATCAGCTATAGGATTTAAAAAGTAAGCTATAGCCGCTCAAATTAAAAATGGTAATAGTATTCAAGATATCATTAACGGAATGCAAAAAGCTAAAAGATATCAAAATTGACCACTTAGCATTTTGTGAAATTAGCAATTTCTGTCTCCATTTATAAATTAATATACCAGAAAAATAGTTAATAAGCGATTATAGGATTGCTTATTTTAAATAAAATAGGCAATTAAAACATAGTTTCTAATATTTATTTATGAGGTTCTATGTCTAATAGCAATCAACAAACTAAAGCAGAATTAATTTTGCCTTCAAAGAATTTGAGTGATGATATTAATTTTTTTACAAAAATAACTGGGATGCGATTAGACGAAATATTTCCTGCTGACGATCCTTCAGTAGCAGTTATTTCAGGCTTTGGCCTTAGACTGAGAATTGATAAAGGATCAGATGAACCAGTTGGTACTATTCTTCTAAAACTGCAAAATTTTTACCAACAACTGCTGGAAAATATTTAGTGGCCCCAAATGGAGTAAAGATTCAACTTGTTGAAAATAATTCACCTTTAATAATGCCAAAAACTAATCATGACTTTGTAGTGAGGAGACTTTCTGATCAAGCACCATGGGTAATAGGTCGAGCAGGGATGCATTATAGAGATTTGATACCATCAAGACTTGGTGGATCAATAATCGCAAGTCATATACGAATACCAGATGGTGGCCCAGTTCCTGATATGGTGCACTATCACACGGTAGGCTTCCAATTGATTTTTTGCTATAAAGGTTGGGTTGATTTAGTTTATGAAGATCAAGGAAAGCCTTTTCGATTAAATGAAGGATGCTGCGTTATTCAACCTCCACAAATTCGCCATAGAGTATTATTTGCTAGTAACGACATCGAAGTAATAGAAATTGGTGTTCCTGCAGAACATGTAACAACTATTGATCATGAAATGAGTCTTCCAAATGATACAATTAATAGGCAGCGCGAATTTCAGGGTCAGAAATTCGTACATCATAAAGTTGAAGATGCGGTGTGGGAACCTTTTCGGTTAAGTCAATTCAAATCAAGAGACACTACCATTGCAGAAAATACTAAAAATGTTGCTGGGGTTAAAGTAGCCAAGTTTACCGGTGGTGGTGATGTTTGGAGTTCACACGACACTGATATTTTATTTAATTTTGTTATGAGTGGTCATATGACTTTAGAAGGAGAGGGTGAAAAATCAAATGATTTATATCTTCGGTGACGCTTTTGTAATTCCACCAAATATGAAAACAAAATACACTTCTTGTTCTAAAGATCTTGAATTACTGGAAGTGTCTTTACCTGGAATCTTTAATACTGCAAACGTTTAACAATCAGAATAAAGAACTTAAAACTAAAGATTATCTAAATTTTATTGATTTAATCATCTGGCCGTTTTAAGGTAATTAGCTTTTCTATAACTGCATAATCTCGATATCCAAGTCTAGACAAAGGCTTATATAATGTAACATCAAGCATACCGTCTTTAATATACTTTTCATTAATATGAATACCTTTAACTTCCCCTATAATTGCAATTTGATCCTCACCTGGGAGTTTAATTTCTTTATGCAGGATACATTCAAATGCTGCAGGTGCCGCTTTAACGAATGGAACTGAAACAATCTCTGATACTCCTTTTTCGAGACCAGCCGCTGTGAATTCATCTTCACCATGTTTAAAGTGTTGTGAAGAAATATTCATTTGATCAGTTAACTCAAAGCTTACAAAATTCACAACAAACTCACCTGTTTCTCTTATATTTACAATTGAATCTTTTTCTTCAGCTATTCCTAATTTTGGGCCCGTTTTACTAAAGATCACCATTGGCGGTTTATCACCAATTGCGTTGAAAAAAGAATACGGGGCTAAATTAGCAGACCCATCTTTATTAATTGTAGAAATCCATCCAATTGGTCGAGGGGAAACGATTGCCTTAAATGGGTCGTGAGGAAGAGAGTCAGGTCGAAAATTCGGTTTGTAAAACATAAAAAAACCTCTTTAATAATATTGGCTCTATTCGTAACCTTATGATAACGGAAATTCTAGCGCTAATCATAAATTTTGGAGCGATGTTTGATAAATATAAAACTAGAAGAAGAAAATGATTTCTGGGACGTGGAGAGCCTTTATGATGTTTGCCTTTCCCCAAGTAGAAAAGCACTAAGTTCTTACAGGTTTCGAGAAGATGTCGAGCCAATTAAAGAACTATGTTATTTGACTAGGGATAAAACTGGATCAGTCTTTTCTGCAATTAGATATTGGCCAATCAAGATAGAAAACTTTAAATGCTTATTGTTAGGACCATTAGCAGTACATCCAATCAGACAAGCTGAGGGTCACGGTAAATACTTGATTAGCAAGACCTTGCAAAAAGCAGAAAGTTTAGGTTGGGAAGCAGTAATTTTAATTGGTGATATTTCATATTACAGTCAATTTGACTTTAATATTGCAAAATCAATAGGATTTTCTTCACCTACTGATCCAGGTAGGATTTTAATAAGATCACTCAATAATTTTAAAACAGATGGCTTAAAGGGTGACGCTATAAATTGTAAATTTAGCTTTTTTTAAAAAACCTAAATCATTATAACAAAATTACGTAACTTTTTTAATCCACTCTTCAACCGCCAATCGAATAGATTGATCACCAGAAACAAGTGCTTTATCTATGATATGACGTAAATCTTTTAAATTTATTTCCATTATTAATGATTTAACTGCTCCAATGGAGGCGGGTCTCATGGATAATGTCCTGATACCCATTGCTAATAAATTTTCTGGATAAATCGGTCTGCCCGCATCTTCACCACAGAAGCTTAATGGTGTCTTGGTTTCTGTACATCTATCAACAATCTGTTTAATCAAATTTAAGAAACTAACATTTAATGAATCATAACGCTTTCTAACTCTTTCGTTTTCTCGATCTGCAGCATAAAAAAATTGCTTCAAATCATTACCACCAATTGAAACAAAATCTGCTAATTCAAAAAATTGTCTTGGGGCAAATGCTAAGGACGGTGTTTCAAGCATAGCACCAATTTCTACACTTTTGGGAAGATTATGTCCCATTTTTTTCTCGTTTGCCAACACACCATTTAACAGGTCTCGCGCCTGCCTAAATTCATCAAATTGCGCAATCATCGGAAACATTACTGACACACTTTTATTGCTAGCCGCTCTAAAAATTGCCTGCAATTGCATTTTCATTACACCTGGTTTGTCCAAGCCAAGCCTTATCGCTCGCCAACCCATTGCCGGGTTAGGCTCATCAGTAGGTCTCATATATGGCAATACCTTATCCGAACCGATATCCAATGTCCTGAAAACCACTCTTTTATCATCAGCCGCATCCATAACTTGACCATAAAGAGCAGCGAGTTCACCTCTCTTTGGTATAGAATTTCGAGCTAAAAATTGTAATTCAGTTCTGAACAAACCAACACCCTCAGCGCCTGAGCTCTTTAAACTCGGCAAATCAGCCATCAATCCAGCATTCATCATTAAACTTATTTTGATACCATCTTTAGAAACTGCCGGTGTGTCTTTTAATTTAGCATAACGCTCTAATTTTTTTGATTGCATTGCGATTTTTTCACTAAATGCTTTTTTAACATTATCTTCTGGACGTAAATTAACTATTCCCCCATCACCATCTACTAAGATATGGTCACCATTAAGTGCTTCAGTAGTTATTCCAGGAGCGTTGATAATTAGAGGAATAGCCATCGCTCTCGCTATTACCGTAGCGTGGCTGCCAACTGAGCCCTCTTCTAAAATAATTCCTTTTAATTTCCTACCATATTCGAGCAACTCACCAGGCCCAATATTTCTTGCGATTAAAATAGGATTTTCTGGAAAATCAGTATGATCTGAACTCCCTTGTCCAGTCAAAACTCGTAATAAGCGATTTGATAAATCGTCTAAATCATGAAGTCGATCTCGTAGGTAAACATCTTCTACCCTACTCATTCTGGCCCTAACAGTCGATTGCTCTTTTTCAACAGCCGCCTCTGCAGATAAGCCACTTTCAATGTCTTCTTCCATTCTTTTTAACCAGCTTTTGGAATTAGCAAACATTCTATAAGCTTCTAATATTTTTTTGTGTTCTTCTTCTACCCAGTCTGTTAAAGCTTCAACAGATCCATCAACATCACCTTTAAGAATTATATTTAATTCTTTAGCCTACCCTGTTCCGCTCTGGTGTCATCAGCAAAAGGATTGGTAACTACCACCCGAGGTTCGTGTAAAAGCACATTGCCTGAAGCAGCACCTTCGTGAGCAACACCACCTTTAATTAAGACAGAATATTGATGAGGCGCTTTTAGATTTTCATCCCCACCCACAAATGCACCAAGTTCAGTCATTTCAGCTAATACCATAGCTACCACTTCAATTGCATAGATTTCGTCATCCGAAAAAAGTCGCGGCACCCTTGACTGAACCACCAAAACACCAAGTGTTTCTCCAAGTCTTTGGATAGGTACACCCAGAAAACTAGAATATCTTTCTTCACCAGTTTCAGGCATAAATCTAAAACCCGCCTGTGAAGGAGCATCGTCTGTATTTATAGGTTTGGCGTCTTTTGCCACTAAACCAACCAAACCCTCACCAATCCGTAGACGCGTTTTATGTACAGAAGCCAAATCCAGTCCTTCAGTCGCACATAATTCAAGTGTTTTGTTATCAACTAACAAATACACAGAACAAACTTCCGTTCCCATGCTATCGGCAATTAAGTGAGTTAATCGGTCAAGTCTTTTTTGACCTTCGCCTTCTTCCGCTAATGCTTCTTTTAGGCGTTTAAGAAGTATCCTAGATTGTATTCCAGTTTCTAATGCCATTCATCAACCTCTTCAGGTTTTGGCTTCTAATTCAAAAACATCATGTAATGATTGTATTGCTAATTCCATGTATTTTCTATCAATAAGCACCGATATTTTAATTTCTGAAGTAGTAATAACTTTAATATTTATGTTCTCAGTTGATAAAGCCTCAAACATCTTAGCTGCAACACCTGCATGGCTACGCATTCCAATACCAACAACAGATATTTTACTTACATCTGTGTCTGCAATCAAATCATGATAGTTGATGGTTTGGCTTTGCTTTGCTTTATCTAATGAAAGTTCAGCTAAATCCACTTGATCAACAGGACACGAAAAAGTCATATCTGTTCTACCACCCTCAGAGACATTTTGAACAATCATGTCAACATTCACACCTTTATCCGCAAGAATGCCAAAAATAGAAGCTGCAATACCTGGCCTATCAGCTACAGAAACAAGTGTCATTTTTGCCTCATCCCTGGAATAAGGCCACACCAGATACAATCTTACTTTCCATGATTTCCTCCTCGTCACAAACCAAAGTTCCTGGATTGTTTACAAAACTACTAAGTACTCGCAAACGAACTTTGTACCTCATCGCCAACTCTACTGATCGAGTTTGCAAAACCTTAGCACCTAACGATGCAAGCTCCAACATTTCCTCATAACTAATTTTACTTAATTTTCGAGCCTTACTAGTTATTCTTGGGTCAGTCGTATAAATTCCGTCCACATCGGTGTAAATATCACATCTTTCAGCCTCAAATGCAGACGCAAATGCTACAGCAGTAGTGTCAGATCCACCACGACCTAAAGTAGAAAGCCGTCCTTCTTCACTAATTCCTTGAAAACCGGCTATAACTGCTACTCTCATACCTTTAGAAAATTTTTCCTCAAGGTTGTCAGTTGGAATCTTTATAATTCTAGCAGAACTATGGCTCGAATTTGTAATTAAAGGTACTTGCCATCCCTGCCAACTCCGCGCCGAAACACCCATTTCTTGCAGCGTTACTGCCATCAATCCAGCAGTCACATTTTCTCCACTGGACACAATTGCATCATACTCTCTGGCATCATGCATTTTTGATACTCCGTTTACAAGAGATACCAATCTATTTGTCTCACCAGACATTGCAGGTAGCATATACATTAGTTAATCCGTTGTTAACTTCTTGGGATCACTTTTGACGCAGCATTTTTGATGCAATCTAAATCAGCTACAGAAGTACCACCAAATTTCATTACTAGTTTAGGCATATTAACCAATTCCAACAATAAAGTTCGATCAAGTTACTAAAGATAGTAGCTAGGAAGAGCAAGTATTTCTAAAACGGATGGCTCCTACCGTCCCAAGTTTCAAAACACCCTGTATTTTCCAGAGACAAATCATTAAATCGCTGTATCAAACCTCTAGCAGATTCAGTTATTGAAATATCAGCGTTTTCTCCACCCATGTCGGTTTTTACCCAACCCGGGTGATATATACCCACTGGAACCCCCTGTGGCCTCAAGTCTTTAGCCAAATTTCGACCCAAATTTAAAACAGCGGCTTTTGACGCTCGATATATGTAGCTCCCACCATTTGCTTGATTTTGACTACCCATCTGGCTAGAAATAATTACTATTTTTCCTTTTCCAGTAATAATATTTGGAAGCAGGTTTTGTATTAATAAAAAAACGCTTGTCACATTAACAAAAAAGGTTTTATTCCAAAGATCTGGGTTAAACCCAGATTTCAAATCTTCATCTTTATCTAAGTAAATTCCAGCATTACAAACTAATAAATTTATTGGTGTATTTAAAAATTCTTTTTTTAAAACATTTATTGATGAAACACTTTCCAAATCAAGATATTTAAAACCATCGCTACGAGCAAAAGATATGACATTGTCATCAACAGCACCTAACTGCTTAGCCAACTCAAAGCCAATGCCCTTACTAGCTCCCGTTATAACAGCAGTCATATTTAACCCCTAAGTATCGTGTGTTAAAATTAATTAGTCTTTCGTTCTCTCCAGGGAAGTGGTGCAACTTTTATTCCATCCTCAAGTAAACTTTTAACTTCTGTGGTTGTAGCTTTACCTCTTATATTTCTTTCTTCCGCGTCACCGTCGTGAATTGCTCGCGCTTCAGTTGCAAAATTAGAGCCAACATCTTCCGTGTTCTCTTCAATAGTTTTCTTTAGCTCTGTAAACGCTTGCTCAGCAGTAGTTAATGGTCCGGATAAAGGTCCTGCTTTTAATTCTTTAGAACTATTTTTCGCAGGATGTACTTGTGGCGCCATTAACGCCCTTTCAACACTCTTATCTCCACAGACCGCACACAAAATCATTCCAGAGATTTTTAACTTTTCAAAAGCCTTAGCTGATTGCACCCAACTATCAAACTCATGTCCCTTGGAACATTTAAAACTATATTTAATCATTCAAAATTTACCAAATAAATATAACCTATATTAAATCTTAATCTTAAATTAAAACAATTTTCATTTTTAATAAATTTTAAAATAAAAAAATTTCAATAAAATTTATCTTGATGCCCTTCGATCTCTACGGTTTGAGATTGGTTGAAATGCAACACCAACATGGGCTTCGCAGTATGGTTTGCCTGTTTCAACATTCAATCCACAAAACCAAAAATCATCAGTTGCAGGATCACCAACGGGCCACTTGCACGTTCTTTCAGTGAGCTGCAAAAGGTTTAATTTTTTTGCACCTTTTTCCACTTCTTTTACTGTTGCCAATGCCTCGGGACTAATTTCGTTAGCTGATGGCTGAGGAGGTAGAGGCTGACCCGGTGTTAAGATTGGCTTCCTCATAGGAATTATAGCATTTTTTTCTGGAATATGGGTATCAATAATAGTTTTAACTTTTGGACTTGATGGTTTAGAGCGAGCCTTTGAAGCCGAGCTCCCTGGTGATTTTTCCTTATTTGATTTAATTGAACTAGCTCTATTTGACAGCCCCAATCTATGGACCTTACCTATTACAGCATTCCTAGTCACATCACCCAATGCTTTAGCTATCTGGCTGGCACTATTGCCATCCGTCCACATCGTTTTTAATTTTTCAACACGATCTTCTGTCCAAGCCATTCTACATCTCCAAACAATAAAGCTATTTGTAAAAATAATCCGTATAACAATCGAGTATTTCTTTATCACTTTGCCGATATTAAACACAAGGGCTAGACAGACACTAAAAATTAGTTTTTAATTAAAAAATGTCAAAATAAAGGGCTTTAAAGATGTCAATAAACATCAATTCAGAAAAACGACGGCGTAGTACGAAATAATATAGCGACCTCATAACTCCGAACAACCCTAAAACAGAATAGCAAAATGATAAACCCAATTCTACCATCGTATACCTTCCATAATTAATGGTTTTATTGAAGGAAATGGTTCATTTTCTCTAAAACGTAATTATGTTGCGCGCAGGAATAGCAGTTAACATACTGGGGCATGCGCACCCAGATTTGGTAAAAGCTTTACACAACCAAGCTGAGAACCTTTGGCATACATCTAATTTATATAATGTCCCTAATCAGAAAAAATTGGCAGATGTTTTAGTTAGTGAAACTTTTGCAGATACTGTTTTTTTCACAAATTCAGGTACAGAAAGTATGGAATGTGCAATCAAAATGGCACGTAAATTTCACTTTGAGAAAGGAATGCCAGAGCGTAATAAAATTATAACTTTTGAAGGCTCTTTCCATGGTCGATCTATCGGAATGATATCTGCAGCTGGGTCTGAAAAGTTAACAAAAGGCTTTGGACCACTATTGCCTGGGTTTGTGCAAATTCCATTTGGCGATCATGATGCATTGATGTCGGCGATTGATGAAACAGTAGCGGCAATTTTAATTGAGCCGATTCAAGGAGAAGGCGGAATTTTACCAGTTCCTGATCAGTGTTTGAAAGGTTTACGAGATTGCTGTGATCAAAAAGGTATTTTGCTTATCTTTGATGAAATCCAGTGTGGAATGGGGCGAACTGGAAAACTATTTGCACATGAATGGGCAGGTGTTGAGCCTGATATTATGGCAATTGCCAAAGGCATTGGAGGTGGTTTCCCATTAGGTGCCTGTCTTGCGACCCTGGAAGCAGCTGAATGTATGACTGCGGGAACTCATGGATCTACGTATGGTGGGAATCCATTAGCAACTGCTGTTGGTCTTGAAGTTATGAAGCGTGTAAACACGACTGAATTTCTAAAAAATGTGAATTATTTAGCTATCAACTTTAGGCAAAGTTTGGTTAGTAGATGAGCATCCAGAAATTTTTGAAGAAGTTCGAGGTATGGGGTTAATGATTGGTATAAAATGCAAGATCCCAAATATTGATGTGGTAAATGCCGGATATAACGAAGGGATATTAACCGTTCCCGGAGGTCAAAATGTAATAAGACTGTTACCACCACTAAACATTACAAATAATGAAATAGAAACTGCCATTCAAATGTTAGACAGCTGTGCCAATACTTTAAAAAAGAAACGATCACTATGAAACATTTTTTAAATTTAAATGAACTAACTTCTAATGAATCAGTCCAAATAATTGATCAAGCCATAAGAATAAAAAAAGAACGTGATAATAATCAAAGGGCACATTAGATATCGACACACCGCTAAAAGGCAAGGTGTTGCAATGATATTTGACAAACCGTCAACCAGAACACGTGTTTCTTTTGACGTCGGCTATCAAACAGCTGGGCGGGCAGACATTGGTTTTGTCAGGTGCGGAAATGCAAATTGGACATGGCGAAAGTATTGCAGATACTGCTCGAGTCTTGTCTAGGTATGTTGATATGATAATGATACGCACATTTGCTGAAGCAACATTGTTGGAACTAGCTGAATATTCAGATGTGCCAGTAATAAACGGGCTGACTGACAGATCGCATCCATGTCAAAGCATGGCTGATGTTATGACATATCAGGAGCATCGGAACTCTATCAAAGGTAAAAATATATTGTGGCTTGGAGATGGTAATAATGTTTGTGCTTCAACTATTCATGCAGCTGGACAATTTGGGTTTAATTTTACTTTTTCTGGACCAAAAGAATTGGATCCAGACACTAGTTATTTTAATTATGCACGAAGCAAAGGGTCGTTTGTGGCCATCGATCGGGATCCAATAAATGCGATTCAAAACGCTGACTTGATAATGACAGATACCTGGGTCTCGATGCATGAGAACAAGGCACATACGACCAAAGGACGAGATAATCAACTAAAGCCTTATCAAGTTAATAGTGCACTAATGAAAAAATCAAAAAAAGATGCAATCTTTATGCATTGCTTGCCAGCGCATCGAGGACAAGAGGTTACTGCGGACGTACTTGATGGAGTGAAGTCTGTTGTTTTCGATCAAGCAGAAAATAGATTGCATGTCCAAAAGGCAATTTTAAGATGGTGTCTCAACGTTTAACCAGATTAATGGAAATACAACCTTTTCTAACCACCTTTTCCTGGTTTTTCAGAAAAAATTGTTTCTAACTTATTAGGTACGCCATCAAACTTCTCTGCGTCAGGAAGTGGATCAATTTGAGTTATAATTACTGGCCATAACTCAGAAAATTTCCTATTAAACTCAACCCACTTTTCCATATCTGGTTCTGTATCTGGTAAAATTGCATCAACAGGACATTCTGGCTCACAAACCCCACAATCTATGCATTCATCTGGATGAATAACTAACATGTTCTCACCCTCGTAAAAGCAATCAACAGGACAGACCTCTACGCAGGTAGTGTGTTTGCATCCAATACAGTTGTCGTTAACAATATAAGTCATATAATATATAATCCATATTTACTTATTGCTAACTATTCATCGATCACCTGAAGTACAATAGTTTACCTCACCAATAATCAAAATATTTATTTAAAATGTATTTTTAAACATAAATATTAAACATTTTCATACCAAAGTTCAGAATTATTTGCTGAACCTCGCCGCAGGGGTAAAGATAAAACTTTAACAATCAGTATCTCATTTTCCCGAGATAATGTAAGCACGTCACCAATTCTGACAGAAGAACTGGGTTTTCTTAATTTTCGACCATTTAATCTAACTTTGCCTAATTCAAGCATTTTCGAGGATAGTGCACGAGTTTTAAAAAATCTACACGACCACAACCATTTATCAGCTCTTATATTATCTTTTTTTTCCAATTAACTTTCTTTTAAAGCTAACAACACAGCAAATGGATTGTTAGGATCAGGAGGAGTTTCTTTCTCAATTTGTTTTTTATTCTTGTTCTTCTTATTTGAATAATTACTTTTAGTCTTTTTAGGCTTTTTATGCTTGTTTGGGTTTTATTGCTTAAAAACGAAAGTTTTATTTTTGATCTTTTTATTTTTAATGTAGGAGTAGACCAAAAAATCTCTGTAATAGCTTCTGCAATTTCTTGATTATTTATACTATCTTCCATACCAGGAATTTTATCAATTTCTTCAGCTTCAGAGATAAGCTTCTTTTCCTTCTCTCTTTCTCCTTTTTTGACATCATAACCTAATCCAGCCATCAAGCTCGCAAATTGCTCATTTGTCATACCAGTAATTGATAGCATATCAGAACTTGCTTCAAAGCCTGCATGAGTATTTTCTTTCCTAATCAAATCAGCAAGTCGCTCAACCATATCAATTCTTAATGCCCAATCTCCAGCAAAATGGTAACCAGCTTTTACAAAGTATCCTTCAGCCTCATCATTGTTTGCGCTTATTGTTACTAAGCCCGCAGTAGGAGCGGATGGAAACTCAGTAAAATTCTTTTTTAAGGACCAAAGTACCAATCTCATGCGAGTTACGGCGGGCTTTAATAAAATAGGAAGAAAAATATTAAATTGACCAAACCTCACTCCATGTTTTCTTAATAAAGCACGTGAATCTTGATCCATATCTTTCAATTCATTAATTATATCTAATCTTGGAACGATACCCAGTGATTCAACTAACCTAAATGCCAAACCTTTACTCAAACCAGTTATATTTTCATCTTTTTGCATTAAAGTTAATGGCTCAAATAATGTCGCAATTTTTCTATCTACAAAGTGTTTAAGCCGGCGTTCAACTTTTTATTAAAACTTCATTACCAGCTTCATCATCTACAAAAGCTGAAACCTGTGGATTCATTATGTTTTCTCCAGCAATCAATTTCCCCACAGCCATATTCTCCCCACATAAGCCCACCTTGCTCAGTAAAATCAATTTCAGTATCTGGCGCATTATAAAATCTGGCACTTCTTAGGTGAAATTCAGGTTCTAAAGCTGCAATGCCTGAGCTCCGGATCATCTTGTCTTCTTCTGAGCTACCACCTTTGTCTTGCAAAAATCTAAACCCTTGAAGTTTACCGATGAATTGACCATCAATCGTTACCTCTCCATTTATGTTAACTTCAGCCACAAGTTTCTCCTTTTGATTCAATCGACGGATAAGAACACTTGTACGTCGATCAACAAATCGCTTTGTCAAACCATCATGAAGCGCATCTGACAAGCCATCTTCTATTCTTCTGCTTTCACCTTGCCAATAACCTGGATCATTAACCCAACTATCTCTTTGAGAAACATACGTCCATGTTCTGACAAAAGCCAACCTTTTTGAAATAGTATGTTTACTATTAGAAACTAACAAAGCTGAGCTGTGAAGCCAATCGTCGGGAATCATACTACCACCCTTTAAAAAATGAAAGACTGTACTTAAAATATCCACATGATCATTAAGTGATATAGCCCTAAAGTCAGGGATCTTACTTACCTGCCAAAGCAAAGCAACTAAACTACGGTCCTTTAAATTTGAACAATAATTATCTGTAGAGATAATTAACTTCAATGCAGCTAAATCAATAGCCTCAGGTCCACGTGTTAAAATAGAACTTTTCACTGTCATTTCTAAAGATTTAATTAGATCCTTGCTCGTATCCATAACAAGGTTCGAATTACGCCACATAATTCTTTTAATTTGCTCAAATTTATTATTTTCAACTGCTTCAACTACCTTTTGATCAAATGACTTCGCCTCACCCGTTGTTCCAAATGTGCCCGATCGCATATAGCGACCCGCCCTACCTGCTATTTGAGCAACTTCATTAGGAAACAACGAACGCATTTTTGATCCATCAAACTTGTGCTGACTTGAAAAAGCAACATGATCTATATCCAAATTCAATCCCATCCCGATTGCATCAGTCGCAATCAAGATAATCAACATCACCATTTTGATATAATTCAACTTGTTTATTACGCGTTCTTGGAGAAAGCGCTCCAAGAACAACCGCAGCCCCACCCTTTTGTCGTTTTACTAATTCAGCAATGCCATACACATTGTCTACAGAGAAACCAATAATTGCAGATCTTGGGGCCATCCTGGATATTTTTTTTGAGCCTGAGAAAGTAAGGCTAGAAAACCTCGTCCTAGTTTTAATTTCAGCATTTGGAAAAAGTTTTGTTATTACATTCCAAAAATTTGCAGATCCTAATAACAATGTTTCAAACTTACCTCTCATGGAGAGCATTCGGTCTGTAAAAATATGTCCACGTTCTTGATCTGCACATAATTGAATTTCATCAATTGCCACAAAATCATACGCAATATCATTGGGCATCGATTCCGTTGTGCATACCCAATATTTAGCTTTTTTTGGAATTATACGCTCTTCTCCAGTCACCAGCGCTACAGAAGACACATCTCTCAATTTAACTATTCTATCATAAACTTCTCTTGCCAATAATCTTAAAGGAAAACCAATCATACCTGAATGTAACTTAACATCCGTTCTATGGCGTAGTGCGTTTTACCTGTATTAGTAGGTCCCAAAACAGCAGTTATTTTATCATTAAATATATCGTTCATATTTTCTAACAATTATAGTGAGATACCTTCAACTTTTTTTAGTAACCTTAAAATAGAATTCTTAATATTAAGATTTAAAGGATTTATTTCCTCCGCTCTTTTAAACGCATCTAACGCCGCATCAAGGTGTTCCAATTTTTCAAGCATAGATCCTAAGCCAGAAAGAGCTCCAAAATGATCAGCGTTTAATAGTAATACTTGATCTATATCAGAGATTGAATTTTTAAAATCACCTTTCATATAAAAAGTAGTAGCACGAGCATTCCACGCTTCTGCAAACTGCGGATCCTTCTTTATAATTTGACTAAAAACATCAATCGCATCATCAAATCTACCACTTTGCATGTAAAGTCTGCCCTGCCCTAATAAAAAATCTAAATTCTGATTTCCAGATTTGGACCATTGGGACCAAATCTCTTTTTCAACTTCAAGATGACTCCGCTTCAAAGGAGTTTTTAATTCCATAAGCAGTAAGTTTATTTTGGTGTCATCAGAACTCGCAAAACTTGATCCAAAAACTAGTAATAAAACAAATGGAAGCACTATAAAAGCATCAGGACTTTGCTTTAAAATAAGTCATATATTGATACTAGCGTTATTAAAATAAAAAACGAGATAAACTTTAAAAAAAATAGGAAAATTTGAATGCGTGAAACAATAAATATGGCAATAAAAGCTTTGGAAGAAAAATTACCAAATGGATTTGATGGATCTGTAAAATTTGAAATAGAAAACGAAGGCTCCGTCATCGTTAGCGACAGCGGCGTTGTCGAAAGTTCAGATGAAGCAGATTGCACACTTATTGCCGACAAGGAAACATTTCAAGACATAATGTCGGGTGAACTAAATTCAACTGCAGCCTTTATGCAAGGAAAGTTAAAAGTTGACGGTGATATGGGAATGGCAATGAGATTAGCCTCAGTTTTATCGTAACAATGAGTTCTGCCCCTTTATACGAAGATATTTTAGAAGGACCAATAAATGGACAAGCAGAATGGCTAGAGACTAAAGATAAATTCAAAATAAGAGTTGCTCATTGGAACCAATCTAAGTCAAAGGGAACTATATTTCTGTTCCCTGGTAGAAATGAATATATAGAAAAATATGGAAGAACATGCAAGATTTTGCAAAAAATGGGTTATGGCAGTTTAATTGTCGACTGGCGTGGTCAAGGGTTATCAGACAGATTACTCAAAAATAAACTTATTGGACATATTGATGAGTTTGAAGACTATCAAAATGACGTAGATGAATTAATAAAATTTGCTAATAAGAAAGAATTTAAAAAACCTTGGCATTTGATTGGACATTCGATGGGTGGGGCAATCGGTTTGAGAGCCTTACTAAATGGATTACCAGTTAAAAAGGTAATATTTTCTTCTCCAATGTGGGATATAAAAATGCACCAAAATTCTATTTTTGATAAACTTCTTCATTTTTATTAAAAAAATCTTACATATTTTATAAGATAAGAAAAAAAGAAAATGGCTTTGTCCCCAGCACAAATAAAACCCCTTACCTTGGCACTGAGAATTTTGAAAAAAATACATTAACTACTGATCAAAATTATTTTATCTATTTAAAAAACCAAATCTTGAAATACCCAAACCTAGCGCTGGCTGGACCAAGTATTAAATGGGTACATACTGCTTTAAATGAATGCAAAAATCTTCAAAAAATAGTGCCACCCAAAACGCCTTGTTTAACATTTTGCTCTAAAAATGATAAAATTGTGAATAATGTTGCCATAGAAAAAATAATGCGCAAATGGCCTAAAGGAAAATTAACTTACATAAACGATGCGGAACATGAGGTGTTAATGGAAAATGATGATTTGCTCAAAATGATATATTCAGATATAGACGAATTTCTGAATTAAGTTATAAATAAGAACTACAACGCAACAGTCATACATAGAAATATTAAGCAACCAGATGTGGGCATATACACTAACTAATTGGCAACCATTATTACTCGTTTTATTGGGACTCATTGCAGGAACAATAATTTTAAATGCCTCTGAAAGAGTGTTCAGCATTTTTGGACCAAGGGTCAAAAAAATTATTATTAGAACATTATACTTTTTTAAAGCGTCCTGTTTAAAGTTCTAAAGCTTTGGTAATAAAGCATTAAATAATTTAAAATTAAGAAATTAAATATTTAAAATTCTTCTAGATTTGCTTCTTATTATAGTTACCCGTTTAGAGCGTAAAACACGATTCTTCAATTACAATGAGTTGATTGCACTTGCACACTATAAAATTTACTCAAGTATTGTGAGATATTCACCATTTCCCAATTGTTGCGCCTCCTTCCATAGGGAGCGCTACACCATTAATAAATCCAGCATCAGCTGAAGCAAGAAACAAAGTTGCCGCTGCCGCTTCTTGTAACGTTCCTATCCTCTTCAGTGGATACGCATCGTGTTGTCTTCTGATACCCTCTTCTTCATCCCCGTTTATAGCGAAACCAGCTCTTGTCATGTCTGTTTCCACAACACCTGGGCATAACGCATTTACACGCACATCTGGAGCTAATTCCATTGCCATGGCTCTGGTTAAATTGACAACTGCTCCTTTTGATGCGCAGTAAGCTGTCGTAAACGGATAACCATTTAAACCAGATTCAGAAGCAATATTAACCACAGATCCTTTTGAGTGGCGCAACGCAGCCAACGCATACAGAGTGCAGAATTGCACACTTTTTAAATTCGTATTGATAACAGAGTCCCAAATCTCTTCAGTGGTATCCTCAATAGCGTGTTTTTCAAAAATTCCAGCATTATTAATTAATATATCAAGTCTTCCAAATTGTTTAAGAGCAGAATTTACTGCACTTAAACATCCCGATACCTCAGAAACATCTCCAATTGCTGGAACTGAACCTGGTAATTTTTTTACTGCTGATTCAACAGAAAGTTTAGTACGTCCATTCAAAGCAACCTTCGCACCCTCATCAGAAAATGCTTTAGCTATTGCAAATCCAATCCCACGAGTTGCACCAGTGATTAAGACAGCCTTGCCTTTGAATCTTTTTTGTTGAGACATTTTTTAGGTTTACCTTCCAATTTCTAACGATTTATTTAACAATAATACAAATAAATTAATTAAAATTATCTTAAAAGAAGAATTATTTAAATGTCCAGATCACTTGATTAAAGGTCCCCAATTCACCATTATTTAAATATATTTTAATTTTTAAATATTGTATTTAATAATACATATCACTTTACTAATTAATAACGTGACCATCTATTATCTTATTTTTATTTCCTTGAGACAGAAACTAGTATCTGTTAAATTGAGATTATGCGAAATTTTCTTGCAATCTTGGCTCTAGGTTTGTTGTTAAGTGGAAACGCTTTTCAAAAACAAACTGTTGCTAAAACAAGTAAAAAATATTAAGTAGTTATGAAGATCTTGATCTAACATCAAAACCAAAAAAATATTATCAAAAAGTGAAACAAAATCTCTTGGAATGCATATAAAAAAGCGCCTAAGATGTTTTGAACATCCCACATATGGAAAAGGCATCGGTTATAAACTTAAAAAAATATCTAAAAAAGAATTCAAAAAAAACTCATGGACATCTCCATTTTATAAATATGAAGAAGATAATAAACATAAAATAAATTAGGAAAAAACTTACCAAAGCCAATTATAACAGTAAATCTTAATGAAGATTATGGTGAAAGACAGTCTTAAGCAGATAGTGCCATAGAATTTTTTCAAAAAGCTGCTTATGTGGCAAGAGTTGGAAATTCAGTTGAAGGAAGTTGAAAAAGTAAAAACTGTTGTTAGACTGGGCAAATAATAATGCTTTAAAAGAAGGTATTAATGTTTCTTGGGGAAGTAAACCTGTTGATTACCAAATGATGGTTCTAATAAATTCGATTTTAACAACTACAGCAACAATTGCAGAAAATTTTGATGAAAAAGAAAGAAAGATTTTAGGACCTTGGTTGAATAATTTAATTAAAGAAGGTTGCAAAAAGTAAATGGAAAGATCGGCAAGATAATAAAGCTTATCAAACATCATACATAACTTTAATTTGGGGTTTAATGGTAAATGATTTAAACGCAGTTCAGAATTCAATAAATGCTAGTAAAATTAGCTGTTCATGACATGAGACCAGATGGAAGCTTTCCAATTGACACCAAAGAGGTGGAATGGGAATTGATTATAATAATAAATCCTACGGATATCTTTTAATGATGGCATCATTATTAAAAGATAAAACGGGAATAGATTTATTTTCATACAATGTTGATGGGAGAAGCCTGCATAATGGTGCTGATTTTGTGATTAAAAGTATTAAAGAACCCTCAAAGATAAATTCAATTTATGCTATTTCATGTCCAGATGGTGGTGATAAATTTGGAACTATTGAAAAACCATCTACTTACTTTATTGAAATTGCTACTAATACGATGGTTTATGCAAATACAATTTCCTGAGTATGAAAATTCTGATTTTATAATGAAAAAATATGCGGATACATTCAATAATTATTATCTTGGTTCTCTTAAATCTGAACCCTCAGAACTTTTCACACTTCATCCAATGTTAATAACTAAATAAGGGTTTATAGAAATTTCAAGGGGTTAGGTGGTGGGTGATGAGAGACTCGAACTCCCGACATCTTCGGTGTAAACGAAGCGCTCTACCAACTGAGCTAATCACCCTTAATTCAAGACTTCTAACCATGCTATAGATCGTATGGCAAGAGATAAATACATCCATCTTAAAAATTATAAACATTGCTTATCTTTACCACAAAAGGAACATAATACTTTATCGTTTTCTGACATTATTTTTTTCTTTCGAGCACCTCATCAATCATACCATAGGCCTTAGCCTCTTCAGCTGTCATCCAGTAATCTCTATCACTATCTTTCCAAACTGTTTTAAAACTTCTGTAACATGAGAAACTGGAATAATAACCAAACCTTCTTTTACATTGGATGGTATCTCTTTTAAATCTTTTTCGTTTTCTGCCGGAATAAGTACAGTTGTAATTCCCCCTCTAAGAGCAGCTAAAAGTTTTTCCTTTAAACCCCCAATTGGTAATACGTTTCCACGTAGAGTAACCTCTCCTGTCATGGCGATATCTTTTTTTACAGCAATACCTGTCAATTGCTGAAACAATTGAAGTAACCATTCCAACACCTGCAGATGGTCCATCTTTTGGGGTTGCACCCTCAGGAACATGAACATGAATATCCATTTTTTCAAATAACGTGGGTTTAATTCCCATTTTTGGCGCAACCGAACGAATAAAAGAAGAAGCCGCATCTATACTCTCCTTCATGACATCACCCAGTTTGCCAGTTGTTTTCATTCTACCTTTTCCAGGTAATTTTAATGCTTCGATAGATAGTAAATCACCTCCTACCGAGGTCCACGCAAGACCAGTCCAAGAACAGGTGAAATTATTAAAGTTGCAGATGCAATGGTTACAGCTCAAGATCTTCAAGATCTTCTAAGCCAACATTTACGTTTTCTGCCTCTTTTTTTACAATTTTGGTAACAGCCTTACGACAGATTTTAGCTAATTCTCGTTCTAAATTCCTGACACCAGCTTCTCGTGTGTAGCGGCGAATAATTTCCATAAGAGTATCGCTACTTAATGAAAATTCTTTTGTTTTCAAACCATGACCTTTGATTTGTTTAGGTAACAAATGTTGACATGCAATTTCTACTTTTTCTTCTTCCGTATAACCAGAAAGCGCAATTGTCTCCATACGATCTAACAAAGGTCCTGGCATATTATAACTATTTGCAGTTGTCAGGAACATTACATTAGATAAGTCATATTCAACTTCCATGTAATGATCAGTAAAAGTACTGTTTTGTTCTGGGTCAAGCACTTCAAGCATAGCTGATGCAGGATCACCACGGAAATCCTGTCCCATCTTGTCTATTTCATCTAACAAAATCAATGGATTGTTAGTTTTAGCCTTTTTCATTGCTTGAATAATTTTACCTGGCATTGAACCAATATAAGTTCTTCTATGGCCCCTTATCTCACTTTCATCTCTCACGCCGCCCAGGCTAATTCGGATAAATTCTCGACCAGTCGCACGAGCGACCGATTTTCCTAAAGATGTTTTTCCAACTCCAGGAGGTCCAACTAAACATAAAATTGGGCCTTTAATTTTATCATCGTTGCTGAACAGCTAGATTTTCAATTATACGTTCTTTTACTTTTTCCAAACCATAATGATCGTCGTCTAATACTTTTTGCGCCTTATACAAATCCTTTTTTACTCTTGATTTCTTATCCCAAGGAAGTGATCAAAATCCAATCTAAGTAATTTCTAACTACAGTTGCCTCAGCTGACATGGGTGACATATTTTTAAGTTTTTTAATTTCACTATCAACTTTTTCTTGAGCCTCGACTGAAAGTTTTGCTTCACTAACTTTCTTAAGTAGCTCATCCATTTCCGATTGATCATCACCATCCCCTAATTCTCTCTGAATGGCTTTCATTTGTTCATTTAAATAATACTCTCGTTGTGTTTTCTCCATCTGAGTTTTTACTCGAGTTTTTATTTTTTTCTCTACCTTTAGAACGGATAATTCTCCTTTCATATGAGTAAAAGCTTTTTCTAAACGCTCGGCAATATCAAGAGTTTCAAGTAACGCCTGCTTATCGGCTATGTCGAGACCCAAATGTCCAGACACAATATCTGCAAGCTTTGATGTACCCTTTGTCTCTGCAACGGTAGATAAGACCTCTTCAGGAACATTTTTTCGAAGTTTGGCATACTTTTCGAATTCTTGAGCAACTGAACGACAAAGCGCTTTTGTGGTTACAGCATCTCCATCTACTTCTGCTAAAACTTCGTCAGCCTCAAAATAATTATCATTATCAATAAAATCTTTTATTTTTACTCTTTCACGGCCCTCTACTAATACTTTCACAGTACCATCAGGTAACTTCAAAAGTTGTAAAACATTTGCGATCACGCCTACATTATAAATGCCATCTTTATTTGGATCATCTTCGTTTGGATCTATCTGGGAGGCCAAGACGATATCTTTATCATCTTGCATAACTTCTTCTAAGGCCTTCATAGACTTATCCCTACCTACAAACAAAGGTACTATCATGTGAGGAAAAACCACAATATCTCTTAATGGTAAAACTGGATAACTGTTGTTGATATTAGTCATGAATTGAGCCTTTATTTATTTATAACAACGTAACAGTAGCTACGATGAAATTTTTTATGTAAGTTATATTACTTGATTTGAGATGGGGTTGGAAGGACATACTGTCAAGGGCAAAGAGTAAGACTTTTTAGTTATTCTAGTATTTTAAATTATCTCGATATCACCGATTGATCGTAATTTATGGAATTCGTCAACAAACTTTGAAAATACATTATTTTTGATCGCTTTTCGAATATCTGACATTAATTCTTGATAGTAATGCAAATTATGCCAAGTCAAAAGCATTGAACCAATAATTTCACCAATTCTTATTGTATGATGAAGATAAGCTCTGCTGTAGTTCAAACAAGTTGGACAAGTACAAAGCAAGTCCAATGGCCTTTCATCATCCTTATGTCGAGAATTTCGAAGGTTTACTGCACCGTATCGAGTCAATCCTTGCCCCGTCCTTCCTGACCGAGATGGTAAAACACAATCAAACATATCGACACCTCGTCTGAACTGCACCAACAATATCATCAGGCTTACCTACACCCATCAGGTAGCGTGGCTTCTCTTTAGGTAATTGATCTGGCGCATAATCAAGAACTTCTATCATTTGATCGTGACCCTCACCAACAGCCAAGCCTCCAATAGCGTAACCGTCAAAACCAATTTTACTTAGTTTTTCAGCACTTTGTTCTCTTAAATCTTTAAAAACTGAACCTTGCTGTATTCCAAATAATGCATGTTCTGGTCTATCACCAAATGCATCTCGACTTCTTTTAGCCCACCTCATGGACATTCGCATAGATTCTTCAGCCTTTAATTTTAGTAGCTGGATAAGGTGTGCATTCATCAAAAGCACATCACAATATCTGATCCTAAAAGTTTTTGAATTTCCATAGACTTCTCAGGAGAAAGATAATGTTTTGATCCGTCAACATGACTTTTGAACGTAACGCCATCTTCCTTTATATCTCTTAATTTAGATAAACTCATTACTTGGAATCCACCACTATCTGTCAATATAGGACGATCCCAATTCATAAATTTATGTAACCCTCCAAGATGGAAGATACCGTAATCTTTGGGCGCAACATCAGATGATAAGTATTACTTAAAATGATCTCTGCACCAGTGGCGCGGACACTCTCTGGCATCATAGCTTTTACCGTTGCTGCTGTTCCAACAGGCATAAACGCTGGTGTTGAAATATCACCTCGTTTAGTAGAAATAACACCCAAACGTGCTGAAAAACTATTTATTTTGAAATTAAATTTTTTCATGTTTATTTGCTTTTAAGATAGAAAATGCTTAAATTATGATAATAATACTATATTTTACTGTAGACCCGGATTATATGAAACTATATATTAATGCCATACAATAAACGTCAGGTAATATAATGGAAGATAACAAATTAGAAGGTTCCCCTCTTATTGCTCCTTCCTCTACCGAGCACGCAATTTATGATACAATTGTAGAAGCTTGCAAAAATTTATGACCCAGAAATACCTGTAAACATTTATGATCTTGGTTTGATTTATACAATAAACATTAATGAAGATAGCGATGTTGAAGTTAAAATGTCATTAACGGCTCCAGGATGCCCTGTAGCAGGAGAGATGCCTATATGGGTTGCAGAGGCTATAGAGCCACTCCCCGGCGTTAGAAGCGTGAATGTTGAGCTTATATGGGAACCTCAATGGGGCATGGATATGATGTCTGATGAGGCACGATTAGAATTGGGATTTATGTAATGTTTAATATTCCAGGAAAAGATATAGTTAGCTTAACAGACCAAGCAGTAAGCCAAATTTCAAAATTAATGCATACATCTAACCACAAAGGTTTACGTATTGGTGTTAAAAAAGGTGGCTGCGCCGGTATGGAATACACAATGGAATACGTAGATGATGTTGATCAAAATGATGCGGTTGTAACGCAAGGTGGGGCTTGTGTTATGGTCGCTCCAATGGCTCAAATGTTTCTTTTAGGATCAGTGATCGACTATGAGGTATCACTACTGGAGAGTGGGTTTAAATTTAAAAATCCTAACGTAACTGAAGAATGTGGCTGCGGAGAATCAATTAAATTTTCAGATACTTAAACGTATTCAGCAAATAATATTTCTTATAAGTTGCAAATAAAAATTTCTAAAAACTAATAAATAGTGTAATTTGTGTTAGAAATGTAATTAAGCCATAATTGGAATTCAATATGACGAAAGAAAATTGTTGCTGGAAATTGGAAAATGAATGGTCAGCAAACTGACATTTCAGAACTACAATTGATTCAACTTTCAAAAAAAATCAAAACTGATGTAATTTTATTTCCACCAGTCACATTAATTTCAAATATAATTTCAAAAGCAATCGGCTCTCCTCTTTCTATAGGCGCTCAAAATTGCCATCAAAATGATGAAGGTGCGCATACAGGGGATGTTTCTCCTAAAATGTTAAAAAACTTAGGTGCTGAATATGTAATTATTGGTCACTCAGAAAGACGCGAGGCTTATAAAGAATCAGAAGAGTTATTAAAGCAGAAAATGTTACTTGCCTGGAAACATGAATTATCAACAATTTTATGTGTTGGTGAAAATTCAGATATCGCAAAGCAATCCAAAACTAACGAACACATAGCTAGGCAGCTTTATGGTTCATTACCAACCAATATAAATGAAAAAAAACTAATTATAGCTTATGAACCAATTTGGGCTATTGGTACAGGAGAAACTGCAAGTCCAGAACAAGCACAAGAAATGCATGCCAATTCGTTCTCTATTGTGCAATAAGTATGGAACTAATGTCGGTAAAGAAATCAGTATTATTTATGGAGGTTCACTTAATAAGGATAATTCTTCAGAAATATTCAATATAAGAAATGTTGATGGCGGCCTTGTAGGTGGAGCATCTCTCTTTTCAAAATCTTTTTTACCAATTATTCAGGCATTAGAGTCAGCTACGTATAAAAGTTAAACATGAATTGCTTTACCAACAGCATCAAGCGCACTTTCATGGATTGCCTCTGACAGAGTTGGGTGCGGCAAAACCGTATTTATAAAATCCTCTTCGGTTATTTCTAAACCCATCCCAATGGCGTAAGAACTTATTAATTCTGTAACGTTTGGCCCAATTAGATGAGCGCCCAAAAGCTCGCCAGTTTCTGAATTATAAATTGTTTTGATAAAGCCATCTGTATCATCCAAAACAACAGCCTTTCCATTTCCAATAAGTGAAAAATTACCTACATTTATATCAATTTTTGCATCTAACGCTTGTTGTTCTGTGAGCCCAATTGATGCTATTTCTGGATAAGAGTACGTACAATTTGCAATCCCTCCCTTATTTAATGGACGTGGGTCTTTTCCAGCAATTAATTCAGCCACCATAATGCCTTCGTGGCTCGCTTTATGAGCCAGCCATGGTGCAGCTGCGACATCTCCAATCGCATATATTCCATCAACATTAGTTCTACAGTAGTCATCAACCACAATATGATTCAAATTAGTTTTAACACCTACATTTTCCAAACCAATCAAACTACTATTTCCAACAATTCCAACTGCAACTAAGACTGCATCGAATTTAAGTGCTTTTTCTTCTGTACTAATTTTAGCTTCAATAAAATTCTTTTTCTTAACAATAGTTTCTAAATTAGAATTTAGATCTTTTAAATAATAAGGTTCAAAATAAGCAACATCTTCAAAATCGTGAAATCTCAATATCTTCATTTATAAGAATTCTATCCATGCTCTCCACAACGGTAATTTTCGAACCAATTGAGTTATAAAAAGAAGCAAATTCCATTCCAATAGCACCCGAACCAACTATTAATAATTTCTTGGGAACAAATAATCCTTTCAAAGCATCCTTATAATTCCAAACTCTTTTTCCAGTCTGATTCAACCTAGATATTTAGCACTTGCTCCAGTTGCAATAACAATATTTTTAGAATTTAAAATTAAGGTTGTATCACCATTAATTGTAACTTCACCCAAACCAGAAAAAACAGCCTCACCAGAAAAAAAATCAATTTTATTTTTCTTAATTAAATGAGAAATTCCTTAACTAATTTTGCTGAAGCATCTCTTGAACGTTGAAACATAACATTATGATCAACCTTCAAGCCATTAATTTCTATTCCAAATTTTTTTGCATTTTGTATTGTGGTCAATGCTTTTGCAGAATTGAGTAATGATTTGGTCGGTATACACCCCCAATTCAAACAAATTCCTCCTAAGTGTTCTTTTTCAATCAATGCTACTGACAATCCTAATTGAGCACCTCTTATTGCAGATACGTAACCGCCAGGCCCACCACCAATAACAATCATGTCATATATTTTCATATCATTTTCCTAAAAGATCTGCCAAATATTGACTTAATCTCCTATCAGAGAATTCAATCTTCACAACCGTAAAAAATTTAAATTACGTTTGTATTTCATTGAAAGTTTTACTGTAGCCACCAAACTTAAGATAAAAATGTTCTGAAATTCGGGAAGTTCTACTCAAAACATTATTTCTAAACGGAAACCTACCAAAAGATCTAATAATTTGCCTATGTGCTTTTGCATGTTTTATTTGCACTTTAGAGGTTTCTGGCATTCTAGTTAACATTAGACGTACACAACGTTCTTGATCTGAAAGGCACTCCGAATGCATTAATGGAAAATAGAAAAATTGCCGCTGAGGTTCGGGAATACGCAAATCAAAATTCATATCAATAGTTTTTTTAGCAACTTTTTTTGCTAAACGATCACTCTGAAAAGATTTTAACTTTTCTTTAAACATTCGTCTTGGAAATTGGTCAGTAAGAAGTATGTAGGCTAAAGCTTTTTCTGGTGTTGTGGGAGTAAAATCAAGATCTTCGTTACACGCTTTAACCCAATGAGGAAGAAATGTCTCCAACATCAAATTATCAACTGTCTCACTCTCTGAGAACCAGTCTTCTTGCCCCAAGTTTTCGACCCAAAACTTAATAATCTTAGTGTGCGTTTCCATTCACAGCTCCGACTAGAAAAATAGTACTTACATTGATTCATCAATGCCAAATAATTACAAGTAAAAAAAATCAGTAAAAAAAAATGTTGCAAAGTTAACACTTAAATCTCTTTATCTAAATCACCTAAAGCTGCCTCTATGGCAATTTCTTGTGCCACCTCAACTGCTACAGGTGATGAAGAAGGTGTTATTGGCGTGTAGGAAGACGTCTCTTCTATTGAAGGTGAATCTCTTTGCGTAGTTCGATACAAGGCATATGCAGTCGTAAGAACCAAAATAATTCCTAAATACGCAAAGAAGCTATCAGGGCCAAAATTTGACATTAATAGCCCAACAATTACCGTATCCAATTATAGCACCTAAACCATTAATAAAGACTAGTCCCCCCGCTGCAGCAGCCATATCGTCATGGTCCAAAAAATCATTAGTGTAGGCAATAAATAATGAGTAAAGTGGATTTGACATACCTCCAATTATAAAAGCAAAGATTAAATATATAAAAAAATTATAACTGATTATAAAAATTATTAATGAAAAAAATGCTCCTATAAATGACAAAATTATTATTAAGTACTTCTGTCCATCCGATCTGAAAGCCAACCAATGGGCATTTGGAAAAGCATTCCACCTAGATAAATAATAGCAACAAATATGGAGATTTGACTGAGCGACATACCACTTTCCGTACCAAAGATAGCAGTCATCCCAAAGAGTGCACCAAATATTGCCCCTAATCAAAAACAATCCAACGACGCCTAAGGGTGAGGCTTTATAAAGCTCTTTAATTGATAATATCTTTGCAACAGTAAAGTCAGGTTGTTTCCCTACTGTAATAAGAATTGGGACTAAAGATAAAGAAATTAAGATAGAAACCAGCATGAATAAAGTAGCACTACTTGGATCTGCAAAGTTCAAAAATAATTGTCCAATAGCATTACCACCCATACTAATAATCATATAAACAGACAATGCCTGTCCTCTACTTTCATTTTCAGATTGATCATTAATCCAACTCTCTGCAACACAATACATACCGACAAAACAAAAACCAGTTGTGTACCTCATTAAAAACCAAGTTATTATTGAAAAATGCAATGAATGAAGCAGGATTGCAATGGATGCAATAGAAGCTAGAGAAGCAAAAACTCTAACATGCCCAACTTTTTGTATTCTTTCAGGAATGAATAGGGCACCCAACATAAAGCCGGCATAGTATCCAGTCATTATAATACCGACTATAAAAGGTGAGTAACCTTCAATTGATGCTCGAACACCAATTAAACTTCCCTGCAATCCATTTGCAAGAAATGACCATGAGCAACACCAAGAAAAGAGAGCCCATGAATTTTTCAACCCAACACTCATTGCACATTTCCTAATAAACAAAAAATTGATAAAATTCTTAAAAAAATTTATAACTTAATAAGAGAACAAACTCTTTTAGCATGAGATCGCTTAAACTAATTTAATACGATATATGCCTTGAAAACGACTAATTTAAACGGTTTAAGACTTGCGCAGTATAAGAGAACTATCTCCGTAGGAAAAAAACCGATATTTCTTTTCAATCGCATGAGAATATAGGTCTTTACATTCCTTTAAACCAATCAATGAGGCAACTAAAATAATAAGAGTGGATTTAGGTAAGTGAAAATTAGTTATTAACCCATCAATTAACTTAAAGTCATAGCCTGGTTTTATAAAAATATCAGTTTTACCCTTAAAGGCCGAACATGAATTATCAATTGATGCAGTCTCCAACAACCTCGCTGAGGTTGTACCAACAGCTATAACACGTTTTCCATTTCTTTTTGTTTGGTTTATCTCTTCCGCAGTTTCAGATGACACGACACCGTACTCACTGTGCATTTTATGTTCTGAAATATTTTCAGTTTTAATTGGCAAAAAAGTACCCCCACCCACATGAAGAGTGACATACGATAACTTAACTCCCATAGTTTCTAATTTGCTTATCAAAGAGTTATCAAAATGCAACGATGCTGTAGGAGCAGCCACCGACCCTTCTGAACATGCGAAAACAGTTTGATAATCAATATCATCATATTTCATCAACTTTTCGTTTTTTAAGTATATATGGTGGTATTGGCATTTGACCTACATTTTTCAAAAACCCTTCAAGGCACTCCCCTTCATTTAATTGAAAATCAATTATAGCATGATCACTAAAGACCGAAGAAACTATTAATGAACCGCCATTAGATAATTGTAAAATATCATTTTTTTTCAATTTTTTTAAAGGTTTAACCAAAACTTTCCACTTTGTTTTTGAAACCTTCTCTAATAAATTAAACTTAACTTTTGCTTCAGAACTTAAATTATTTTCATGCCGTATTCTAATAGCTGAAATAAATGACTTTAAGACACGAGTGTTATTTAAAACTAACCGATCGCCAGGACGTAAAAAATTTTCCAGTTGGGAAAATTTTGCATCAATTAAAGACCCACCCTCAGCTACTAAAAGCCGCGAGGATGTTCTTGGTTTGACCGGCCTTAAAGCAATTAATTCTTCAGGAAGAAAAAAATCAAAGTCGTCTAAAATCATTCTGTTCTCTCTGGCATTGATGAATTGAAAAGTTCTCTAAAAACACCAGGTGTAAGGATTGACAATGGATTAACATCAACAAGTAACTTATTGCCATCACTACTTAATTCATAATTAAATCCAAACACACCCTCACTCTCGGACCTCAGAAGGCCGGCAAACAAACCAGTTTGCTCAAATATTCCATTTACCGCATATAAAGGAGTAATGACGCCATTTGCCTTAATTGCCCCGGTATTTGGATAGAAATAACCCATCATTGTTAACCCCATTGATGCTCCTATAGCGCTACTGTCATGAATTTGAATTACACCTGGTTCAAAGCTAAAACTAGCTTTACTTTCGATAAAGGCTAACCCCTGCCCATCCATTTGCTCCAATAATCCAATAACGCTTACAGCAGATAATAATTCAGCAAGCACTGGAGCATTAACCACGCGGGTATTCTTAACAATTAGCTCTCCGTCATAACGCCCTTCTGTACCCGACGGTATCAAATACAGTGATAATTCTCCATTACGTGCATTTTCAAACATACCAGATGACCTTAAAACCGCTCCAGCATCATCAGATTCTATCTTTATTGCCACTCCATTCTCACTACTATTTAAAACACCACCAATCCAAGGGCCATTATTTAATTTAGCTGTAAAATTTCCAATATCTGCTTTTCCTAGGAATAAATCAGCCGTTAAATTATTTAAGATTATATCATCAGAAATGGTTAAATTATCTAACTCCACAAAAATTGGATAATTAAGAAACTCTGTTTTGTTGTTGCTTATAATTTTATTTAGATCCAAATTTCCGCCCAAGATCTTAACAGAAAGATCATTTTCATTGTTATTACTTACCTCTAAGAATACATCCAACCAATCCTGAACGATTAATGATGAGCATATCATTTTTTTAAGATCACCATTTTCTTTAAAAAATAATTTCGCATCAATTGACAAATCAGATGCAGAAAAGAATAAGTTGGAAATCTGTGGCGAAGAACCCAAGTTACCTGCTAGTTGCAAAACACCCAACAATTCCTCTGGTTTTTTCCAACTTATTGTTTTTAAATCAATGCCTAATCCTTTAAGATCAGATTTCAATCTAAATACTGGTGGAGAACCATCTTTGAAGATCATTGAAAAATCTCCAGTGGTTTTACCTAAGAATGTCAAATCAGGTAATTTTACTCCCAAATCTGATAACAATGAATTTGTGATTGTAACTTTACCTTCAAGCTTGCTCTCCCCAACTTTATTTGGTTCAAATGATTTTTTCCAATTACCAACAATTGAATGGTTCGTAATGAGGCTAACAGATAAATTTTTATTATCTGCCTCAAGATATAAGGTCTGAGCTAAAAAATCCTGTCCAGCTATTATGCGATTTGAAGAAACAGACTTAAGTTTAGCAGACGTTGAAAAGGAAATTCGTCTATTCTTAAGTTTATTTTCTAACGGAAAAGATAGTTTTGTATTAGCCAGGGCAATACCTTTCAAATCCAGTGATAATAATTTCTCTGGAATTTGATATTTTTTTGGAAGTGCTTCTAAAATTCTAAATGAAGTTGGTAAGTTAGCAACCGAAATCATATTTATAAAAACATTAGGAGTAAGGTTGTCGTCTTTCTTTATGATTAATGTTGAGCCTGAAATATCCATTAAGTCGTCATATTCTGAGGAAATATAACCACTTTCAAGCCCTATGCTAAAAGTATTATTTACAACTGCACCGTACCCATTCGCCTCAATAATTGGCCCTAAACCTTCCAGTAATTTAAAAACAGCATCATCAAATTTAAAACTTATTTGAATGTTTTGTCCTTTAGTTGGATTAGTAAGAATTTCGCCACTTATATTTCTCAAATACCCTTTATTTATATTTTTGGCCGCCCAAAGCTTGCTCTTCATACCTTTTTTAAGAGGCCACAAGTTTACAAAAGTTCCAACTGGCAAATCTGAAATGTCAAACTGAGTGTGAGCAGTAATACCTTCTCTAGCAAATTTCAACTTGCCCGTACCAGTGACTCCAAATTCTGGAAATTGTGCAAAAAATTGCCCAAATTCTATAGAATTATTATTAAAATCCATTCGTATATCAGTAATGATCTTCTCTATTTCAAAATCTTGGTCAAATACTTTGGAAGCATATAATTTTGTGTCATTTAACTCAAATTGACCAGTTACTATTAATTCTTGTACATCAGATTTTTCATTTAAATAAAGTGTGCCTGTTCCAATACTCACACCAAACTCAGTATCAATAGAAGCCTGTATTACTTCTACTTCATTGCTACTTCGATCATACTCAAAATAAACTTTTCCATTATTTACTAAAAAATTTTCATTAGAATGAGGTAAAATAATCTCACCTTTATCTGTCTCTAAAACCCCTTTTAATCCTTCAAGTTTTCCATCGTCCAATAAGGTAGCAGTAGTGGAAATTGAAACTGGTAAATTAAAATTTGACAAAAAATTAAATTCTGGAAACTGTTCTGCTAGTTCGTTAATTTTTATATTATCAATGTTTGCTGAAACTTGTGCTTGCTTTTCTCCCCGCAGCTTTACAAGCTTGAGCAAACCTCGAGATTTAATACCGTCACCATATACTAAATTTGCTGAAGATTGGACTAATAAACGATCTTGCAAATTTTCTAATAAAAACTCCCCATTATTAAACCACCATGTTTTCCCAGACTTCTTATCAAAAAACGCTACGTTAGTATTTACTGCCGAAAAAATAGTTAAATTTCTAAATATTTTTGATTCTAACGTCTTTTCCATCCGATTTAGTATTTCTATAATTTCAGTATAACTAGAAACCTTAGATGTCTCACGTTCCTTGCGTACTTCAAAAGAGAAACCGCCCTCTAAATTTCGATTTATTATTAATGTACTATTCGATATCAACAATGAATTAGGTTGCAGCGTTTGAGTGAATAAAAGCTCATAACCAAAGGTTGCTTCAAGTTCATTTAAGTATGCTAATTGATTAGAACTGATATCTTTTAAAACTATTTTAAATAACGTGGCCGAAATAAAATTGCCATTGTTAAAAAGTTGAATTCGCACATCGCCGATTGAAGCAGTGGGGCCTTTCAAAAGATTGTTGAATTCTTTTTCAAACTTACTCAAAGCCCAACTTGGAGCATAAAACCCCTTGAGCCCAATAATTAAAAAAACAAAAATGAAAAAAAATATTATTAAGAAAAACAAAATTAACAAAATTTAATAAGTTTTTTCATTTAATCATATCTAATTTCTAAAATTATGCATATTTCATATTAATAAAGTTTACTACTTGAATTTAAAAAAATAATGATACCTTTGTGATGCATGATAACATAAATTAACGAGGCATTAATATGACGCTAAACGCTACTGAAATCCCAAATTTTTCTGCAACACTTGATACTGGAGAAAAGATCACGCAACAATTCTTTGAAAACAAATTCTATGTTTTGTTTTTTTACCCACGCGACGATACGCCAGGTTGTACCATTGAGACTAAAGATTTCTCAAATAACAAGAAACAATTCTCTGACTTGGGAATTGAGCTTTTTGGGGTTTCAAAAGATGATCAATCATCACATGAAAAATTCAAAGAAAAGCATCAATTATCAGTAGATCTACTTTATGACCATGAAGGCCTAATGTGCGAGGCTTTTCAAGTTTGGAAAGAAAAAACAATGTATGGTAAAACATATCAGGGTATAGAAAGATCAACATTTTTAATTAGTAAAGACGGTGGAACAATTAAAAGATTTGGACCAAAAACCGAACCTGATGTCCAGGATGTAATTAAAACTGCACAGGCATTATGAAAACTAATTCCTTAACCGAAATGGCAGTAGACGTAAGATGCAAAAAATGTTGCAAATAAAATTACTTATCCAGTAATGCTGAGCTTTGGTTGAATGACAGAAAGAATAAAAATAAAATTTGTATTGGAAATGCGATCTGTCCAGACACCCCAACAAGGCCAGAAAAACCAAATTTATTACCGCCACGCTTAATGCCTAAAAGAAAATTTGGGTCAGAAAAGGGCAGAATAGCTTTAATCCATTCAGTGGCGCACATTGAACTTAATGCTATTGACCTTCATTGGGATATAATAGCCAGGTTTTCAAAAGTGAAATTCCCTTTAAGCTTTTATGACGACTGGGTAAATGCAGCCAAAGATGAGACTAAACACTTCGGACTTTTGTCACAATTGCTACAAGATCGAAACTCATTCTATGGAGCTTTACCTGCTCACGATAGTATGTGGGACGCAGCAAAGCAAACTGATGAGGACATATTAGGTCGTTTAGCAGTTGTTCCTATGGTTTTGGAAGCTCGTGGTCTGGACGTGACTCCAAAGATGATTGAACTTTTTAAAAATGCGAATGAACAAAAAGCAGTAGAATATCTCAACATAATTTATTCAGAAGAAGTAAACCATGTTTCTTATGGATCAAAATGGTTTAATTTTTTGTGTGGACGAAATAATCTCGATCCAAAGCCAACATTTCACAAGCTGGTTCGAAAGTATTTTCACTCCACACTAAAACCACCATTTAATGAAGAGAAAAGAGCTGAAAGTGGATTGCCACCAGATTTTTACTGGCCTTTAACAGAGCAAGAACTTTGAATATCAAAAAGATTATACAAACTTGTTGCGACATAGCGTAATTTTTATTATACCATGTGAGTTATTTAGTACTTAAAAACCTTTAAGAGAGCTTACAAAATGAGTAAATTTGTTAAATTAAGCGAATGGTTTGCAAATAGATTTAATACAAAAAGAGTATTTATTAAATCAAATAATAGAACAACTTATATGACCATAAAACCTTACCAACAGATATCTGGATGCATACTCATTATTATTCTGGGGCTTTGGACAATAATATCCACTTCTTATATTGCGATAGACACCACTTATTCAAAAAATGCAAACACTCAGGCCTTCAATAAAGAACAAAAATACCAAGAGCGCCTAAATGCGCTAGCTTCCGAAAGGGATGTAAAAGAAAAAATAGCAACTATTGCACAGCAACAGTTTCAAACCGCTATTAAAGAGATCTCGAAAAACCAAACATCATTTTTAACTTCAGAAACCTATAATAAAGAATTAAACTTAGCCATTAAAGAATTACAAAAGATAGTATTATGCATGAAGATAATACAATTTATGGAGTAATTGGTAGATTTACTGATAAAAATATAAATACAAATAGTGTTACAATTCAGGATACTATAAACTTCTTGTCGGTAGCCCTTGAGAAAAACGGCATACAAAGAGAGTTAATATCTGAGGAAAATAACGAGTTAAGAATAGCCATTGCTGATTTGAAACATAAAGCCCTTATTTCGACAGAAAGAGCAGAAAGAATTTTCTCTAGATTAGAGGAAGCTGTATCCGTTTCAATCTCACCTTTAGAAAAGATGTTTGAAGATGTCGGCATTTCAACTGATAAACTACTTCAAGATGTTCGGAGAGGCTATTCTGGCACTGGGGGACCTTTGATGCCATTACTAATTTCCAAAGGTCATTCCAGCGATACTCGCGTGAATTCTAGAGCAAACGAAATTTTAAGTAACCTTGACACATTGAATTTATATCGATTAGCGGCTTTTCAAACTCCATTTTCTCATCCTTTGAATGTAAACTACCGCTTTACTTCTTCTTTTGGCGTAAGAACGGATCCTAAAAATGGGCGCAAACAGATGCATCATGGTATTGATTTAGCAGCATACTCAGGCTCAAAAATTCATGCAACAGCTGATGGTACAGTAACAAAGGCATGGGTAAGTGGAGCTTATGGAAAACTAATTGAGATTCGCCACGGAATGGGATATAAAACAAGATACGCTCATTTAAAGAAAATTCGAGTGAAATCTGGGCAAAGAGTTGCCCGTGGAGATGTAATAGGAAATATGGGTAATACTGGACGAAGTACGGGTACGCATTTACACTATGAAATAAGAAAAAATGGAAAAGCAATCAACCCTATGAAATATGCTCACAAGCAAAAAATGTTTTCTAAAAATAAAATAAATACTATTAAATCAAATATTGAAAGTGAGAAGCTTTCGACTTCCGAACCGATAGGCTCAGCATTAAAACAGACAAGTGATGATAAATCACTTTCTTCAGGGCCGAAAATAAAGCCACCAGTTTCAAGTCTCTCGTCTGACCTAATTGTTAAAGGAAATCTCCAAACAACTGGAGATATTCAAATTGAAGGAACAGTTGAAGGAGATATTCGTGCGCACCTTTTAACTGTCGGTGAAGGCGCAACGATCAGAGGTGAAGTTATAGCTGATGATGTGGTTATAAACGGAAGAGTGATTGGGAAAGTAAGGGGTTTAAAGGTCCGCTTAACTTCTAGTGCTAAAGTTGAAGGTGATATAATTCATAAAACAATTGCTATTGAAAGTGGAGCGCATTTTGAAGGTTCTGTTCAACGGCAGGATGAACCCTTAAATAGCTCAAAGTCAGATAATGATTCAAAAAAACCAATGTAAATAATAATTAATTTTCTGAATTTGCTTCTGAACGAGACTTACCTGCTACATTCAAGGCTAATGCACCTGCCATAAACTTATCCAAGTTGCCGTTCAATACGCCCTGCGTATCAGATGTTTCAATATTGGATCTAAGATCTTTAACCATTTGATATGGTTGTAAAACATATGACCTGATTTGATTACCCCAACCCGCATCACCTTTACTCTCATGTGCTTGGGAAATTTCCGCAGTACGCTTATCCAATTCTAATTGATAGAGCCGTGATTTTAATGCTTTCATCGCAATATCACGGTTTTGGTGTTGAGATTTTTCTGAACTAGTTACCACAATTCCAGTCGGATGATGAGTTATTCTAACGGCTGAGTCTGTTGTATTAACATGTTGTCCACCCGCTCCACTAGATCTGTATGTATCAATCCTTATATCAGCAGGATTGATTTCAATTTCAATATTTTCATCAATAACAGGATACACCCATACTGACGAAAAAGAGGTGTGCCTTTTGGAATTGCTATCAAATGGTGAAATTCTAACTAATCTATGAACACCACTTTCAGATTTTAACCACCCATACGCATTTAAACCATGGATTTTATAGGTTACAGATTTTATCCCAGCCTCATCCCCAGAACTCTCTGACATTAATTCGACTTTATAATCTCGCTGCTCCGCCCATCTGACGTACATACGTGAGAGCATAGATGCCCAATCACAACTTTCAGTACCACCAGCACCAGCATTAATTTCTAAAAAGGCATCATTTGCATCAGCTTCTCCATCTAACAATGCCTCTATTTCTTTCTTTTCAGCAAAAATTAATAACTTTTTCAAATTACCATCAATTTCTTCTAAAATACTAACTTCATTTTCTTGCTCAGCTAATTCAATTAAATCAACGTTTTCTTTCAATTCAAAATCTTGATTTTTATATGTTTCAATCTGTTTTGAAGGCTAATTTTCTTCAAAAATATGTGTACAATTGTAAATTCGTAAATTCTTAAAATATAAAGTTTTCAGACAATGCATTAAACTCTTCCAATCGATGATCAACAGAACCTAAATCCATCCTTTGCTCTAAAAGCTTCAAAGATTTAGTTATTTTATCAACAATATTTTGTAGTTCAGCGCGCATTTGTTAGCCTAATATCTCATTATAATTGGCTTTAGATTGTAACGGGACCTCAGATCAACGTAAAGAGATTATGAAATATATTGATAATATAATAAGTTAAAATTTCGATTTTTTCGAAATAACATTGTACTTACTCAGAAGAGGAGTGTATTATCCTTAACAATGGCAAGTTTAATTAAGGTGCCTTAAAGTTTCTTTGGATTTTCACATAATATTATTTGTGACTAACTAAAAAATAACCACAGAGTGGTTAGAAAGTGAAGCAAAGCTTCAAATTAACATTGGGTAATCAGCCCAGAATTGTAACGCGATGAACTACAGAATAAAAAATTCCAATACTTTTGAACATACTTTTAAGTATGATATTTTATCGATTCTAAATAGTTTATTGCCCATAAATAGGTTGTCATTTATTTTTAAAATAAAATTAAATGTACGAACCAGAGTAGAGAAAAAATGGCAAAAAAAATGCTTATTGACGCCACTCACGCAGAAGAGACGCGTGTTGTCGTTGTTGAAGGAAATAAAGTTGAGGAATTTGATTTTGAGTCACTGAATAAGAAACAGTTGGCTGGAAGCATATATTTAGCAAAAGTAACGAGAGTTGAACCATCGTTACAGGCTGCTTTCGTAGATTATGGTGGAAATAGACATGGATTTCTAGCTTTTTCAGAAATTCACCCTGATTACTATCAAATCCCTGTGGAAGATCGAAAGATACTTATAGAGGAAGAGCGGGCTTACGCAAAAAAAATTCAAGAAGACGCTGATAAACGAGAACAAGCGCTTGAAAATGAGTTACTTGCTAAAGAAACTCTATCAGACGAAACAAACTTGGTAGAACAAAGTGAAGAGAATTTGCTTAAAACTGATGGGGATTCTAACTTAGAAACCCAAGACAATTCAAACGAAGCCAATGATCATACTGACGAAGTAAACGTCAGTAATGATGAGCAAAATGAAAACGTTACTATAAAGCCAAGACGGCGAAGGTACAAAATCCAAGAAGTGATAAAAGTACGGCAAATATTACTAATCCAAGTTGTTAAAGAAGAAAGAGGTAATAAAGGAGCGGCTTTAACTAGTTACTTATCAATTGCCGGTCGCTATTGCGTCTTAATGCCCAACACCGCAAGAGGAGGAGGAATAAGCCGTAAAATTACAAATGCAAACGATCGCAAACGCTTAAAAGTAATTGCAAATGAATTGGATATTCCTGAAGGAACTGGACTCATTGTTAGGACAGCCGGCGCCAATCGAACTAAAATTGAAATCAAAAGAGACTTTGAGTATTTATTACGACAATGGGAAGAAGTACGTGATCTTACCCTTAAATCTATAGCTCCATGTCAAATCTATGAAGAAGGTAGCTTGATAAAACGTTCTATACGAGACCTTTACACAAGAGATGTAGATGAGATTTTTGTGGAAGGCGAAGAAGGTTTTAAATCGGCAAAAGAATTTATGAAAATGTTACTGCCAAGTCATGCGAATAAAATTCGTCAATATGATAATCTCATGCCATTATTCGCGCGGTATCAAGTTGAAAGTTTTTTAAGTGGAATGTTCAATCCTACTGTACAACTAAAATCTGGTGGTTACATTGTGATAGGTATAACAGAAGCTCTTGTTGCCATAGATGTTAACTCGGGTAGAGCCACAAAAGAAGGCTCAATTGAAGACACAGCTTTAAAAACAAATCTTGAAGCTTCCGACGAGGTTCCACGTCAACTGCGTTTACGTGATTTAGCTGGTTTAATTGTAATTGATTTCATCGATATGGATGAAAGACGTAACAACAACGCGGTTGAAAAACGTTTAAAAGATAAATTAAAGGATGACAGAGCAAGAATTCAGGTAGGTAGAATATCTAATTTTGGTCTCCTTGAAATGTCTAGACAGCGATTGAGGCCAGGTATGCTTGAAGCTACAACATCCCCATGTGCTCATTGCCACGGAACAGGTCTAATTAGATCAGACGACAACTTAGCATTAATGATATTAAGAGAAATTGAAGAGGAAGCGGTAAGAGGTAAAAATAAAGAGGTACTAATTTCCACTTCATTTGATGTTGCTAATTATCTTATTAACAACAAGAGAGACCATATCTTGGAAATCGAAAAAAGAAATGGCATTTCAATACGTATCGAGGCACAACCAAATATAACAAATCCAAACTATATAATAGAAAAATTTAAAGAGGCTACAAGAATAATTCCAAAACCAGATGAAAAACTTATTTCTGTTGATACCAGTATTATTGAGGACTCTGAAACCCCAATCGAACCCACAGAAAATAAAGTTAATTCCGAAGATACTGTGGAGGAAAACGAACAATTTAAGAAAAAAAGAAGGCGTAGAAAACGCGGCGGAAAAAGTAAGATTAACAATCTTAACGACGAAAAATTAAACACTGACGATGAAGCCTCTAAACTTGAGGAAAATTCATCTAAACCTCAAGATACAACAATTAAAGAAGATATAAAGGTATTAGAGACTGAAAAAAAAGAAAAGGTTAAGAGTTGCAACAAAATATCCAAATCTAACCACTCAAACAAAAAACAACAAATTTAGACGTAGCAAAAACAGAAGTATCCCAAATAGAAAAGAAAACTGAAGATATAGAAGTAAAGAAAAAGAAGGGTAGACCACGAAAAATAAAATCTGAAGTCCTTGAGGAAGAACCAAATACTGATTTGCAAATCGAACCTAAAGTAGTACCTAAATCGATTTCAAAAAAAGAAAAAGTAGTTAATACTAAAGATAGCAACCCAAAAAAGGTATCAGAAGCAAAAGAAGAAAATAACAAAGAGAACTATTAAACCTCGCGCTAAACCAAATAAAACTCCAAGAAATGGTTGGTGGTCTAGAAATAAATAATTTCAGATGATGTTGCTGATTAAAAGTGAATAATTATTTTACTAATTCTTTTACTTTAATTGCATCACCTTTGGCATCTTCTATACATCTATTGGTTTGGAAAAATCTTTAAAATGATATTTTCAAAGTGCGAAAGATTATCGACTTATCTATTAATATTAATGATTGGGACGGGTATATTATTTCCAAACACGTCAAGTGCAATAATCTTAATAAAAGATGCTGAGATTGAAAATAGTTTACAAATAATAGCTAACCCGATTTATAAAGCTGCTAAAATTGATCATAACTCTATAAAAATTATTTTAATTCAGAGATTGATAATGTTTTTAAGTTTGATAATAAAAATATATTTTTCACTTCTGGTCTATTATTAAAATTAAAAACTCCTGAAATGCTTCAAGCAGTTATCGCTCACGAAGTAGCACATATCTCATCAGGACATCTTTTGAAAAACTCACTTAATTTGAATGCAATCAATAATCAAGCAAGTTTAGGATTAATTCTTGGCATTATTGTTGCATCCACTATGAGTACAGATGCAGGATTAGCAATCTCACTTGGATCAAAAACAGCAGCTCAAAATAAATACTTTAACCACTCAAGAGGTCAGGAGGTTACGGCAGATGCTATTAGCATAAAACTGCTGCAGCTTGCCAAAATCGATCCTGCTAATGCCGTAAATGTAATGGACATTTTTGTACAACAAGAAAAAATTCTTACTTTAAATCAAAACACATATAGTCAAACTCATCCATTGAGCACAAAACGTACTAATAATATGACTAATATAATAACATTCAATAGGAGGAATACAATATAGAGAACAGAATACATTATTTGCATAAAAGAATGTTAGCTAAATTAAGTGCATTTTCAGAAAACCCAGCAGACACTTTGAAAAAAACTGCTCTCTCTGAAACAAATGAGATATCATTGTTAAAAAGAACCATAGCTCTACACCTAAAACCTGATCCAAAAAATGCTTTCACCATGTTAAGAAAATTACAAAAATTAAAACCTCAAGATCCATACTTCATGGAACTTGAGGGCCAAATGTATTTAGAAAATGGTTTACCTATTAAAGCTATTGAGGCATTTTCAAAAGCTTCAAAGATACTCCCACAAGAACCTACTATGTTGGTTTGGATGGGTATATCCCACCTAGCAATCGGAAATAAGCAAAATAATATCAAGGCATTGAAAGTGTTAAAAGCAGCTTACGATTCTGATCCAGTAAATCCAAAAATGCTGAAATTCCTAGCATCTGCGTATGCCTTAAATGGTGATATGGGCCAAGCAAGCTTAATGACTGCAGAATATTTTGTGCTTTTAGGTGCCTTTAATGCAGCTACAATGCATGCTAAGAGAGCCGAAAAGTTACTAAAGCCAAATTCCGTTGGATTACAGCGGGCAAAAGATATTCTAAATATTAGTTCAAAACTGGAGTAAATAATTGAAACTGATTGCAAAAATTTTTATAATTCTATCTGTTTTTATAACGTGTTCAGCAAAAGCAGATATTTTTACAGATTTATCAGATAATGATCGTTTGATAATACAAAAAGAAATACGCGCGTATATACTGAATAATCCAGAAGTTATCATTGAAGCCGTAAAAAGTTTAGAGAACAAAACTCAAGAAGAATCAGATTTATCATTAATTCAATCAAGTTATGATGAATTATTTAATGATAATATTTCCTGGCAAGGTGGTAACTTAAACGGTGATATAACTATTATTGAATTTTTGGATTACCGGTGTGGTTATTGTAGAAAAGCGCACAACGAAGTTATAAAACTTATTAAATCTGATAAAAACATCAGATTAATAATAAAAGAATACCCAATTTTAGGAGAAAAAAGCACTTTATCATCTCGTTTAGCGATATCTGTCTTACAAAAAAATGGACCTAAATACTATAAAATAGTTCACGATAAACTAATGACCGAAAATATTAATCTAAATGAAAGTAATATAATAAAACTTCTCGAAAACTTAAATATCAACGCCTCTGAGGTTTTAGGACATATAAATTCTAACGAAGTAACTAATCATTTAAGAAGAATTAGAGCCTTGGGCCAAAGGTTAAAAATATCTGGAACCCCTACCTTTATAATAGAAGAAAACATAATCAGAGGATATGTGGATTACAATCAAATGAAAAAGATTATTAAAAACATTCGTTAGATACTACAGCAAACGTAAATCATACTTTGAATTTACAATCTATTTATGTATAAGGCTTTATTAAGGGTACAAGAGATACCCAATGTGAAAGGCTCAAGAGCAAATGGCAAAGAAAAATCATGGATCAGATGTATCCTTTATTCGAGAGTTGGCTGTCTTATTAAGAGAGCATGACCTTACAGAATTGGAGGTAGCACGTGATTATGGCGAAAATGATAATTTAAATGTGCGTGTTGCTAGACAAATACAAAAAGTTCAACAAAATGATATTGCAACATCACCTGCTACAACAATCGTATCAGAAATACCTTCAAATACAGAAAAAGAAGCATATTATACAGCAGCGGCTCTTCGCATCCCGGTGCCGTGACATCTCCAATGGTTGGAACAATTTATTTAGCACCAGAACCAGGAGCTTCCGAATACAGCCATATAGGTAAAATTGTAAAAGAAGGTGATACTTTATTAATTATCGAAGCTATGAAAACAATGAACCAAATTCCTTCACCTAAGTCAGGTAAAATTACAAGAATTTTAGTTGACGATGGAACTGCTGTTGAATTTGGATCACCTCTTATAATAATAGAATAACTAATTAAATGTTTAAAAAAATATTAATAGCAAATCGAGGGGAGATAGCCCTTCGAGTGATCCGAGCATGCAAAGAAATGGGCATACAAACTGTTGCTGTCCACTCCACTGCTGATACTGACGCAATGCACGTTCGGATGGCAAATGAAAGCGTGTGTATTGGCCCTCCTGCCAGTAGTGAAAGCTACCTATCTATTCCTGCTATTATTTCTGCATGTGAAATAACTGGCGCAGAAGCTATACATCCTGGTTATGGATTTCTATCCGAAAATGATAATTTTGTGGATATAGTAAAAGACCATGGAATTGCATTTATTGGTCCTACGGCAGATCACATACGAATAATGGGAGATAAAATCACTGCTAAGGAAACAATGGCTAAATTAAATGTTCCCTGCGTACCTGGTTCAGTTGGTGGCGTTAGTGACACAGATGCAGCGAAAAAAATTAGTAATGACATTGGCTATCCAGTGATTGTAAAAGCAACAGCCGGTGGCGGTGGCCGTGGTATGAAAGTAGCAAATAATATAAACGAAATTGAAAATGCTTTTTTGAGTGCACGTAATGAAGCAAAAGCTGCCTTTGGAAACAAAGAAGTTTATATTGAAAAATATTTAACGATCCAAGGCATATTGAAATTCAAGTATTTGGAGATGGTAAAGGGAGAGCAGTTCATCTTGGTGAAAGAGATTGTTCTGTACAAAGACGACATCAAAAAATCTTAGAAGAAGCCCCTGGCCCCACGATCACTGCAAAAGTAAGAGAGAAAATTGGCCGAATTTGCTCTGATGCAATTGAAAAAATAAATTATCGCGGTGCAGGTACATTCGAATTTTTATATGAAAATGATGAATTTTATTTCATAGAAATGAACACCCGGCTTCAAGTGGAGCATCCAGTAACAGAAGTGGTATATGGCGTAGATCTCGTAAGAGAGCAGATAAGGGTAGCAGCTGGATTGGAAATGTCATTTCATCAAGATGATTTAAATCCAACTGGCCATGCCATTGAGGCAAGAATAAACGCTGAAACATTACCCAATTTCATTCCAAATCCGGGGACTATAAGTGCATTTCATTCACCTGGTGGCTTGGGTGTTAGGATGGATTCAAACTTATACAATGGGTATAAAATCCCTCCATATTACGACAGTCTTATTGGCAAGTTAATAGTTCATGGGCGAGATCGTGCAGAAGCAATCGAAAGACTGAAAAGGTCACTTGATGAACTAATTATTGATGGCATTGAAACCACCACTGAACTTTTCAATAGTTTATTGACTAATCAGGATATTTTAAATGGGGATTACAATATACATTGGTTAGAAAATTGGCTTGCAAATAATGACGAATGATAAAAGTAAATAAAAAAATAGACTCATTTCCCCACCTTGATTTGGATGTATTACTTAATTCTTACATGAATGGTATTTTTCCAATGGCTGAATCAAAAATAGATGAAAGTATTTTTTGGGTGAAGCCGAAATTAAGAGGAATATTACCTTTAGATTCTTTTCATACTTCCAAATCCTTAAAAAGACACATACAGAAAAACCGTTCAATTATAAAATTTAATGAAAATTTTGATTTAATTCTGAATGGCTGCAGTAATAGAAAAGATACTTGGATAAATTCAACACTTAGAAATACGTATAAATTACTCTTCAAAGCAGGTCACGCCCAGAGTATTGAAGTGTTTGAAAGTAACAAATTGGTTGGTGGTTTATTTGGAATAAATATTAATGGCGCTTTTTTTGGTGAAAGCATGTTTTCAAACTCTCCAAATGCTTCAAAAGTTGCATTAAATTCTTTAATTGAGCGATTAAATAAATGTGGATACTCTCTATTTGATACACAATTTATTTCAGATCATTTAATAACTTTGGGAGCTATAGAAATTACACAAAATAGTTATTTAACTCGTTTAGACAAGGCTCTTAAACAAGAAGTAAAATATGCATTTTACTAACAAATTTATTCTCAGCTAGTCTGAGTTTGATCCTGTACCAAGACGCATCAAGAGTGTAATCAAACTGACCGAACCCTGGGTATCAAGTATAATATTTCCCGGCTCCAGATAATCAAAACTCCCACCTGGAACTAATTCTAAAAAGTTACCACCTAAAAGACCTTCAGAAGTAATTAATGCTTGACTGTCATCTGGAATTTTTATCATTTTATCGACACTAAACACTGCATTCACACGGTAAGTATCTGAATTCAAATTTAATGTTTCCACAGTACCCACTTTTACGCCAGCAAGTTTTACATCAGTTCCAACTGAAATACCTTCCACAGAGCGGAAGTCAGCACTTAAGCTATAAGAATCTCCAGTAGAAACAACATTTGCTCTGTTTCCAGCATAAATTAAAAACCATACTGCCGTTATTATAACGACTGCTCCAATCAATATTTCTGTTGTATTTCTATTGATCATTATTCTGGCTGCCAGGCATCATAGTCTTTTCCACGAGCTTTTTCCAAAGATTTCAATGACCCCGTTGGGGCATAGGCCAAATCTGTCCCCGTTAAATTAACAACATGTGTCTTTTCCCATTTTTTATGCACGAATGGGTCGTTTAAGGGCGTTGAGTCAAATGTACCGTGTAACCATCCGTGCCAGCTGGGATCGATACGTGACGCTTCTGGTTCACCATTGTAACAAACCCATCGACGAGACCCATCTTTGTTTTCATAAAATTTATTACCTTCCAAGTCTTCACCTACAAAAATACCGTTTCTCCAAGTAAACAATTGTGTCCCAATCGTTTGCCCGTTCCACCAAGTGAATAATCTCAACAAGAAATTCATATACTCAATCTCACATACATTTCATAAAAAATCAAATTGACCATCTTAAGTCAATTATTAAGCAGAGGCGCTTTCTTTATTTGCCTTTTCTGAATATATTAAAAGTGGAGTTCCGTCAGCTGATACAGCCTCCTCATTAACTACAACCTCATCAACACCAACCAAACCAGGCAGATCAAACATCGTATCTAACAAAATATCTTCTAATATTGATCTTAACCCTCGGGCACCCGTTTTCCGAGCGGTATCACAACCAATTGCTTTTAAAGCATCATCTGTGAACGATAGCTTAGAACCCTCCATGTTAAATAGAGTTTGATATTGTTTTACCAAAGCATTTTTTGGTTCTGAGAGAATTGTAACCAACGCTTCTTCATCTAGATCAGTTAGAGTTGCAATGACTGGCAGTCTGCCCACAAACTCAGGGATCAATCCAAACTTTAGCAAATCCTCTGGTTGTAAATTTTTTAAAGATTCTCCAACGCTGATTTTTTCTTCCTCTTTCACATCAGCACCAAAACCGATAGAAGAACCTTTCCCACGTTGAGCGATTAATTTTTCTAGACCTGCAAAGGCTCCACCACAAATAAACAAGATATTAGTGGTGTCTACTTGCAAAAATTCTTGTTGGGGATGCTTACGGCCACCTTGTGGTGGAACACTCGCAATGGTGCCTTCCATAATTTTTAACAGTGCTTGCTGAACACCCTCTCCAGAAACATCTCTAGTTATTGACGGATTATCACTTCCGCGTAATTTTATCTACTTCATCAATGTAGACTATTCCTCTTTGCGCGCGTTCAACATTATATTCACTCGATTGCAGAAGTTTCAAAATGATATTTTCCACATCTTCGCCCACGTATCCGGCCTCTGTTAAAGTGTAGCAACAGCCATAGTAAATGGTACATCTAAAATTCGAGCAAGAGTTTGAGCAAGTAATGTTTTTCCACAACCAGTGGGTCCAATTAACATTATATTCGATTTTGCCAGTTCTATTTCGGAGTTTTTTGAAGAGTGATTCAGTCTTTTATAATGATTATGTACTGCAACTGATAAAACTTTTTTGGCAAGTTCTTGGCCAATCACATAATCCTCAAGGACCTTCATGATTTCTTGTGGAGTTGGCACACCTTCAGAAGTTTTTAAAGTAGAGCTTTTCGTCTCTTCTCTAATAATATCCATACATAGCTCAACGCATTCATCACAAATGAACACTGTTGGGCCAGCAATTAATTTTCTTACTTCATGTTGGCTTTTCCCACAAAAAGAACAATATAAGGTATTTTTGCTGTCTTTATTGCTCGAACTACTCATCAATCACCTCAATAAAAATAGTATAAGTTAAAAAGTTATCCACCAGGATTGCAGGCTTTAATTCTATTGTACAAAATCTAAGGTTACAACGCCTATTATCTATCAACGATAGCTCTTTGATAACGAGAATAAGTTACTCACTATCTTCTGATCTCTTATCAACTATTTGATCGATTATTCCCCAATCTTTGGCTGCTTCTGCAGTCATAAAATTATCTCTATCTAACGCTGCTTCAACTTTTTTTAAGCTTTGCCCACAATGTTTAACATAAATTTTATTTAGCCGTTCTTTGAGTTCGAGGATTTCCTTGGCTTGTAGCGCTATATCAGATGCTTGTCCTTGGAAACCGCCAGAGGGTTGATGTACCATAACTCGTGAGTTTGGAAGTGAATAACGCATACCAGGATCACCAGCTGCTAGAAGTAATGAACCCATTGAAGCAGCTTGACCGATACATAATGTTGAAACATCTGGTTTAATATATTGCATAGTATCATAAATTGACAAACCTGAAGTCACCACTCCGCCTGGAGAATTAATGTACATGGCGATTTCTTTTGATGGGTTCTCAGCTTCTAAAAAAAGTAATTGGGCTACAATAAGGGTTGCCATACCATCATGAACAGGTCCAGAAACAAATATTATTCTCTCTTTTAAAAGTCGTGAAAAAATATCATACGATCTTTCTCCCCTACTGGTTTGTTCTACCACCATTGGGACCAATGTGTTCATGTACGTATCAACTGGATCTCTCATATTCGATCTCCTCAATTTTAATTCATCAAATTACATTCAACGAGGAATGTTACTAAATAATATTAATCTTCACTTTCAATTGCTTTTTGCAGTTCGTCCTTGCTAACTTTTTTCTCAGTAATTGTTGACAATTCAAACACAAAGTTAACAACTTTATCCTCGAACAAAGGTGCTCTTAATTGTTGCTGAATCTCTTCATTTTTCTGAACAAACTCAAAGAATTCTTTTTCTTGTCCAGGATATTTCCGAGCTTCCTCAAAAACTGACTGCTGCATTTCTTGATCAGAAATAGTTATCTCATTTTTCCGGCCAAGTTCGGCTAATAGCAAACCTAACCTCACTCGTCTTTCGCCCAATTTTTTAGCTTCATCATTTGTTTCTATCTCTGGATGATCATGTCCCTCAACATCCGGATTCTCATCATGCCACAATTGATGAGCTATTTGAGAAGATTCCGCTTCAACCAATGATTCTGGCAGTTCAAATTTTACCATTTTATCGAGTGAATCCATCAACTCTCGTTTAGTTAGTTGCCGAGCGGCAGCAACATACTCCGCACCTAATCTTTCCTTTAGTTGTTCTTTAAGAGATTTCAAATCTTCCGAACCAAATTGCTTGGCCATTTCATCATCTATAACAGAAGGCTTAGGTTGTTTAACCGCATTAATCACACAGTCAAAAATCGCATTCTTTCCAGCTAAGTTTTTTGAGTTGTAATCTTCAGGAAAGGATACCTTCACTTCTACTTTATCCTCAGCTTTCTTCCCAACTAACTGCTCCTCAAAACCTGGAATAAATGAGTTGGAGCCAAGTACAAGTGGGTAATCTTCACCTGCACCACCTTCAAAAGCTTCACCGTCTATTTTACCAAGAAAATTAATATTTACTTGATCTCCATCTTTTGACTTAGATCCCTTTTTACGGTCTTCAAAATTTTGAGCGTTCTTTGCTAAATTTTCCAAACCCTCTTTGATAGCTTTATCGTCCTACTTCAACAACCATCCGCTTTAATTTTATTTTTTTAAAATCCACTTCAGGAATATCTGGCAGCCTCTCATAACTAATTGAAACTTCTACATCATCACCTTGTTTCCAAGAATCTCCATCTTTCATTTCCATTGAAGGTTGTTGCGCAGGACGGTCACCTGTATTATCAAAATGCTCTTTCATCGCATTATCGATAGATTCTTGCATAACCTCGCCCATTATCTGTTGACCAAACTGCTTCTTTAACAAGGACATAGGAACCTTGCCTTTTCTAAACCCTTTCATCTCAAATGTGGGTTGAGCTTCTATCAATTTTCCTTGAACGCTTTCTTCTAATTGATTAGCTGTCAACAAAATATTATAAGCGCGTTTTAAACCTTCATTAAGTGTCTCAGTTACTTGCATACTATTAATTCTCCATCAAGATTTGTGGTGCGGGTGAAGGGACTTGAACCCCCACGCCTTGCGGCGCCAGAACCTAAATCTGGTGCGTCTACCAATTCCGCCACACCCGCATACATACCATCGAAAATTAAGCAACTTTCGATAAATTCGCGACCTGATACCAGAGGGTTTAAAAAGATGCGAGCGGTTTCTTAACATTTCATTGAATTTAATTTCATAATTATTTAATAAACTGTGCTGCAATTTAAATACTCACAATGTTTAAAGCTTGGATAAGTGAATAATTTTACCTAAAGATATAAACCAAATACTATTTAAAATTATTGAATTAATGAAACCAATTCAAATTTAGATTCTAAAATTAATGTTGAGGAAAAAATATTGACAAAAAAAATGCGCGCAATGCAATTAGTTGAGTACAATAAGCCACTACATATGAAATATTTGGAAATACCAGAACCAAGCTCAACCCAATTACTTTTAAAAATACATGCGGTTGGAATGAACTTTGGGGATACGCTTCTTATTAATGGAACATATCAAGAAAAGCCAGAATTACCATTTACCATTGGCATGGAAATCTGTGGAACGATAGAAAAAATTGGACTTAATGTCACTAATTTTACGGTTGGGCAAAGAGTGGCGATCTACAGCGGATTTGGTGGCTTAGCCGAATACGGATGTTTTGAAGCGAACCAATGTGTCTTAGTTCCCAAATCAATGTCTTCTGAACACGCTGCTGCATTTTTAGTCGCCTATGGCACGAGCCACATTGCGCTCGAACGCAGAGCTAAACTAAAACCTAACGAAAAGTTATTAGTTCTCGGGGCATCAGGCGGGGTAGGATTAACAGCAGTTGAGCTAGGTAAACTTATGGGTGCAGAAGTGATCGCCTGTGCAAGAGGAAAGGAAAAATTAGAGATTTGCAAAAAGATGGGAGCAGATCATCTAATTAATTCTGAAGATGAAGACATAAGAAAAACAGTCAAGGCTTTAGGTGGTGCTGATGTGGTGTACGATCCTATTGGAGGTGAACAATTTAAATCAGCCTTAAGATCCTGCAATCCAGAGGCTAGAATTTTACCGTTGGGCTTTGCGAGTGGTGATGTACCACAAATACCAGCGAATATAATATTGGTTAAGAATATTGAAGTAATTGGTTATTATTGGGGAGGCTACGTTAAATTTAATCCTAAAGTATTACTCGAAAGTTTTAAGAAACTATTTAAATGGTACGACGAAGGAAAATTGAAACCCCATATAAGTCATATATTACCATTAGAAAGTGCCAATGAAGCACTAGATTTTCTTAGAGAACGAAAAGCAACTGGAAAAGTGATTGTCAAAGTAACATAAAAATCAAATATTTATTAACTCTTTACTCTATCAAGCCTTGAAATTTGATTAATATTGCATGATATGTATAGTTATGTAGGGATCAAGAAAAACAAAGTCCCCAATATTATTTAGGAGTAACAAATGGTCGACTCACAGTCAGTTCGAAAATCAAGCGCAAGTATATCTTCAGCTAATATAGATGTAGGCCTGCGCGCTCACATGAACAAAGTATACGCTTTAATGTCAATTGGCTTGTTTCTAACAGGCGGTGTCGCATATATCGTCGGAAATAACGAAACACTTGTAATGTCATTATTTACAGGCATGTCTAGATGGGTTGTAATGTTTGCTCCATTAGTTGTCGTTTTTGCAATGGGATCAATGATCAATCGGCTTAGGGCATCGACTGCCCAACTAATATTTTATGCATTTTCAGCTTTGATGGGTTTATCCATATCATATATATTCATGATCTATACAAGCGTCTCCATCGCTCAAACGTTTCTAGTTACATCAATAGCTTTTGCAGGTTTAAGTTTATATGGCTACACAACAAAACGAAACATCTCAGGGATGGGAAGTTTTTTGATAATGGGCGTTATAGGATTAATTGTTGCGTCAATAGTTAATATTTGGATGCAATCACCAGCGTTAATGTATGCAATATCAGTAATTGGGGTGCTAATCTTTGTTGGTTTAACAGCATATGATACTCAAAAAATCAAAAACACATATATTCAGATGGCGCAGAATGGTCAAAACGAATGGATAGAAAAATCAGCTATAATGGGAGCATTAAATTTTATATTTAGATTTTTTAAATATGTTTATGTTTTTACTTCACTTTTTGGAAACAGAAATTAAAATAAAATTTAAATAATAATTTAATCATAAAAAAAGCCGCCAAAACAAGGCGGCTTTTTTTTATTTATTTGGTAAAATTATTTAATTTTACCTTCTTTATATTCCACATGTTTTCTAGCAACAGGGTCATATTTTTTTAATACCATCTTATCTGTCATAGTCCGAGCATTTTTCTTTGTAACATAAAAATGGCCAGTATCAGCAGTCGAATTAAGACGAATTTTTATAGTAGTTGGTTTAGCCATTATTAAACTCCAATGTTAAGACCACATAGGTACCTGTTTTGAGGCGTTTTACACTTGGCTGTTGTGGTGTCAACACTAAACCCTTTTTATTTCAATAAATAATACATGGGTGAAGTATTTTTAGTAAGTGTGCGGATAGCTTGTAAGCCGGATTCTGTACCGTTTACACGGCAATGGCCATTCATCTCGTCCTATCGTTACCAATAGGATCTAGCTGCCAACCCGAACCATTCGAAGCAAAGTCTTCGCCAACAAATGTTGGGCATGGTTCCTATTTGGCATTGCTCCAGGTGGGGCTTGCCTTGCCAGACTTGTTACCAAATCTGCGGTGAGCTCTTACCTCACCTTTTCACCGTGACCTGATCACAGGACGTTTATTTTCTGTGGCGCTTTCCCTCAAGTTACCTTGGCCGGACGTTATCCGGCACCATTCTTCGTGGAGTCCGGACTTTCCTCGACTAAAAAATAGACGCGACCATCCAGCTATCCGCACATGGCGTAGATATTGACTCAAATAGAATTTTTCAAGCGTTTCACGACACCACTGGCCATAAAAATATCTTTTTCATTGAGTGGACCATAATTATTTTGACAATGACGAGCTCTGAATGCCTCAATTACATCAAGTTTTTGACTTGCTAAGACTGGAAGCATATATCCTATTTTCTCTAAATTCTTCCAAAAATCATAATCAAAATTAATTTTACACTGATTTAGAAGCCAATTCAAGAAATTCTAACCAAGCCCAATCGAAATGTCTGCCAGGATCTTTTTTACGGCCTGGAGCCAAATCAGAATGACCAATGATATTATTTGGTTTTATATTCCACCTATTAGTGATTTTATTAATCAAAAATACCAAATTTGCATCAATAGAAAGGAAAAAGGAGCTTCACCAGAATTAGAAAGCTCTATCCCAATAGATGAAGAGTTAATATCTTCACAATCACCCCAGCTACCTTCTCCAGCATGCCAAGCTCTATTCTCTTCATCAACCAAGAAGAAAATTTGCCCCTTTTCATCTATTAAGTAATGACTGGAAACTTCTGTCTCTGGATCACATAGACGCTCTAGAGCGTCGTCCGCACTATCCATTGCAGTATAATGTAAAACAATAATAGATGGGTACGCTTTATCTCTGCGGATGCCAAAATTAGGAGAGGGTTTTGATATAATTTTCAAATTATCGATCAGTTGATTTAATTTTTTAACTATTTGACCACCAGTTTTGAGGTTTTTCAGAAAATTGCAATGCATTTTCCAAGACAAAAGCTGTATTTAATAACTCTGCCTCTTCCCAAGGCCTGCCAATAAGTTGCAATCCAAGTGGTAAGTCCTTTTTTATCTAATCCAGTAGGAACTGAAATACCCGGCAATCCAGCAAGATTAACTGTCACAGTAAAAATATCATTTAAATACATTTCAATTGGATTTTTGTCATTCATTTCGCCAATTGGAAAGGCTGCAGAGGGGGTCGTAGGCGTTAAAATAGCATCCACACCATTTGCAAACACTTCATCAAAATCTCTTTTTATTAAAGTTCTCACACGCTGTGCTTTTCTATAATAAGCATCATAGTAACCAGATGATAAAACATAAGTTCCAATCATAATTCGTCTCTGAACTTCCTTTCCAAAGCCTTCTGCTCTGGTATTGGAATACATCTCATCAATATTATCACCTGCTTTTAATGTTGCCCTATGTCCATAACGCACGCCATCATATCTAGCTAAATTAGAAGACGCTTCAGCAGGTGCTAGGACATAGTAAACAGGTAGAGCATATTTAGTGTGTGGAAGATTAACATCAACAACAATAGCCCCTGAATCTTTGAGCATTTCGGCACCTTGTGCCCACAATTTTTCTATTTCTAGAGGCATACCGTCCATACTTTAATATTGTGGTCTTTAATTGTCTTTGAATAGTTTAAAAAACTTTCAAAATTTGGAACAGGGATATCAACGCTTGTTGAGTCTTTAGCATCATGACCAGACATAGCTTCTAACATTATTGCTGCATCCCTAACACATTTTGTCATTGGACCAGCCTGATCTAAAGAAGACGCAAATGCGACAACACCCCAGCGAGACACTCGACCGTATGTTGGTTTTATTCCAACAGTTCCTGTAAATGCTGCAGGCTGCCTTATTGAGCCTCCAGTGTCGGTTCCAGTGGCTGCTAGGCATAAATCTGCTGCCACTGCCGCTGCTGACCCACCTGAGGACCCTCCCGGCGTTAAAGGCACCTCTGAGTTTCCTCCACGCCATGGATTAATCGCTGCTCCATATATCGAGGTTTCATTTGATGATCCCATTGCAAACTCATCCATATTTAACTTACCAAGCATTATTGCACCATCATCCCATAAATTTTGAGTGACCGTACTTTCGTATTCCGGTATGAACCCTTTTAAAATGGCACTAGCAGCTTGGGTTGCAACGCCTTTGGTACAAAAAAGATCTTTAATACCTATGGGAATACCACACATACTTGGAGCTTCTCCCAATGCTATCCTTTTATCTGCATTTTTTGCTTGCTCTAAAGCTAAGTCGGGAGTGCTAATCGAAAAAGCGTTTAAACTCTTCGATTGACTAATTGAAACCAGGCAACTTTCAGTGATTTCAAGACTAGTTAATTCTTTATTTCTTAATTTATCTCTGGCTTCAGAAATAGTTAACTTCGCAAAATTTTCCATCTTACTATTCCACAACCTTTGGTACGGCAAAGAAACCCTCTCGGGAGTCTGGAGCGTTTGACAGTATCTTTTCCTGTTGATTACCGTCATTAATCAAATCAGGACGTTGTTTTAGCAAAGTAGGTGTAACAGAGGTCATTGGATCTACATTCTCCACATCAACTTCATTTAATTGCTCCATGAAGCCAATTATGTTTGAAAGTTGGTCTGCTAAATCTGTCAATTCTTGTTCTGGAACCGATATTCTCGCTAATCGTGCGACGCGAGCTGCAGTATCTTTATCAATCGACATGAACTTCCCTCAAATGAGATTATTTAGATGTGGTTTAACCCCAGCTACTCTTGTTCGCAACCTCTAGAAAGTGACTTTTTAAAAAAAAATCCAAACTTATTTGAAAATAATATAATTAAGATCTTTTTGATTTAAAAAATTCTTTTAAAATCTCTCTGCTATCTGAACTACCAATTTCATCAAACACTTCAGGCTTATGATGGCATTGCTTATGAGAGAATATCTTTGGTCCATTCAAAACACCACCTGATTTTTTATCTTCTGGACCGAAATATAATTTAGCAATTCTCGCATTAGAAATTGCTGCTGCACAGACTACAAGGTTCAAGGGTCACATACATTTTTGAACCTTCTAATACGTTGATTCTTCAGTATTGAACATGCTTTTCGTATAACTAAAATCTCTGCATGTGCAGTTGGATCGTTCAATTCAATCGTTCGGTTACCATCTCTTGATATAATTTTACCACAATCATCAATTACAACTGCCCCAATCGGGACTTCACCTCTTGCACCAGCTTTTTTTGCTTCTTCTATCGCAATATCCATAAAGGTATTAAATATCATAATTATGTTATTTAATACCTTTTGGATTTGACAACAACGCCTAACCATGTTGACGAAGGGTATGGATGAAATAAAAAAAACAGGCGACCGCATAGCCAAGGTAATAGCAAGGGCTGGTCTTGCATCTCGAAGAGGTGCAGAAAAAATGATTTTGGATGGGCGTGTAACTGTAAATGGCATGGTTATATCAACACCAGCATTAAACATTATTTCTTCAGATAAGATAGTGGTTGATAAAATACCCTTACCTTCCGCAGAGACGACCCGATTATGGAAGTACAATAAACCCATAGGCCTTGTCACATCTGAGAAAGACGAAAAAGGTCGAAAAGTTGTTTTTGACAATTTACCTAGTAATCTTCCAAGAGTGATGAGTGTTGGAAGATTAGATTTGAACTCTGAAGGATTATTACTTTTAACAAATGATGGCGAATTAAAAAGAAAGCTTGAACTACCTTCAACAGGATGGACAAGAAAATACAGAGTAAGAATAAATGGTTTACCAACACCAGAAATATTAGATAAACTTAAGAATGGGATAACTGTTGATGGTGAAAAATTTAGACCAATGGCCATCACCATTGATCGTCAGCAAGGTTCAAACGCCTGGTTAACGATAAGTATAAAAGAAGGTAAAAATCGAGAAATACGGCGTGCAATGAATGAATTAGGTTTCAAAGTAAGTCGACTAATTCGAATAAGCTATGGCCCATTCCGACTTGAAGAATTAAAAGCTAACGAAGTTGAGGAAATAAAATTAAGTGTGCTAAAATCACAACTTGGGAGTCTATTTAACCTACAGACTGATCAAAAAGAACCATCTACGCAAATTAAACAAACTATTCGCCGCAAAAAAAAATCCTTGCCTGATGCAAGAAATCCTTCAAAAAGGATATCTAAAAGAAATTGATTAAATGTAATGAATGAATGAATGAATTAGGATAAAATGTTGGAATTATTTACGATAGAAAATATTGGAAGCCTTTTGGTTTTAATTTTTTTACAAGCAGTATTAGGCTTTGATAATCTCTTATATATTTCTATTGAAAGCCAAAGAGCTCCAAAAGAGTCTCAAAAAAAAGTACGTTTTTGGGGTATAATAATTGCAGTTTTATTAAGAGTTGTTTTGCTTTTTATTATGATACATTTAATTGAAAAACTCAAAAAACCATTCTATATATTTGAATTTCAAGGGTGGATTGAAGGTGGAATTAACTTTGCTTCTGTAGTTTTTTTGTTTGGCGGAATTTTCATAATTTATACAGCAGTGAAAGAAATCAATCACCTCCTATCAAATGAACACTTGGATGCATCCAGTGATCAATTGTATAATCTTAAAATTTAGTAATTTTATTAATAGTTTTTATGAATCTAATATTTAGCTTTGATTCAATACTTTCAGCAATAGCAATTACCGACGTTTTGATACTATTAATAATTGCCATTTTAACTTCAGGAATTGCCATGGTTGTCCTAGCAGACAAAGTCACTGAGTTTTTAGAACGTAATCGAATGTATGAAGTATTAGGTTTGTTCATTCTCTTGATTGTAGGAGTAGTTTTACTGGGTGAAAGTGGAACTGCAGCATCGCACGCGATGCACAATGAAAGCTTACAGATTAAAATATTTGGCTACCCATTGATTCCTATGTCAAAATCCACGTTTTATTTCTCGATAGTAGTATTATTTTTAGTTGAATTCATTCAGACTAGATATCAACGTAGATTAAACCGAGATCGGAAAAATAAATAATTATTTGAATTAGAAAGAATTTAAAATTGAGTAATATTTTTTAAGTTTATTTTAATTACAATTACAATTCTTGTTGTCTCATGCTCCAATTTAAGCATGAATACTCATGGACTCAATAATACTGCAGTGTCTCGGTCAATTGAAAGTATTCAACTCAAAAAATATTACTATAGAACTTCTAGACGATTAAAATCCAGAGGGTTACTTAGAACAGATCTGGGTGAAGCAGACAGCCCTTATACTTCAAAAAATTTAATCGAAAACTTCGAAAAAATAGCACTTTATGATGAATATATTATAAAAGTTATTGATGAATATTATTTAGATAAGTTAACTGAACCAAGATTACAAACTGCAATTAAAATTAATGAGGTTGCTGAACCTAACATCAGAAAGATCAAAATTGATAAAAAAATATCGCTAACTTTCAAATACGGCTATCAAGTTTAACTGGACTATCTATATTATTTATAATTATATATGAATTAATTTTATCATATTATTTCTTGATTTAGATGAACAAAGAAACTTTGGTGAAAAATTGAAAGAATTAATACCACAGCATCACCCGCAATGATAAAAGCTATCACTTCAAGCCCAAGAACGACGTTTTGTTCAGCCTTCGCCTTGTCAAAGCCTTCCAACGCTTATGAGTATACCGCTGCAATAATTTTAATTAAATCTGAACATTCACGACTTATGCGAAAATCTTGCATTCACGAAGAAATGGCTCAATCGTTAGGTTTGTCAAATGATAGTAAAATCGCTAGACCATCAATTTTTAACGATGATGAAGAATTCGCCTTCTTAACAACACATGATGAAAATTTACTAAAAATATTATACGATAATCGATTAAAACCAGGTATGAACAATAAAGATGCTCGCCCAATAGTTACCAAAATAGTTAAAGAATTAATGAACTTTTGACAAACAAAGTATGAACCATAACTTAAAAGAGATTGAAAATAATATGACTGACATAAAAGTATTGAATAGCATTCTGAAACGTCGATAGTATACTTGCCGGTCTTTTCTTGCAAAACGGTAAAACAAGAAACAATCGAAGACATATTGAACATAGCTCAAAAAATACCTTCTTGGTGTAACGCTCAGCCTTGGACAGTCACAGTTTGCAGCGGTGAAGCTCTAAAAGAGCTGTCAAACAATCTATTAGCAGCGGCATCTAAAGGTATCGAAAGTCCTGACATCGCATTTCCCCTTGAATATAACGGAATTTACCGGGAGAGAAGAAAAGAGTGTGGATTACAACTTTACAATTCAGTTGGTATTCAAAAAGGAGAGCCGAGCAAAGCAATAATGCAAATGCATGAAAACTTTAAATTTTTTGGGGCGCCACACGTTGCTATCATAACAAGTGAAAAATCCTTAGGTACATACGGAGCTATTGATTGTGGTGCGTATGTAACCGCATTTACTCTAGCAGCTACTGCACTAAATATAAATACAATTCCACAAGCGGCTATAGCATCCTTATCCGATATAGTTAGAAGTACTTTGAAAATACCAGTGGAAAAGAGTATTGTTTGTGCGATTTCATTTGGTTACGAAAATAGCAAACATCCCATAAATAATTTTAGGACATCCAGATCCAATATAAATCAAATAGTTCAATGGGTTGATGAGAAAATTTAATATATAGATTGAGTTTTTTCAAACTTTTCTAAATTTTTGTAATTAGAAAGTAATGATTTTGTACCATTTAAAAAAGTACTAACATCCGTACCTACGGCAACAAACAATGCACCCATCTCAATGTATTTTTTTGCTCTCACTTCGTCCGTCATTAATATACCAGCAGCTTTTCCACATGAAATGATTTTAACTATTGCTTGTTCTATAGCTTGTTGCACAAGTTCATTATTAGGATCATTTATAAAACCCATGCTTGCTGCTAAATCAAAAGGGCCAATAAATACTCCATCTACACCCTCGACAGCACAAATAGACTCTAAATTGTCTAAGGCTGTTTGGCTTTCAGCCTGAACAAGAAGGCATATCTCGTCGTTAGCACTTGCCGCATAATTTGATATGTTACCATATTTTGCTGCTCTCGTTATTGATGCTGCACCTCTAACTCCGGATGGTGGATAATGTACAGCACGAACCATTTCTTGTGCTTGATGAGCAGTCTCAACCATAGGAACTAGAATTGTTTGAGCACCAACATCTAAAATTTGTTTAATATCATGAGTAATGCCTGCAACCACTCGTACAACAGCATTACTATCAGACGCATCGATAACTCTTAATAAATTAGCAATATTTTCAACACTATTTGGTGCATGCTCCCCATCAATCAATAACCAATCAAAGCCAACTTGAGCCGAAATTTCTGCAGTTGTTACTGAAGATAAACTTTGCCAAAAACCTATCTGTAATTGATGGTTTTTTAGGGCTTCTTTGAAGCTATTTTTTGGAGCTGCCATATAAAAATCCTTTTTTTTATAAATTAAGTGTGTTCATTTTTTGTTTTATTCTATTTTAATGTAAAATTGGCTCTGTATAACCCGACGGTTGAGTCCGTCCTTCAAAAACGAGTTCGCATGCAGCGCTAAAAGCTAATCCGTTGAATGAAGGTCCCATAGGTTCATAACTTGCATCCTCACTATTTTGCTCATCAACAATTTTAGCCATTTTTTTCATAATAGTTTGAACTTGTTCTTGTACAAATTCCATGATGGATCCAATTAGCTATATGTTGAGAAGAGACATGTTGCTCTATCCTCCATTAAACCAATATTATTTATATCAGGAACTTTTGAGCACCCTATTCCATCGTTTACCCATCTAACGACATAGCCTAAAATACCCTGAGCATTATTTTCAATTTCACTAATTATCTCTTCTTCAGACCAATTATTTCTATCAAAAATAGGTGTTCTTAGTAGTTCGTCAGTAGAGTTTCTTATGCCTTGAATAGCAAGTTCAGTTTGTCGGTGAGCAACATTGATTTTGTGATAATGTAAAGCATGAAGTGATGCAGCAGTTGGAGAAGGAACCCAAGCGCAATTCGCTCCAGAATCAGGATGAGATATTTTTTGATCCATCATATCGGCCATGTTATCAGGAACTGCCCACATTCCCTTCCCAATTTGAGCTTTTCCCTGCAAGCCACAGGCTAATCCAACGTCAACGTTTTGATCTTCGTAAGCAGCAATCCAAGGTTCTGATTTTATTTGTGATTTAGGTAGAAATGGCCCCATTTCCATTGATGAGTGAATTTCATCACCTGTTCTATCAAGAAAGCCAGTGTTGATAAATGCTACTCTAGATCTTGCCGCCCGAATGCATTCTTTTAGGTTCAGGCTCGTTCGACGTTCTTCGTCCATAATTCCGATTTTTACAGTATTTCTTGTTATACTCAAAGCATCCTCAACCGAAGAAAAAATCTCATCAGCAAACTTTACTTCCTCTGGCCCATGCATTTTTGGTTTTACTATATAAATAGATCCAAATTTAGAATTTCTTTTTTGCGAATTCTCGTCATGAAGAGCGCATAAAATAGTGAAATATGCATCCATCAAGCCCTCTCCAATTTCCTGATTTTCAGCATTTAGGATAGCTGAAGTAGTCATCAAATGCCCTACATTTCGAACCATCATTAAAGAGCGATTTTTTATCTTATGTTTATCTCCTGATGGAGCTTCATATAATTCATCATCATTAATTGAACGTATAAATTCATTACCATCTTTTCGAACAGTTTCACTCAGGTTGCCCTTCATCAAGCCCAACCAATTTTTATAGGCTAAAATTTTATCATCGACATCAACAGTTGCTACGCTATCTTCACAATCCATTATTACAGAAATAGCTGATTCAAATAAAATATCACAAATTCCAGCTGGATCATCAACTCCAATGGTATCATTTTTATTTACTTTAATTTTAACAAGTAAATTGTTGTTTTCGAGTAATATACCGGTATTAATCTTTCCAAGATATTGTTTGGAATTTATTAAAAATTTTCTTACGGAATCAATGTTTGTAATATCTTGCCATTTCAAACCTTTTAGGCCAAAAATTTTATCTAGATATTCTTTTGACAAAGTTACAACTTTCGCACCTCGTTCTTTGGAATAACCTGTGCCATGGATTTCTCCATCTATCATGTCAGTCCCATATAGAGCGTCATAAAGAGAACCCCACCTTGCATTTACCGCGTTAAGAGCATACCTCGCATTGGTAATTGGAACCACTAACTGAGGCCCCGCGATTATAGCGATTTCAGGATCCACATTTTCAGTATCTACTTTAAACTTATCACCCTCAGGAACAATATAATTAATTTCCGTTAAGAACTCCTTAAATGCTTGCAAATTATAAGGTACGTTTTTATTTTTGATATGCCAAGAATCTATCTGGCTCTGCATATATTTACGAACCCTGAGTATTTCTTGATTTTTTGGACCAAGTACTTGAACCGTTTCACTAAAACATTTCCAAAATGTTTCTTCTGTAATTTTTAGCCCCGGCAGAATGTCATTTATTAAAAAATTAACTGCTTTTCATCAACTTTTAAACTAAATTTTTGTAAATATTTTGTCATTAAAATCTCACTTAATTTTCACTCGGTTAATACTTTTTCATTTCTTGTATTGCTATTAATGATTGAAATATCTTCTTCCATAACTAAATCGGCTATTACATATACGATACATTGTAATTATAATTCATTATAAAAAAAAGAGTTCGACTCAATGAAAACTGCTAATCAAAAACCTACTTTGTTATCTGACTACAAATCCCCTAATCATAGAATTGACAGTGTTTTTTTAACATTTAAATTACACCCCACCAGAACAATCGTCACTTCAAAAATGACTATTACTCCTCTTAAGAAATCAAAACTATTTCTTGACGGAATAGAATTAAAGTTAAAATCAATTAACTTAAATGGTTCAGACTATTTATCAAAAGTAAATATTCAAGAACGAGGCTTATATCTTGGCTCAGCCGACTTGCCATATAAGCCTTTTATCCTTGAAATAGTTACAGAGATTAATCCGAAGCTAATACATCGTTAGAAGGCCTTTATATTATCAAATGGAATGTATTGCACTCAATGTGAAGCAGAAGGTTTTAGAAAAATAACTTACTATCAGGATCGACCAGATATAATGTCGAAGTTCAAAGTAAGGGTTGAAAGTGATCTACCCGTGCGACTTTCAAACGGAAATAAAACCAACGAGACTAAGGACTGGAGTGAATGGGAAGACCCTTGGCCAAAACCATCCTATCTATTTGCACTAGTTGCAGGTAAATTACTAAGTTTTGATGATCATTTCGTTACCAAATCTGGAAAAAGAATTATTCTTAAAATATGGGTGCGCAAAGAAGATATTAATAAATGTGCCTTTGCGATGGATGCATTGAAAAGATCCATGTCATGGGATGAGATAAATTATGATCGAGAGTATGATTTAGATATCTTTCAGATAGTTGCAGTAAATGATTTCAATATGGGTGCTATGGAAAATAAAGGATTAAATATTTTTAATTCAAAATATGTCCTAGCCTCGCCGAAACCGCCACTGATAGCGACGTTTGAGCGCATAGAAGGCATAGTAGCGCACGAGTATTTTCATAATTGGACTGGAAATAGAGTAACTTGTAGAGATTGGTTTCAATTAACTTTAAAGGAGGGTTTAACAGTTTTTAGAGATCAAGAATTTTCCTCTGATCTTCGCTCTAGGGCAATTCAAAGAATTACTGACGTTAATGAGCTTAAAAAATCGACAATTTGCAGAGGATAGCGGGCCCCTTTCCCATCCAGTTCGTCCTCAAAAATATACTGAAATAAATAATTTTTATACTGCTACTATATATGAAAAAGGGGCTGAATTAATAAATATGCTCCACAAACTGGTTGGACCTAAAGCCTATAAAGAAACATTAAACTTGTATTTCGAAAGACATGATGGAGAAGCGTGCACCATTGATGACTGGATAAAAGTTTTTGAAGATCATAACAAAATGGATTTAGAACAATTTAAATTATGGTATGATCAAGCTGGCACCCCGATTGTGACTGTTGATGAGAGGTACGAAAACGAAACATATACTTTAAAACTTTGTCAGCAACTTGGCAAAAAAAATAAAAACTCAAAACCATTGCTAATTCCAATATCATTTGGACTTTTAAATAAACACGGTATAAAAAGGGAAAACAGTCGTCAATCTAGCGAGTTAAAAGAATTTAAGTTTGATAATATTAAAACCAAACCTTTTCCATCTATACTTAGAGACTTTTCTGCACCAATAATAATTAACCATAAAACTACGGATGAGCATAACGCGTTCATGCTAAGACATGATACAAACGAATTTAACAAATGGGAATTTGGGCAAAAATTGGCCCGCACATCAGTTCTACAAACTATTTTAAAAGGTACAGAAATTAACAGCTTATTTGCAAGTTCAATTAAAGATATTCTTAGTGATAAAAATCTAGATGCTGGATTTAAAGCACTATTGTTAAAGTTACCTACATACGATAGTTTAATAGAAGACATCATAAAGTTAAATAAAATTCCAGACCCCGTAAAAATTCATCAGGCATTACAATCAACCCAGGCAGAATTAGCCCAAATTCTGCACAACGATTTCAATGAACTTTTGAGTGAACTAACGCCATTTAATGACAGTAAATTAATTAAAATAGGTTCTGGAAAAAGAGACCTATACGCTACTTTGCTCAAATTGAATACTTTTGTCGATGGCGGTAAGCTCGCGTATGTTAGGTTTAATGAAGCTAAAAATATGACAGATATACAAGCAGCATTTATCCCCTTGATGTCTACTAAGTTTAGACACCAGGCCGTAAATCAGTTCTATGAAGCTTGGAAAACTGATAAATTAGTAATTGATAAATGGTTTGCCTTACAAACAATTTATAGTGATCCGGAAAATGTAATAGAAAATGTGAAAAAACTATCAACTCACATAGACTTTGACTTTAGGAATCCAAATAGAGTTCGGTCGTTAATCTCAAGCTTTTGCTCTGGCAATCCAGCAGGATTTCACGATTTTTCAGGAAATGGTTACAAATTTACTGCTGATTGGGTTATTAAAATTGATAAAATTAACCCTCAAACTGCGGCTAGACTTTGTACGGCATTCCAATCTTGGAGAAAATATGACACAAATCGCCAGAATAAATCTAACGAACAGTTAAATCGAATATTACTAACGGCAAATCTTTCCAGAGATACCAAAGAGATGATTGACCGTATACTCAGTAAAGCCTAAATAAAGCTTACAACAATAGATTAGATTAATAAATTAATACAATGAAATCAAATAAGGTAGAATGATGCTTGACTTAGATTATTCGCAACCGTCACCAAAAGTAATTTCTGGCGCCCAGGGCGATTGGGAACTCGTTATTGGGATGGAAATCCATGCTCAGGTATCGTCTAAAGCAAAGTTATTTTCTGGTGCGTCAACAGAATTTGGAGCTGAGCCAAATTCTAATGTATCATTTGTCGACGCCGCTATGCCCGGAATGCTGCCCGTGATTAATAAATTCTGCGTCGAGCAAGCCGTTCGTACTGGCTTGGGATTGAAAGCAGAAATCAACTTATTTTCACAATTTGATCGGAAAAACTACTTTTACCCAGATTTACCACAAGGATATCAAATAAGTCAGTTATATCATCCAATCGTTGGAGAAGGTGAAGTATTAGTTGAAATGGGCAATAAGCAAGCAAGGCTTGTAAGGGTTGAAAGAATTCATTTAGAGCAAGATGCTGGTAAATCAGTACATGACATGGACCCAAATATGTCTTTTGTGGATCTAAATAGAACTGGTGTAGCTTTGATGGAAATAGTAAGCCGTCCAGACATTAGAGGACCAGAAGAAGCAGCAGCATATGTTGGTAAATTACGGCAAATACTTCGATATTTAGGAACTTGCGATGGCAACATGCAAAACGGAAGTTTAAGAGCAGATGTAAATGTTTCCGTTTGTCCCTCAGGCCAATATGAAAAATTTCGCGCATCAGGTGATTTTAGCCATCTTGGGACAAGATGCGAACTTAAAAATATGAATTCAATGCGGTTTATACAACTTGCAATAGATTTTGAAGCAAGAAGACAAATTTCTATTCTTGAAGATGGTGGAACAATTGATCAAGAAACACGTCTTTATGACGCTGAGAAAAATGAAACAAGGTCGATGCGTTCAAAAGAAGAAGCCCATGATTATAGGTATTTTCCAGACCCAGACCTTTTGCCACTTGAAATAGATCAAAAATGGGTCGATGGAATTGCAGAAAATCTTCCCGAACTTCCGGACGAAAAAAAAATTCGCTTCATAAAGGAATTTAAAGTCACTGAATATGATGCAAGTGTTCTTACAGCTGATCTTTCTGATGCTGAATATTTTGAAAAAATTGCGACGGGCCGTGACGGAAAACAAGCTGCTAATTGGGTAATAAATGAATTATTTGGTCGCTTGAATAAGGCAGATTTAACAATAAAAGAGAGTCCAATTTCCACAACTCAATTGGGTGATATTTTAGATTTAATTTCCTCGAATGAGATATCTGGCAAGATTGCAAAAGAATTATTTGAAATTGTTTGGAACGAAGGTGGTAATCCTAAGAAGATTGTTAAAGAACTTGGAATGAAACAAGTTACAGATGTCGGATCAATAGAAGCGGCAGTTGATAAAATAATTTTAGAAAACCCAGATCAAGGCAGCTAAAGCAAAAATAAATCCAAAAATATGCTGGTTGGTTTGTAGGTCAAGTTATCAAAGCCACAGGCGGTAAAGCGAACCCCTCCGTCGTAAATGAATTAATTAAAAACAAAATATTGAAATAGTATCAGTCACAAAAAATTTCCATCGAGATGGCATGGATTTTTTTTATGAGCTCAGGAGTTAGAGCGGAATAAATAGCACGATGTTGCTTCAATCGAGACATACCAATGAATACGGCTGAATTAATTTTAATATGAAAATGGCTTTCTCCTCCCTCATCCCATCCGGCGTGACCTCGATGTAATTCAGATTGATCCTCTACATTTAAATAAGAAGGTTTAAATTTTGATTGCAATTTTTCTAATATTTGATCTTTGATTAACATTTTTTTTACTTTATTTCCTTAATGGGGTTGGCATTACGTTCAATCCTCCTACACTATGGTGCCTGATTCCAAAACAAGAGACTGAACAATGGATAAAAAACCTTTATTTGAATTTGATATGTCGATTTCATCTGACAAGAAACGTCGGACGAAAGGACGTAAAGCCTCAACCGGTGCGGTTGATACCTCCAGACAAGTTTGTGAAAAAGCTGGTTGTAACAAATCTGGGAAATATAGAGCACCAAAATCTGCTGACAATAATTCAGAATTTTTCTGGTTTTGCATGGAGCATGTGAGAGAATACAATTTAACTTGGAATTTTTTTGAAAATCAAACGCCAAAAGAATTTGAAGATCAAGTCAAATCAGATAAAATAGGGGATCGGCCAACTAAACCCTTCAGAGATCAAGGTAGAGAATCTGAACAAAAAGCATGGGCTCGTCTTGGTATAAGTGATCCATTAGATGTTCTTGGTGAGAAGGGAACACGTGAAGACGTCCGTGGGGCAATTTACTCAAAAAGATTAGGGGCAACAGAAAGAAGAGCTATTAATATTTTAGAATCTAGAGACAGTATGACCAAATCGGAAATTCGTAAACAATATAAGAAACTGGTTAAAGACCTTCATCCAGATATGAATGGGGGGGAAAGAACAGACGAGGATCGCCTTCAAGAAGTAGTATGGGCTTGGGATCAAATTAAAGACAGCCGGAGCTTCAAGGATTAACTTATGCCCAAAATTGATGATAAAATATCTAGACGAAGACGTAGTAATACGAAAGATATAGAAGAAAAAACTAAATTCAAAAGCTTTGGTGGTACTTTAAAAGTACTAGACCAAAATGAATGTGAACAAATACACAAAGCAGTTCTATACATCTTAAGTGAAATTGGTCTAAGTGAAATAAGTCAAAACACTTCGGAAGTAGCCTCTTCTGCAGGTGCTTTAATAAAAAATGGCAGATTGTATTTCCCTAAATCAATGACAGAAGACGCTATAGCATCTCTGGCGCACCCATTAATCTTACATGGCCAGGAAGCAAAAAATGACCTTCCAATCAGCGGTAAGGAGGTTTACTTCGGTACTGGCGGAGCGACCCCACAAATTGTTGATTTTAAAACTGGTGAGTTTAGAGACTCTCAGCTTAATGATCTCTATGATAATGCACGTTTGGTGGAACATTTGGAAAATGTTGATTTTTTCTCACGAACCGTAATTGCACGCGATATAAAGACTCAAAAAAGTTTAGATATTAATACGGTATTCGCATGCTTACGGGGAACTTCAAAGCATATTATGACGAGCGTATCAAATGCTAATGACGTTAAAGAAATAAAAAAGGTTTTGGACTATATCCGATCAGAAGAGCAGAAAAAAAATAATAAGAATCTAATCTCATTAAATACAAACCACGTCGTCTCACCCTTACGTTTTGATCCAGATTCTTGCGATGTTTTAATTGAAGGGGTTAAATCTGGCCTTCCAATAAATGTAAACACATTCGCACAAGTTGGAGCATCGAGTGCTGTTACTTTAGCCGGTGCAATAGCACAAACGTTAGCTGAAACTATGGCTGGAATGATACTAGGGTGGTTAGTAGATAAGCAGGCGATATTAATATTTGGACCAAGACCAATGATTACTGATCTTAGGACAGGAGCAATTTCAGACGGAGTGCTGAACAACCCCTTGCAACTGCTATGGCAGGCCAAATGGCCCAATATTATGGCTTAGCAAACTCTACTATATCTGGTGCAACCGACAGTAAATTACCAGACGCTCAATCTGGCTTTGAAAAAGCATCAAATATTCAAATGGCTGCACTTTCAGGGGTAAACTTAATCACACAGGCCTGTGGGAGCCAAGCTAGTCTCATGGCAACTTCATTTGTTGCATCAGTTATTGATAACGATATGCTAGGCATAATCCGCAGAAGTGGCGCTAAGGTCGAGGTTAATAAAACTACTTTGGCGCTCGATAGTATTAAGGATGTTGTAAATGGTGATGGACACTTCTTGGGTCAACCAGAAACATATGAAAGAATGAGAAGTGATTATTTATATCCGATTGTTAGTGACAGAAGAAGTCATCAGGATTGGAAAGATGCTGGGTCTCCAAAATTAATAGATACAGCTAAAACCAGAGTTGAAGAAATACTTTCGAGCACTGTACCCACTCATTTAAAATTAGAAACAATAAATGAAATAAATAAAAAATTTGAATTAACAAATTAATATCGTTTTTCGTATCCTGTACAGATTTTATCCTCTAAACCATGGTCTGGATCGAAAAGAATGCGATGTGTTGTCTCTTGGTCACTCGTGATTTCAACGCTCAAGACCTGAGTAGAAAATCGACTATCTGCGTCTGCCATTACTGGTCGCTTATCTGGTTCTAACACGTCAAATCGAACTTTTGCAGTTTTTGGCAAAAGTGCTCCACGCCAACTTCTGAAGCGTTTCTGAGGCCCAGAATTGCCACATAGACCTCGTAGGCAATATTGGCCCATGCGAAGAATAATTATATGCTGTCGAACCTGCCGGGGTGGAAACTAACGCTCCATCACACACCAATTCCTCCATCCGTACTCGATCATCAATAGTAATCTTCAACTTGGCTGCTTGGGGCCCTGCCCTTAACAGAGAGACTTCATTGATCGCTAATGCGTCAACTTTTGAGCCATCAGCGCATACTGCTTGCACCAGGCAATATAATATCTGCTACTTCAGCACCTTTATCACCATGATGGCAGCGTCTCGACTGAAAATTCATTCATCAAAAAGCCAACTGTACCTCTATTCATGCCATATACTGGCAATGACAAAGATTGAGTATCATGAAGAGTGCTCAGCATAAAACCATCGCCACCCAAAGCAACAATTGTGTCAGCATCTTTAGTCGAGTGGTGCCCATTTTGTCAAAACGCTCAAGGCCTTTTGTGCATCTTCCGTCTCATCTGCTAAAAATGCAATTTTGTGCATCTTTTACCCCCAATTTATATAGTGCTTGCATCAATTTTGTATTTAAATTGACACATAATGTCACCCTCATTGATTTGTGCTTTTCTATAGCGTAACTCACACTATATGGAAACTTAAATCAATTTTAATTTTTAAGGGTCAATCATGGAACGTTCATTTTTTATAAAACAATTGTCGGAAAGCGACCCAGAACTCTATGCATCAATTAGTTCAGAACTTGGAAGGCAAAGAAACGAAATAGAATTAATTGCCTCTGAAAATATTGTGAGCCGCGCAGTGATGGAAGCTCAAGGCTCCGTAATGACTAATAAATATGCAGAAGGTTATGTTGGTCGCAGATACTACGGTGGGTGCCAATATGTCGATATAGCAGAGGCTCTTGCCATAAAGCGTGCATGTCAATTATTTAATTGTAAGTTTGCAAATGTTCAACCAAATTCTGGTAGCCAGGCAAATCAAGCTGTAATGCTCGCATTATTAAAACCAGGAGACACCACTTTAGGTATGGATCTAGCGTCTGGAGGACATTTAACTCACGGTGCAGCACCTAATCAATCTGGAAAATGGTTTAATGCAATTCAATATGGTGTACGGATTCAGGATAATCTGTTGGACTACGATCAAGTACAAGCATTAGCAACAGAGCATCAACCAAAGATGATCATTGCAGGTGGCTCAGCTGTTCCACGTCAAATTGATTTTAAGCGCATGCGTGAGATTGCTGATTCTGTTGGTGCATATCTTCATGTAGACATGGCACACTTTGCAGGTTTAGTTGCTGCAGGTGTACACCCAAGCCCATTTCCATATGCTGACGTTGCAACCACAACGACACATAAAACATTACGTGGCCCACGCGGCGGTTTAATTTTAACCAACAATGAAGACTTGGCTAAAAAATTTAACTCAGCGATATTCCCAGGCATTCAAGGTGGCCCTTTAATGCATGTGATTGCCGCCAAGGCAGTAGCATTTGGTGAAGCTTTACGCCCTGAGTTTAAACAATACCAAGCTCAAGTTATTCTTAATGCACAAGCTTTAGCTGACCAATTAATAAAAGGCGGTTTAGATATTGTTACTGGCGGGACAGATACACACGTAATGCTTGTTGATTTACGCCCTAAAGGTGTAACTGGAAACATTGCTGATAAAGCATTAGGTCGCGCTCATATTACTTGTAACAAAAATGGAATTCCATTTGATCCAGAAAAACCAATGGTTACATCTGGACTACGTCTTGGAACACCTGCTGGTACAACACGAGGATTTGGTGAAGCTGAGTTTAGAACAATTGCAGATTTAATTGTGGAAGTTTTGGATGGCCTTGCAGCTAATGGTGCAGAGCGAAATGCTGAAGTCGAAGATAGCGACCGAGTAAATATTTAACAAAGATAAATTACGAAGTAGAAGTCTACAAGTTAACGTTTATCAAATTAAATTGACGCCATTACTTCATCGCTGACTTCAAAGTTTGCCGTGACACGCTGGATGTCATCGTCGTCCTCTAAAGTCTCAATTAGCTTCATGAGCTTTTCCATACCTTCTAGATCCAGCTCCGTCGTAGTTTGTGGCTTCCAGATCAGTTTAGTACTTTCAGACTCTCCTAAGGTAGCCTCCAAGACATTTGAAACCTCATTTAAATCAGTATCAGCACAAAAAATTGCGTGACCTTCTTCACTAGTTTCTACGTCTTCAGCACCAGCTTCCAGCGCGGCCATCATGACGGTGTCTTCATCACCCACCGCTGCTGAGAAAAGTATCTGCCCCTTACGGTCAAACATGAAGGACACAGACCCCGTCTCTCCCAAGTTACCTCCACATTTTGTGAAAGTGCTACGTACGGTCGATGCAGTCCGATTGCGATTATCTGTCATGGCTTCAACAATGACGGCTACACCACCTGGACCATATCCTTCATAACGAATTTCATCATAAGACTCTGCATCGCCACCCTGAGATTTTTTAATGGCACGTTCTATTACATCTTTAGGAACCGAAACCGACTTCGCCTCTTTTACCGCTAGCCGCAGTCGTGGGTTTTTTTCGGGATCGGGGTCTCCCATTTTTGCAGCTACCGTAATCTCTTTTGCCAATTTAGAAAATAGTTTGGAACGGACTGCGTCTTGCCGTCCCTTGCGATGCTGGATATTTGCCCATTTTGAATGGCCTGCCATAAAAGCCTCCAATGATCTTAAAGGTATCAGAGCTTATCTAAGCATGCCAGCTCGCGCACATAATCAACCCACTGACCCCCGGATGTATTGACTAAGTTCCTACGGGGTAACCATTATTTGACCAATTAACATAAGTATAACCGCACCCCAAATATAAATTGAATACCCTTCTCCAAGCATTAGCATTGCAAAACCCACACCACTAGCAGTGCATATGTAAGAAGTTTGACTTGCAAATACCACGCCAGCGCGTCCAATCAACCATAAATATGAAACGTAAATTAGTGAATGAATCAGAGATTAGAGTTAATGCAATCTCTGCAGGACCCCAAATAACAAAAGGTGATATCCAATATCCATTTATTAAAGTAACTGGAAGCAAAACAATCAATCCAAGAATAGAGGATCCCAAAACTAATTCTACAGGATCAAGTTTAGCAAGCCCAATTTTATTTATCCAAACACCCTCAATTGCATAACACAATGGAGATAATAACCCAAATACGATCCATCCAGATTGCCCCATATTAGTCAAATTCAATTGAGGTAAAATAAGCAAAGCAATCGCAATTGCACCAAGTAAAACTCCTAAAAGTCGTTTAAATTCTAAATTTTCCATTCGAAGCACTAAAACTAGTGGAAAGGCAAACATTGGAACCATAGCAATCAGTATGGACATCACCCCTGATTGCAAATGGAAATAAGTTTTATACATTATTGAATTAGGTAAAAGCGATCCCATCAATGCAACCAAACCAAAGCGCAAAAAAGAATTGATACTTAAGGAGAAAAAATATTTTCTTCTTATCGCCTGCACTATACCAAGGCTTAAAACCATCACTATTATCTGCCAGATAAGAAGCCCTAAATAATGATGGCCTGTTGAAACAGCAATCTTTGAAAGTGGCGCAGTCAGACCCCAGCTAACACCCACTACAATTAGAACTAAGGTTAAATTAAATCGCATGGTCACCCATGGGTTTGTTTGAGTTTTCCACCAAAACGAATTGGAACCAAACTTTTTGCTAACCCTGTTACATCATCAGTTTCTAGCAATACACCACTTAAAGATGCCTCTCCACTAGCAGGACTAAAGCGATTTTTTACCATTCCATTCACAAAACGCTGAATAGGTTCGTTAGGTTCCATGCCTATCACTGAGTTGTAATCCCCACACATTCCAGCGTCTGTTTGATAACCTGTACCTTTGGGTAATAGCATCGTATCGCTGGTGGGCACATGAGTATGTGTCCCAACCACTAACGAGACTCGTCCATCACACCAATGCCCCATCGCCATCTTTTCAGATGTAGCCTCTGCATGAATATCTAAAATAATAGCATCTTCTACAGAGAGGCTTGGGCTTGCTTTTAAAATTTTATCTACCAAAATCGTCTTGCACTCTTATAATATCATCTTGACCAAGCACCTGAATTACAAGAACTTTTCGGCCGTCAGGCAAATCAAAATACTGAGCCCCCTTACCGGGAGCAGTTTTAGCTAAATTTATTGGTCTAATTATTCGCGGTTCAGACGAAATTCCAGACATCATATCTTTTTGATCAAAAGCATGATCGCCTAAAGTCAAGCAATCTGCGCCAGCATCTAGAATTTCTTTAGCGTGCGGCATCGACAAACCAAAACCTGAGGTTGCGTTCTCCGCATTTACAACGACAAAGTCTAAGGACATTGATTTTCTCAGGCTCATTAAATTGTTTTTTATTGAATCACGGCCTGCCCTACCCATGACATCACCTAAAAATAATATTCTCATTTGATTGATTTACACTTTCATTAATAAAAAATAATAACTTACCTATAAATCTAAATAATTTCCTAATAAGTTACAACTATGTCTAAATTTTGATCCGTCTTTTCTGTAGGAATTTTAAAGACTTCCTGACTTGAATATGCAAATCCAATTGCTATAGTTTTTTTCTTTTGTCTTAATTTTTCCAAAGATCTATCATAAAAGCCTCCACCGTACCCCAGCCTAGCTCCACTTCTATCAAACGCAACCAGTGGGACGATCATTAGCTCGGGTTCTACTAATTCTCCATTCTCAGGAATTTTTGCACCAAAGGCGCCAATAATCATCTTTGAGGTTGGAGACCATGTTCGAAATAGTAAGGGTTTACCTGCCAACTCAACAACGGGCACACATATACGTTTGCCCATTTTAGACAAATCCTGCATGGCGATCAGTGGATTAATTTCAGTTTTAATCGGCATATAACCTGAAATTATCTCAATATTTTCAAAAGACGATATAACATCTAGTAAAAGGGTTATCCCAACATTTTTAGTCGTTGTATCAAAAGCGACTTTGCGAGCCTTTAAGACATGTTTTCGAACCAATGCTTTAGTCATTTAATTCCTTTTTGTGGCGGGCCCGCACACAAGTGTTGTGCACCTGATCGCAGTCGTAAAGGGTTTGCAATTCCCGAGACCTAATTTTATAGGTGGGCGCCAGGTAACAAGGCCAAAACCTTGCCAGAGCTAGCTCCCTGAGATGACGTAAGGCCACTAGAATAGTCCCATATACGTAAAGGGCAGAACCCGCCAACAACACCTCTATGCCTTTGGCATTGATTTGCCAAGTAATTCGTTAGTAAGACTGTGAATAAATTTTTTAACACCTATTATTCTGAGAGATAGAATGAACACTAAATTAAAAGCCGGACAATTAATTGCTAGGGGTGTTTGTCGACACTTAAAGCAATATAACTTTGCATGTTTGGAGGAATTTGCACCTATAAAAGGTTCTAGGGTCGATATCATAGCAGTTGGCCCAAAAGGTGAAATTTGGATAATAGAATGCAAATCATCTACAGCAGACTACAATCAAGACAGTAAGTGGGAGAAATACCTAACTTTCTGTGATCGGTACTTCTGGGCAGTACCTAGAGATTTTCCAACAAAAATACTTCCTTCAGATGATGGCTTGATTATAGCCGATTCATATGATGCGGAAATTGTCAAAATGGCTCCCTATCGAATGATGACATCTTCAAAAAGAAAAAATACAATAATAAAGGTATCACGTAATGCCACGGATCGGTTACGAAGGTTTACTGATCCAAGTGTCGGCAAAAAATATAATATAGATTAGTAAAGAATTAATTTAATCCTTTAGTCCAACAATTTTCGCAGCTGCTATTAATTCTTGAGCAATGTCATTGGCCTCTTCAGGCTCGAAATCCAACGGTAAATCTATGTTATTGCCTTCAACATAAATTCTAACCATACCCTCTGAGGTTGGCCCTATTTGCAAATTAGCTGAGATCTGACTTTGTTTATTTATGCCCATATTTATTTTTCCTAACTAACATTATATTTACACTTAAGATCGATAGTTTATTTAAAGAAAATATGCGACCTGAAAAAAAGATATTAAATTTAAAGATTAATATAACCACCCTTGCATAAAAGTGTAAGCGCGTTTATTCAGCCCTCAAGTGCCGCCTTAGCTCAGTTGGTTAGAGCGCCTGGTTGTGGACCAGGAGGTCCCCCGTTCAAGCCGGGGAGGCGGTACCACTTATAGCGTGTTAAAAAAAACCCCCAAAATATTTAAAATATTATTGCATAAAACAAAATATGCGATATAATCAAACGAAAATTAAATATTTTTAAAAATAAAACAAGGTAAATGACTATGAAAGTAAAAGTTGCAGCAACACAAATGTCTTGTAGTTGGGAGTTGGATCAAAATATTTCAAAGGCAAAAAATATTATCGTGCAGGCAGCAAAAAAAGGTGCGAATATTATCTTACTCCAAGAACTATTTCAAAGCCCCTATTTTTGCATCGAATACGATGAGAAAATCTTTCACTTGGCCCAAACCTTTGAAAACAACAAAGTACTCAAAGAAATGTCTGAACTTTGTAAAGAATTAAATGTTGTTTTGCCTATAAGTTATTTTGAAAGATCAAATAATGCTTATTTTAATTCGGTTGCAGTCATAGATAGTGATGGAACAATTCTTGGAAATTATAGGAAATCCCATATTCCAGATGCACCTGGTTACCTTGAGAAGTATTATTTTAATCCAGGCAATACTGGTTTTAAAGTTTGGGACACCAACTTTGGCAAAATATTGGTGTGCTCATTTGTTGGGATCAGTGGTTCCCAGAAGCCGCTAGACTCACTGCAATGAAAGGTGCCGACATCATTTATTACCCAACTGCAATTGGCAATGAATTAAGAAGTGACTATGATAGCTCGGACGCTTGGCAAAGAGCAATGCAAGGGCACGCCGCATCAAATATTGTGCCAGTAGTCGCCTCTAATAGGATTGGAGTTGAAGAAGTTCAAAACCAATCAAATGGATTTTATGGCAGATCATTTATATCGGATCATACTGGGAAAATTTTAAAGGAAGCAAGCCGAGACAGCGAAGAAATCTTAATAGCAGAAGTGGATCTTGAGCAAAATCACCTTTTTAGGAGAAACTGGGGCCTCTTTAGGGACAGAAGAACGGATCTATACGAAGAGATATTGAGCCTTGATGGGAAATTATAAGATTAAACGATTATATTCTGAGCGTTGACTTAACTATTTTAGCAACACAAAATAAAGGAATAGAATTTTTACCAAATCCTTACATCTCGTCCATACTAAATATTATTTGAAATACTAATAAGTGATATATACACACTTGTCTCATGCAATAAACAAACATAATAACAGGTAACAACACTGATCTTAGGAATTTATATATATGACACAAAATACATCAGAAAGTCTCTTTGAACGAGGCTCAAAAGTTTTAATCGAAGGTGTTTCATCTGCTTCTAGGGGACCAGCGGCATTTGGGACCACTCCCAGGTACATGTCACATGGGCACGGATCCAGGTTATATGATGTAGATGGCAGAGAATATATTGATTGGATGATGGCTTTTGGAGCACTTCCACTGGGTCATGCTCACCCTAAAATTGTTGAAACTGTTACGAAGGAAATAGCACGTGGCAGTCACTTTGCGACAGCTTTGGAAGTAGAAGTAGAAGTGGCTGAAATTCTCGTTGATTTGCTACCCTCATGTTGACAAAGTAAGATTTGCCAACACAGGAACAGAGGCTGCAATGGCAGCTATTAGACTTGCACGAGGCCATACTGGTCGAAGAAAAATCATAAAATTTGAGGGTCATTATCATGGATGGTGGGACGCAGTATTAATAAATAGCAATCCGCAACCAATTACATCATTAGGACATCCTAATTCTCCAATAAGAATACCTGATAGCTCGGGTATGACTGAAGAAAGTTGGATGGATACAATTGTTGTTCCGTGGAACGACGTAGACGCATTAGAAAGAGCCATGGCGTTACATGGACGGGATGCCGCTTGCGTTGTCACGGAGGGTGTGATGTCTAATATGGGCGTAATTGCGCCTCATCCTGGCTACTTAAATAGAATGCAAGAACTATGCAATCAATATGGAGCTTTGTTTTACTTAGATGAAACCGTCACAGGGTTTAGAGTTGCAGCAGGAGGATGCGCGGAACTATATGGTTTAAAACCAGATTTAGTTACTTACGGTAAAGCCTTAGGTGCAGGTGTTCCAATGGCTGCAATCGGTGGTTCAAACGAGATAATGTCAGGCTTAGAGTGGGGAAAAGTATTACATTTTGGCACGCACAATGCGGGCCGTTTGGCACTTCATATATGCAAAACTATGTTGACAACTATGTTAGCAGATAATCAAGCAGGGTTCGTAAAAATCAAAGATTTAGGTCAGAAATTAACTAAAGAAATTCAACAAATTACTATGAAAAACAACAAACATAAAGTCATTTGCCAAGGGGTGAACTCTATGTTTCAAATTTTCTTTACTGACCAAGATAAAATTTCTAATTATCGTGATTTTTGTAGAAGTGTTGATAGAATTAAATTTCGTGATTTCTCGTTAAAGTTATTTGACAAAGGGGTATATATGAACCCTTCAGCCACTCTTCACTCACTATCAGCAATTGTTCATACAGAAGACGATTACATTCACATTGTGAGCGGCCAGTTATATGAGTAAATAAATTAAATGTCTGAAAATAAAATTTTAATAGGAATATTAGGTGTTGGGCAAATAGCTCAATTTATCTTAGAGGGTTTAGCAAAAGCTCAAGCAAATTATGATTTTATTTTATCTCCTCGATCAGAGCAAAAATCTAAAGAATTAGCAAATAAATATAACTATGACATAGCTAAATCAAATCAAGATCTAATAAATCGAAGCGACAAAGTGCTAATATGTCTACCATAGCAAGTCCAGCCTGAAGAGACAATAAGACATTTAAATTTTAGAGAAAATCAAAACATCCTGTCGGTAATGGCAGGCATAAATAGATCAACGCTCCTAAATATTACTGAGTCAAATTTTATCTGCACTGCCATGATGCCAGGTTATGCAAATGCGATGTGTGACGGTCTCAGTGCAATGTATCCTTTAGATCAATATTGGAATAATTTCTTAAGTCATCTTGGACCAGTCATAACATTAGAAACAGAGCAAGAATTTAAAATCGCAGCAACATTTGGAGCACTATCTGGAGTAAGTTTTGTTTTTTTTCAGAAACTTATAAATTGGTATGAAAGTAAAGGTTTATCAAATGAATCAGCTAAATTTTTGGTTTTAAAAACATTAGCTAGGTAATATTAAGGTAGTTGAAAGTAGTAAACAAAATATTAATTCAATAATTTCTGCAGTTAGCCCTAAGGGCGGAATAACCCAAAAAATGGTACAAGAATTAGAAAAAACTAATTCTTTTGAGGGTTGGGATAAAGCATTAGATGAAATTTTGAACTCAATTTCAGAGTAAACTCAAGAAAAACATACAGACAAACGTAAACGTATTATTAAACAATTCATATTTATATTAGTTATTTTAATAATATAGGTTCTCTTGTTTGCTATTATGCGTTACGTTTTAACTCTGGGGCTTAAAATAGTGGTGATTGATGAATTCTTTGAAATTAAAATTTGTATTATTAATTTCCATCACTCTTGGTGGATGTAGTAATTTACAAGAATTTAACTTAACTGAAAGTCTACCAAAAATAGACTTTAAAAAAGTTATACCAGAAGTAAATTTTAACCAGTTATTTAATTATAGAAAAACATCTAATAATGAGGAATCTGAATTAACATTAGAACCTTTCCTTACAAGCAGCAGTTCCTCAGTATCCTTTAAAGAAGGTAATTTTAAAGCGATAGCAGATGCAGCTACTATCTAGCCCCGAAGTATTAGGAGCGAGGCAGACCGTTTTAAACTCTGAAATTTCAAAATCCTATATAAATACACAGTTTAATCCAAATTTAAACGCCATAATAACACCAGGTATTTCGAATATAAATCCTTTGCAAGTTGGAGCTTTAGCTGCGTTGAATTTTACAAAAATTCTATTTGATGGTGGAAAATTAACTAACCAGGTGAGTTCTGCAGAACTAGCATTAACAGCCGCCCAACTAAAATATTTAGAAAGTGTGAACCAGCAACTATTGAAAAATTCCTTAGCAATAATAAACGTTAGTAGATTTAAAGGTATTAATTACGCTGCTAACTTACGAATAGAGAGATTAGATGTTCTATCTGATCAACTAAAAACTATGGAAAATGTGGGCGCCATTGATGCCACCACAATGGTTCAAGCAAACCGCACGATATATGGATTATATACTCAAAAAGCTGAATTAGAAGAGAGCTTACAACAATCTGAAGTAAGTTTTGCAAAATTATTTGGCTCAACACCAAACAAAGGTTTAAAACCACTTAAGATCAGTGATTTTTCTGACACTTTGGCATCTCAAGAGATACAACTTGAAAAAATTCCAGCAATCAATAATGAATTTATCTTATTGAAAAAAAGTCACAAAGATTTAGCTGTAGTAAAAGCTCAAAAATCACACTCAGTATCACTGATCTGGTGAAATGATAGCACGTTCGCCTCAGACTAAAAAGATATAACACCAGCAGTTGGATGTATCATAGTAAAAATTTATTTGATGGTTTCTTTTTTGAAATAGAATCTGCTGAAACTCAAATTAAAATTCAAGAATACAAATTAAGCTCTGTTATAAAAGAAACTAAATTACAATTAGCTCAATTGAAAAGCCAAATTGGAAATTATAAAAATTTAAAATCATTAAACGATAAAAATATCTATTATGCAGAAAAAGAAATTAATTTACTAAAATCTCAGGTACAAATTGGGCGCGCAACTATTTCGGATATTATTTCTGCAGAAGCGCGTTTGTTTGAATTTCAACTAAAATCAATCAATCTGGATACTGACTTTTTAATATCTCAAATCTCTATTGCAGCTCTAATAGGAACGTTAAGTCGAGAGTTTAATATCCCTTAATTAAAAAAGACGACCAAACATTATCTGTTGGTCGCCTTGTTTTAAGATTCAATTTTTAAAATTTATTACACAATATCTATCACAAAGGATGTTAATGTTTCAGATGCTGTCGTGGTTTGATCCGAACCCAATCCACTAACAGTCCCAGTGACTGTAATATCAAAATCTGAAACATCATCCTCCAATGTAAACACCAGGGTCCCCAATGATCCAGAGGTACTTCAAATAGCTTGTAATATCTCGTTCCACTATGTGTCCAAGTTGTTGCTTCGCTAACAACTGGTACTGTAGTTACATAACCTTCAGTCCAGTTATCAGATGTTGTGAAAATATTGTTTGTGAAACTACCTACTTCCACATCCAGTATCCAAAGCATTCAAGTCACCCCTCGTGCCGCTTATTGATGTCCAACTGGCGTAACTTGTAACTAGACCACTACCCACTAGACCATTTGAAGATGTTGCGGTTCCAGATCCAGTAAATGTCAGTGCATACTCGGTAACTGCTACTAAACTCGCATTTGAAATTGCTGTTTGATCAATTGTAAATGCAACAGAGTAAGACATTTCCAGAGTTCGTAACTGTCGCTGAAACAACTTCCGGATCATCAACAGCAGCAATACTGACGGCAACCGTTTGAGTTGCAGAAGCTGTTCCATCTGAAACTGTAACAGTAAAACTATCTGATCCATTTAAGTTCTGCTGAAAGTGTCTTAGTAATATCCATCTGTTGCTTGAAACGTCTCCAACAGTTATGTCTTTGATAGTTAATGTATCACCGTCAACGTCAGTTGCTGTAATCGTGCCAGTTGCTGCCACATCCTCTGTAACTGCTAAAGTTCCAGTACTATCAGTAACCGGCGCGTCATTAGCTGCAGAAATCGCAACAGACACCGCTTGCGTAACTGTAGCTGTCCCATCAGAAACCGTTATGGTAAAACTATCTGATCCATTTGCATCAGCAGTTGGTGTATATGTATAAGCACCATCAGTATTGCTAATAGCACCTTTTGCTGGCGTAGAATAACTATACGTCAATGTATCACCATCAACATCAGTTGCGGCAATAGTTCCATTGACCGCAGTATCCTCAGCTGTAGTCAAACTCGTATCAGTAGAACTACCACTCGTAATTACTGGATCATCATTCACTGCACTGACAACTATAATTCCAGGCAAATCTCCCACGCTGGTGGTTAACGTAAAGGTTACTGAGCCATTATAGTCAGCAGCAGGCGTGAATGTATAAGTACTAGCATCCCACATGGCCACTTCAGCCTCGGTATTTCCGCCAGTCTCGAGCTGCGTCTATTGTTACTGCAGTAACAGTCAAATAATTCAGAAGTGTTTCTACTAACTGCTGCTCCAGCGGCATCCTCAGTAAAGGTGGCGAGGGGTATTGCATCAACCACATCAATTGTGAATGTACTCGTTGCCGTGGCGCCTGCACTGTCGGTAATGACATAAGAGAACGTAACATCTTCAACACTATCTGAGCCATCGACGGGGGTATATGTAAAAGTACCATCCGAATTATCCACAACTGCACCGGCATTTGCGGTATCTAAAGTTACACTTGTGAGTGTTAATGTATCACCAACATCGACATCACTTGTCGTGAGATCCGATAATTGAATAGTTTTTGTTTCACTATCACGATGAATACCAAGATCAGTTACTGATGCGACTGGCGCGTCATTTGTATTTGTTACTGATACCGTGATTTCTTTTGTTGCCGCTGCGCTATAGGCATCCGTTGCGGTTACTGTAATAGTTGTAGCAGAAGTCGTCACATCCCCATTTGCGGGCGTCCCACTCAAAGTACCTCCAGATAATGTCAGCCAAGCAGGATGTCCTGATACTGAATAGGTAAGAGTATCTGCACTATCATGTGAGTTTGCAATATCTGAATCGCTAAACAATGCACTCACATCAAATGTAAATACACTATCCTCGGCCGTTGTGTTTGCACTCGCATCACTTGAAGCTACCGGAGCATCATTCGTGTTTGTCACAGTAATCGTAAAAGGAGCAGCTGATACAGTTGTTCCTGCCGCGTCAGTTGCTGTTACAGTTGTTACGTAAGCGCCCAATTGCGAATTGGCTGGCGTTCCAGAAACAACCCCTGTGCTCGCATCAATTGTTACACCAGATGGTTGCCCACTAATAGTGTATACTATTGTCTCAGCTTGTGTATCTGCATCACTAAACAGTTGTGCCGTTGCAATTGATAAGGGTGTTGGATCATTTGCCTCTATATTACTATCATGGCCTATTGACACATCCGCCAATGCTGTTGCGGTTGAATCCAACACTATCGCATCATTTTCACCCACAATTCTAATAGTAACTGATTTTGTTTGAGTAACACCAGTTGAGATTTCAACATCTGTTGCGGTGCCCTCATCAACAATTTGCTGTAAGGTAACATCAAATTTTTCAACAATTTCAAATCCAGTTGATTGGTAAGAAGCGTCTGCTTTTGTTAGTCCTGTATTGATAGCACCTTTATTAATCTGACCTTGCAGAGAATTAAGCGCAGATACATTTGCTGATGGGACAGTGTATGTCCAAGTGCCATCTGTCGCGACAACCAATGTGCCTTGCGCGCCAGTGAAAGTCTCAGCTTTAAATTGATAGGTTGTGGTATCAGCTGAGTCTGGATCAGTAATTGCTAATGTCCCAGTCGTTGATATGTCACCACTTGTTTCATCAGGAGTTGCATCTTCCGAAATACTTGCAGAGGAAGTTCCAGAGACTTTAATCGCACTTGCCGCTAACGTATTCATCGCCGCTGCATCCGCTGCGGTTCCTAGTAGTGAAAGAACGCTCCCAGACGTACCAGCAGTAACAGAAGAAGCCGCAGAGTCTGCCAAGACAGATTGGGTTAAATAAAATAAATCGGCATTACCAGTTGATGTGGTAATTCCAGATACAGCTATATTGACTTTTGAAACCGCAGCAGAAATATCTGACTTAACTAAATTTACAGCAGTTTCCACTGTAGAATTTCCAGATGTCGTCGCATCAATAACTGTTTCAATGACTGAGGTACTTGTCAAATCAATTGCTGCCGTCACATTATCTGCATCCGAAGCTGCAACTATTTGCCCAGTTAAACTTTCCAGGGCCTTCGCCACCGCATCACCTTTATCCATGCCTGCCGCCGCACGCAGCTTCCGCTACCGTGTTAACAATGGCCACAAGTTGGACAGCAACAGCAGCGTATGGCGCCGCCGCCGCATCACCTGTACTTACAAATGGGTTAAATGATAATAGATTAATATTTCCAGTGGTACCCAGAGTGGTACTGTCGAGGCCCAACGCCTCAAGTGCCTCTTGTTGTGCCTGCGCAGCTGTTAATCCACTATCAATAAGGTCACTAACGATAGTTGTTGCTGGAGAAATTATGCTTGAGCCGTTTGGCGCGGTAAACGTTAATCCAGCGCCAACCACGGCACCACTTGCGGCATCTGTAGTAGCATCCGTAGTTACAACGGTAAGGTTGCCCGTTGAGGAAGTTGTTATTGTGTATGCGCCGTTACTTCCAGTCGTTACGGAAGGCTCATTTACATCCAAAATACCGTTACCATTCAAATCATAAAAAACAGTCGCATTTGATAAAGGTCCATCTAGGGCGACACCAGTGCTGGTAGGGATAACAGCTACCGATGATGTCGATGATGTCGTCTCCAAACAACCTGAAAGTCCCATAGCAAACAAAGACATAAGTGTGGTCGTGGCACCTTTTCTTTTGTGCTTTTCGTATAAAGCTACAAAATCAATTTTTTTATCTTTATCGTTTTCTACAAAATCTTTCATTTTAAC
>CAJJAK010000008.1 GCA_905182165.1 uncultured Paracoccaceae bacterium | reverse complement strand
AACAACCGCTACCTTTTGGCCTGGATTAATTTTTATTGATAAGTTTTTTATTGTTGGCTCAACAGCTCCTGGAAATGAGAAACTTACATTTTTGAATCCCCTTGATCGAAATCCCAGTAATAAGCATTTGCGTTAACACTATTATTATTAAAGTTTTTAAGTAAAGCATTTAGCGATTTATAGGCGGTTAATGCGCCATTCACCCGCGTTAAGGCGTTTGCCAATTGAGCCAGAGGTGCAAGTGTTCTACCACCCAATATAACAGCCGCAATTAATGCACCTTGGGTTATTAAACCATCTCTTATCAAAAATACCCCATAAAAAATTGCACCAACTTGCGCATATTGTTGTACCGAAGCAGAGAAATTTACCAGAAATTGACTAATATTCCGTGACTTCCCACCTGACTGGGATTGACCGATTAAAGCTTCAATGTAGCGAGACTTCATTAACTGCCCTGATCCTGTGGCATTTACTGTCTCGATACCAGATAGGGTTTCAACAAGAACCGATTGCTTATTCATACCAGTTTGTTGCGTTGACTTCGTTAAGCGTGCGATAAATGGCTGAATCAAAAGACCCACAACAACAACCACTGGAACTGCTACAAGTGGCACTAGAGCCATTGGGCCTGCAATAAGAGAAATTACATATATAAAAAAGAAGGCAAAAGGGAGATCTACCAAAATAACTAATGTTGAAGAAGTGAAAAATTCTCTTAAAGTTTCAAATTCTTTAATTATACTGGCCATTGCTCCAGTTTTTTGACTTTGCTCTGCTGGTGTTAGAGATAAAACCCTATCAAAAAGAGTATTTGATACCTCTATGTCAGCTGCTTTACTCGCTTTATCAATAAATCTACCTCTAATCGTCCTTATAATAAAATCAAAGCTTAAAGCTATAACCACACCAATACTAAGTGCAATTAAACTTTCCACCGCAGAGTTTGGTATTATTCTGTCGTATACAGTCATTGTAAAAATTGATGTCGTTAAGGCCAAAAAATTCGAAATTACAGAAGCGATAATAACCTGAATATACAACCACCTACTACTTTTAAACGCTCCAAAAAACCAGTGTCCACGACTTTGTTGGATTTCAAAGTCAGAGAGCTTTCTGACCGATATCACATAGCCAGAGAAGATTTTTTCAAACTCATCTTTATCTATATTTTCAATTTTTTTGGCAGTCTTATCTCTAATTACAACAAAAGAACCATCAGCTTTTCTTTCGAGTAATACGATTGGGGTTTGGTCTACATCAAAAGCTATTAAGGGAAGATCTTCTAGCTCAAGTTGTTGTAAAGATGCATGTCTGAATTGAGCCTCAAAGCCTAGCTTCTGAAATGAGACACAGGCCTCCTTTGGTCCAAAAGTTTCGAAGTTTGACCCAACTAAGCGCCTTATGGAAGCAACACTCTTTCGACGTCCATTTGCTTCACAGACCCGTCTAACTGCCATTTCCAGGGTTATTGCATCACTTTGGTCATTTTTTTTAATTTCATCCATTGATCTAGAACCAAATAAGCCTTTCCACTCACATTACCTGCCATGTTCAATACATAAGTTCAGTTAACTTAAAATAAAACGCTTAGGTTAATCCTTTTCTTTAATGGAACCTTTTAGATCAATTAAAGCCTGCTTTCTAGCTAGCATATCTCTGTCCAGAGAAAAACGATTTTCCTGAATATCTCGATCTAAACGACGCAAAAAATTAACTATATTTCGAGATTTTTCATTCATGTCGCTTACCCGATGACTTTCACCATCAATATTAACAGTTGGAGACTCAGTCGTTTCAGTGGCTCCATTTGCAGCATTTTTTTCCATGTCCAATTCTTTTGCCATCGCTTGATCCAATTCTGATATTATTAAAAAATAAATTATATAATTAGTTCAGATATTTAATTACTTAACCTAGTTATTACAACCCATTACTATTTCAACATGGTGGCACATACACATTTTGATTAAATTATTAATAGTAAAATCTTTAGAAACCAACCATAAATAATGTAATTAAATGGAAAGTAATATCAAGCTACAGTATCATTATATAAATATTCAACATCTTTCCAACAATCAGTTGGAAAAATCCAATATAACGATAGAGTAACCTGCCCTATATTTCGAAGCCCATGCTTCTCATTTTTTGGTATGTATATACTTGTTTCCGGAAATACCTCTCGAGTATCAGCCTTACTTAGAAGTAATCCTTTACCCGTTCTTATTATGTAAATCTCTTGTGGGCTATGATGATGTAAGGGTAACTCGGCACCTGGTTTAAGCTCCACAACACCCAGCGACAAACCATGATTTTCTATTTTGGTTGAATCAATTAATAATTGATAATGCAAACCGGGAAATTCTTTATCAAACTCCCAATTACATTCGCTCTCCTTGATAATAACAGTTTTTTCCATTTCACACTTTTTCATCCTTTTTCTCTTTGTGCCAAAATGGCACAAAAACTATTAAAGCTAATATGATAGTTCCTGCCAGAATATTAAACACTGTTTCATAACTCAATACGCTCAAGAGTATACCTGCTATTATTGGGCCAATCACTTTTCCAAAGTTTCGCAGTGCACCATAAAAACCCATTGCAGCTCCAAGATAGTTACCACGGGCACTCTTTGAGAGAAGTGCAACACTAGAAGGGAAAATTAAACCCTGGCCAATACCAAATAAAATAGCCGACAATAAAAACAAACCATCCGTTAGGTTAGTCAAAAGATACAAACCCAAAGAAAGTAGAACCATACCGAGAATAATTATTAAAGACTGCCCATATTCATCAGACAACTTTCCACCAACTGGACGAAATACCACATGAGCAAGCTCTTGCACGAAAAAAAACAAACCAGCCTGTAGAACTGTTCCACCTTCTTGAGAAATTATAAACAATGGTAAAAATGCTTTAACTGCGTAAATGGTTAAGTAAACCATTAACTCTAAAAAACCCGCCAACCAAATCGATGGAATTTTAATACTATACTTAAACGAATTAAAAAAATGATTAACAATTGAAACTTGTTTTCGAGGCTTTTCGGCCAGATCTTCAGTTAACAAAAAGATTGGGATCATCCCAAATAATGAGCAGAATCCAATTAATAAAAAAACTGTCTGAAAATTTAAAAAAGTTAATAAAATACCAGCTATCAGTGGTGCTATCAGTGAGGCAAGTAACCGTGACATTCCAAAGTATGCAATTCGTTCTCCAAGACCCCGTGCTTTGAACTGTAGCAAAGGAGTTTGTTCCATCTGGTTCAAAAGTTGATCGATTATAGAAAAGCGATCTACTGCAATTCCTGTTCTGTTGTAACGAACTGATATAAAAATGGCATGCCCGAAAACAAAATGGTAGCAACTAACAACCACAACTTTCTGCCCCATCTATCCGAAAGTATGCCAAATACTGGTTTCAACAACATTCCAGTCATCGTAGACACTGAAATGATAAAACCAATAATTAGCTCTCCAGCACCAATTGATGCAGCAAATAATGGTAATAATGGCGTCTTACCAATTTGATAAAAACCACGCATAATAAAATCAGAAACAAATAGTAGCGCAAGGTTACTTCTCAGAATTAGTAAATTTCTAATACTTTCCAACATTTACTATGTAGCTACCATCCAGTCTTAGGAGCGCCAACACTGCTGGCAGAAATTGCTGGAGGGCTGGCCTTGGCAATTAACACATTAAAATCTGCAATATCTTTACTTATTAAATCATCTAATTCTGTCAATACACTATCGACCTTTAGGAAAACATCATCAGTTACTTCTTTTGTTTGGGATGGTGGCTTCGTATCTGCTATTTTAATAACCCAAAGTAAGTTAATTAAAGTATCATCAAACCCAGCGGCATGCCGTAAAACATCACGCGGTGTCTCTCTTTTTGTATCAATCAATCGACCTTCTATCTTGCCTAATTGCTCCACCAATATATCCACTTTCCCACTTTCATCCGGAATAATTTTATGCATATTTTGAAGCTGTTGTTTCATTAATCGAATTCTATTAACTGCAATATTTAAATCAGAAAGCTTAGATGCAACACTTTCATAAAGGTCATGTTGTAAGGAAAAATCTTCTTCTGAGACTTCTATTCTTGGGTCACTTATTACTTCAAGTTTATGTTCCTTAACATCACCGTCAACATCTAATATAACTTGGTATTTTCCAGGCGTTACCTTTGCTCCAGGAGGTCCACCACCTTCTTTTGAAAATGGTTCATACTTTTTTACTTTTAAGCTATCATCCAGACCTATTGGGCTATCTTCGGTCAAATCCCAAATAAAACGATTGAGCCCTTCAAAAGAGCTAGGTTTACGAGGATCATCAGTTTTTTTATTGGATAAACCACAATTAGCAATGGTTTTTCCTAAGCTATCTTTGATTAAAATTTTAACGTCCTTACCAACAGATTTTTCATCCAGCCAGTAATATAAGATAGCTCCTAATGGTGGGTTTTCTCCAGTATCTAAATACTTTCGTTCCTTCCTACCATCAGGCAATTCAGTCATGTAAGAGGTTCCATTAACACCAAACGCTGGACTATAATCTTTCCCATCTCCATTAAATATTCCAGCACTCCAGTGAATATTTTGGCGAATTGCAGCTCGTGGCGCAATTAATTCACAATTGGAACTGTTCACTGAAACCGAGCGTAACGGAGAAATATCATCCAAAATCCAAAAAGAACGCCCTGCAGTTGCAGCAATAAGATCATTGTCTTGAATGTGTAAATCATTAATTGGCACAATGGGTAAATTACTTTTAAAAACATCCCATTGTTTCCCATCATCATGTGAAATATAGACTCCAGTCTCAGTTCCTGCATATAATAATCCTGATATTTTTTTGTCTTCTCGAACCACTCTAGTAAAAGTATGTGCTCCTTCAATTCCTGCAGTAATTAATTCCCAATGCCTCCCATAATCTTCTGTTTTATATATGTAAGATGTGAGGTCCATGAATTTATATCGCATCAATACAGCATACGCTTTTGCTGGATCATGTGGGGAAACTTCAATACTATTTATAATACCAAAAATTTCATTTGGAGTTACATTCTCCCACGTTTCACCCTCATTCCGACTTACGTGAACCAACCCATCATCTGTTGAGGCCCACAGCTCCCCTTTTCTATGTATCGATTCAACGACTGAAGCACAGCTGGCATATTGTTCAGCGCCTGCGCTGTCTCTTGTCAAAGGCCCTCCAGAAAAATCAAGTTTCTCTATGTCATTTCTACTTAAATCTGGAGAGATACAGTCCCAACTCATACCTTCATCTCTAGTTCTAAATACATGATTTCCACCTACATATATTGTGCCTACATCATGGGGAGAGAAGATGATTGGGAACGTCCAAGCAAATCGATACTTAAGATCCTTGGGTGCTAGACCAGTAGATTCTTCTGGCCAAACATTAATTAATTTCATTTGTCGCGTATTATGGTCATATCTCTGCAGGGCAACATAAAAGTAAGCTTGAACCAGCAAAAAACATCCCCAATGTATCTGCGACCCATCCTATCAGCAACGAACCTAAAGACATTGAACCAAGAGTAATCATACCCCATAAACTCATGACACGACCACGAATATTATCATGCAAGTCTGCTTGTATTTCTGCTTGAAAGGATATTGATTATCAATATCCATTCTATAAAATTGTGCAGTATTCTGGTTGTAAATTGAAGACCAGCTGTTGCCACCATTATAGCTCACACATGCTCCACCATCATTACCCTCTATCATTCTACTTGGATTTAACGGATCAATCCAAAGATCATGATTATCACCATGAGGTGTTGTGATTTCATTAAAGCTAACACCTCCATCTGTAGACTTCCACATTTGATAATTAGTTACATAAACAGTATCAGCATGAACTGGATCAGAGAAAATATGCGTGTAATACCATGGTCTATGAATCAAATCCCTGTTGGGACATGTTAACTTCCAACTAAGACCATAATCCTCGGATAGATATAGCCCTGTGTTATCTTCATCACCTTCAACTAAGGCAAACACCCGTCCCTGCTTAGCGGCGGAAATACTGACGCCAATTTTTCCTAGTAACCCCTTAGCAAATCCATGATTAACAGACACCTCTTCCCAAGTATCTCCACCATCTAGTGATCTAAACAAAGCACTACCTGGGCCACCAGAAGACAGATGCCAAAATTTTCTATTAGCTTCCCACATTGCAGCAAACAAAATACGAGGGTTAGATGGATCCATTGAAAGATCAATTGCCCCAGCTTTATCACTTTGATATAAAATTCGTTCCCAATTGCTACCGCCATCAGTAGATCGATAAACTCCTCGATCCGAATTGGGTCCAAAGGCATCACCAAATGCAGCTACATAAACAAGATCAGGATTATTTGGATCAATGCGAATTTCACCAATTTGTTTGGTGTTTTCTAACCCAATATGTTTCCAAGTTCTTCCAGCGTCAGTTGACTTGTACATCCCGTCACCAAATGAAACATCAATTCTAATCGTAGTTTCACCAGTCCCAGCATAAATAACATTACTATCAGAAGGTGCGACAGCCAGCGCACCTATTGTTGCACTTGTTAAATACCCATCAGATACACATTCCCAATACGTACCACCATCCGTGGTTTTCCATATTCCACCGGCGCAGGCTCCAAAATAAAAAGTCATGGCGTCATGATAATCACCAGAGACCGCGACAACTCTTCCACCTCTTGGAGGTCCTATACAACGCCAATGTAATGCATCAGAATTTATCATTTGATTTAACTTAGTCATGCTGTTCACCCAATTCTAATAAATATAATTACGTCAAGTCATGACAATTTTAGTGTCGGCTGTAAATATTTTTTTTATCAAAGAGAGGTAATCTATTTACAGTACACAAGATCTCAGTTTAGATTTTGGTTATCACTTTTTGAAAGAGGCCCAAATGAATAAGTTTAACACTGACGAAATTATAACAAACGATGCTCACTTAATTCAATCTTTTGCTGATCTAAATGGATTAAAACAGGCAGATGCACGAACAGTAATTGTTGAAGCTGAAGGAGCTTACGTCACCGATAGTGAGGGAAATAAACTTATTGATGGTATTGGCGGGCTCTGGTGCGTTAATGTTGGTCATGGCAGACGAGAAATAATCGATGCCATTACAGAACAGCTAAAAACACTAGATTTTTACTCAACTTTTTACAATTTCACACACCCAACTGCGGCAGCGCTAGCAACAAAAATAGCGAATCTTGCACCGGGAAACCTAAACCTTTTGATTTTAGTAATTCTGGATCAGGGATTTGATACTTCAATAAGGATACTACATCATTACAATAACAGACTTGGAAAAACTCAAAAAAAGAAAATTCTGTCTCGCATAGGCGCGTATCATGGATCAACCCATTTAGCGATGGCAATGACTACTCCTGCTTATAGCGAAGGCTGGGATACAGAAGACAATCTTGTTCATCACTTAAAATCCCCATATTCGTATCGCGAAGCAGACAATATGACAGATGATGAGTTTTTAGATGTATTAGCTGAAGACATGATCACTAACATACATAATATTGGAGCAGAAAATATAGCAGCGTTTATAGCTGAACCTTTAATGGGGGCTGGAGGAATTATTGTTGCTCCAGATGGATACCACCAAAGAATGCGTGAAATTACAGCAGAAAACGATATAAAGTACATTGCAGATGAAGTTGTAACCGCATTTGGACGCTTAGGTCATATGTTTTCCTCTAAAGATAAGTACGGAATGCAACCAGACATAATTAATACTGCAAAAGGTTTAACTTCGGGCTATCAACCCCTTGCGGCCACAATCATTTCTGATGAAATATATGATGTAATATCTGAACCTGGAGCAAAGTTTCTGCATGGAATGACTTACTCAGGACATCCAGCCGCCGCAGCTGCAGCTTTAGCAAATATAGAAATTTTAGAAAGTGAGAAAATTCCACAGCAAGTTCAAACTACCGGAAAATACTTTGAAAATACTTTAAAAGGTTTATCAGATATGGATATTGTTGGTGAAGTCCGTGGTAGTCACTTCATGATGGGAATTGAGTTTGTGGAAGATAAAGAAACCAAGCTGGCATTTCATGATGACAAAAATGTTGCACTTCGTCTGCAACAACACGCTCAGAAGCGCGGATTAATCGCTCGTCCTTTAGGAAATATATTAATATTATCACCCACATTGATCTTAACTGAAAACGAGATCGATAACATAGGTGGAATTTTGAAAGAAAGTATTGAGGCTGTTACTAAAGAGCTTTTATAAAGTATAATTTGACTTTAAAGAAAGAAATTAACTGGTGAAAAATCCCTTCGTGCCGGTAAATACTATCGTATCAAAAGGTGTAAGTACAGACAGATATAATATTCGTATGTTAACGATTAATGATCTCGTAAAAGACTATGATGCCGTTATGAGCAGTGTTGATCGTCTTAAAGGTGTATTTGGCCCTAATGATAATTGGCCTAATGGATTAACCATTAGAAGATACTTAATGATCTTGGTTGCATCAAAAAGCATTAAATAGAAAGTTCTTTTGCTTTTACAGTAATGTCTATTGATGAAAGTAAATGTTTGGGATGTGTCTACATCAATCCATCATCCAAGGTATCATTTGATGCAGAAATTATAATGTGGGTAAGACAAAGCGAAGCTTTATCAGATCTGGACTCAAATCTATTTGCAACAATTAAGAAATGGATAACAACGGATTGGTGGTTTACGAGCGTTGCCTTCCCTGGACGGGAAATAACTTGGGAAAACTGGGAGCAATTACCATAATAATATTAAACAAAATGGTTAAAAAATATAATATTTTAATTATAAACTTTTGACACCATAAAATTAATAACGCAAATTACAAGTAAAATAATAATAGGTTTACTGGAGAACTCAAATGACACTAAATTTACAAAATCTACCTGAAAATTTTAGCTTAAAACGAAGGTCTCTTAACGGAAATACGTCTCCATTAACCACATTTGGATTTAAAAATGAAACTGATCAATTAACTGATGTACTATTAGGTTCACCAGCACACCTAAGGCACCTGCCAACATCAAGCTTGTCTCGAAAACACCTTCGTGAAGCACCTTGCAATATTCAGGTAGCACAAGCCCAGCATGCAGAACTCGTATCCGCATATGAACATTTTGGAGTTAAAATACATATGTTGGATCCTGAGCCTGAGCTTCCAATGCAGGTATACTCAAGAGATAGTTCAGTTATGACACCTTATGGACCAATAATAACTGCGATGGCAAATTGGTGGCGCAGAGGAGAAAATTACGCTGCCATAAGAGCCTATGAGGCGCTTGGAATCCCAATTTATGATATGGTTACTGCTGGTACTTTTGAAGGTGGTGACTTTAACGTCATTGAAGAGGGCTGTGTTTTAATTGGCTGCGGTGGAGCTCGCACACAAGAAGAAGGTGCACAACAAGTAAAACAATGGTTTGATGCTGAAGGTTGGGAAACAAGGCTTGCATTTATTGACGAATATTATGTGCATATTGATTTAATGGTAGTTCCAATTGCAGAAAAATTAACTGCAGTATGCTTGGCATGTACGGAACCGGGAATAGTTGATTGGTTAAAATCTAAAGGTCACGAAATTATAGATGACATATATGAAAGATACACAATAGGTTGTAATTTTATGTCTATTGGAAAAGATAGAGTAATTGCAGGGTCAGATTGTGGAATTGCAAACGTAAAAGCTAGAGGATTTGAGGTGGCCTTAGTAGATACTTCAGAAATATCAAAAACAGGTGGTGGAATACACTGCATGGCACAGGCACTTAAACGAGTTAATAATTGAATTAATAGATCTTAATATAAAGTTTTTTTGTACATTTTTTGAATTTCTTCTTGTGTTAAATCTGGTACAAAATGACCTTTCGCATGACCCTTAACAATCTCATAAAGATTTGGTAGTGGCCTTTTCTTGGGCCAGGTATCAGATTTCCAAAGTCCACCTCTCAGCGGTGCTTTTCCACAATGCATAAACACCTCATCAACCATTATTTTAGTTACAGTTTTTGGAACCCTTCCATTTAAGGCATAATTCTCACAAATTGTTGAATCCATGATAATTTCTGCAGTTCCATTTACTCTTAATGTTTCATCAATAGTGGGTATTAGAAATAACATTCCAACATTTGGGTGTTTCAGCAAATTTAAAAGGCCATCAATACGATTGTTGCCAGGTCGGTCTGGAATTATTAATGATTTTTTATCAACTACCTTTACAAAACCCGCTGGATCCCCCTTCGGAGACACATCTAATGTATTTCCATCAGAAGTTGCTAGAATGCAAAATGTTGAATTAGCAATAAACTTCATACAATTTTCATCAAGAGAATCAATTGTCTTCACAGCAGCTACCGGACTTATATCACCATAAAGCTCTCTTAAACTTTTTTCAGATACAGTTGTCATGCAATTTTCTCCTAAAATACGATCGTTCTAATACATTGTTTCTATTCTTAATTAATATCAGAATTTTATCAACTTGATACCATGTAAGATTTCCATTTAAAGTTAAGAAAATTACAAATCATGAAAACAGAGGAATTTGAATGCATATTATAAAAGCTGGAAGTCGACCCTCAAAAAAAGCATCAGATAAATGGTTCACTGGAATAGTTTGGCAAGATAGTATTGTCGAGGCGCCAGAACCAGCCCGTGTCCGAGCACTGAGAGTTAGCTTTGAACCTGGTTCCCGCACGGCTTGGCATACTCACCCACTGGGCCAAACATTGCACATAACACATGGGCAAGGTTTAATTGGTTTACGTGATAAAAAACCACAATTAATGCATATTGGAGATACTATTTGGATTCCACCAAATGAAGAACATTGGCATGGCGCTACAGCAGAAAATGCTATGACACATATTGCGATACAAGAAGCTTTAAACGGGGAAGTGGCAAATTGGTTGGAATTAGTTTCTGACCAAGAATATCAATTGAAGTAAAGATAATATACTTAACAAAAATAGCCTTCAAAAATCACAAAACTACTTCAAATCCCTCAAACACAGGATGCCCAAGATAAATATTGCTATGACTACCCGCACCTTTGTGAGCATCACGAAATGATTGCGATTTTGTCCAATTTGTAAAGTCAGATTTGCCTTTCCAAGTACTGTGTGAAGAATATAAAGTATGATCCACAGATTTCTCTCCCTTTATCAAATGGAATTGAATAAAACCTGGAACATCATCTAAATGACTATCTCTTTCTCTCCAGATTTTTTCAAAATCTTGTTCTCGGCCTAAAACGATCTTAAACCGGTTCATAGCTATAAACATAGTTCCTCACTTTTTACTTATTTAAAAATAAGTTATTTAATAATTTTTAGCCGCCTTAGAAACTTTTTTTGTATCTTAGAAAAGTAAGAAAATTGACCTGCAAGCGTACCAAAAAAAATTAAAAGTACATTATAACAGATCAATACAATTATTATTTTAATAATTAAATAAACTGGATAAAATGTAATAAAGTTCCTTAAATTAATAAATTCTATGATTGGATCTGTAATTGTTACAGATAAACTCCCTGTAATAGCAAAAACAGTAAAAATGATAATAAGATGGCTTAAAGAATTTGCATGAAATATTTTTATCATCTTATTTATCATACTTAACCATCCATTATTTTCTGCTTAAAAACAGTAAAAAGTATTTAAAGTAAACAGTACTTGCTGCGACAAATCATCAAAATACAATTATGTTAAGGAGTTTCTAGTTGCTTAACCAGTGCAAGATCATCCACTAAGCACCATTGTTCCATTACTTTTCCATTTTTAATACAAAATATTGAGATTTCATCTACTTTTATTTTGTTACCTGTGGGGGCAATACCTTGATAGGTACCCATATGGGTTCCAGTTGAAACGTAGCGCGTAACAACTTTATCGTCCTCAGCAATGATATCCAAAATTTTTTCTTGCCAATCTGGAAAAGCAAGCAAGGTATCTGTAATTGCCTGTCTTATTCCTACATGCCCTAAAGAGTTAGCATTTTCACTACTTTTTGACCAATGAACAACTACATTATTTGAATACACTTCAGGTACAGCACTAATATTATTACTTTCCAAGCATATCATGTACAGCTATTATAAGTTAACTTCTTATTATCTATATTATTCATATACTTGATCCAAAAAAACATATTTAATTAAATTGTAAAATTAATTAAATTCCAATTTATATAAAATCAATTTCTTTAAGATTTATCAGAAAGACCAATTGAAGTAAAAACTTTATTGAAAAAAATTACGCTCATAAATAATAAATGGAGCCAATTTTGCTATCTTATCATAAAGCACTCTAGCAGTTTTATTGGATTGCTCTGTTTGCCAGTAAACAGTGGGGCTATTGTTATCATCAGCAGCTTTATAAACTGCCTCAATTAACAAGCGTCCAGCACCCTGCCCTCTAAAATCTGGCTCTGTATATAAGTCCTGCAAATAGGTAGCGTCCTCAAGTTTCCAATTATCATTATGATAAATATAGTGCACTAAACCAATTAATTTATTATTTGTTTCTGCAACAAAAGCATTTTGAGATTTTATATTAATATTTATTATCTTTTTAAAAGTATTTTTGTAATCTTGTACTTAAATTTCTCATAAAAAGTTAAATATTTTTGCCACAAACCACACCATTCCATAAAATCATTTTCTGTTAAGCTTCGTATTAAAATTTTCATGCTTGCACCTACCCTATTAAATTTTAAAGAAATTTACTGTGCAATCATAAAAATTGTAATACTTAATCAAATAATTCGTGAGCAAACTCTAGCGCAGAACTTAATTGGTCAATTTCATCAGTAGTATTATACATTCCAAAACTAGCCCTACAAGTCGCACTAACTTTCAAAAACTCCATTAATGGCTGTGCACAATGATGGCCTGCTCTGACAGCTACACCTTCTCTATCAATAATAGTAGCTATATCATGTGGATGTGCACAATCCATGCATTGTAAAAGAAAAGATAGCACCCTTATTAGAAGCATTGCCCTGAATATCCAGCCAATCTAAGTTTCCTAATTTTGTTTGGGCATAAATTTTTAATTGCTCTTCATGGTTGTAAATATTTTGCATCCCAATGGACATTAAATAATCAAGCGCAGACACCAAGACCAATCGACTCCTGCAATATTTGGTGTTCCAGCCTCAAATTTATGAGGTGCCTCATTATAACTCACGAATTCTTTACTAACCTCTTTAATCATATCTCCACCGCCCATAAACGGTCTCATTTCTTTTAATCTTTCTCGCTTAACGTAGACAGCTCCAGATCCAGAGGGTCCGTAAAGTTTATGCCCCGTGATCGTAAAAAAGTCACAACCAAGTTCTTTTACATTAATCGGCATGTGCACTGCAGATTGGCTCCCATCAACAAGCACAGCAATATCTCTATCTTTAACACCTTCACATATTTTCTTTACATCAACTACGGTTCCCAAAACATTCGACATCTGTGTAATAGCGATCATTTTTGTTTTCGACGTAATAGCATTTAATACTTCTTGGGCCTCTAACTCTCCAATTGCATTTGGTTCCACCCATTTAAGCACTACTCCTTGACGTTCTCTTAAAAAATGCCAAGGCACATAATTAGAATGGTGCTCCATAACAGACAAAATAATCTCATCACCAGCTTTTAATCTTGGAGCAGCCCAACCATAAGAAATCATATTAATTCCTTCTGTGGTTCCAGAATTTAGCAAAATCTCATCAAGATATTCCGCACCTAAAAATCGTTTAACTTTTTCTCGAACAGCTTCATAATTCTCAGTGGCTAAATTAGATAAAAAATGAAGACCTCGGTGCACGTTTGAATATTCATTTGAATAAGTATTTGTAATTGCATCTATAACGCACTTTGGTTTTTGGGCAGACGCACCATTATCAAGATATATTAACGGCTTTCCATGCACTTCGCGTGCCAAAATTGGGAAGTCATTTCGAATTTTTTCTAAGTCAAACATTAAAACCTCAACCTCTACCCTTTATTTTTTAAAACAAAGAGTGCTTCACACTTATTTACCATACATTGATAACTAAGGCTAATATCTGTTTTGTAAATATTTAATATTAAAACTTATTATTAATATGAAAACTTATTATTAAATTATAATATTATTAGCTGCAATTGTTGCAACATATTTTGTTGATACCATAATGCAGAATTTTTTATTCGTGGCGTTAAGTACTTTACTGGGTATGCAGGAACTCCCATAACTAACGATCCCGGTGGGATTTCTTTTCCTTCAGGTATGAGCGCGCCAGCACCAATCAAACAATTCTCTCCTATTTTTGCACCATTTAAGATAGTAGCTCCCATACCAATGAGACTATTAGACCCAATATTACACCCGTGAAGCATCGCCTTATGGCCAATCGTACAGTTTTTTCCAATAATTAAGGGGTACCCAATATCTGTATGTAAAACAGAATTTTCTTGGACGTTTGATCCAGTACCAATATTTATGACTTCATTATCACCTCTTATTGTGGCACCGAACCAAATTGATACGCCTTCCTCTAAAACAACATTTCCAATAACATTCGCATCATCAGCGATCCAAAAACTATTATCTTTGGGTAGAACAGGTTGCATCCCATCAATTGCGTACAAAGTCATTAGGTTTTTCCTTCAATTTCATTATATTCGTTTTGCAAATTTCGAACATGTTCAACTAGTTTTGGTTGTCGTGTTCGCCTCATGCGCTCAGCAGCCAAAATAGTCTTTATTGCATTTCCAGTTTCATCTAAATCCTCATTTATAAGAACATAGTCATACTCACCCCAGTGGCTAATTTCAGATTTTGACTTTCGCATACGATCACTCACAACCTCCACACTATCTTGGGCTCGGTTAAGTAAACGGCTCTCTAATTCATCAATAGATGGTGGTAAAATAAAGAAACTAATCACGTCGTCCTGCAAACTTGAATTGCTGATCTGCTGGCCTCCTTGCCAATCAATATCAAATAAAACATTCTAGCATTTTTTAATGCTTTTTCAACTGGCTGCACAGGTGACCCATACATATGCCCAAAGACTTCTGCATGCTCCAACATCATATCAGAATCTACTAAAACCTTAAATTCATCTACTGTGGAAAAATTATATTCCCGACCATTCTTCTCACCAGGTCTTGAATCTCTTGTAGTGGATGAAACTGAAAAAACTATATCCTCATCCCACTCCATTAATTCTTTAGCTAGAGAGGATTTTCCAGCACCCGAGGGGGATGATAGGATTATTAAAATACCACGCCTATCATTCTTCATAACTTACTCCACATTTTGAACTTGCTCTCGCAACTGATCTATCACCACTTTTAGCTCCAAACCTATTTCAGTCAATCCAATATCATTTGCTTTGGAACATAAGGTGTTTGTTTCACGATTAAATTCTTGAAGCAAAAAATCTAACTTTCGACCAGAAGGTAAACCTGAGTTAATTAATGATTTTGCGCTCTTGACGTGGCTATGCAACCGATCAACCTCTTCAGAAACATCAGATTTTACTGTCAACAGTGCAAGTTCTTGAGCCACGCGATCTTTATCAATTTGATCAACATTTTCAATTATTTTTCTTAGATTATTTTTAAATCGAGCACCAAGGTTAGCTTGTCGTTTTATTAAAACTTTATCTGTTTTTTCATCAGACTAAAATAATGTTTATATTTCTTAATAAAATATTTTTTAATTCAAAAAGTCTTGCCATTGTATCAACAGTCATATCAAAAACTTTATTAAAGTTTACTATTAGTGGTTCTTTTACATTTTCAAAAACTAATTCTTCAAAATCACCATATTCTAACACCCCCTTTATCTTTAAATAGTCAGATGCTTTAGATGCAACAAGTGGAATGCCCTTATTCTCTGCTTCCTTTTGAATAATTTCTTGAGAATTTAATACCGACTTTAAAAAAACTTCATTCAATCGAAGACTTTCACTGGTTCTCTTTACATCTTTCCGCAAATTTAAAGAAATATTGCCCCGGTTTAAAGCCTCAGCAAGATTCAACTTAAATTGGGCTTCCAAAGTTTCAAATCCTTCAGGAAAGCGCGAACGAATATCTAGACCTCGGCCATTAACACTTTTCAGCTCTAAAGAGAAATTAACATTTTCAGAAATCCATTCTAAAGATGCAAAGCTGTATGATTCAGAAATATTAAATTTAATTGGTTAGTTATGAAATTTTTTAAAACGTTAATTATTATCTAATTTTTGAGAGACTTTGTTATTTTGAGAAATTTCTTCAGCTACCAGAAATGCAAGTTCCAAAGCTTGGCTAGCATTTAATCTCGGGTCGCAAGCTGTATGATATCTATCTGACAAATCTTCATCTGAAACTGCTCTTAAGCCGCCAGTACATTCTGTCACATCCTTACCTGTCATTTCAAAATGAACTCCACCAGGGTGACTGCCTTCCGCATTATGAATACCAAAAAACTCTCTTACTTCTCTTAGTACACTTTCGAATGGTCTAGTTTTGTATCCTGTTGAGGATTTGATCGTATTTCCATGCATCGGATCACAAGACCAAACCACCTTAAAACCCTCTTTTTCAACTGCATTAATGAGGTTAGGTAAATGCTCTCCAACCAATCCAGCACCAAATCCGTTTTCAATTTCTGGATTCCATTCGTTTAGTGCTTCAATTAATTTCAGTGCACCACGAGATACCCAAGGAATTTCTTCCTCAACCATTTTGAACCCCTTTGCAGAACTCCACGTGTGCGCCATCAAGTTTTCGTGTACGATCGCCAATCCACACCATATGTCCGGAACCAGCCACATAGGTCCCGCTCGTGCTGTCCAAGCGGCATAATGCCTCTTCATACTCCAACAACAACGCCTCATGAGAGGTATAAAAATCAACAGAACTTAACTCAGCATTTTTCTCAGAGGTCAGCCCTGCCGCTTCCATGAAATCCAATGCATCCGAAATTCGATTCGCCATTTCACGATAGGTCGAAGCTTTTTGCGATTCAGTGAAGCCTAGGGTCCAAGAATGCACCTGGTGAATATCAGCAAATCCACCTTTGGAAAACGCGCGTAATAGGTTCAGAGTGGCCGCCGCCTGCGTATAGCTTGCAACATTCTTTTGGGATTTGGCTTTCTAGCTTCAGAATTGAAAGCAATATCATTTATAATATCAGCTCTATCGTATAATTTTATTAATTATCTCTGTTGCTGCAGACCGAGGTTTGGCAAATTGCCCTGCCATCCGGCCAACTTTTACAACAGGAACCTTGGCCCATAAGTAAGGACAACTGCCATTTGCAACATAACACGAAATGTATCTCTTATATTATCTGCGCTAAATTCCTCAAAACTTTCTGCACAATCACCACCTTGCAGCAAAAAACCTTTACCGTTTGCAACATCACCTAATTGCCGCTTTAAGCTTCGCGCTTCACCCGCAAAAACTAATGGAGGATATTTGGAAAGCTGTGCCTCTACATCATGCAAAACTTTAGTGTTTTGATAATCAGGCATCTGTACTCTCGGTTTTTCACGCCAATCAGATTTTTTCCAAATATCCATTCTGACTCCAATTCCAACAAAAATAAACTTCAAATTTCAAAAATTCGGTTACAAACCTTAACTTAACCTCTTGAATAGGATTTATAAACCTGTTTCTGCTTTACTTGGGCATACAATTTAAACGATTCTTAAGTAATTCGTTTCTTGTAAAGGTAGTTTGTAATGGTAGAGCAAAATTTCACGCAAAAAAAACGGTTTATTTTTCTTTTATTGGATAATTTTTCATTAATATCATTTGCTTGTGCTGTAGAACCTTTAAGGTTGGCTAATCGCTATCATAGCAGTGAGTATTATGAGTGGAAAAGTGCTAGTGAAACTGGGAAAACCGCCGAATGCTCAGCTGGCACACACTTTCCAAGTTGATATGGGATTAGAGGAGATTAATCGAAATGATACGATTATTATCTGTGGTGGAATTAACGTTAAAGAACACACTTCTAAACCTATTTTAAATTGGTTAAGACGAGAAGCTAGACGAGGGGTGCATATTGGAGCCTTATGCACTGCAAGCTATGTTATGGCTAAGGCAGGCCTTTTGAATGGTAAGACAGCGACAATTCACTGGGAGAACTATGATAGCTTTGAAGAAGAGTTTGATGAAGTAGCACTCTCGAAATCGGTATTTGTGGTCGACGGCAATAGAAGCTCGGCGGCTGGAGGAATAGCGTCAATAGACCTAATCTTAAGAATTGTTTCCGATGATTTGGGACAAGATTTAGCAAATACAGTGGCTGATCAATTAATTTATAACGCAATAAGAACCGAAAGAGATGGACAGCGTCTATCAATTCCAACCAGAATTGGAGTTCGACACCCCAAGCTTTCTCTAGTTATTCAAATGATGGAAAAAAATATTGAAGAACCTATTTCACCATCTATTTTGGCAAGAGAAGTAGGCATGTCAACACGTCAATTAGAAAGATTATTTAGACGATACCTAAATAGATCACCTAAAAGATATTACATGGAACTTAGATTACAAAAAGCTCGAAATCTATTAATGCAAACTGAAATGTCAGTAATAAATGTGGCACTAGCTTGTGGTTTTGCTTCACCTTCACATTTTTCGAAATGTTATAGATCTCACTACAACACAACTCCTTATCGCGAACGTGGAGCCCAGGGTGGTAAGGATATTTTAGTTAAAGCATCTTAACCTGGAGTGTTTTTAGATATTCTCAAATGAATTTATCATTTCTTACACAATGAAATCCACAAAAAATTCTGCAAATCATCAATAAAACGAATTATTTAGGCAATTGAGACTTTTCTTTTTGTAAAAAAATCAATAAGAATAAGGTTCTGAATTATCCATGTAGGGAGAAAAACATGAAAAAGCTGCTTATAGCCACAACGGCATCAGCTCTTATTGCTGGCGCTGTGTCGGCAGAAGACATTAAATTAGGAATAGTATTTGGTTTTACGGGACCAATTGAATCATTAACACAACCAATGGCACAAGCTGCAGAATTGGCAATGAAAGAAGTCACAGACAGTGGTGCATTCATGAATGGTTCAACTGTTACTGCTATTCGTGCTGACACTACCTGTGTTGATGCTGGTGCCGCAACAGCAGCCGCAGAAAGATTGATTACATCAGATAAAGTTTCAGGAATAGTCGGTGGAGACTGTTCTGGTGTGACAACTGCTACTTTAACAAACGTAGCAATGCCAAATGGTATGGTTATGATTTCGCCATCAGCGACATCACCTGCTCTATCAACAGCTGAAGATGATGGATTGTTCTTCCGAACATCTCCATCAGACGCTCGTCAAGGTCCAGTACTTGCAAGTATTGCAATGGCTAGAGGACAAACTGATATGGCTGTAACTCACTCAAACAGTGACTATGGTAAAGGTCTTGCAGACGCATTTGAATCAGCTTTCGTAGCTGCTGGCGGTAAAATTACCATCGAAGCTGCTCACGAAGATGGCAAGGCAGATTATTCTGCTGAAGTTGGATCTTTAGCATCTGCAGGTGGCGATATGTTAGTTGTAGCAGGTTATATTGACCAAGGTGGTAACGGAATTATGAGAGCTGCTTTAGATACTGGAGCATTCGATTTATTCCATTTTCCAGATGGTATGATCAGTGTTAATCTAGAAGAAAACTTCGGTAGCGAAGTTAATGGATCTTCTGGCCAACACCCAGGCACAGATAGCCCAGGCGCAGCCAATGTGGCAGCAATGGGCGAAGCAAATGGTTTTGACGGTACTTCACCATTCGCTCCAGAATCCTATGATGCAGCAGCGCTAATAATGTTAGCTATGCAAGCAGCTGGTTCTTCTTCATCTGCTGATTACAAATCCAAAATTATGGATGTTGCAAACGCGCCTGGTGTTAAAATCTTCCCCGGTGAACTAGCAAAAGGTCTTAAGATACTTGCTGATGGTGGTGAAGTTGATTACGTAGGTGGATCTGCAGTTGAGCTGATCGGACCAGGTGAATCTGCTGGTGCTTATCGTCAAATAGAAATCAAAGATGGTAAGATTACAACGGTAAGTTATCGTTAACTCAATCTGAAATATGAATAAAAAGCAGCCCAGGTTAATATACTTGGGCTGCTTGAATATTAGGACACACCAAAATGATTAAAGTAGAAAATATTCAAAAATATTTTGGTGGCTTTTGCGCTGTAGACGGTGCGTCTTTAGAAATAAAAAAAGGCTCAATAACTGGACTAATTGGTCCCAATGGAGCAGGCAAAACAACTCTTTTCAACGTTATAGCAGGTGTATTGAAACCAAGCTCAGGTAAAGTTACAATGGAGGGCACAGATATAACTGGACTTCCTCCTCACGAATTATTTGCGAAAGGGCTTCTAAGGACCTTTCAAATTCCTCACGAATTCGCATCAATGACAGTTAGAGAAAATTTATTAATGGTTCCTGGCTCACAGTCAGGCGAGGTTCTTTGGAAAACATGGTTTTTAAGAAATAAAGTCGCCGAAGAAGAAGAAGTAATAATCCAAAAAGCAAACGAAGTTTTGGAATTTTTAACTATCGATCACTTAGCAAACGAACGCGCAGGTAACTTATCAGGTGGGCAAAAAAAATTATTAGAACTTGGTCGCACCATGATGGTTGATGCAAAAGTCGTGTTTTTAGATGAAGTTGGAGCCGGTGTTAACAGAACACTTCTTAAAACCATAGCTGAAGCGATTATTCGCTTAAATAAAGAACGTGGATATACCTTTTGCGTAATCGAACATGACATGGATTTTATTTCTAAATTATGTGATCCCGTCATTTGTATGGCGGAGGGGAAAGTATTAGCCGAAGGCACAATTCAAGAGATCAAAGACAATGAACATGTAATTGAAGCTTATCTTGGAACTGGTTTGAAAAACAAAGTAACAGCAGGTGTTACCTAAATGCTTGATACTTTAGAATTATTTAAATGGATAAAAAAAGAAAGGGATTTTAAATGAGTGAAAATCCATTCTTGATAGGTGATTCAATGACTGGAGGGTATGGCAATGGGGCAGATATTCTTAGTAATTGCACTGTCGCTGTAAATAAGGGAGAAATCGCAGTAATTGTTGGTCCAAATGGAGCCGGTAAATCAACGCTCTTGTCGGGTTTGAATATGCGTACAGGAAAAGTAAGTATTGATGGTGAAGATATTACAAACCTTTCACCTCAAAATAGGGTAGTAATAAAAATTCTTATACACAAAATCAAAATATTTTTATATCTTTGTCAGTTGAAGAAAACTTAGAAATGGGTGCCTTTTTACGCACAGATGATATTTCTGAAACTATGACGCAAGTTTTTGACCTTTTTCCAATTCTAAAGGAAAAAAGAAAACAAGCAGCTGGCGAACTCTCAGGTGGACAACGACAGCAGGTGGCAGTTGGGCGAGCGCTAATGACCCAAAATATTATTTCTTGACGAACCAACAGCCGGAGTAGACGTATAGTAATGGATGAACTTTTTGATCGAATAATAGAAGTTGCGCGATCTGGGATTTCAATTTTAATGGTTGAGCAGAATGCTAGACAAGCGTTAGCAATAGCAGACAAGGGTTATGTTCTTGTCCAGGGTGAAAATCGTTTTACTGATACTGGTGCTAATCTTCTCGCTAACCCTGAAGTTCGAAAAAGCTTTTTGGGGGGATAATATTATGATAATTTTTTGTTCTATCAATATGAATTTTAGAAAAGTTAAGAGAGTAACTTAATGGATGCACTTCATGCCTTAATAGTATTAGCTAATTTCATAATTGTGCCCGCAATTGCATATGGCAGTCAAATAGCGATTGGCGCACTAGGAATTACACTTGTTGTTGGAGTTCTTAGGTTCTCTAACTTCGCTCATGGAGAAACCATGGCGTTTGGAACAATGCTCGTAATTTTAGTAACTTGGTGGTTTAAAGCAATCGGCTTGTCAATTCATCCACTGCCAACTGCTTTATTAGCGTTACCTTTTGGTATTCTAGGTTGCACTGCAATGGTACTGTTAACCGATAAATTTGTTTATAAGTTTTACCGAAAGACTAAATCATCACCAGTCGTACTGGTAATGGCTTCATTAGGCGTGACCTTTATTATGAACGGTTTAATTAGATTTATAATAGGCCCTGGGGATCAAAGGTTTGCGGATGGTGCTAGATTCATAATTAAGGCACGTGAATTCAAAGAAATGACTGGCCTAAAAGAAGGACTCGCAATTAAGGTAACTCAGAGTATTACTTTGGTGACAGCCATTATTATTGTAGTAGTCCTATTTTGGTTCTTAAACAAAACCAAAACAGGAAAAAGCAATGCGAGCTTTTTCTGATAATGAAGATTTAGCTTTGTTATCAGGAATTGACCCCAAAAGAGTAGTTATGATTACTTGGATTATTGCAGGAATTCTTGCGACTGTAGCGGGCACCTTATACGGCTTAGATAAAACGTTTAAACCTTTTACTTATTTTCAACTTCTTTTGCCAATGTTTGCAGCAGCCGTTGTCGGAGGCCTAGGAAATCCAGTTGGAGCAATTGTTGGTGGCTTTGTTATTGCCTTTTCCGAAATTTCAATAACTTACGCTTACAAAAAAGTATTCACTTACTTACTACCTAGTGAGTTTGCTCCCACAACCTTAGTCCAACTTTTGTCAACAGATTATAAATTTGCGGTATCATTTTCTATATTGGTCTTAGTCTTACTATTCCGTCCAACAGGTTTATTTAAGGGACAATCAACATGAATTACCGCAACATTTCGCTTTTCTCTATGGTTTTCATATTCTTGATAATAGTAGGATTTTATCAAAGTTGGAACGTTGCCTTAACTATTTTTAACTTGTGTCTTATATCTTCTATAATGTCTTTAGGTATTAATATTCAATGGGGCAATGCAGGAATTGTAAACTTTGGTGTAAGTTTCGTCGCTCTCGGCGGTGTAGCTGCAGTAGTAACATCAATGCCACCGGTTGAAGAAGCTTGGAGGACGGGTGGACCTGGAATACTTACAGCATTATTAACTGCAGCAATTACAATAATTGTGGCTAGTCAAATATGGAAAAGGCTAGCTTCTGGAATTAATGAAATTCTATCAACGATACTAGTGTAGTTGGTGGCTTCTTTTTATTTAGAGGAATACTGGACCCAGCGACTGCTATCATAGAAAAGATCAATCCTGCCGGAGAAGGTTATTTAGGTGGTTTGGGACTTCCAGTTATTTTCTCGTGGCTAGTTGGAGGGTTATTTGCAGCAGGTGCTGCATGGGTCATTGGAAAGGTTGCACTTGGTTTAAGAGCAGATTACTTAGCAATTGCCACATTAGGAATCGCTGAAATAATAATAGCAGTAATAAAAAATGAAGATTGGTTAACTCGCGGCGTCAAAAATGTAATTGGAATACCACGACCAACTGCATACGAGGTGGATCTACAGAAAAGTGAGACATTCATTAATAATGTAAACTGGATAGGCATGGAGGTTGTTCAAGCTTCATCTCTGTACGTTAAGTTTTCTTACGGCATTCTTTTTATAATTGTATTGGCAATTATAATGTGGTTGTCAGAAAAAGCACTAAATTCTCCTTGGGGAAGAATGATGCGTGCAATTCGTGATAACGAATACGCGGCTGGAGCTATGGGTAAAGACGTAACAAAACGCCATCTACAAGTATTTATTTTGGGTTCTGCCGTTTGCGGTATATCCACATTCTTGGAAGACTATAGTTAGATGGATTATTAACACCTAAAGCCTATCAACCACTAAGGTTTACATTTTTGATATGGGTAATGGTGATTGTTGGTGGTTCTGGAAATAACTGGGGAGCAGTCTTAGGTGGTTTTCTATTATGGTTCTTCTGGATTGAAGTTGAGCCAATGGGACATTGGTTTTTATCAGTTCTAACTAGTGGGTTACCTGATGACATGCCATTAAAAGAACACTTACTTAAATCAGCTGCACACATGAGGCTTATAACAATGGGTGCAATATTGTTGTTAACTCTACGATTTGCGCCAAAAGGTTTGATACCTGAAAAATAAATATCTAATGTGGTTTAAATCTTAGTTTTAATTGTCTGGTTTATCGATGCTATATCGACTTAGCATAGCTTGAGTAATAATAAATGCAAACATTGCAATAGGTAGGCCAAATGTCTTAAAATTTACCCATATATCCGTAGATAGTGTGCGCCAGATAGCTTCATTTGCAATAGCTAACCCAAAGAAAAACATCATGAATCGTTTAGTTAAAATCATCCAGCCGGTTTGATCCATCGGCAAAGCACCATCCATAACAGTACGTAAATAAGATTGCCCTTTTAACAATCCATAACCTAAAATTCCACCAAATAGTAAATAAATCATAGTAGGTTTCATCTTAAAAAATCGCTCATCATTAAACCAAATACCAAGACCACCAAAGACGACCACGAGTAAAGCAGTCATTAATTGCATTTTTGATAATTTTCCAGTCAATGCCCAAAGTATTGCTGTGGTAGTCAATATCAAAAGGAATAAATAAAGCTGTAGCTACAATAAAACCTTCATATTCCCTTCCAGATATTACAAATACTTGGTCTTTAATTTTACCATAACCAATAAAAAATATAATTATTGGTCCTAATTCTAAAGCCATTTTTAGCAAAGGATGTATCTTATTCTTTTCCATCAATATATTTTCCTCTAACTTCCCAATTCAACAGTAACTGCACCAATAGCGATTAAAGCTATCATTAAAAACCTAACTATTCCAACTGTTTCTTTTAAAAAGATATACCCGATAATTGCAGCAAATATTGTTGAAGTTTCTCTTAATACTGCAGCCTCACCAACCTTATCCAAACGAGTTGCCATCATAATTGCGCCAAAACTTAATATAGCAATTATTCCACCACATAATCCTCTTAAATATAAAGGTCCCAAAGTAGGAATATTTGTCATATTTCTAAGTCGCCAAATTGCAATAATTGGAAAAACAACTCCATCAAAAACAAACAACCAGGCGATAAAAGTAAAAGGATCCACTGTTTGTCGTATCCCATAAGCATCAAAAGCAGTATATGCTGCAGCCCCTACCCCTGTTAAAATCGCCAATATAATCGCCATTTTTAAAATATCTCTGTACGCAGAAGTTTTAAATAAATTATACAAAGCAATACCAAATATCCCGATACACATTGTTAAAACCCCTACCCATTGAATAATTGAGAACTTTTCACCAAACAAAATTCCAGCTATAAATATTGTAAGGATTGGACTTGTACCTCTAACAATAGGGTAAACGACCGTATAAGCGCCCCTAGAATAAGCTTCAGCCTGAAACCATTTGTAGATCGTATGTATTAACCAAGCACAGAAAAAAATAGGCCACATTTTTGGTTCTGGCCATGGAACCACAAAAAGCGCTACTGGCAACATAATCATAAAGTAATTTATATCTATTGAACCTCTGGATAACCAAGGGTCATGTCGACCTTTTTGCAATGCACCAAAAGATGCGTGCAACACGGCAGCGATTAAAACTAACCATAAGGCTAAATTGCGGCCATACTCTGTTCCTTCAATATTGAATATGAATTCACTCAACTATCCCGGCCAGTCAGAGCATCCGCAAATTCTTTTGGATCAAATGGCTGAAGGTCTTCAATTTTTTCACCAACACCTATGGCGTGAATTGGCAAGTTAAACTTATCAGCCAATGCAACTAAAACTCCACCTTTTGCTGTCCCATCTAATTTAGTCATGATGAGGCCAGAATCAGCAAGAGATTTTTTTAAAAGTTTCAACCTGACTTAAGGCGTTCTGTCCTGTTGTTGCATCCAAGACAAGAAGCGTATTATGTGGCGCAGTTTCGTCTTTCTTTCTTATTACCCGAACAATTTTAGCTAACTCTTCCATCAAATCTTTTTTATTTTGTAATCTTCCTGCTGTATCAATCATTAATAAATCCACGCCCTCATCTTGAGCCTTTTGCATAGCATCAAATGATAAACTAGCTGGATCTGAACCTTCTGGAGCGGTTAGTACAGGAACTCCAGCACGATCTCCCCATACTTGTAATTGCTCTACCGCAGCTGCTCGAAAGGTATCTCCAGCTGCAATTATTACTGTTTTACCAGCTGCTTTAAATTGAGCAGCTAGTTTTCCAATTGTTGTAGTTTTCCCAGAACCATTAACGCCAACTACTAAAACAACTTGTGGTTTTTTTTTATAAAGTGGCATTGGTTTAGCAACTGGTTCTAAAATATTTGTAATTTCAATAGATAATAGATCTTTAATTTCTTCTGTACTCAATTTTTTACCAAATTTACCTGATGCCATATTGCTCGCCACTCGCAATGATGTTTCTACGCCCATATCTGAAGTTATCAAAAGCTCCTCTAAACTTTCCACCATCTCATCATTTAACGCTCTTCTAATTACCTTATTACCCCGATCTCTGCCTAATATTCGGTTAATAAAGTTATTCTTTTTTTTTGGTTCAGGCTCTGGTTTAAGCAGGCTCTGGTCAGGTTCTAGGCTCTGGTTCAGGTTCTGGCTCTGGTCAGGTTCAGGTCAGGTACAGGTTCTGGCTCTGGTTCAGGTTCTGGCTCTGGTTCAGGTTCAGGTGCAGGCTCTGGTTCTAGTTCGGATTCGGGTTGTAGAGCAAAGTCTTCAAGATTATGATTCAAAGGTTGAATAGCATTTTCATTATTATTCTCTTCCTCCTCTTCACCACCATCATTGACAATCGCGTCAAGCCCATCACTTAATTTTGAAGAAGATCTAAACAAACGGTTTTTTAATTTAGAAAAAAATGACATTTTTACCTCTGCGCTTGCTATGAATTAGGATTAAACAAGCAGCGTTAAATATTAAAGTACTTTATAACAATATATATAATTTTTTTAGAATTTTAATATCAGAACCAAACTTAAAGTTATCAACGTTTAAAGTAATTTTCCTTGATTTTTATAAACATCCTGTTTTTTTGACTTAATTTTTCGTGTTGGTCCATCCTTCAATAATAAACTTCCATCAAAGAATTCAGCCGTTATTGGACCTTCTGAACTAGAAGGCCTTTTCAGCGGAGGTTAGTGGCCCTCCACCATCTCTTAAAACCACGTAACCACGCTTCAAAGTTTCTCTATAACCTAAGTTTTGCCTCAACCTTTCAGTTGATTTTAGTTTTTGACCTAATTGTTCAAAACTATTAAACATCACACGATGGAGTTGTTTTTCAACGGAACTTACTTCTATTTTTTTATGGGATATTGATTGTTCTAAAACTTTAATATTTATCTTAGCCGATATAGATACAATCTTTAAACGGGTGCTGTGGCATAAAAGCAGAAAGTGGAAGTTTTTCAGTTTCATTCATATTAGACACCAAATATTTTTTCCCCTTTAGGCAATCCCCTACTTAAATCAGAAATTCGTTGTTTTTTATTTTGTAAAAGCAAAATTAATGAACGTTGGAGCCGATTGTCTAAACTAGACAATGCCAATAATAATTCTTGCCTGACTGGAACAACCATTTCTGCAGCAGCGGATGGAGTTGGAGCTCGTACATCTGCAACAAAATCAATTAAGGTCGTATCCGTTTCATGCCCAATAGCAGAAATTATAGGAATTTTAGAATTAAATACAGCTCGAACAACTATTTCTTCATTAAACCCCCACAAATCTTCAAGAGATCCCCCACCTCTCGCGACAATAATGACATCAGGTTTATCGATTAGTTCATTAAATCCAATTATTGCATCAGTTACTTCTTGAGCACATTTTTCCCCCTGAACCACCACAGGCCAGATAGTTACTCTGGATGGGAAACGATCATTCAATCGATGCATTATATCCTTTATAACTGCGCCAGACGGTGAAGTAATCACTCCAATATGAACAGGTAAATATGGAATTTCCTTTTTATTTTTTTTATCGAATATGCCTTCTGCACTTAATTCTTTTTTTCTTTTTTGAATTTCAGGATTAGAGCACCTGCTCCAGCCGGAGTAAGTTGCTCAATTATGATTTGGTATTTTGACTGACCTGGAAAAGTTGTTAAACGGCCAGTTACAATGACTTCCATCCCTTCTTCTGGGCTTATATTAAGCTTAGAAACTGTACCCTTCCACATTACCCCAGCTAAAACAGCCTTATCATCTTTTAAATCTAGATAAATATGTCCAGATGCTGGTTTCGAAACACGTCCCAGCTCACCCCTAACTCTAACATGGTTAAATTCAGTTTCTACTAGCTTTTTAATCCCCGTAGAGATTTCAGAAACAGAAAATTCTGGAGTGTTTCCTCCTAAACCTGGTAAATCTATTAAATCATTCATCTTGTTCTCTTGTCACTATTATAGACTCACCTTAAAACTACTTTATCACAAGGCCAAGGAGACTTTTTTGCATATACTAATATTAGGCGGTGGTGGACGTGAACATTCAATCGCATGGGCGATAAAACAAAACCCTAAATGTGCAAAACTAACTTGTTCACCAGGGAATGCAGGAATTGCAAAAATAGCAAATTGCATAGAAATAAACATTAATGACGGGTATGTTGTAAAAAGCTGGTGCCAAGACAACAATGTAGATCTAGTTATTATAGGTCCGGAAGAGCCACTCTCTTGTGGAGTTTCAGATATATTGAATGATGCGGGGATATTAACATTTGGTCCCTCATTAGAAGCATCGAAACTGGAATCATCAAAGCTTTTTACGAAAGAAATTTGTTTTCTTTGTGAAGCACCTACTGCAAAATACAAGCATTTTAAAAATCAAGAACCCGCTATAGGCTTTATACAAAACAAAAATTATCCATTGGTAATAAAAGCGGATGGGCTCGCCTCAGGTAAAGGTGTAGTTATTGCGTCCACACCTTCAGAAGCGACCAACGCGCTAAAAGATATGTTTGGTGGGCATTATGGCGATGCAGGTGCTGAAGTTGTTATCGAAGAATTTATGGATGGAGAAGAAGTCTCTTTATTCATGCTATGTGATGGCGAAAATATAATTTTAGGAACAGCTCAAGATCACAAAAGAGCATATGACGAGGATAAAGGACCAAATACTGGAGGAATGGGCGCATACTCACCAGCACCAATCTTAACCAAAGAAATTGAAGACAAAGCAATCTCAAAGATTGTAAAGCCTTGTCTAAATGAAATGAAAAAAAGAGGGACACCTTATAAAGGAGTTTTATACGCAGGTTTAATGATAAAAGACGCCGAACCAAAATTAGTAGAATTTAACACTCGATTTGGTGATCCTGAATGTCAGGTTTTAATGATGCGCTTAGGTGGTCAAATATTGGATCTAATATTAGCCACTTGTGAAAAAAAGTTAAACGAAGTGAGAGTTGTTTGGGCAAATGATCATGCTTTAACAGTAGTTATAGCTACAAACGGATATCCAAATAAATACATTAAGGGTTCTAAAATATTAGGATCTGATAGTATTGAAGAGGATAGCACCAAAATGCTCTTTCATGCAGGGACTAAAAAAGATGGTGAACATATTATTGCAAATGGTGGAAGGGTATTGAACGCGACTGCAAGAGGCTCAAGCATTCAAGAAGCTAAAGTAAAAGCATATAAAATGATTGAAGAAATTAATTGGAAAGATGGCTTTTATAGAAAAGACATTGGTTATAAGGTAATTGATGAATGAGAATTATTTCAGGAAATTACAATCAAACCATCAAGATCCTCAGTCACACGTATCTGGCATGTTAATCTTGATAATTCACTTGGCTCCCATGCAAAATCTAACATATCTTCTTCCATATCATCTTTAGGTGGTAGTATTTCAACCCATTTTGTATCAACATAAACATGACAAGTTGAGCAGGCACATGCACCACCACAATCGGCTTCTATCCCTGGTATATTATTGTCACGAGCACCTTCCATTACTGTAAGGCCACTATCAACATCGACCGAATGCTCGGTTCCGTCATGTTCAATATAAGTAATTTTTGGCATTAGAATCAGACTCCAAATTATTTGATATGGTCTAACTGCGGTTTACACATCAGACCAGTATTTTTTTCAATTTTGAATATATTTTTTTAATTTCAATTACCAGTACCTAATTTTACACATGGTTACAAACTGCGTCATTTACTAATACTAAAACGTCATAATAAATTTAAACTATTGAAAGGAAACTTATTTTGTTCTACTTATGTTCTCATGAAAGCAATTAACACAATAGACCATAAGTGGCCTCGACCACCCTCAGCTCTACCACATAACAAATTAGATATTCCTCCCAATGGGTCGCTAGTTACAGTAGCAGGATTAGTTTTGGTTCGTCAAAAACCTAGTACAGCAAGTGGTGTCATCTTTCTTACATTAGAAGATGAATTTGGTGTTTCTAATATCATAATTTGGCCCAATATTTTCAAAAAATTTCGCAACCAAGTGATTGGTGGAAGAATGCTCAAAGTAACTGGACGAATTCAACGAAAAGATAATGTAACTCACATAATAGCAAATTCTATTGAAGACATAAGTCTAATGCTAGATGATCTTTTAAGCAAACATACTATTTAATAATTAATAAATAGAAAAATATATAATTTTAGGTTTAATTAATCTTTTAAAATTAATTATTATTTTCAAGCAAAAGCTTTTAATATAATATAAGTACAAACATTATTATGAAAAATATTGAGTTATAATTTTCCAGACTTAGCCAAAGCACAAAAAATATCAGAAACAAGATTAGGTCAGCCAAAGATTGGTATTGTGAGCCTTGGCTGTCCTAAAGCATTGGTAGACAGCGAAAGAATATTGACACGTCTTCGAGCAGAGGGATACTCTATTTCGTCAGATTACAACGATGCTGAGGCAGTGATCGTAAACACATGTGGCTTTTTAGACTCAGCCAAGCTCGAAAGCTTAGACGCAATTGGCGAAGCCTTAAGAGAAAATGGAAAAGTGATCGTAACTGGGTGCCTTGGTGCAGACCCGGAATATATTACAGGGGCACACCCAACTGTTCTTGCCGTCACAGGACCTCAACAATATGAAAAGGTATTAGACGCAGTACACACTGCTATCCCTGCAAGACCTGATCCTTTTATTGATCTACTTCCAGCTACAAATGTATCTTTAACACCAAGACATTATAGCTACTTGAAAATTTCAGAAGGATGCAATCACAAGTGTAAATTTTGCATAATTCCAAGCATGCGGGGAAAACTAAATAGTCGGCCACCCCACGCTATATTAAGGGAAGCAGAAAAATTAGTAGATAACGGGGTTAAGGAACTTCTAATTATCTCCCAAGATACAAGCGCTTATGGTTTAGATTTGAAATATAAGGAAATTAATGGACATCGTGCTCATATTGTAGACTTAGCTCGAGATCTTGGTTCACTGGGCGTTTGGATAAGATTACATTATGTTTACCCATATCCGCACGTAAGAAAGTTAATACCCTTTATGGCGCAAGGAGATATTTTACCTTACCTGGATATACCCTTTCAACATTCTCATCCCGATGTTCTGAAGAGAATGTCACGGCCCGCAGCAAGTAGCAAAACTTTAGAAGAAATCAGAGCTTGGCGAAATGAATGTGCTGATATTAGCATCAGATCCACTTTTATTGTAGGATATCCAGGAGAGAGCGAAAACGAATTTCAACACTTACTTGATTGGTTAATCGAAGCCCAACTTGATCGAGTTGGATGCTTTCAATATGAAAATGTTAAAGGCGCAAGTTCTAATCACCTGCCAAACCAAATAGTTCTAAAGAAGTAAAAGAAGATCTAGAATAGATTAATGGAGGTTTCCCAAAAGATTTCTGAAACTAAATTAGAGAAAAAAATAGGCAAAGATTTAGATGTGATTATTGACTCAATTGAGTCTGATGGAGCGACATGTAGAACAATGGCAGATGCTCCCGAAATTGATGGCAACTTATTCATTGATAAAAATTTTGAAAAACTATCAGTAGGGGAAATAGTAAAAGTGACTGTGGATGGCGCCTCTGAATACGATCTTTGGGGGAAGTTAATAACTTAAAGTTCAATAAAATAATTACATATCGATTTTTAGAAACTTTGACCTATTTATAAGTATATGGATGAAAAAACTGAAATAATCTATAACGAGAACTGTCCTGTTTGCCGTTTCGAAATTAATCATTACAAAAAGTATGTCACTAAGAATAACCTCCCAATAACATTTATAGATTTAAATAAAGTAAATTTAGATCAATGGAATTTAACGCAAGATCATGCTGCAAAAAAACTTTATGCATTTAAGGCCGGTGATAAATTTGAGGGGATAGAGGCTTTTAGAGTTTTATGGTCTGAAATGCCAAAGTACCGAGTTTTAGCGGCTCTAGTAAAAATTCCAATATTAAATCTATTATCAAAATCAACTTACAACTTAGTACTTGCGCCAATAATTTACCGAATGCATTTAAAGAGAGAAGCAAAACGACAGACTAATACTAATATAAAGAATTAGCCATCAACTCGGATACTCTCATTTTTAGGATCATAAGGGCTATCTTCAACAATTTTTGCAGCCCAACGTTTTCCCATGATCAAAACTTCCAACTCTTGCCCAACAATTGCTAATTTCTCAGAGACATATCCCATGCCAATTTGTTTATTGAATACAACCGAAAAACCTCCTGAAGTAAGTCGACCAACTTTTGTATCATTGTGAAAGAGCGCTTCTCGCCCCCAAGGGTCAGCATCATCTGGTCCATCAATTAAAAGTGTTACACACTTTGATCTAATACCTTTTTCAAGCATCTTTTCTTTACCCTGAAAAATTTTATCTAAATCTATAAACCGTGATAAATCTGCTTCTAATGGAGTGGCATCTCTACCTAACTCTGTACCAAAAGCTCTATAAGACTTTTCTTGTCTCAACCAATTTTGAGCACGAGCCCCAACAAGTTTCATTCCGTATTTCTTTCCCGCACCTTCCAGTAAATCAAATAAATAATTTTGCATTTCCATTGGATGATGAAGTTCGTATCCCAATTCGCCCGTATAAGCCACTCTAATAGCTTTAAATGGTTCCAATATTTGATTCATTTACAACATCAACTGTCTTTTTATTAGAAAGAACTTTATTAATGTCTGCATCTTTTATTACTTCACGCAACACATCTCGAGTTTTAGGTCCAGCTATCGCAAAAACACCCCACTGATTTGTGACATCGTGAACTTCAATATAACCAAATTCTTCTACTTTATCTTCAATAGATTTATATAAGTAGTCAGCATCATAATCCGTCCATGCCCCCGCTGAGACAAGATAATAATTATCCTCTCCATTTCGCACAATCGTATATTCAGTTCTCGTCGTACCACTTGGAGTTAATGCGTAAGTAAGATTTAATTCGACCAACCTTAGGTAATTTATTACAAGTAAACCAATCTAAAAACGCAGTTGCTCCAGGACCAGTACAAATGCTTAGTAAAAGCTGTAGCATCTATCAACCCTACTCCATTTCTGATTGATTTAGCTTCCTCAACTGCATATTTCCACCAGGATCCTCGCCTAAAAGATCGGCTCTTTTTATCAAATCCTTTGTCTGCATTTTCTGGTCCGAAATAATTTGGCCTTTCCCAACCATTTACAAATCCAAATTGAGCACCACGAGTTTTTTGCCTATCATATGCTGGAGCAGTTCTTAAAGGTCGCGAAGCAGGCCTCTCCTCATCAGGATGATGAAGCACATATACGTGATCATAGCATTCTTCATTCTTTCTAGCTGTAAACTCGGTAGTTATCCATTTTCCATAACGCTTTGGATCTAGTGAAGCCATGTCAATTTCAGCTTCTCCATTAACCATCATTTGTGCCATATAGTAACCCGTACCACCAGCTGCTGTAATACCAAAACTAAATCCTTCAGCAAGCCACATATTGCGCAAACCTGGCGCTGGACCAACCAAGGGATTACCATCTGGCGTGTAACAAATAGGTCCATTAAAATCATCTTTTAAGCCAGAATTTTCACATGAAGGGATCCGATGAATCATGGCCATGTACTGATCTTCAATTCTCTCTAAATCCAATTGAAATAAATCAGCACGAAAGCTATCAGGCACTCCATACTCAAATCGTGCTGGGGCATTTTTTTCATAAACCCCAAGTATCCAACCACCGCGTTCTTCTCTTACATACGATTGAGCATCAGCATCTCGAATAACGGGATGCTCTGGATTGTTCTTCCGCCAATCAACCAAAGTAGGATCCTGATCAGTCACGATAAATTGATGCTCAACCGGTATTGCAGGGATCTTTAGGTTTAAAAGTTTAGCTGTTCTTTGTGCGTGATTTCCAGTTGCCGTAACAACATGTTCAGCACTAATTATTCTCTTTTCATCTGAAGGTAATAAATTACCTCCCTTTTCTACCATTTTAGTACAAGTTACATTCCAGGCAGAGCCTGTCCACTCATAACCATCTACTTGCCATTTGCGATCAATTATTACACCTCTTTGGCGCGCTCCTTTTGCCATCGCCATGGTAACATCTGCTGGATTAATATAGCCATCTGTTGGATGATATATTGCTCCCTCAAGATCACCAGTATTTATCAAAGGCCAACGGTCTTTTATTTGGGTTGGTGTTAACCACTCATAAGGAATTCCAACCGTCTCTGCTGTGGAGGCATATAACATGTATTCATCCATACGCTCTTTTGTTTGAGCCATTCGTAAATTTCCAACAACTGAAAACCCTGCATTTAGACCTGTTTCTTTCTCAAGCTCCTTATAAAACCTAACTGAATAATCGTGAATGTGAGTTGTCGCATAGGACATATTGAACAAGGGTAATAAACCAGCTGCGTGCCAAGTGGAACCAGACGTTAATTCGTCACGTTCCAATAACATAACATCTTTCCAGCCAAATTTAGCCAAATGATAAGCTATACCAGTCCCTACAGCGCCTCCACCAACGACTAAGGCTTTAACATGCGTTTTCATACCAAAACTCCGAAATTCTATTTTATTACAACTCGCAGAATTATAAAAAAAGTAACTCAATTTGCCGACTGAAACACACCCAAATCCGACTTATTTAGTTAAATTCTAATTTTGATTATCATATTTTTAAAATTTTTTACAATTTAAAATCAAGTAAACACACCATTAATATGGAAATCCTAGAATTTATTCACTAAACCCTCAAAGTACTCTTTCCAAATCTAAGATTAAATCCTCTACATCTTCCAATCCGACAGACATTCTAAAAATACCTTCACCTGCAAAATTTTTGTAACTTTTTATGGGCTCTTTCTTGAGGGCTCAATAAGGCATGGCTTGTATGGGTTGGAGACAAAATTGTAGACTCTACACCTGCTAGGCTCATAGATTGTTTTACTAGTTTTAATTGCTTCATAAATTTGTTAGGATCTAGACTATCAATTAACTCAAAAGATAACATGCCCGAGTATCCTTTCATCTGTTTTTTGGCCAATGCGTGGTCTGGATGGCTTTTTAATCCAGGGTAATATACCTTGGCTACCAATGGATGTTTCTCCAACCATTTGGCCATTTTCTTTGCGTTTTTATTTTGCGCCTTCACGCGTAGTGCCATGGTTTTTAAACTTCTCTCCAAAAGCCAAACAGTATAATCACTTAAACTACCCCCTATGTTTTTTGAAATATTCCAGATAACATCCATGTGTTTAGATGATGCGGCAACAGCTCCTGCACAAATATCACTATGGCCTCCCATGTATTTGGTGGCGCTATGAATCATAATATCAATACCAAAATCATTTGCTTTAGTTCCTATTGGTGTTGAAAATGTACAATCAGCAGACAATAAGGCACCTGCTTTGCTTGCAATCTTTTTAACTGCCTTAATGTCAGTTAACCGCAAGATAGGATTAACTGGTGTTTCAATATGAATCAATTTTGTATTAGTTTGAATGGCTTCGGATAATGCTTCCAGATCAGACATATCCACAAATGTGGTCTCAATTCCAAACCGGGGTAGTGTATCTCTTGCTAGCTCTGCTACACCTGCGTAAGATACATCAGACACAATAACATGATCACCAGAAGACAAGAATGTCATAAATATTGCTGCAGCCGCTGCCATACCAGAGGCGGTGCAAAGTGCTTCCTCAACACCTTCAATTGCTGCAATTTTTTGTTCTAGCATAGAAACAGTTGGATTAGCCCAACGGGCATACAACCAAGGGCTATCTTCCGTCAAATCATGAGCAGAAAAACCTCCAGCTTCTTCACTTACAAATGTGGATGACATATGAAGAGGCGGAGCAGAGGCATTTGTTGCAGGATCTGGACCTTCGCCAGCATGAATTGCGGTTGTTCTAATGCCAGTATAAGTATTTTTTTTCATTTTCTTCCCCATGAATTTACCCTCAAAGTCATAAATATTTTTTACTATAAGTCGAGTGTTTAAGACTGGAATCTTTCATTTTTATTAAATAACTATTAATTCAGAGAATTGGAGAATAAAATGACAAACCCTTTATTAGAAAGATGGACTGGTCAGTATGAAATGCCACCATTCTCTCAAATACAAGATATCCATTTTGAAGAAGCTTTTAGTTTGGCCATGGCAAAAGCCAAGACTAATTATAAAAAAATATATTCAAATAAAGATGTGCCTACTTTTAAAAACACAATAGAAGAAATGGAAAAAGCAGATAATGTTTTAAACAAAGTCAGCCGAGTTTTTTTTAATCTAACAGGAGCAGATAGCAATGTAGAAAGACAAAATATACAATTAAAAATCGCCCCTCAATTAGCCCAATTTAATTCAGAAATTTTGACTAATTCAAAGCTTTGGGCGCGAGTAAAAACGATATTTGAAAATAATGATAAAACGAGATTAACAAAGGAACAAATCCGAATAACTCACTTATACCACCAAATGTTTATTAGAGCAGGTGCAAAGTTAGTAGAAACAGAAAAGATACGTTATCAAGAGATTATGTCAAAATTAGCAATTTTAGGAACTAAATTTTCTCAAAATTTGTTAGCAGACGAAAGCTCTTGGTATCTGACACTAAGTTCTAATGATTTAGACGGATTACCAGAGTTCTTAATCGATTCACTTTCAAAAAATGCAAATGAGCAAAATGTGGGTGGTTATGTTATGACACTCAGTCGATCAACAGTCGTTCCATTTTTACAATTCTCATCTCATAGACACCTAAGAAGAAAAGTGTATGAAGCGTGGGTTTCAAGAGGCAATAACAAAGGTGATACTAATAATTTAGCAATCGTTTTAGAAACTTTGGAATTAAGAAAAGAACGCTCACAGATATTAGGATATGACAATTTTTCAAATTTTAAACTTGAAACGGAAATGGCCAAAACACCTGAGAACGTAAAAGAGCTTTTAATGTCGGTTTGGAAGCCAGCAAAACTAAAGGCTGAAAACGATTCAAAACAGCTCCAAAATTTATTGTCAAACGACGGTGTGAATGATGTTCTCCAACCTTGGGATTGGAGATATTATTCAGAAAAAAGGCGACTTAACAACTTCAACATAAATGAAGTTGAAATACAAAATCATTTACAATTGAACAAAATAATTGAAGCAGCTTTCTACTGTGCGAAACGCTTATTCAATCTCGATTTTACATCTATTGAATTAAGTCTATATCATCCCGATGCTCGCGCATGGGAAGTTAAAAGAGACGGGGAGCACATGGCAATTTTTATTGGTGATTATTATGCTCGCAGTTCTAAACGCTCTGGAGCATGGTGTTCCTCCTTTCGAGGGCAATCTAAGTTTGATGGAAATGTACGCCCCATAGTTTTAAATATATGTAATTTTACGATGCCCAAAGAAGGTAAACCTTGCTTGTTAAGTTTTGATGAAGCAACAACCCTATTTCATGAATTTGGCCATGCACTACACGTAATTTTATCTGATGTTTCGTACCCTTTTGTCTCAGGAACTTCCGTAGCAAGAGATTTTGTAGAGCTTCCAAGTCAATTATTTGAACATTGGTTAGAAGTGCCTGAAATATTACAAAAATTTGCAGTACATTATGAAACTGGACAACCCATTTCAGAACAATTGATCAACAAGTTACACAAGGCAAAAAATATAGACCAAGGATTCAGCACTGTTGAATATGTTGCATCTGCAATAGTTGATTTATCTTTTCATGAAGGTTCTGTTCCAAAAGACCCACTACAAAGACAAAATGAAGTATTGAAAAATATTGGTATGCCATCTGCTATTGATATGCGACATGCAATATCTCAATTTTCTCACATCTTTTCTGGAGATGGCTACTCTTCTGGATATTATTCTTACATGTGGTCAGAAGTAATGGATGCCGACGCATTCAACGCATTTGAAGAAAAAAATGATCCGTTTGATGTCAAAACAGCAAAGGCTTTGCATGATTGTATTTTATCAAAAGGAGGTTCTGTTCCACCAGAAGAGGCATACATTAATTTTCGTGGGAAGCTACCAGACGTAAAAGCCTACTTGAACAACGTGGTTTTTTAGAGAAAACTTCGATTAAGAAATGATAAACCATTGTCACAATTATTTTGTTTATGCTATCCACGCAGGCAATACATAAAAATTTTAATAATATATATTTATTGAAATGTAAAAATTAGAAAATTAATTAAAACTAAATGGAGAGCCCAATGACCATTCATATCGGTGCAAAAAAAACTGACATTGCTGAAACGGTACTTTTACCAGGAGATCCATATAGGGCAAAGTGGGCAGCTGAAACATTTCTAGAAAACCCAAAACTAGTAAATGAAGTTCGAGGCATGTTAGGATATACGGGCACATGGAGAGGTAATAAAGTTACTATCCACGGATCTGGCATGGGCATGCCTTCATTATCCATATATGCAAATGAGTTAATAAAAGACTACGACGTTCAAACACTAATCCGTATCGGTTCATGTGGTGGAATGTCAGACAAAGTTGGTATTCGGGATATTATTTTGGCAATGTCTGCCTCTAGTATGTCTTCCATGAACAGGCCAATTTTTAAAGATTTAAACTTTGCGGCAACTGCAAACTGGGATTTGTTAAATGAAGCAGCAAAAGTGTCAAAAAAGAGAAAGTCAAAAGTACATATTGGGAATATATTTTCTTCTGATGTTTTCTATTCAGAACACCAAGATATTGATCTTGAAATGAGGCGGCATGGCGTATTAGCAGTCGAGATGGAGGCAGCAGAATTGTATACTTTAGCTGCTCGATACGACAGGAGAGCACTTGCTATTTTAACTGTAAGTGATCATTTAATAACGCATGAAGCTCTCCCATCCGAAGATCGAGAACGATCATTTGGTGAGATGGTTGAGATAGCACTGGAGGCAGCATTTTCATGAAACAGCGTAAACTTGGAAATTTGGACTTAAATGTAAGTGAAGTTGGCTTAGGCTGTATGAGTTTTGCAGGGTTCTATGATTCTACAACAAAAGAAGAATCTTTTAAGTGCTTAGACGAAGCTAGGAATGTTGGAATTAACTTCTTAGACACGGCAGAAATGTATGGTTGGGGAATTTCAGAAAATATAATCGGTGAGTATCAATCTAAAAATAAATATCACTTTAACATTGCTACAAAAGGAGGAATTGTTAAAGGAGCCCCCAGAGGCACTAATGATAATTCCGAGGCGGGTTTAAGAAATGCGTTGGAAGGATCACTAACACGCTTAAAAGTAGAACTATATTCCGTTATACTACATTCATAGAAGAGATTATAAATATGATATTGAAAATGTAACGGGTACCCTAACAAAATTTATTGAAGAAGGTAAAATTGGAGGTTTTGGTTTTTCAGAAATTTCTCCAAGTTCCTTAAGACGAGCTTCTAAAATTCATCAAGTAACAGCAATCCAAAATGAGTACTCTCTTTGGACGCGTTATCCTGATTTAGGGATGCTGCAAACCTGTCAAGAATTGGGCATTACATTTGTACCTTTCTCTCCTCTTGGTAGAGGGATCTTATCTGATACAAACGTAATACCATCTAATTTCTCTGAGACAGATTTTCGGAAAAGCCAACCACGTTTTCTCGAACCTAATTTTTCAAAAAATATGGAAATAATAAAAACATTCAGGGAATTTTGTGCTTTAAGAGGTTGGACTGCAGCAGGCACCTCAATCGCATGGACATTAGATCAAGGTAACCACACTATACCAATCCCAGGAACAAGATCTGCAAGAAATTTAAGAGATTTTATTTCAGGCACTGAAATATTGTTCACCGATGAAGATCGGGCAGAAATAAATAAAATACTACCAGCTGGTTGGGCGCACGGAGACCGGTACTCTGATGCACAAGTAACTGGAGTAGAGAGGTATTGTTAAATTAATAAGTTACAAATTATTTTTCAGATAAACCGTGAGATCGATCATATTGATTTATAGTGGCTTTTTGCCAACCAATTAATTTATTAGGATCAACTCTGAAGACTTCAATTTCCAATGGATAACAATTTGCCTGGTCGCTTGAGTGTTCGGAAGCACAATTTCCACCAGGGCAGGCACTTAAAGCACCAAGCAGGTCTATTTCTGCAAAAAATTCAATAAAATCATTTTATTAACTTTAGTAATAAATTATATTTCATTATCACGGGTAAATCCAGTACACATGAAGACATTCAAAACATCATGTACATATTTTTCAGCTATATTTAATTTCAAATCACAATGTTTTGATAGAGCTCTGCATAAATTAGAGTGGCAACAGTAATGATACTGCCCTCCACCCGAAATCAAATTATTTGTGTAGGGGTCACAACGAGTGCCAATAATATCATGAACTGAACCGCCAAATGAATCAAAGCCGTACCAATCTAACGTATCGTGCGTTATCGTAGCCATTGGTCGCATTGTGGGTAAACTTGACCAAAGACGATCTTTTGTTGACACATGAGTTCCATACAAAGCTCTCGTTTTTCCAGAATAAAAAAACTCCGATAGTTCTTCCCTACTCCACAAATTTAAATCACCAACCTGTGGTCCATCAACTGATTTAATTCGAAAAAACTGACCAGCATTTACGTTAATACAGCTAGCTGACCGGGGTGGAATAAGTTCACTATTTATCTTTTTCATCGTGTGACGGACAGCTTCATAAATAGTAAAATCATAATTCTCTAATGTAGATGGATTATAGCAAATTACTGGTTCCACCGCTTGCAACTTGTCAGCGTCCTGGGGTCTTGCTCTATCTAGATTAATTTTCTTCATTTTCTCACCCTACGCAAACTTACCAGTAATTAACTCCGAAAGCATGCATCCATCAAGAAAAGTACCTTCTAAAGTGTTATAAACATGATACCCACATCCACTAAAGCCGACAACTTCACCAGCAGCAAATAATTTTGCTAAACCTACTCCAACTACGAGTACATGAGTTTGAATCTTCATTACTTTAAAATCCTAAATAATATTTACCTAAATAATATTTGAATTTATAATACCTTTTTCTTAATCCGAGCACCAGAACGGCGTTTCTTTTTTTTGTTCTTTGGCTGAGCTCCATCGTCTCGAGTAAAACTAGTAACATTTTGTTCATGTAAATTATCAGATCTACCAAAGCTTTTATTATTATTTTTGTTTGGTTTCTTATTGTTCCTTTTTCCTTGGCGATTTCTTTTTACAAGTTCTTCTGGAACTTTTTCCCAACGCACTCCACCAGCAACATCAATACTTGAATTTAATTTTTTTTCGATGGCTATCAAGTCTTTCATTTCTGGCATTGCACAAAAAGCTATGGCAATACCAGATGCCCCTGCCCTGGCAGTTCGCCCTATCCGGTGTACATAATTTTCTGGCACATTAGGTAGATCTAAATTTACCTTTATGAGTAAAATTGTTAGGATTGGAGTACATTGAGTTTGTATTATCAAATACAGTATTGTTAGGGTTTATACCAACAAACTTAGTTGCCTCTTTTCCACCAAATTTTGAATTGAATCCTAAAGAATGAATATCTTTTTGATAATTTACTTCTTTGTATTCCTTACCTTCATTTTCTAATTTCTTTTTGAATGCAAACTCAGTAGGTGATGTTTCACCCTTTGGTTTATCACCTTGAGTTACATTTACAGGAGTAGTTTCACCCAATCCCATTTCACCATTTGGAATTATCATTGTCAGGGCTTTTCAAATAGGTTGATGCAAGCTCATTCATGTGCTTTGGCATCGTTGCTGAAAATAACATTGTTTGACGCTCAGTTGCCAAAAGAGGTGCGATTTGACGCAAAGCATGGATAAAACCTAGGTCAAGCATTTGATCTGCTTCATCCAATACCAAATAATTAGTGAACTCTAAAGTTATGGCTTTTCTTTCAAGTAAATCAATCAAACGCCCTGGGGTTGCTACTAAAATATCCATCCCTTTTTGCATTTTAAAAATTTGTGGATTGATCGAGAGGCCCCCAACAACCATTCCAACTTTCATGGGGCTCCCTTTAACAAATACTTTTATTGCCTCTTGTATTTGCTTAGCAAGCTCTCTCGTAGGTGCAAGGATTAATGCCCGAGCAGATTTTGGATGTGGCTTTTCACGATTCTCCATCAAGCGATGTGCAATGGGTAAACCAAAAGCAGCAGTTTTTCCAGTTCCAGTCTGGGCTAGCCCCATAACGTCTCGACCATTAAGTATGTGTGGAATTGCTTGATACTGGATTGGTGTCGGTTCAGTTAAACCTAAAGCTTTAATTTTTTCCATTAATTTGGGATTCAGACCCAACACATCAAAACTTTTCATAAGCGCTCTTTCTTAAAGATCTCATATTATCTATGATTTAAGCCTTAAAACTTAAATATTAATATTTCTTAATTATGCTCGTAATTAGAAAGACAAATGAGTTTTTTTTATATTTGTTTTATTGAGATGCAACTGCGCTCTTACAAAGATATGCCATCCTTCGAGCGAATTATTTAAAATAAGATTATCGCTCATAAATTATTGGAAACCAATCCTCACGCAGACGATCTCCTGGTTTCATGTTATGTCCAGAAAAAGGTGGCGAAGTCGGTCCTGGCCTCTCTACATAACGAGCATCATCACCAACTAATCTCAATGAAAAAGCCCTTCTACGTTGGTTGGTTTCATTACCTCGCGCTCCATGCAAAATTCCATAACTAAATGCTACGGCATCACCAGGCTCCATATCCCACTCCAAAATTTTCATACCTTCAGAATCTGGGTCTGGAACAGTCATATATTCATCTGCATTTGAATAAAAACTGTCCTCATTTAACCAGCGCGTTGGTAAAACAGGTTTTGGCCATTTATGTGATCCAGCAACACATCTTAGGGAAGCATCGGTAACTCTATCTACTGGAGACCAGAAACTAACTGTTTGACTACCCTCTACAAAGTAATAAGGGCTATCTTGATGCCACGGTGTGGGCTTTGACGTTCCAGGTTCCTTAACTAAAATATGATCATGAAAAAGCTGTACCTGTTTCGATTTCATCAACTGAGCAGCTACTTCACCTACATGTGATTTTTGAATCACTTCCTTAAACTGGCTTATTCTATTCCAGTTGCAATAGTCATCAAAAAACCTGCCACCTTCATTTGATTTAAGATTTTCTGCCGCATACGGACCAGGTTGCTGCATATTATATTCGATACCGTCCCGAATTAGCTCTATAAAGTTATCAACTCCTACAAAACTACCCCATCTTTTTGAAAAGAGTTTATCTGATCTTTGCTAACAAGTTTTTCCTGCATAAGAAGTCCACACAATTTATCTATTTTAATAAGGGGCTTTACCTCTTTTAACCATCAAGCTGCTCGTTCTACCATCATTTTCTTTATTTCTGCAATTGATTTTGCAGGATTAAGTCCTTTAGGGCAAGTTTTCGTACAGTTCATTATAGTGTGACATCTGTATAGTTTAAATGGATCTTGCAAGTCATCTAAACGCTCTGAAGTTGTTTCATCTCTTGAATCAATTATAAATGAAATCATGCAACAAAGCCGCTGGTCCTAAATATTTATCACCATTCCACCAATAACTAGGGCAAGATGTAGAACATGCAGCACACATTACACACTCATAGAGCACCATCTAATTTTTTTCTGTCTTCTGGAAATTCACGCCATTCTTCCTTAGGTCTTTCAGTTTTAGTTTCTAACCAGGGCATAATACTAGCATGTTGAGCATAAAAATTAGTTAAATCAGGTATTAAATCTTTAACGACCGGCATATGAGGAAGTGGGTAAATACTAACATCCCCCTTTATCTCATCAAGCCCAAATATACAGGCTAATGTATTTGAACCTCCAATATTCATAGCACATGATCCACAAATCCCTTCTCTACATGATCTACGAAAGCTTAATGTTGGATCTATTTCATTCTTAATTTTAATTAATGCGTCAAGAAACATGGGTCCACAAGTATCCATATCTACAAAGTACACATCAAGCCTCGGATTCTTACCAGTATCCGGATTCCATCTATAAATCTTGAATTTCCGTATGTTCTGCGCATTTTTTGGCCGAGGCCAAGTTTTACCAACGGTTATTCTACTATTCTTAGGTAACCTAAATTCAACCATATTAATACACTTTCAGCTACAACTTAAAATGTTCGCTCTTTAGGTGCAATACGTTTAAGCGATATTCCACCTTCTTCTTCAGTAGTAAGGGGATTTGTTCCAACATCTCGATACGACAACTCAACATTCGAACCACTAACTTTTGCTAAGGAATGCTTGCGCCAATTTTCATCATCTCTAGTTGGATAATCTTCATGTGCATGCGCTCCACGACTTTCTTTTCTGGCTTCTGCGCCTACAATTGTTGCTAAGGAATTAGGCATCAAGTTATCTAACTCTAATGTTTCCATCAAATCTGTATTCCAGATAAGGGATCTATCAGTTACTTTCACATCATTCATTTTTTCCGCAATTTGTATCATCTTATTAACACCGTTAGCCAAAGTTTCATTAGCTCGAAAAACTGCAGCGTCAGATTGCATAGTCTTCTGCATCTCTAAACGCAATTCAGCAGTACCTATTTCACCATCAGAACTTCTAATACGATCAAATCTGTCCATAGCTTTTTCAACAGAATTCATATTTAAGGGTTTATTTGGAGTAGCTGGATCAACAACTTTACCTGCTCTGATCGCTGCTGCTCTACCAAATACGACCAAATCAATTAAACTATTTGAACCTAATCTGTTAGCTCCATGAACTGACGCACATCCCGCCTCTCCCACAGCCATCAAGCCAGGTTGTATTTCATTCTGATTATTACTATTCGGATTCAACACTTCACCCCAATAATTTGTTGGAATTCCACCCATATTATAGTGAACTGTTGGAACAACAGGTATTGGCTCTTTAGTTACATCGACACCCGCAAAAATACGAGCACTCTCAGATATTCCGGGTAATCTTTCAGCTAAAGCTTCGGGTGGCAAATGATTCAAGTTTAAATTTATATGATCCCTATCTTCTCCAACACCACGCCCCTCACGAATTTCCATAGTCATGCAACGGCTAACATAATCCCGTGGTGCCAAGTCTTTAGCATTAGGAGCATATCTTTCCATAAATCTCTCACCTTCTGAATTCGTTAAATAACCACCTTCTCCTCGGGCACCTTCAGTAATCAAGCAACCTGATCCATAAATTCCAGTAGGATGGAACTGAACAAATTCCATATCTTGCAATGCGAGGCCTTGCCGAGCAACCATACCTCCACCATCTCCAGTACAGGTATGGGCAGAGGTGGCACTGAAATAACTTCTACCATAACCTCCAGTAGCTAAAACAACCATTTTTGCATTAAAGCGATGGATTGTTCCATCATCTAGTTTCCAGGCAATCAGGCCCTGACAGGAACCATTTTCGTCCATTATTAGATCAGTCGCAAAATATTCAATAAAGAATTCAGCATTATTCTTTAGAGATTGTCCATAAAGCGTATGCAAAATAGCATGACCAGTTCTATCAGCTGCTGCACAAGTTCTCTGAACTATTCCATTACCATATTCAGTTGTCATTCCACCAAAAGGTCTTTGGTAAATTTTTCCTTCTTCAGTTCGAGAAAATGGGACACCATAATGTTCTAATTCATAGACCGCTTTGGGCGCTTCTCTAACCAAATATTCCATTGCATCAGTATCACCCAACCAATCAGACCCTTTGACCGTGTCATACATATGCCATTGCCAATTATCAGGACCCATGTTGGAAAGAGAAGCCGCTATGCCTCCCTGAGCTGCAACAGTATGAGAGCGCGTTGGAAATACCTTCGTTATACAAGCAGTTTTTAATCCTTGCTCTGCCATCCCTAAGGTAGCTCTAAGCCCTGCACCACCAGCTCCAACGACAACCACATCGTATTCATGGTCAATGTAATTATATGCAGCCATTATATATTCCCATCAACTTAACCACTTAGCGCAATCTTTCCCAAAGCAATAATACTAATTATAGACAATATCCTAGTAGACCAAGCTATAATTCTTAAAAGCCAGATGTTTAACAATGTACTATGTACGTAGTCCTCAATCACTACTTGTAAACCCTGTTTTAGATGTAAAAAAGAGATAACAAGAAAAAATGCCGTCAAAAATGCAACCATATCATTCTGAAAATAAAGTATTACAACTTCATGCCCTTCACCAAAAACAGTGGAAAAGAAATAAACGAATAAAAGGCTTAAAGGAATTAATAGAACAGCAGTTACTTTTTGCAAAAGCCAATGCTGAAGTCCGTGCTCAGAAGAGTTTAGATTGTAGAAAATATTTTGGAACGACTTTATATTCATGATCACCCTTTACAGAACTACAACTGATAAAATTGTAAGAATAATAGACCCAAAAACAACTGTCCAACCAGATCTTGCTACAGTTTCTAAATTAAATCCGTAGCCGGCATCCCAAAAAAGGTGACGAAGGCTATAGCAAATAAGATACCAAAAATTCCTAATGATAACCAAGTTTTAAAATTCATCTTACAAATTTAAAAAATTATCAATTATTAAAAATAGCTCTTTGCTGAATGCGGCAGACAAAAACCATGCAGTGATTAATAATAATCCAACCATCATTGCTATGCCTGTTAGACGATGCATAATGGAAACTGTCCAAGTTATTTGATATTGATAAATATCTAAATGTGGAGATAAAGGGCGATTATTGTTATTGGAATCTCCCATATTTTTTCTCCTCATTAAATTTACATCCTGTTAAAAGGAAATGGAGCAAAACACCATAGTGTCAATAGTATAAAACCATCATACTTATCATTTAAATGCATTTATTTGAATACGAGGCAATTTTAAAAAATCTACGTAGGTATAAAAGCCCAATAATCCAAATCTAATAAAACATTCGACTTATATAGTCCGTTCAAATCATGTAAATCAAATTCATCAACGCCATTTTTCAAAGCTACGAGTCTCAATCTAATGGCTCCAATACTAGGGGAAGTAGTTTGAGATATATCCAGTATTTCTGACCATGCAGTAACTGTATCGCCAGCCTTACATGGATTTACATGCGAACCTGAATTAATAGCAGCAATTAACTGTGCATTTGCTAACCCATTAAAGCTAAGTGATCTAGCTAATGATATAATATGACCACCATACACAAGTCTACTTTGGTCACTTCTTTGGGTAACATCAAAGTGAACTTTTGCCGTATTTTGCCAAATACGTGTTGCCATCATATGTTCAGCATCTTCAATCGTCACTCCATCAACATGATTGATTTTCTCTCCAACCGAATAGTCATTTAAACAATAATTTTCACCAGATAGCTCAAAATTATAATTCTCAAAATTCAAACCTTTAGGAATTATTAAATCCTCAACGTCTAAATGTGATTTTAAAGATGGCACGATAGTTTCTGGCTTTATTGAATTGTTATCTCTTTTTCGAACCATCACCCATCGAACGTATTGTATTACTTTTTCATCATGCTGATTAAATCCAGATGTCCTGACCCAAACCACACCAGTTTTACCATTTGAGTTCTCTTTCAATCCGATAATTTCGCTTACAGATCTTAAAGTATCTCCCACAAATACGGGTTTTAAAAACAAGCCTTCCGCATAACCAAGATTAGCCACCGCATTTAAAGAAATATCAGGGACAATTTTACCAAAAATAATGTGAAAAGAAGCTAATTCTGTTATTGGAGATCCTGGAAGTCCACAATCCTCAGCAAATAAATTAGACGAATATAATGCATGTCTAGCAGGGTATGCAGCCTGATATATTGCACGCTCTCCAGAAGTAATGGTCCTCGGCACAGCATGATTAAAAACTTGCCCAATCAAATAATCTTCAAAAAACCAACCTCTATTCGTTTTATTTGCCATTTGTATTTATTCCAATTCCTCAATTGCAGTCATTAAACCTAAATTTCTTTTAGCAATTTCAACATGTAAGTTTTCAACTATTTTACCATCCAAGACGGCCACACCCTTGCCCTGTATAATAGCCTCTTCAAATGCCTTGATCTGACTGATATAAAGTTCTTTTTCCTCCAGAGAAGGTGCAAAGGTTTTATTTACTATTTCAAGTTGAAGAGGGTGAATAACAGTTTTACCATCAAACCCTAAATCCCTTCCTTGTTCGGCCTCAGTCAACAAACCAACCTCATCTTTAAAAGCATTGTAAACGCCATCAACACAAATAATGCCAGCACTTTTCGCTGCTAAAACACACAAGGAAAGGCTTGTTATCAAAGGTCCCCTATTTGAAACAAACCGAGTATTGAGTTCTTTTTGCAAATCATTTGTGCCCATCACAAACCCCTCTACTCTACTAGAAGCTCGACTGATTTCAGAAGCATTCAAAATACCATCAGGTGTTTCGATCATAGCCCAAATTCTCGTATTAAAAGCAGCAACTGAACCAATTGAGTCTAAATGCTCTATCACCTTACGAATGTCATTTTTTGAATCAACTTTAGGAACTAAAATCGCATCACAATTTGAATCTGCAACCATTTTCAAATCATCTTCCCACCAATCAGTACCAAGACCATTTATACGAACAATTAATGAACTTAGAGAATAACCAGCTTCTTTCAAAGCTTGGGCCACATTCTCTCTTGCAGTGATTTTTTCACTAACAGCAACAGCATCTTCCAAATCAAAAATAATTGCGTCTGCTTTAAGACTTCGGGCTTTATCTAACGCCCGAGTATTTGCTCCAGGCATATACAAAACTGATCTATAAGGTTTTATCGTTTCAATCATTTTTTCCCTATTTTTTAGTTTTAATTTTTTGTATTTTTGGAAATATTAATCAGCTCTTAATTAAAGTACGCTGACCAAATAGGGTTTTAAATTATTAAAGTTAAAACCCTATTTTTTCCCAGAAAAAAATTCCTTTGTTAAAAAATCGGCATCATAATGATTTACTATCCAATCACGCAGTGTAACCCCTTTAGCCTCACCCTCTCGTTCATAAGTGTCCATTAAAGAATCTAAAAGCCCCGTTCTGGTAAATTTGAGATGTAAGTACTTTATACTAAATTGCGGTCTCGTTTCTTTAACCGAATACCCATGAACATGTATTAAGTAAAAAGCCGCTACCAACGAGGCACGATCAGCCCCTGATTTGCAATGAACAACAAAAGGCTTTTCTATTTCATCAAAATAATCAAATAATTCAATAAAATATTTCTTTGGAGTAAAAGCCCGGGCCCACATACTGCAATTGATCAAATTAAGACCCAGTTTTTCACAAGCCTCCTTTTCAAACAAATAGTGCGCTTGAGTTGGCGTGCCACGTAAGTTAATTACCGTTCGAATACCCAGTTTTTTATATTTCTTGAGACGTCTGGGTGATGGTTGATTGGATCTATACGCCTTGGGACCAAATTGATAAAAATTAGTCCATAAAATACGTAAAATAGCATGATCCATAAGGTAAAAATGTACGATGGATAGAAGCCTTTGCCACGGCGTATCAATGGAATTGCCAAACTTATTACGTAGCTTACTTTCTGCTTTTTCTACGCGTCCCCAAATACGATCAAACATATATCAGTGTCCTAAAATTAAGTTATCTTTGTATAAACGAATTTATTTAATTTTCAAACGAATAGGACAATAGTATTACTTGAAGCTCCAAGATAGAATGATAAAGTATCTGGAAAACTAAAAGAGGTAATAATGTCTCAAAAAGGCCGCTCATATCTAGCAATACCCGGACCATCAATAATACCCGAAAGGGTTTTAAATGCTATGCACCGCCCTTCACCAGATATTTATAAAGGTGAACTGCATGAATTAACAGCATCACTTATTCCAGATCTTCAAACTGTTGCGCAAACAGAAGCTAAAGTAGCTATATATATTGCTAATGGCCATGGTGCCTGGGAAGCCGCAATGGTTAACACTTTAAGCCCAGGTGATGAAGTATTAACATTAGCGACAGGTCGATTTGCATTTGGGGACCCAATTTATGCAAAAAAATTAGGTGTAAAAATTACTGTTTTGGATTTTGGAAAATCTTCTGGAGTTAATTTAGAAAAAGTAGAGGAAATTTTAACAAAAGATATTTCAAATAAGTTCAAGGCTATTTTAGTTGCTCATACAGATACGTCCACCTCAATAAGAACTGATCTTAAAGAATTACGAATGTGTATCGATAAAGTTGGACATAAAGCGATGATATTTGCAGATTGTATTGCAAGTTTGGGTACCGATTGCTTCAAAATGGATGATTGGGGCGTGGATTTAATGATTTCAGCTTGTCAAAAAGGCCTGATGACCCCTCCTGGCTTAAGTTTCGTATGGTATAATGCAAAAGCGGAATTTGCTCGATCTCAAAAAACAATAGTAAGCTCATACTGGGATTGGATACCACGGACTGAGGTAAAAAGATATTATCAGTATTTTTGTGGTACAGCACCGACGCACCACCTCTACGGACTAAGAACTGCATTAGATATGTTAGTTAAAGAACAGAATATCTCCGACGTTTGGACAAAACACGAAGTTTTAGCAAAAGCGGTTTGGGCCTCTTGCGAAGCTTGGGCACAAGCCGGGCCGTTAGAACTCAATGTGTCTGACAAAAACTCACGAAGTAGAGCGGTTACAGCGTTATCAATCGGAGCCCCACGAGGAATACAGCTGCGCAAGTGGACAGAAAAAGAAGCCGGTCTTACTCTTGGGATTGGTCTTGGTATGAATACGGTAAAGGACCCAAAAGCAGAAGGATTTTTTCGAATTGGGCATATGGGACATGTTAATGCGCAGATGATTATGGGCACACTAGGCTCTGTTCAAGCTGGACTAATTGCTTTGGGCATTCCGTATGGATCAGGCGGCTTGGATGCAGCTGCTCGAGTTCTAGCCAACATCGACTAATTAGGTGGCTTGAACCGCCTTTAATGCTTTAGGCAGTGCATTTGCAAAGGCCTCCATCGCCCTGGCGTCGCCACATGATACACGAATACAGCGATCCAAAGGTGAGATATTGGGCATGCGAACAAAAATCTGGTCTGTAATAAGACGTTGCAATAAAGCGCGCGCAAAATTCCCATCTTGACCACAATCTATTGTGACAAAATTTGTGGCCGAATGGAATAGCCATTAATTCATTTTTTAAAGCAATTTCATAAATTCTATTTTTTGCTTCATTTACATTTTTAATTGTATTCTCAAGATATGATAAGTCACCTAAGGCTGCAAGTGCCCCAGCTTGACTTATTCTACTCATACCAAAGTGATTTCGTATTTTATTAAAAGCTGAAGCTAATTCACTATTACAAATTGCGTAACCAACTCTGGCTCCAGCCATTCCATACGCTTTTGAAAAAGTTCGAAAACGTATTATATTCTTATTATCAGTATTAATTTCAGGTGCCGTTCCTTGCGGAGCAAACTCTACATAAGCTTCATCTAATATAAACAAACAACCTTCTGGAATCTGGCGAAGTGCTAATTCTAAATCATCAGCGTCAAGCCATGTTCCCATTGGATTGTCAGGATTTGAAAGATAACATAATTTAGCGTTGGTTTCCTTTGCACGTGTTAAAAGAGATATTGGATCTTCACAGTCATTAATGTAGGGAACTGTCTCAAGAACACCGCCATATCCAGCAACATGAAAATTAAAAGTAGGATAAGCACCTAAAGAAGAAACCACCGTATCTCCTGGAGCAATAAACAATCGGCATAAATATCCAAGCAATCCGTCTATACCTTCTCCCACCACAATATTTTCTGGCTTCACATTATGTAAATTAGCTAATTCTTTTTTTAAATCAAAATTCTCTGGATCACCGTACATCCAGGAATCCTTAGCTGTATTTTTCATTGCTTCAATGCATAATGGAGATGGTCCAAAGACATTTTCATTAGCACCCAGACGTGCTTTAAACACCTTTTTATATTGTCGTTCTTGTGTTTCAGGCCCCACAAATGGAACCGTTGACGGAAGACTATCCGTTAAAGACGTGAAACGAAATTTTTTCATTTTACCATACTCTCAGAACTGAAATAATTAAAGTTAAGTTAAGTTAAGACTCATTTCATTTAATCTATGTATCGCTTTTATTAATTTTTCCGACTCAGAATTCCACTGCACCAAACGTTGTTTATTTTCTGTGAGAACATTTGCTGGGGCATTTTCCACAAATTTGGCGTTTCCAATTCTTTTTTCAGTAATGCTGATATCAGCAATCAATTTATCTAGAAGTTTTTGAAGACGGCTTTTCTCAGCAGACAAATCAATTACCTGAGATAAAGGTAAACAAACAGTCCCCCCTTCAACCGCCACAGTGACCGAACCTTTTGGCGCTACTAATGCATGCGAAATATTTTCTAATCTTGCCAATCTTTTAATCATGACTAAATTCTCGTGAAAAGCTATTCCTTTGCTCTCATCCAGTTCAAAAGGTTTTAAATCTATTTTAGCTCCAGCATTTACATTCATTTCTGACCTAACAGAACGAATATTTTCTATAATTGAAATAACCCAATTCATTTCAGTGTCTGCTGCAATATCAATTAGATCATTAGATTTGTAGGTCGGCCAATCCTCATGAATTAACATATTGGATCTATCTGTAATATCACTCCATAATTGTTCAGTAATAAATGGCATGATCGGGTGTAACATTATTAAACATTGGTCAATAACCCAAGCTAACGTGTTTTGTGTTTCTTGTTTAATATTTAAATCATCACCTTGAAATAACGGTTCAGGCTTGCCAATCACGTCACAAACCTTACCCCAAACAAAAGTATAAAGCACATTTGCGGCATCATTAAATCTGTATTGAGTTAGTGCGTTATCCAGGGATTCCTTAGACTTTGCAACCTCACCTATTATCCATTTATTTAATGTTTGATTAACCATTTCTGGATCAAAGCTTTCAACTGGCTTACACATATTAAACTCAGCGAAACGAGCCGCATTCCACAGTTTTGTTCCAAAGTTTCTATAACCAATCACTCTTTGTGTGGACAATTTTAAATCTCGTCCCATCGCAGCCATTGCTGTTAAAGTAAACCTAACAGCATCAGCTCCATATTCATCTATTTGCTCTAAGGGATCCAAAACATTCCCTAAAGATTTAGACATTTTTTTGCCATTTTCATCTCTTACTAACGCATGAACATAAACAGTTTGAAAAGGCTCTTTTTCGACAACGGCCAATTGCATCATCATCATACGCGCCACCCAAAAGAAAATAATATCAAAACCTGTGACTAATACATCAGTAGGAATAGGAATTAATTCCTTTGTTTTTTCTGGCCAGCCTAATGTTCCAATAGGCCAGAGACCTGAAGAAAACCATGTATCTAAAACATCTGGATCACGTGTTAATTTTTTCCCACCAGACATTGAAATTGCTTCTTTTTCTGATGCAGCACAAAATTGGTTTCCCTCGTCGTCCATACCAAGCTGGTATTTGATGACCCCACCAAAGTTGTCTAGAAATACACCAAGGTTCAATGTTTTTTAACCAATGAAAGTAAACCTTTTTATCTCGTTCTGGTAATATTTTTGTACGTCCTTCCTCAACAGCGGAAATAGCAGGTTGTACAATCTTTTTTGCGTCAACAAACCATTGATCAGTTAACATAGGTTCAATTACTACTTTTGACCTATCTCCGTAAGGTTGCATAACTTTTTTGTCTTCAACCATTATTAACAAATCAATTTCATCTATGTCCTTTACAACTAATTCTCGTGCATCAAAGCGAGAAAGACCTCTATATCTTTTTGGAACCAAATTATCAGAGCTATCGTCAAGTCTCATGTTTCCTTTAGAATCCATAAGCGCATAGAGAGGGATATTATTACGTAGAGCCACTTCGTAATCGTTAAAATCATGGGCTCCTGTAATTTTAACGGCTCCTGACCCAAATTTTGGGTCAGGATATTCATCAGTGATGATCGGAATAGTTCTATCGCAAAGCGGTAAATGAACTTGCATACCGATTATGGCAGCATAACGTTCATCATCAGGATGAACGGCCACCGCTCCATCTCCCAACATTGTTTCAGGGCGCGTTGTTGCTATAGAAATAAAATTCCTTTGTTCTTCAAATATTATTTTACCTTCTTCATCTTTTTCAACATAGTTATAACATTCCCCATTCGCTAATAGGTATTTGAAGTGCCAAAACTTCCCATCTGTTTCTATGTTTTCAACCTCGAGATCTGAAATAGCAGTTTCAAAATGAGGATCCCAATTAACTAATCTTTTTCCCTTGTAAATAAATCCTTTATTATACATTTCGACAAAGACTTTTAGTACTGCATCATGAAAACCTTTATCCATCGTGAATCTATTGCGATCCCAATCACATGACGCGCCCAAGCCTTTTCAATTGATTTACAATTGTATCTCCACTTTCCTCCTTCCATTCCCAAACTTTTTCTAAGAACTTTTCTCGTCCCAGATCTTCTCTACTTGGTAATTTCTCTTCAGCTAGCTTTCGCTCCACTACCATCTGGGTAGCTATTCCCGCGTGATCTTGGCCCGGTTGCCAAAGAGTGTCGAACCCTCGCATCCTATGCCACCTAATCAAAATATCTTGTAAGGTCGTATTGAAAGCATGCCCCATGTGCAGAGACCCCGTCACATTAGGGGGTGGCATCATTATTGAAAAACTTTCTGCACCTTTTTTTGCGTTAGCACCTGCAGCAAAACATTTATTAACTTCCCAAGCAGACAGAATTGCAGCTTCAGATATTTTCGAATTGAAATTTTTTTCCATACTCATTCAAACCACCATAACATATTCAAGCACTACTTATAGATGGATTTACTTAAACAAAAGCCTCATGATCATTAAATCAATAAGATTATATAATAAATCACAGCATTTTATTGCTATTTTAAGATTAAACAGAAAAATTTTTGTGACTTACCTTCTAGATGCAGCAACCTCAGCATCAAATAAAGGCATTGGGTTTGCTTCCATTATACTTTTATCATAAGGATCACGCGCAAAAACCTCCTCAACCATTGGTCGAAAAAATTCTAATGGTAAGTCAGGATAAGATGGGTCAAAACTTGTTTGATCCCATCGCTCACAGAACTCTGCACAATCTTTAAAAAATAAATTTTCTTTAAATTTATCTCTTTTATTTTGATTGCCCCCAACCAAATGTCCGTAATACACCATTTGAAAATCACCATGTTTTTCAACAACTTAGCGGCACTGCTCACGAACAAATGGCTTTAAAATTGTTGCAGCATATTCATCATGATTATAAGGAGCAAATATATCACCAATATCATGTAGAAGTGCAGATACTATCCAATCTATATCTGCGCCGTCTCTATATGCTCTAGTCGCTGATTGAATAGAATGACCTAACCTAGTTATCTGATAACCAGATAAGCTTTCATCCAAATTCACTAGAGCTTTGAGTAAGCGATCAGCAGTGCCTTTCGTGTACTCTACTTCGTGATTATTGAGAAAGATATAATCTTCTGCATCTCCATCTTCCATTTTAGTGAACTTGACTTGATCCATATTTAGGCCTCGCTTTATAAAGTTACGTCAGAAGTAGCTACCGCATTCGTTATTTCAACTAGAGCTCATCTAATTTATCTTAAACATTCCAACGATTAGCTGTAAAGCATAGAAAAGGTAGCAATATATATATTTCAAATTTACCTAACTTTAAGAAATTTGAAGATATGGGGCTTATAAGATAGGTCCATTGTAACTCAATACCAAAACCGACAAACTCACCGTCGCATTCAAACTTATTCTAGATTTACTTGTGTTGCGTACATCTTTATTCGTAATTTAAAATTACTGACACATAAATCTAAAAGGGGAATAATGGCCAAATCAATTATGATACAGGGAGCAGGTTCAAATGTTGGCAAGTCCATGATAGTGGCAGGAATTTGTCGAGCATTAAGCAACCGAGGATTTAAAGTAAGTCCATTTAAACCACAAAATATGTCAAATAATGCCGCCGTTACCAAAGATAATGGTGAAATAGGTAGGGCGCAGGCACTACAAGCAATAGCATCAAGAATAGAACCTCACAGCGACTTAAATCCCGTACTTCTAAAGCCTGAATCTGAAATTGGAAGTCAAGTAATCGTAAATGGAAAAAGAATAGCAACAGTAAAAGCACGTGAATATGTTAGGTGAAAAGACGATGCTTGATACATTGCAGTGACCTGAAAAGCTTCAATCGTTTAAAAGAAGATAGCGACTTTATAATTATAGAAGGTGCCGGTAGTCCTGCCGAAGTAAACCTTCGCAAAGGTGATATAGCAAACATGGGTTTTGCTGAAGCTGCCAACGTTCCAGTTGTCATTATAGGTGACATTGATCGTGGTGGCGTAATTGCACAATTAGTAGGTACAAAAGTTATATTAGACCCAGCCGATTCTAAGCGAATAAAAGGATTTATTATAAATAAGTTTAGAGGAGATATTAGCTTATTTGATGATGGCCTCACAATTACAGAAGAAAAAACCAATTGGTTATCGCTGGGGGTTATCCCCTGGTTTGACAAAGCAAATATCTTACCTGCTGAAGATATTTTAGATATTTCATCTTCAGAAGGTGGGCCTATAAATATTGTGGTCCCTAAACTGCGTAGAATTGCAAACTTTGATGACTTAGATCCTTTAAAGATTGAACCGTCAATTTCTTTAAAAATTATTGAACGAGGTAATCCACTCCCACAAGATTCACAGCTAATTTTAATTCCAGGATCAAAATCTACAATAAGTGATTTAGAAGATTTTTATTCGCAAGGATGGGATATAGATTTGAAAGCTCACGTTAGACGAGGTGGAAGGGTTCTAGGTATATGTGGAGGATATCAGATGTTGGGCAAAATGATACATGATCCACACGGAATTGAAGGGCCAGCAAAGAGCATTCCAGGTTTGGGGTTACTAAGACATCGAAACTACCAATGTCTGAACAAAAAACCTACAAGAAGTAACGGCAATAACAACTGATGGAAACTTAAAAGTTAAAGGGTATGAAATTCATATTGGGCAATCAATTGGTAAAGACTTAGAAAATAGTTGGTTGAAAATAAACAACAAAAACGTCTCAGCCGCCTCAAAAGATGGAAAGATTAAAGGCTGCTATTTACACGGTCTTTTTTCAAATGATGCCTTTAGATCAGATTATATTGCTGCTTTAGGAGCAAATACATCAAGTATTAATTTTGAAGAAAGTATAGATAATACTTTAAACTCTCTATCTAAGCATATTGAAAAATATCTTGATTTAGACAAGTTAATTAAATTATCTAGATGACCACATTAATAAACATCGAAAAACTATTTGCCCAATTTTTTAAGTAAGTTATCTAGTTTTAGAAATCTACTGCTGCTTGGTGCGTCTTTTACTTTTTTATAATTAGTCTGCACATCATATTCTTTGACATCCAAATTTAAATTCTTAACAGTCAATAACCCAATTGATTTAAGCAATTCGTACGCCGCAACGTACTCATCTCGCCTGGTGGAAGCCAATTGGACTTTAGCTGCCATTAAACTTTGTTCGGCGTCTAAAATGTCTAAAGTAGTTCTAAGGCCAAACTCGGCTTCATCTGTTACGCCTTTATAAGCAGTTTCAGCCGCTCTTATTTGTCTATTGTTTGCAGAAATCAGCGCCTTAGCTATGTTAAGTTGTGCCCATCTGGTAGCAACACCCTGTTGTATCCTACGTGTTTGGTATAGTAAGTTTATCCTAGCCTTCTCAACTGTGGCTAGAGCTTTTCGTTCTTTTGAAGACCGTGCCCCACCCTGATACAGAACAACACTACCTCCAAGAGATAGATTTGAAGAAATTTTGCCAGTTTTCGAACTATCACTGAGCTCACCCGATAAAGAGAATGTCGGACGGTAATTGAATTTTGTTAAGTCTAATTGCAAATCAGCAATTTCTACAGCGTGTTGCAGAGCCAAAACTGTTGGATGATGCCTAGACGCGGATACCTTTGCTATTTCAAGAGTTTTTGGTAAATCTGGCAAAGGAGGTGGATCTTTCAACTCTCCTGGTGCAACTCCAATTGCCATTTTATAAGACTCTATTGAGATCTCAAGATTTCCAATTTGGTTAGCAAGCTTTCCTTTAGCCGCCTCTAATCGAGATTCAGCAAAACTTATATCGGTTCTCGTTATCTCACCAACTTCAAATCTATCTCGAGCAGCTTGTACTTGTCGCTTCAGCAATTTAACCTTTTTCGTTCTAAGGCAACAAACTCCAAGCTGCGCCGCATATTCATGAATGCAGTTACTGCCGAAAGTAAAACATCTTGTTCTGTCTCGATTAAAGCCACCCGCTCAGCATACAATGACGTGTTAGCAATCCTTATTCCAAGATCTTTTCTAGCCACCATCCAAAACAGACATCTTAGCTGACAGGCTGGCGTTAGCAGAACTAGAACTACAAAAGCCCACGCATGATGATGAAAATGCATATCCCGAAGACAGGTTTTGGTTAACAGACAAAGTAGGCCTCTTAGCCGCTACAGACTGAGCCACAGCCTCATCACTTTCCCTTATAGACATACGTTGAATTAGTAGTTCGTCACTATTATTGTAAGCATTCTCTAAAGCCAGCTTCAGAGTATCAGCAAATAAAGTGGAGGAAAAAAATAATAAAGAAAACACAACTAGCAAACTTTTAAAAAAACTATCTTTTAAATTTTCCAATGTTACTTTCCCCCAAAAGCATTCTTGTTTTAAATCTCATAAGCCATATTCTAATCCCTGGGCTTTATAAAAGTAAAACGTGCAGCGCCAAGGTTTCCGTCGAAAAATTACAAGAGATTCTCTATTATTCACTATACATAGTTTTTTCTTAAATAAAATCTAGAAATTAAACTCTTTTTCTTTTTCAAAACCATTTAAAATTGGAGCCATAGCATTAAATTCAAATCTCCAATTGATATTCTTTCCCTTTTTTATCCCCAGCATAACTCTACCCACAATTCCGTCGGCAAATAAGGCAACTATCCGCACAACATCTTTTAGTTGTTCAATAATTTCCTCTTGGGATTTCCTCAACGCCACCTTCGATAAATACTGAATCATAAGGGCCATGCTTTTTATTTCCAAGATTCAATACTCCTTCTACAATATAGGCATTATCAATTTCCTGGGATGCTAAGCATTCTTCTGCGTCTGAACACATATCTGGTTCATCAATACCAACAACAGCCTCAGCAATTTGAGACATTACTGCTACACCGTAACCATTACCACAACCAATAACTAATACGAGTTCACCAGTTTTTAACTCCAAAGCATCTAACATTTTAGCGAAGATTCTGGGATCCAACAAAACTCTATTCTTTTTTAAAGAAATATGATCACCAATATATGCGATAGATCTCAGATTGTTAGGAAGAAATTGTTCACGAGATATTTTCAACATTGCATCAATTATTGGAAATTTAGTCACATCCGAAGGTCGAACCTGAGTATCAACCATTGCTATTCTTCTTTCAGTAAAATCTGTCATTATTGTATCCGCTAGTCATATAAATTTTCTTGTCAGTAATAGACAGTAAACTTACTTAAGAGCAAGGTGTCTCACCTAGTTAATGCCTCTTGCAAGCAAACAAACCACTTGTTAAGACCAAGAAATCACTTTCAGGCGAGTTGGCGGAGTGGTTACGCAGCGGTTTGCAAAACCGCGTACACCGGTTCAATTCCGGTACTCGCCTCCAAATACTCGAAATTCTTTTTTTTAAGAAAGATTTTCTTTGTAATCTCAATGCAGCAACTTATTGCAACATATTTTCACATTCCTTGTTTACTCTCTGTTCCTCTGATAGGATTCTTCATGTTAAATTAAAGCTGTTCAATAATTGGATCTTATTCAGGATTATTTGTTGCCTGAATAGGACAAGATAAAATAATCATTACCACTATGGTTATAATGGATTTCTATATTACTTATTCAGTACAAAAATTAATTTTATAGTATGCTTCTTCAACTAGTTCTGTAAATATGTTTAATACTTTACCAAAGTAAATTATTGATAAGCTTTTTTAGTAAAATGATTGGCGCGTAAGAAAAATGGCTAAGATTACATCAATGAGATGGGCAGAAGAGGATGACCCTAATTCACACAGGACGAAGAAAAAGCACTACTTTATTCAACAGCAGCAGCTAATTATGCAACTGTATACGAGACAACTTGCAAACGATAAGTAATACACTTGGGTACACCAATGAATAACCAACAGGAGAACTAAAATGAAAAATAAGATACCCATTAAACGGATGCGATCTCTCATGATCATGTTAAATCCTAAATGGATATCTTACTGCCACTGTAAAATGTGTCAGAAAGCTTACGGACAAGTGTCAGGCATTTTTCTTGGTTTTACCAAAGATGTTTTGATCATTACAAAAGGTAACCCAAAGAAATATAAATCATCTGCATGGGCTGAGAGAAGCTTTTGCGATACCTGTGGTAGCCCTGTTGGTGTCAGTTACACCGACCTAGACTCTGTATTAATTGGAACTCTTGATAATCCAGATTATTGGCCTCCAAATGGATGTCATCTTGGAATAGAAAGCAAAATCCAATGGGATTTAATAAAAGATACACTGCCCCATCAGCAACCGAAGATGATCCTGATTTTATCATTCCGTTGGCAAACATATTTGAAGATGTAGATACAACCTCTTTGTAAAATTGTAGCCGATGGCCTAAATGATGACACTTTTGATGTGACTAACATTGGTGTTCACGTTAATGCTTTAAAATTTAACGCCTTAATAGAAGATCCTGATACAGTTTTAGTTATGCAAGCTTCAATGTTTCATTTTGCCTTAGCGGTATTGTTACTAATAATAACACCCGGTCCAGGTGTCATGTCGACAGCAGGAGTAGGAGCCGCATTCGGTTACAGGGCTGGCCTCATATACGTAATAGGACTTTTCATCGGAACAAATGTGGTTTGCTTAATGATAATAACGGGCTTAACTGCCATTCTATTCTCAATACCTGAAGTTAGATATGTTTTATTAATATTATCATCTGCATATCTGCTATATCTAGCAGCCAAAATTGCATTCGCTGGAACAAAAATAGCTTTCATTAATGCAAGTATATCACCAAATATCTACTCGGGAGTGCTTCTTCAATTAATAAACCCCAAAGCTTATACAGTTAATACAGCATTGATTTCGGGATTTGCGTTTTACCCATCAAATTTTACAGTCGAAATAATTTTAAAATTATTAATAATGAACTTAATTTGGGTACCTTTACATTTAATGTGGCTACTAGCTGGAGTTAAAATGACTTCATTAAATTTTTCCAAAAAATCTCAAAAATTAATTAATTACATAATGGCGATGTTTCTTGTTATAGTAGTTCTACTATGCATTTGGTCTCTGATTTAAGTAATTAATTATTGATTTGATAATTTTTACACTGTTCTAGTTCTATCACTTAAATCAAAACCATTTGGTGAACCAAGTGAGAGAGGGCTCAGAGGAAAGAGCTTTAATCATCTCGTCACGCATAATAAATTTCTGGGGCTTGCCAGTTATCGTCATTGGCAATTCATCACCTAATCTAGCAAAGGCAATCATCTCTTGCAGTGCTTTACGTTCAGCAGTTCCACCGCTTTCCTGCTCCTCAAACACACGCTCAATATCTGCACGTAAGTCTAGCCTATCAAACTTCTGCTCTACCGTTAAGACTCTTCTATAGCCTATATGAAGTTTGTGAAGTGGCAACATTTGCAGTGATATTTGAGTTTATCATAGAAACTTAAGTTACAAAGAAACTCATATTTTTATAGGTTTTTGATACTGTAGGTTACTGATGTTAACTTGTCCTTAGATTTGCAAAACCGCGTACACCGGTTCAATTTCGGTACTCGCCTCCAGTATGTATAGATATCAATAACTGCATTAGTTGCCTCCACAAATATAGTTACATACTATAGGTATGAAAAGCCGGGTAAAGCTCATTACTAAGTTTATCACCCGATTTCATCCCAGCTTCTCTCATTTTCTTCGAGTGATCGGGGTCCATACCAGATTCTTTAAAACAAACCCTGATATCGTCCCCCAACCATTGTGTGTTAAATACCTTTAAATCTTTATTTGGCAATAAATTACCCCCTCCTCCATGAATAATGCGGGCGTTAAAAGCGACACAGTCCCCAGCCTTCATATTCCAACTTATAACCTTGTACTTGTCTCTTTCATTATCGATATCTGGTATAACTTCCCATTCAGAATCAAAAGTCACATTGTTTACCTTCTCCTCATTCTCAGGATTAAGTTCTCCAAAGTCTTGTTGTCTAAATTTTTTTCCCCATCTGTGAGATCCTGGGACAAAAGCTAATGCACTTTCTTTTCGAACATCAACAAGTGGCATCCAAATACTAACCGTATTATAACCCTCTACTGACCAATAAGGTTCATCTTGATGCCATGGTGTCGAAAATTTAACTCCCGCAGATCTTACAAAAATAGCATCGAAGAAAAAATTGACCTTTTGAGTATTTAAAAGTTTTGCAGCCACATTTTTCATAGAGCTTTTTTCTACAAACTCTCTATATTCAGGAATCTTGCGCCAATTGTCAGAGTCATAAAAGGTATACTGACCTTCACTTTCTTTACTCCAAACACGTTTCTCTTTACCTGGGTTTAAGATATTTTTTCCAATCCCTATTTTTAATTTTTCTATCCATGCTTTGGAAAAATAATTATCAAGAAATACAACACCCTTTGTATCAAACTCAGTGATTTGTTGTTTGGAATATTGTCTTCATCTTGTATACCCCCTACTCCAACGAATATAAAATATAGTCGAACAAACCAAGAGAGAAATCTAACATTGGAGCGACTTTAGATGTCGCTTTTTACATGAGCATTCAATTATGATTATGATAAGGGTGTTAATCTAAATTATGCAATCTTGTGGTCTTTTTTTGCACTAGAAATGTACTAATATATGGATATAAAGTGTACTACAGTTAAAATAACAATGTAGATAAACAATCACTTTATAATTTAAGAAGAGAGTCCGGTACTCGACACCAAATCTCTATCAATAAAATCAGTAATTTAGTGTTATTTGAGCAAACTCGCTATGTTGAAAAACTTCTACTGACAACATATTTTCACATTCCTTGATTGCTCTCTGTCCCTCTGATAGGTTTTTCATGGAAATTTAACTATCAACTTGTGTGCCCTAACGTCTCGTCAAAAGCACTGGAATTACACTGAAATTGGAAATCTTAATATGACAAATCTAAACAATAAAAACCTTGATCTATCCCCTATTCATGTAGAATCTGAATGGGCTGATCTGAAGGAATGTGTTTATGGCTCACCAGATCATTGGGTACTTCCTTTAATTTATAACGATGCAAAATTACGAGTGCAGGGAGAATTTGGAAAATTTTGGATGAAGAATGCAGGACGCGACATGAAAGAGGCGGCTCCAGAAATCTTCACTGAGCTTAGTAATCAAATCCAAGGTGCGATTAAATTTCTAGAAGATTTTGGAGTACGCGTACAGGTAGCAGGCACAATTAGCGAAGCCAACCGCAAGTTCCCAAGAGGCGAGGATCACGGGGTTTCAACCCCCTGGATGCGAGATCCATTTGTAACAATCGGTTCCAATGTAATTGAACTTTCTCCTCGTAGCCTGTTTCATCGGCGTCAACGTTTTGCTATCCGCGAAATACTCGCGAGTACAATGGAAAGGGGTGCTAAATACTTCGCGCAGCCCGATGGAGGTGCAGATGAAGAGACTAATGGTCCTGGATGGGGTTACTTAGAAGGTGGGGATGTATTTGTATTGGGAAAAAATATCTTAGTTGGCCATTCTGGTGGCTGTAGTAATCCCGAGGGTGCACGCTGGCTTCAACATATTTTGGGTTCCGAGTACTTAGTGCAAACAGTGGCTATTGATCCGATGTTTCCACATCTAGATTGTGTGATGATGACACCTAGAGAAGGCATAGTTTTTGCCTCGATGGAAGCTCTCCCCCAAGGATTACCAGGGTTCATGAAAGATTGGGATGTATTTGATATACCCAAAGCACTCGCTAAGTCTCATATGAGCTGTAATAACCTCGTATTAAACGACCAAACAGTGGTGGTCCCTGCCGAAGAGGAATTAGACTTTATAGCTCAGGGGTTAAAAATTCGAAAATTCGAGGTTGTCCGTTTACCTTATCGTGTACCCTGTATGGTTGGTGGATCATTCCGATGCGCCCATCAGCCATTAATTCGTGTTTAAAAGGTTATATTAAAAACAGTCTTTTTCTAGTTTAGGGCCTATATGCTAGCTGAATAACCAGCATCTAAATCACTGGTATTGCAAAACCGCTTATACCATTTCAATAACGGTACTCAACTCCAATCAATCACTCAAATTTATATCTTAGAAGTCAATCCAATTTATCTCAGATCCAATATTTTTAATAAATTTCTCTAAATCGTCAACAGAAATTGAAATAGTTCGATCATTTACAAGTGGATGCAGATATAAAATTGTACAATTACGTAATCTTGATTGAACAAATAGTGTAACAGAATTTTTAACGCCAGTGATCATTGAAAGAGGTGTCACTGCTCCCGGTCTTACGCCTAAATTCTCAAATAACCGTTCGCTAGAGCCAAAAGATAAACGCTTAGTGTTAAGTAATGCCGGTAATAGTTTCAAATCAATTACACAATCTTGCTCAGCTACTAGGAGTATATTTCTTTTTTTTGAATCCCTTAAATATAAATTTTTAATATGTCCTGCGCCCTGATTTGTGGACAAAAACAAGCCTTCAACCATTTTTGATTCAGCTACTGTTCTTAGAGGAACATGTTTAAAAAGTTGATATGAAATTTGAAATTCTGTCAGTAATTCCAACATAAAATCAGATGAAATCGGCAGACAAGATTGAAAATCTGATGACACACCAGTCGTTTTATCCTTCATTTCAAAGCCCTAACTCCCTTATTTGAATTAAAATATTCCACTGCATCCTCAAGCCTATCATCTCCCAAAAAACTTCACCAAAAATTTAAAAAGAAGGAGCGCCAAAAATATTACTTTAAGATGAATACACAAAAGATAAAGAAATTATAACAATGATCGACACAATTAATCTCATTAGCACGTAGTCTTGACTATTAATCTTTTTAAAAAATAACCAATAATCTATCATAAGCAACATTAAGAGGATGGCTATCAGACTTAATTCAAATGGCATACTATTCAACCAAATGTAACTTACAAAAATAGCTAGCGTAAGGAAGTTACTAATGCTTAATAAAAACACACGCTGCTTGTCTAATAAGTTAACCGATAAACCCCAGTGGGATCCTGCAATAAAGACCACAATAACGAGGCCATACAAGTGTATTATTTTTTGCACATCCCCTATGAAAGGTAATCTTTCAAAATCCCAATACATACATAGCGCAGCTAAAACAAACGGGATAGCACCCGAATAAGTCAATATTGACGTAAGTTCAATTTTTCGTTGCTCAGTAGGATCAGCCATTGTCAAAGAATGTAAAACATCGATTCATCAAATATCAAGTCATATTAGTTTAAATTGTTCCAAATTAGGTGCAATTTTGTTGAATGTATGGCAAGTAAAAAGTGCATTATTGATATGAATACGATTGACTTAAATAAATAAAAGGCTCTAAATAAAAAGTTAAAAATTAACATCAGTGGAACGTGAAAAGGGTAATCAAATGCATATTAAACCATTTGGCATAGAAATGTGGATGAATGAATTTGAAGATCATTGCAAATATAATCTTGCTGAAACTTGCGTAAAATCAATGACTATTGAACCCTATTTTGACAATCAAGGTAATGAAATCATATCCAGAAGAACTTTCAAGTATGAAACTCACTTATGGAGAAATAACCGGTTCAAAACAACTTAGAAAAAATATTGCGTCGTTGTATAAAAATCAAACAACTGAAAATGTTATGGTTACACATGGAGCGATTGGAGCAAATTCATTAGTTTACAATACCTTAATATCCAAAGGTGACAAAGTAGTTTCAGTTTTACCAACGTATCAACAGCATTATTCAATACCAGAAAGTTTAGGGGCAGAATTAAGTATCTTAAAATTAAAACCTGAACATAAGTTTCTTCCTGATATAAACGAATTAAAACAACTAATTAAGCCTGATACTAAGTTAATAGCATTAACTAATCCTAACAACCCGACTGGGTCTTTGATGGACGAAGCTCTACTATTAGAAATAGTAGATATAGCAAGGACTTGTGATGCTTATATAATATGTGATGAGGTTTACCGTGGTACAAACCAAAATGATCCTGAATATGGGACATCCATAGTGGATATATATGACAAAGGGATTAGTACCGGTAGTATGTCAAAAACTTATTCTTTAGCAGGTCTTAGATTGGGTTGGATAACTGCATCACCAGACATTTTAAAAGTTGTAGCAGGTATAGGAATTAAAAATATTGGAGTAAGAGATAGGCTTCTAGGTGATAAAGGAACAAAAGTTAAAATGGAAGTAATAAGAGGAAATAATTTAGAAATTCTTGATAATTGGGTAAAAAATGAGAGGTTTTTTTCTTATGTGAAACCAAAGGCTGGTACTACTGCTCTTTTGAAATATGAATTTAACATTCCGTCTCGAGAATTCTGCATTCAAATCTTGAAAAATACAGGCGTACTTTTTGCACCTGGAAGTGCTATGGATATGGAGGGTTGGGTTCGGATAGGTTATGCAAATGATTCAAAGATACTTACACAGGGTTTAACAGTTTTATCTACGTACTTAGATAAACTGTAAGTAACTTTTAGTAACTAGATTTTGAATTAACTTTTTCTTCGCATCCATGCGTATGCAACAAATATAATTGCAACTGATACTATCGCTTGGGGAGTTAGCGCTTCAATAAGTAAGCTCAAATTGCTAACAACCGACATTGTAAATGTGCCGGAATCTCCCCCCAACAAAAGATAAACAACTAATATTAGAGATATCAGAGCCAAGCCAGCTTCAGAAGCTGTCCAAAACAACGCTGTTATCTTTTTAAAAAGATCACTAAATCGATCCATTAGTTATATCTCGTTCTGCCGAGGGGAGGAAAATAGAATAATATTATCTATTAAATAGCCAAAGCACTACGCCAAGTGAGATCAAGCCGGCTAGGCCTGCGCTTCCCAATTCAGCTACTAATGCAGTGATGTTACCTACTACATTACCTAGAAACGCCATATTAGACGCTCCAACTAAAAGTTGTGCTACGATAGCTAATGCTAGAAGTGCTATGCCTAATGCTGTAATACTTCCAACTGCTTTGTTTGCTTTATCAATCATTTTTCTGCTTCCTCTAATGTTGCTGTCCCTATCATGGACAGTGTGGGGAGACAAAATAGGCAAAAATCCGCTCAGTCAACTAAATGTTGTGCTTTTTTTTAAAAAACATCCAAATACGCACTAAAATTACCAAATATTTACAAATTTTGTAACAATATTTTCATCTTAGTTAACTTTATGTGCAAATTTCACACACTTTTTTCTAATTATCTCATGGATGAGATCACTCTTGAAGATGTGCAAGACTCCACAAAATTATATTTTGAATCTCAATCTCAAGCTAAACACAAAGCCATCGAACAAGCTGCAAAAGATATGCTTGTTTGAACAATTCATATATTAACTTTGCTCCATATATAAAAAATCCAATTCCAACTATTCCGTTAATAGGTTTGTGAATTATTTGGTATACATCTTTTGCTGTATTAGAAGAAAAAATAAAAGCGTAAATAGCGTGACCAATAAAAGATGCAAATCCCGATAAAAAGGTAAATAGAGTCATATTTAATGTATTTTGCGTTATAATAGGGAATAAAGAAATTACAGCCAACCATGTGGTTAAAACCTTGGGGTTAGTAATCATTATAAAAAAAGCACGTTTGAAAGCTAAGCTTTTTGTTGTATTTATCGAATTAAGTGCTGTATCATTCTTACTTAATGCTTTTGAGCAATACCTAGCAGAAAAATACCATAATAATAATGCACCAATAACCGTCAGGCCAAATCTTAAACCTGGAAAAGTTATAAATAATGCAGCAGCGCCCAACAATGCTAAAACAGCCCAAATAAATAATCCTAATCCACATGCCAATGCACAATAGAAGCCAGAAAGTCGATCTGATCCTATTGAAGTGCCGACGGTATTTAAAACATTAGGGCCAGGAATTAAAACATTTAGCATTAAAAAACCAAGAGCGGGTAATAACTAGCAAAATTGAAAAAGTTCAATCAACATATTTTATACACTCCTAAATCAAATATGTATAAAAAGGCATTCCAGCCTGCTAAACCTCCTAAAGAGAATGCTGTAAGTAGCCCATTCCCTGAAAGATAGCCTGATACATCCGGTCCTGAAACTCCACACGCCGCACCACCGCCAGCAAATAAATTTTTAAAAGGCGTGTTATCTGATTTTAACACTTGTGCTTTCTCGTTAACCAACAACCCTCCTTGGGTGTGAAATAGGGCACCTGTCACTTTTATAGCGTACATTTTTTCAGAAGGTGCTAGATTTCGTTTAAACTCTCTGCCAAAGGGATCAACTTTCTTACTTAAAGAAAAATCTTCAATCAAACGTAACGTTTCTTCAAAACCTTTTCTATCAACCCCAATTAATTCGATCAGGGAAGCGGCATTTTCTGCTGACTTTATCGCACCTGAATTAATGGCTTTTAGATAATCGGGAAACTCTTTACCCAGCAGATGCAATTTTTCATCATAAATAACCCATGCAACCTTATTAGATTGCGCCAGAACATGTACACTCTGCTCCGAATACCCTTGGTTTTCATTACTAAATCTTAAACCTTGTCGGCGCCAGAGTTTCCAGATGTTCCATCATCAATGCCCAAGTTGACGTTTACGCCAGTTCGGTCACCATCAGCATCCATAGGGATGTCGTAATATGCGAAGAGTTTGGAAAGGCTGCATGACCTTGATTGCCAGCATGCCCAAAATATAGAGCATCACTCATTTCTGGTATATATTTTTTAACCAATTCTTTATTGGCACCATAACCATTACAAGCCAAAATTAAGTTTTCACAACCTATAAACTCAAAAAGCCCATTTGGACGTTTTACTCTCACCCCGCTAACAATCTCATTAGACATATAAATGGTATCTACTAAACTATTAGTTGATATTGCTATTCCTGCCCGCCCTATAGCAGCTTGCAATCTATTCATTAGGCCTATGCCAGTTTTTTCACTAACGGTATGCATTCTATGATAAGTGTGACCAGGGTAAAGAAAATTATCTAAAATTTTCCAATCTATTCCATGGCGTTCACTCAACCAATCTAAAACTTTTCCACATTTATAGGATACAAGCTTTGATAGTTCACTATTCTGTTTTCCAGATGCTTTAGCGAGAATATCATTATTAAACTCATGAGCAGAGTCCTGAATGCCTTTAAATCTCTGGCATTTTGTATCTGCAGCTGGAACAAACCCCGACGATAATGCTGTTGACCCACTTGGCTCAGGATCTCTTTCTAAGACGAGAATATCATTTGTGTTATCGCTCGCAGCCAAAGCAGCTGTTAATCCACATGCACCAGCTCCTATAATTAAAACTTGAACATTGGCCTGAAAAACGATGCCACTTGCAGATTCAACTCGCGCTACAACTTCATTTTTATTAATCATAACAATATTATGACATTTTCTCAACATGAGTCCACATACTAAACGACTTGCGTAAAAACTATTTGCAGTTAGCTATACAATAGGCAAATAATAATGGTGATATGACCACGTGATTAGAAGGATAAAAGAATGAAGATTTGGTATCAAAGTTATGTTGATTATGAAAATGGAAAATCTTACTGGGATGCTTTGCGAGTACACTTAAATGAAACAGTAAGTTCAGATACTCAAATTGATATAAGAGGAATAACGCCCTTTGATAGTTATGCTCATCCGTTGGTTGAATTTCGCTGCGCCCGAGAGATGATTTGTAATGCCGTACAAGCTGAGAAAGAGGGCTACGATGCATTTATTGTAGGTCATTTCCAGGATGCTGGGCTCTATGAAGCAAGAACAGTAGTTGATATTCCAATAATAGCTCTGGGAGAGGCTACTATGTTATATAGCTGTCAATTAGGGCAAAGGCTTGGAATAGTTACAATAAACCCTCGTTTCATACCGTGGTTCCATCACCAAATAGCTAAATACGGACTTAAAGAGAGAGTAACTGGTATACACTCAATGACTTTTGAACCCGGTCAAATATTAGAAGCATACGGATCAGAAGAAAAAGCCGAAGAGGTTAGGATGCTATTTGAAGAACAAGGAAAACCATTAATACAATCTGGCATTGACGTTATAATTCCTGGAGGCGGAATTCCGATGCTACTATTTTCTAAATTCCACAACCATAATATTGATACAGCACCTGTAATTAATGGTATCCCAATTGCGGTTAAAATGGCTGAAATGGCTGTTTCCTTAAAAAGACAAACTGGTCAAGGAATAAGCAGAACTTCAGATTATGTAAAAGCTCCCGATCATGTAATTGAAGAGTTCTTGACGCATCCAAAGGGGCTATAATATCAAGATAATATTTCGATTACTTCCGAACATGTTTTGACATCAGATACAGTCGACAGATCTGAAAGAGCGTTTGTATGAGTTTCGTTTGAAAACGCAGCACAACCATCTGACAAAATGGTCGTATCAAAATCTAATACATGAGCATTTCTAACAGTTGAAGCAACACCACCATTAGTTACAATGCCCCCTACAATTAAATGCTTAATATTTATTTTTTTGAGAACCCATTCTAATCGTGTCATATAAAAAGCTGAATACGCAATTTTTTCAATAACATAGTCTGGTAGACCTAGCTCATCCACAATTTGATTTCCCCAACTTCCAGATTCAAAATCTCCCTTGGTAAGAAATGGTCTTAATTTTTTTAGATGCTCTGCAATCATTGGATTCCCATATTCATCAGGAATTAGCGTAAATTGAGTAGAGATAATTGGATTTCCCAATTTTCTCATTGCTTTTGCCACGGGTGCGACAGTTTGCGGTAAAACAGCTATATCTTGAGAAAATTGGCTTGCACGACCATAAGCGCCATTTGGATGAATAAAATCATTTTGCAGGTCCACCAACAACAATGCCGTTTTTTTATTATTCATAAGTCTATTCCTTATTCCACCTAATAATTAAATTCCCATATTTATCTACCTCTCCATACATTTTAGGTTCAATAAAAATAGTTGTATCTGGTTGCTCTAAAATCGCTGGACCAAATACTTTTGCATTAACCGGTAAGTCCAAACGTTCATAAATTTTTGCACTAACTTTCGTACCTTCGCACCATACCATTCTATCTCCACTTACAAATTGATCAATATTTTTTGATGAAACTGGAGCCATTGAAGACAAATCAAGCTTCGGCCTATGCCCAATAACGGCCACTCGCATATTAATTACTCTATAACCTATACCAGGAAGTAATCTGCCATAAGTATCTAAATAGATTTTATTAAATGCCTCACGAATAGTCTCTAGGCTGAATTTTTTAGGATCGTCAGGCAGAGGAACGTTGATCGAGTGTGTTTGTCCTACATATAGCATATCTAGTTCAAACACCCTAGATAAGCCAGTTAATCCAGATTCTGTTCGACTTAAGTCTTTCTCAAATTTAATTGCTTGATCTTCCATCTTGCTGGCCATCACAGCTATATCTAACTCATCCAACATGGTGTTGACCGTTTGAACAATATCAAGGCGCATATCTGCAACAACACACCCCAAAGCTGATGTAACACCTGGGTAACGTGGAATTATAGATGCCGCTAGACCAATCTCCTTCATTAAAGCGCAAGCGTGAAGGGATCCGCCACCACCAAATGGCATAATAGCAAATTCTTTTGGATCATGACCTCGCTCTACAGAAACTAATCTTATTGCCCCTGCCATCTTAGCATTTGCAACCCTCACGATAGCATCTGCAGCATCAGGAACTGTTAATCCTAAAGGTTCAGCAATTTTTTGCTTAACTGCATCCCATGCTGCATCAATATCTAACTTCTCAAGCTTTCCACCAATGGGTCTGTCTGGATTAATTCTTCCTAAAAGGAGGTTAGCGTCAGTAACTGTTGGTCGATCATTTCCAAGCCCATAAGAAACTGGCCCAGGGTCAGATCCAGCACTTTCAGGACCAACTGCTAATAGGCCTCCTTGATCAATATGAGCAATGGATCCACCCCCAGCACCTATAGTTGATATTTCCACCATGGGCGTTCTAACAACCATCCCAAAATCAATCTCTGTTTGAGCTGCAAGCGTGCTTTCTCCTTTATTTATTAATGAAACATCAAAAGAAGTACCGCCCATATCGCAAGTAATTAGATTTGCAAATCCAGCTTCAGCGCCAATATACTGTGCAGCCTTTACCCCCGCTGCTGGACCAGATAATGCTGTTCTAACAGGAAATTGGGCTGCTAATTCGACGTCCATTAACCCACCATTCGATTGAACTAACAAAACATCAGACATTGTCCCCCTATCCAATAAGCCTTTTTTCAATCTATCCAAATAATTTGCAACGACTGGTTGTAAGTAAGCATTTAGTGTAGCTGTTGAACATCTCTCAAATTCTCTAATTTCTGGCAATATTTCGGTCGCAGAAGTCACATATGGACTAGGCCAAATTTCTCGGACAGCTTTCGCGGCCAATCTTTCATTCTTTAAATTTGCAAATCCATTTATGAAAAAAATGCAAACGGCATCACAACCAAGCTCAAGTAAAGCTTTAGCGGCAGCTTTTACCTCTTCCAGGTTTACAGGAGTACTTATGGTGCCATCAGCTAAAGTACGTTCAGGGACCTCAAGTCTACATTTGCGTTCAATTACAGGCGTGAATTGCCCCCACAATCCCCAAGTGGTGGGTCTGTCTCGCCGACGCATTTCAAGAACATCGCGAAAACCTTTTGTCGTGATTATACCTGTTTTTGCTCCTTTACGCTCTAATAACGCATTGGTCCCAACCGTAGTTCCATGAACGACTGTATTTATTTCATTAAAATATTTTGCACCTTTTTCAATACCGTTTATGAAACCAATAGATTGATCACCTTTGGTCGATGCAACTTTGCTAATAGATATATCACCTGTGTCCTGATCTAAAACGAAAACATCCGTAAATGTTCCACCAACATCAACCCCAACTAGTTTGTTCCCTTTTTTATCCGAGTTCATGATTTGCTTTCCGTTACATAGCCAAGAGCAACATCAGCCGCACGGGCGATACTGCTTCGTTCATTAGGGTTACCGTATCCTCCACCTCCAGGGGTATCTATTCTAACACTTTGACCGCGCAATAATTTCACACCCACGATTTTAGAAATCATTTTTGGGTGAGCCGGTCCATTTTCACCTTCGTATGTAAAAACGTTCTTAGCGCCGGGTCCACCACCCACCACACCAACAGGAGCAAACTTTCCTCGTTCTCCAAATAAGAATGCATCCGCACTTTCTTCCAAAAGTTCGATTTCGTAAGTGGCACCCAACCCTCCACGATGTTTTCCATCCCCACCTGAATCTGGCCTCAAAGCCCATTGATTAAATTTTACCGGGTAAGCAGCTTCAAGAATTTCTAAAGGTGGGATCGTTGCTGTGGAGATTGGAGCATTACCATGATTTAAACCATCACCTAAAGGATGGCCACCATGCCCACCGCCAAAAAAGCTGAACATCACCCAACGTTGACCATTTTTTCGATGCCCAGCTATTGATAATGCATTTATTGTACCATAAGCGCACCCATTAGATTTTTCAGGTGCAATCTTTGCAATTGCCTGAAAAATAACATCAATTAATCTAAGTATTGTTTCTGTATAGCCTCCAACAGGTTTAGGAGCAGTAGCAGACAACAGCGAATTTTCCTTAATAACAAACTCCACTGGCTCCAAAACGCCAGCATTTGCTGGTACATCGCCAAAAATATGTTTTAAAGCTACATAACATGCGGCAATTGCAGTTGACCGCGCAATATTTACTGGTCCACTACATTGTGGTGATGACTCGCTAAAATCCATAGTCATTTTCTCACCCGAAATTTTCAAATTAAGTGCAACTTTCAGTGGTTCATCATTGATCCCATCATTATCAAGAAAGTCTTCGGCAAAAATTTCACAGTCTGGTAAGCTAGAAATATATGAACGCATCATTTTGGAAGCGCGATCCCGCAATTCTTCTAAGGCAGACTTAATCGTATCTTCTCCATAATCATCTAAAAGAGAATTAAATCTTCTAACACCCAGATCCACCGGTAAATTGGCATTTAAATCTCCAAATACTGACATGGGTAATCTTGAATTAGCTTGCAGAATATCAACTATATCTTGCTGAAACTCACCAGCTTTAAATAGTTTCACAGGAGGAATTAACATACCTTCTTGAAAGCTTTCAGTCGCAATAGGATTATAATTACCAGGAACGTTGCCACCAACATCGTGCCAATGGCCAACTGAAGCTAAATAACAGTAAACTGATCCATTTCTATAAAGTGGCCTTACTAACCTAAAATCTGATAAATGGGTGCCACCATCATATGGATCATTAAAAATATAAACATCGCCATCAACCAAATCACCATCACGAGCTGCTTTATCGATTACAGCTTTTACAGCAAAAGCCATTACGCCAACGAATATAGGTAAACCAGATTTTCCTTGAACCAAGGTATCGCCATTAACCGCGTCGTATATGCCGTGTGATGCATCGTGCGCTTCAGCAATTATCGTAGTAGAGAAGATTTATCTTTTCTTGCTCTATTTACAACATACTCTTGCACACCTAATCTACCATTTAAAATAGCTAGCGTAACAGGATCCATCATTCGTCATCACCTTTTATCTCAGCATATTTTTCCCCCAATGATAATAGTTCATTTGTCCCAATAATATCATTTAATTCTTGGAAAGAATTCATTCGATTTAACATATTAGATGTTGTCCCATCATGCATTAATTGATTAAAAAATTTCTGTGTAGCATAAGTTTGAGCTCTTGCTAATCCACCTGGAAAAATAGCGATTTTATAACCAATATTCTCTAACTCATTCGCCGTTAATAAAGGTGAATGGCCACCTTCAACCATATTAGCAAGCAACGGCACATTTGAGCCAAGTCGCTTAACTATCGCTTGCATGTCCTCAATTGATTTGGGAGCTTCAACAAATATTATATCAGCCCCAGCTTCAGAATAATGTTCAGCTCTATCTAACGCGCCTTGAAACCCTTCCACAGCAATTGCATCTGTTCTAGCAACAATCAGCGTTTTTTCACTTTTTCGAGCATCTAAGGCTGCATGAATTTTTCCCAGCATTTCAGTTTTTTTAATAAGGACTTTGCCACTCAAATGTCCGCACCTTTTTGGGTAAGATTGATCTTCTAATTGAATAGCAGAAGCTCCCGCTCTTTCAAAAAACCTAACAGTTCGTTGCACATTCAAGGCATTACCATAACCATTATCTGCATCAACCATTACTGGTAGTTCTACTCTATCACATATCAATTCTAGAGTATTGGCAACTTCACTAACAGATACCAATCCCACATCAGATCTTCCTAATTTTGTATAGGCGATACTTGCACCAGACAAATAAGCACCTTCAAATCCAGCCTGCTCAGCTAATAGCGCGGATAGTGCATCATATATGCCAGGCAGTAACAATATTTTATCGTTGTTCAATCTATCTTTAAATTTTATTGTCATTTTGCTTTTTTTCCTCAGCAAACCTTCTCTCTAAATGTGGAACTAATCCACCAGAATCAATTAAGTTTAATAAAAATTTAGGCAAAGGTTCACAATTTATAGTCTTCTTCTCATCAACCAGCTCAAAAATACCAGTCGACACCTCTAATTTAGCTCTATTTCCAGATTGGACAACATCACATGCTTCACCAACTAATACTGGCAAACCCAAATTGATTGCATTTCTATAAAATATACCTGCAAATGATTTTGCTATAACAGCCTTAATTCCTAAATATTTTAATGCTTGTGCTGCCTGCTCACGTGACGATCCAACACCAAAATTCTTACCTGCTACTAAAATATCACCTGACTGAACATTTTTTGCAAATGATTCATCAACAGCTTCGAGACAATGTGATGACAAAATATTTATATTACTGCTCATGAACTTACCTGGTGCCAAAATATCAGTATCAATATCATCTCCAAACAACCAAAATCCATATCTCGGTCATTTTTTATACTCGATAAAATCTCTGGGATCACTAATTTCACCAGTAATAGCGGAAGCTGCTACAGTGTAAGGTGAACCTAAATAAACTCCAGATGACAAGGCTCCCATACGACCTTGAAAGTTTCTCGCAGTTGATGAGATGCAAATCACATCCTCACCAAGTCTTTCAGAACCATAACCCGCGCATAGCTAAAAAGGAATTTGGTAAAATTGATGCACCAGCATCTTCGAAAATTTTCATGATTCCTTCATCTTTAGCTAATTCCTGGTCTTTTTTTGATGCTGGCGCAACTAACAGCCTAACTCCAGAAGCTAACTCTTTACCTTTTAAAACTGAAGCTGCCATCCTTAAATCTGACATTTTTGCTCCAGTACATGCGCCAATTTAATAACATTAATTTTAGTTCCTTTGATCAGTATTTCTGCAGCTTTTGGTCTGAGGTTATAGTTTGAACTTAAAGACATTCCATCAAATTGATGGGATTCTAGGAAATAAGCATCATCGTCAGAACGCCAATACTCAGTGTTGATTTCGGGAACTCCTACTGATTTCAAATAATTTTTTGTAATTTGATCTGGTGCAATGATACCAGCTTGCCCTCCCAATTCTGCTGTCATATTTGAAAGGGTCATTCGTTCTTGCATACTTAGAGAGGATATTGTTGAACCACTAAATTCTACCGCTTGATATTTCCCTCCATCCATTCCTAATTTTCCACAAGTATAAAGCATCATATCTTTGGCAGTAATATATTCATTAAGCATTCCAGACCAATTTATCTTAATAGTTTCTGGAACTTTAATCCAAATTTCACCAGTCGCTAATACACCAGCCATTTCTGTTGCTCCAACGCCAAACATATATGCTCCAAAGGCTCCACCAGTGGGAGAATGACTATCTCCCCCAACAACAAACATTCCTGGTTTAAGATGACCATTTTCTGGAACTACAACGTGGCATATTCCCATTTGGTCATAAAAAGATTGAATATTATGGGCCTTCACCCAATCACGGGTCAATTTTTGGATAGCTTTTGTTTCTGCATTAAACTCGGGAACATAATGATCAGTTACAACAACAATTTTTTCTGACGACCAAACATCCACTCCCAAGCGTTCCAGAATTGGCTTAACTCGCCTAGGGCCTCCTGAATCGTGGATCATAGCTAGATCAACATTTGCAATCTCTACCTCACCTGCGGTCACACGATCTTTACCACAAGCTTTTGCTACAATTTTTTGCGCAAGTGTTTGCCCCCCCATAATTTAGGACCTATTGCCCAAAACTAGGAAGCCAAAGAGCTATTTGTGGAAAATATATCAACAAACCAACGAGTATAATCGCACAGCCCATAAATGGGACAGCCGAGAGATAAATATCACGCATGGTTGTACCAGGAGGAGAAACGCCCTTCATAACGAATAATAAGAGACCAAACGGTGGCGTCGTGAAACTAATCTCTAAAGCTAACAAGATTATCACGGCAAACCAAATCAAATCAAAGCCTAATGTTTGAGCTAAAGGAAAGAAGATTGGTACTGTCAGTAACATCATAGATAGTTGATCCATGAACATCCCCAATACAAGCAGTATAGAAAACATTATCAAGAGCATTACAACCGGCGCCAAATCAAACTGCGTGGCCCATTTAATCAAGCCAGCACTTGCACCCGAAAATGCCAAAAGTTGGGAGAAAGTTGCCGAACCAAAAATAATAAGCAATGCCATTGTAGTTACTTTTAATGCACCTGTAACTGAATTTTTAAACCCATCCCAGGTTAACTTACCATATAGAATTGCCAATCCCAAAACACCTAAACAGCCAAAGGCAGCAGATTCAGATGGCGTCGCCCATCCATTTAGAAATAAGCTAGTATAACACCGACAACAATTGACATCATAGGAAGAACGTCAATTATCAGCAGCTTCATTTTCTTGCCCCAAGAAATATTTTCGACATCATAAGACGGTGCTGCGTCAGGATCCCAAAGGCACATACCTAAAATCAAAATAACATAAAACCCAGCTAACATAAGTCCAGGCACAACACCTGCGATTAATAATTTACCCACATCCAAATTTGCCAATGTTGCCAACAAAACAGCGAGTGCTGAAGGAGGTATCAACATTGCCAATCCACCAGTCCCTAAAATGGGACCTATCGACATATGTTTTTTGTACCCTCTTTTTTCCATTTCAGGCACCATAAGGGATCCAAGTAAAGCTGTAGCACCCAATGACGATCCAGAAAGAGTGGCAAACGCAGTTCCCCCAGCAACTGTAACAAAAGACAATCTTGCTGGAATTCTCCCCATTAACTTATCAACTGCAGAAAACATTTTATTTGCTAGTCCAGTGTGAAAAAATATTTCACCCATTAAAAGAAACATTGGGACAGGCATTAGATTAAAAGATGTAACAGTAGGTAAGGCATTATTTGTTAACTGGCCAATACCTCGCGACATTTGACGAAGTAAGTCACCACTACCACCCATAAAATACGTAGCTCCAACCATATTTGCAGCTAAAAATGCTAAAGCTACTGGAACGCCTAAAAACATAAAAAATAAAATCATTCCCAAGAGAAATGATAACGCATAATACCATTCCATTAGATTTTCTTTCTAATTAATAAACTAAGTAAATAATTATTCATGAACTCCAGCCTCACCAGTATGCATAGTTTCATTTCCAAAAATAAATCTGAGAAAATTTAAGCCCATTAATGAAAAGCAGATAGGCATTGATATTAAAAGTAACCACTTCGGCATATCTAGTGATCGCATATCAGCGTCACCATAATTGTAAGATTTCAATGTGTTAGACCCAGAATACCAAACTAAAAATACACAAATAACTAGGCACAAAACAGCAATGCAACGCGAATATATTCGTGCTGACTCTTGGGGCAATGCCGCCGTCAACATTTCAATAAAAACATGACCTCGGGTACGTACTAACCAAGGAGATGCAGCCATCACAATGTAAAGTAAACCATATTCAGAAAAAGTAAAAATATGAGAAGAGCCGGAAAAATTAAATGATCTTAGCGTCGCTTGAATAACGATACCAAACATTATTATAACAAGATAAACACCGGCAAGCACAGCAAGAAAATTGCATATTTTGTCTACTAAACGCATGATGATCCTTTAAAAAAACCCTGGCATAAAGTCAAATTAATGCCAGGGTAAATGTTATGTTATAATACTATTATGGTGTGTAATGCTTACGTAAAGCATCATAACTTGTCGTGTCACCTAGAGCATCAAGACGGTCCTTCATCCGACCCCAAGCGGCATCATCAGCCGTTTTAAGATATTTAGCTGAACCTTCAGCACTATGAGATACAAATTCCATCCCACCAGCTTTTAATGCAATCGCTTCTGCAACAACATCCGCTTGTCTATCATTATATGACTTTTCTTCCCACTCAATGATGACATCTTGTAGAAATTTTTGAGATTCAGGAGATAGTGCAGCCCAGCTATCTTTATTAAAAATAACACCAATATCAGTGTTATAGAATTGAGGATCAACGCGATATTTCATAAATTTGTCCCACTTTAGATCCATCAAACCTATGGAAGTCCAAGCAGCCGCGTCTACAACACCTTTTTCTAATGCTGCGTAAACCTCAGTGGCCGGCATCCCAGCAGTTGTAGCATTCATTGCCATAAAGAAAGCATGGTAAATTGGGTTGTCTCGTAACCTGCACGCCAGACAGATCCAAAATTCCATCTGCGCCAAACTTTGGTTTTTGTGCACTATAAATGTGGAACTGAACACCACCATCAATCCATCCAAGATGACGAACATTAAAACGTTTCTGGTGAGCAGCATCCATTAAAGCAGCGCCACCATTTGCTCTAGCTTCCATTGGATTTACAGTTGAAGCAACCATGGCGTCAATTTCAGGAACCGACTTACCATAAAAACTTCCTGGAGTATGAACCATGTCAATAACGCCATCTCGTACTGCGGCGGGTTGTTGGAACATACCGATGGCTTCAGGGCCACCTTTTACTTCAATTTGCACGATCCCTTTGCCGCGAGCATTGATATCATCAACCATTGCAAGAAATGTTTGAGTGTAAACTAAAAATCCGGGAAAAGCGTGAACGGCAGTAACCTTATCTTCTGCATATGCAGAAGTAGAAGCCAACAGAGATGTTAAACTAGCAGCAGCCAGTACACCTGTAGCTTTCAAAGAAAGTTTATTAAAAAAATTCATTATATAATCTCCATGAGTGTTTATCGGCAGATACAAAACTTAATAACTAAGATTTATAATATACATGATATGCAATATTTAAATGCATTTGCAAGCAAATATAGACTTATAATAATATATATTTTAAATAAATTAAATAAACAATAATTAGACCTTATTAATCTGACAGTCGATTAGACATAAATTTAATACAAGACTTGATTAAAACATCGTTATATTTGGGAAATGATAGTGAAAATCGCATAAAACTTTCTAATCCAGTTTCTCGAGTTCGATTAACAATAATGCCTGCATCATTAAACAAAAACTGCACAAGTTCTTCGGTGATTTCTTTTCCATGATTCTTAATAGAAGCTAGTAAAAAATTTGCCTGACTTGGTAGAGTTTTAATTCCAATCTCAAACAAGGCGTTTGCCACTCTTTTTCTTTCAGAAACAATCAACCGAATTCGAGAGTTAATCTCAGGTAAATCGCGTAGGCTCGCTTTAGCAGCAGCTTGAGCCATAGCATTTACACTGCCCATACCTCGAGCAGCGTAAAAGCCAGAAATCATAGCTTCGGGAGCGTGACACCACCCAACCCGTAAACCAGCAAGGCCAAAAGCTTTTGAAAATGTTCTCGTTACCACCACATTTTCGTATTTATCAACTAACTCATGAATCTTTCGACAATAATCAAATCCAACAAATTCTCCATAGGCTAAGTCTAATACAAGAACTATGTTAGTAGGCATTCCCTCAATCAACCGCGTTATTTCGCCTATTTCAATAGCAGTTCCAGTTGGATTGTTAGGGTTAGCAATAAATATAATTTTGTTTGTGAACTTATCTGCATCAATAACTGATCAACATCAGTGCTATACTGTTTCTCTGTGGCTTTTTTTAATCGAGCATTCAACCTATTTGCAGCCAAAACAAATTGAATATATCCAAATTCAGAAATTAAAATTTCATCTTCAGAACCAATAAAATTTCTAGCTATTACATCGATTAGCTCTTCTGAGCCATTTCCACAAATCACATTAGTCTTGGGAATTCCAAATACTTTTTCAATTTCGCTTCTTAAAGCAAAGCACATTGGGTCTCCATAAAGCCCAGCCTTATCTTTAATACCATCAATTGCCTCTGCAATCTTCGTCGTAGGCTGAAAAGGTAATTCATTATAGCCTAAGTTTATAATGTCCAAACCAAGTGGCTGAGGAGTTAAAATCCTATCACGAACAGGAATTGAATTAATATAACTTTTAGGTTTACTTTTATTCAATTTTTACTTCCAGAATTTTCACAACAGTGCAACTTATAAAATTTCTTTAGACGCTCTAGTAATTCCTTCACGAAGAATTTCTACCATGTCATCAATCTGACCTTTTGTAATAATTAATGGCGGTGACATGACGCAAATATTCCCAATTGGTCTAACAATCATCCCTAATTCGACACAATGCTTATCGATTATTAATCCTAGCTTTTCAGCAGTTTCTTCTCTTGAGTGACACTCCACTGCTGCCAGCATCCCGATAGTTCGAACTTCCTTAACTAATGGCATTTCAGACAACTCATGCAATTTTTCGCTAAAATAAGGAGTAATTTCTCGCACATGTTGAAGTATATTCTCATCCTCAATAATCTTTATGTTAGCTAGTCCGACGGCACAACTCACAGGATGCCCAGAGTAGGTGTAACCATTTGCAAACGTACTATCATCTCCAGAATTTTCAGCGATTTCATCTAATAATTTATTGGAGACAGCATACCCTCCTAACGGAATATAACCAGATGTTATACCTTTTGCGAACGTTATGACATTTTTTTATTCCAAAAACTTCTTCTGATGCAAACCAGGATCCACAGCGCCCAAAGCCAGTAACAACTTCATCTGAGATATATAAGATATCGTTTTCACGACATATTTTTATTGCACCCTTTAAGTAACCTTCTGGAGAAATATTTACTCCACCTGAGGCTTGAACAGGCTCAGCAATAAACACTGAAATGTTTTCTGCCCCTATTTGTTTGATCCGATCAGCCATTTCCTGCAATAAGAAATCACAAAATTTATTTAGCGAAATACCTTCTGGCAACTGCGAAGGGTTTGGTGAAGTCAAAAAAGAAACCGGCTCATGCTCCAGGTTAAACTTACTTTTACTGGTTGGGTCTCCAGAGCAAGCAGCCGATAAATGTGTGCTGCCATGATACCCGCCATAACGAGCAAGAATAGTTTTCTTTTCAGGTTTTCCCCTCGCATGTTGATAAAATTGCACTAACCTCAAGGCTGAATCTACTGCAGTTGATCCGCCTGATGTAAAGAAGACATGATTTAAGTCTCCTGGTGTGAATTCAGCGATTTTTTTTGATAATAAAGCAGCTGGACTATTTGTCGTGTACCATGGTGAATTATAAGATAACAACATTGCTTGATCTGACATTGCTTGTGCTATTTCTTTTCTTCCATAACCCACCTGAGAACACCACATTCCAGCTGGAGCATCTATTAATTTCTTTCCATTTGCATCTATGAGATAGATATTTTCTGCTGAAGTAATTTCAACTGACTTTACTGGAATGATTAATCCCAAGGTTGAATCAGATGATCCCTTGCAGCACTTTCAATTGTAAAAATATCATTTAATTTTGTCATATTAGCTCCTAGCGTCATCATTCGAATAAAATACTTATGTTAAAAAATAGTAAAGTCAATTCCAGCCTTTTATTAACTTAAACATTGTAATGTTTGAATGCTGAATCCCACAAAACTTTATTAACATTTAATAAAATTAGACTATTTCCAAATCTAATGATTTGTGTCACCGATAACTAAATTATTTACAATTAGGAAACTCAAAATTGAAATCGTTTTTACCTTGGTTAATTTTAGGCTATATGGGGATAGTCTGGGGTCTTTCTTTTTCTTTAAGTAAAATTGCTGTTGGGTTAGGCGGTACGCCCATAGGTTTAACGTTCTGGACATGCTTATTAACTGGATTAATGTTACTTTTTTATACTATAATACGAGGGCAAAAAATAAGATTTAGGCTCAAAGATTTACAAATAATTCTACTACTTGCTTTTCTTGGCGCAATGCTACCTAATATGTTCTTTTATTATGCAGCTGCCCATGTCAGCGCTGGTATTTTATCGATTACGATAACCGTAGTTCCCATTGCCACATATGCACTTTCTTTTATCCTCAAGCTGGAAGCAATATCAGCTCGAAGGATTACTGGCGTATTTTTTGGAGTTGGCGCTATTCTAGTGTTGGTTTTACCAGAAAACAGCCTCCCAAATAAAAGTGAAGTAATTTGGATTATTGTAGCTTGCTTAAGCTCGATTAGCTACGCTCTAGAGAACATCACTCTTGCAATTCGTGGAATTGATGGCATCGGTCCTGTTAGGTTATCATGTGGTATAAATCTCTTAGCAGCACTCATCTTAGGTATATTTTCATATTTTACTGATAATTTTATGCCAGTTCCGTTACCTGTAACTACTTTGACTTGGACCATACTCGGAATTTCTTTAATTGGTGCAACAGCATACACCCTATTCGTGTTAACAATAGCAAATTCTGGACCATTGTTTGCAAGCCAAGTTGCTTTTTTAGTGACGATTTCAGGTGTTTTATGGGGTATGTTAATTTTTGGAGAAACACATTCAAGTTGGGTTTGGTTGTCTTTGGTACTTATGTTAATTGGCATGTCTTTAGTTTCACCAAAAAGAAAATCGTAGAGTAAAAATAATAAGGAAATAACGTCATGGAAAAAGTTTTGTTAAGAGCAGATCACGTGGGAAGTCTATTACGATCTGATCAGGTTAAAATCGCACGAAAGTCCTTTTATGAAAAACATACTATTGATAAAGCTGAACTAACAGAAATAGAAGATAAATCAATTAAAGCATTAATAAAAAACCAGGAAAACTTAGGTTTAAAGGCAGTGACTGATGGTGAGCAACGTCGCTCATTTTGGCATTATGACTTTATGGATGGCTTAGACGGAATGGAAATGGTTGAGAGGGATCCAGATGCAGGTGTGCAATTTGCAGGTGTAAAGCTACGTCCAATATTCCCAACAATTAATGATAAAATAGATTTTCCAGTGGATCACCCACATTTACAACACTTTGAATTCGTAGCAAAAAATACTTCTGTTACTCCAAAAATTTCAATTCCAGGCCCATCCTGCTGTCATTTTAGAACCTCTTCGGAGGATATTATTCCTAAAGAGTATGACGATATAGAAATTCTTACTTCTGATATATCTAACGCATACAAAAAAGCTGTAAACGCTTTCTACGATGTCGGGTGTCGTTATCTTCAAATGGATGATATTTTCTTTGCTTACTTATGTGATCCCAAACATCGAGAGGCTGCAAAAGCTAAAGGTCATGATCCAGACTATTTAGTTTAAATAATTTTGGATGATGCATGAGGCGATGCATCCAATAAAAATACGTATCATGCATATGTGTCGTGGTAACTTCAGATCAACTCACGCCGCCGAAGGAGCCTATGACGCAGTTGCAGATGCTGTTTTTAATCAAACAGGAGTAGACGTATTTTTCATGGAATACGATACTGATCGTGCGGGTGGCCTTAAACCATTATCATTGATGGCTAAGGGCAAGCAAAGGGTTATGCCAGGATTTATTACAACCAAGAATGGTAACTTAGAAGAGCTAGACTGGATCCAGAGACAATTTGATGAAGCTTCAAAGTATATTGACATTGATCAGTTAGGCGTGGCACCTCAGTGCGGCTTTGCTTCCACCGAAGAGGGAAACACTTTGTCACACAATGAGCAAAGCAAGAAACTTGAATTGATTGTAAAAACAGCAGAAGCGATCTGGGGTGGCGTTGACAATTAATTATTGATTTAGCACTTGGTACATTATTAGTGTGACCTATCAAGGGTGCGTAAAATCACAGATCATAGAGTTTGGCTAGAAATACTTATTTCAGAAAATTATATTAATGATTATTAAATTAGATTTTTTATCTACAAAAAAAATTCCAACATTATTTTGGAGTTCACCTAAAGCGTTAACTACAAGACCTAAATTGATATCTATTTTATTCTTAATAATTGGATTAATTTTGTTTGGACTTGGTGAGGCGCTGCTAATATCTGCTGGTATTGGTGTCAGCCCATGGACAGTGCTTGGGCAAGGCATTTCAAGAGTGTTTAATTTTAGCATAGGCACCGCAACCTTTTGCATCAGTCTTTTCGTTTTATTATGCTGGATACCGTTAAAACAAATTCCTGGGCTGGGCACTGTGCTAAATGTAATTATTATTGCCGCCATTTTAGATTATTCACTGCCTTACCTTCCATCTCCAGAAATATACTTTTTAAAACTTACGCAAGTAATATTGGGGATAATTATAACTGGTTTTGGAGGAGCAGTTTACCTCATTGCTAACTTAGGCCCCGGACCAAGAGATGGGTTAATGACCGGTTTGCAAAGCACCTCTAATCTGCCCATTGCTTGGGTGCGAAGCGGAATAGAACTTACAGTTGTATTGATTGGTTGGCTTTTAGGTGGAGTAGTAGGGCTTGGGACCTTGCTATTTGCTATAGGAATTGGTCCCTCAGTGGCTGCAAGCATTCACGCCTTAACAAGGCTATTGGTAAAATTAAAAAACTAAAACTAAGTTTACCATTAGGAACGCATATTAAAACCATTAGCGTCATAAGCCGGAGATCCTAAAATTACAGCATCATATAAATCACCAAGTATCTCTACTTTCAATTCAGAACCAGCAATAGCGTATTCTAACTTTACATAGCCCATTGCCATAGATTTTTGAGTATGATGTGCATAACCTCCAGAGCTTATGTAACCTACTGCTACACCGTCTTTTAAAATCGCCTCATCATTACTCACATCAATACTTTCAACATCAATTATCATTGTGACTAATTTTTGCGAAATGCCAGCAGCTTGGATAACCTCAGTGGCATTTTTCCCTACAAAATCTTTTTTCCAATTTATAAATGCATCTAATCCACTCTCTACTGCGTTAAAGTCTGGACGAAAATCTAATGACCAAGCGCCCCACCCTTTTTCCAAACGCAATGACATTAACGCACGTGCACCATACCAAACGTAACCTAAATCATTACCAACTTCCTCAATCGCATCTGCTAGTCTTATTAAATAATGCGGTTTGCAATAAATCTCATAACCAAGTTCTCCACTGAAACTAATTCTATTCAGGATAACAGGCACACCACCTACATAAGTTTGTCGAACGTCTCTAAATTTAAATGCGCCATCTGTCACATCATCCCGAGTGATATTTTCTAACAAAGTTAGAAATTTTACACAAAAATTACCTCACCCAGATAACAAAACATTTTTAGGTAAACTTTTCTCAAACCAACGACGATGTGCCTCTTGCATTGCACCCGAACCAAATACTATAAAATAATGTTCTTCTATGCACGCTACAGTTAAATCACCATATAATTTTCCCTTCGGAGTTAGCATTGGTGTTAAACTCAATCGACCCACTTTAGGCACAAACCCAGCTAAAATTTGATCTAAATACTTACGCGCACCAGGACCTTTAAACTCGTGCTTCGCAAAATTTGCTATCTCTATGCCACCAACATTTTCTCGAACGGCTTTCACTTCCCGAGAAACATAATCATGGCTCCTATTTCTTTCAAAGCTTGGGTCCTCCCATGCATCGTTTTGATCATCAGCAAACCATAATGCGTGTTCCAACCCAAAACTTTGATCCATTCTCGCACCTTTGGCGATCAATCGATCATAAAGTGATGTTGTTTTCTGTAATCTACCCTGTGGCAATGTCTCATTTGGAAACGTCATTACAAAACGACGCTCATAATTTTCAGTCGACTTAATAGTTCCCCAGTCTGGTGTTGCCCAATCGCCGAACCTGGCAACATCCATTGCCCAAACGTCTATAGAAGGCTCTCCATCTATCATCCATTCAGCCATAGTTAAACCAACGCCACCGCCTTGACAAAACCCCGCCATGACCCCCACCGCACACCAATAATTTTTCATACCTGGAACTGGGCCAATCATGGGATTTCCATCAGGTCCAAATGTAAAGGGTCCATTAATAGCATCTTTAATTCCCGCCTGAGCCAAAGCTGGAACTCTCTCAAAGGCCAACTCTAGGCGATCAGCAATATTATCTAGATTTGGTTGTAGTAATTCGTGTCCGAAATCCCAAGGGGTACCGCTTACTTTCCAGGGTGTTCCAACTGGTTCATAGGTCCCCAAAAGCATACCCTCTTGTTCCTGACGAAAATAAATATTAGCCTCGTAATCAATACCACACGGCAACCTGGAACCATGATTTGCTACAGCATCAATACGTTCGGTAATCAAATAATGATGTTCCATCGGTTGTACTGGGATCTGCAAACCTTGCATGTGACCTACTTCCCGAGCCCATAATCCACCACAGTTAACAATAATCTCTGCATTTATCGAACCCTTTGGCGTAACAATGTCCCATGATCCATCTGACTTTTGTGTAGTCGACGTGGCAGGGGTATGGGTGAAATACTGAGCTCCATAAAACTTTGCGGCCTTTGCAAACGCATAAGTCGCACCTGAGGGATCTAAATCACCATCTTGTTCATCCCATAAAGCAGCATGATAATGTTTTGGATCAATCAAGGGATGTCTACTAGCGACCTCAGCCGGACTAATGAATTCCTGCTGCAATCCCATATAACGAGCCTTTGATCTCTCCCGCTTTAAATAGTTATACCAAGTTTTATTTGAAGCAAGATAAAAACCACCGGTCATATGTAAGCCAACAGAATGCCCTGAAATTTCCTCAATCTCTTTATATAAATCTATTGTATAACCTTGAAGTCGGCTGATGTTTGGGTCACTAGAGATTGTATGAATTTGTCCTGCAGCATGCCAGCTAGAACCAGAAGTTAATTCATTTCTTTCAAGAAGAATTGTGTCTTTCCATCCAAATTTAGCAAGATGAAATAAAATTGAACATCCAACGACACCACCACCAATAATGACTACCTTTGCATGGCTAGGTAATGACTTAATATTACTATTTTCATCTAACTGAATATCTGGCAAAGGACGCTCCTACATGTGCTTTTAATAAAAGTTTGGCAAATAAAATATTAGCCACAGATTAAACTAAAATATGACAAATAAATTCTATTTTGCAACAAATCTTTAATTCAGATTACAATCTCTATTTATGACTAAGAAAATTAAGTAATGTATATATTTTGATTTATAATAGGATCAAATATTTTTAATTACACCTGGGAGCTTTAATGGTCACCACATTATTCCTAATTCTTGCATTCTAATAAAATTGAGTGTTCCATACTCAAAAAAATTAAGGTCAAAAATGAACAACCTATTTTCAGAAAAAATGAAGGCAGTTAAACCTTCTGCGATTGATGAACTATTAGCACTGGGAGCAGACAAATCAATTATATCATTTGGCGGTGGTTATCCAGATGCCTCATTATTTCCTAAAAACAAATTAAAAAAAATATTTAGTGAAATAATTAATGATCCAAGTGGTGCGTCAATGCAATATGCCCCTTCAGACGGATTGCCCAAACTACGTGAGCAAATTGCCAACTTGATGACATTAGATGGTACACCTTGTGACGCAAAAGATGTTTTAATTCTTCAGGGCTCTCAACAAGGATTCGACTTAGTTTCCAAAATGTTCATTGATCCTGGTGATGTTTTAATCACAGAAGATCCAACTTTCTTGGGTGCTTTAATTGCATTCAATCTTAATCAACCAAATTATAAAGCTGTACCAATAGATAATGATGGTATGCGAACAGATCTTCTTAAGAAAGTGCTAGAAGAAAATCCAAAAACTAAGATGATATATACCATTCCTGACTTCCAAAACCCAACTGGAGTTACACTGAGCCTCACTAGACGTAAGCAATTAATTAATTTAGCAAATCTACATGACGTAGTGATCTTGGAAGACACACCTTATCGCCATATCCGTTTTGAAGGTGAAAGCCTTCCCACCTTGAAATCAATGGATACCCAAAATCGCGTCATTCATCTGGGTAGTTTTTCAAAAATTTTAGTTCCAGGTTTACGAATTGGTTGGGCTGTAGCAGAAGCCAACCTAATTAAGAAAATGGGATTATTGAAGGTAGCAGCAGATACGCAAACTTCAACACTCAATATGGCTGCAACAAGCATGTTTTTAGAGCGTTATGATCTTAATGCGCACATAAACAAACTTAAGGAAGCATACTTAACTAAAAAAGAATTAATGTTGGAGCAAATTAAAAAACACTTTCCAGAAAATATTAAAATAACTAACCCCAGTGGGGGGTTGTTTACTTGGGTAACATTTGATGAAAAATTTGACACCGCTAAATTTATGAAAGAAATAGCACTACCAGAAGCTAAAGTAGCATATGTACCAGGTGGTAGCTTTTTCCCAGTTAAAGAACAAAAAAATCATGCTCGCATCAATTTCTCCTCTCAATCTGAAAATCTTATTCAGCAGGGCATTACGTCTCTTGGCCAATCACTACGAAACTACGAAAAGCGGAACAAAATTTGATAGCTAAAATAATAAAGAAATAACACCCAAAAATTACTTGTAAGCCCACATTAAAACTTGTTAAACGACCCCACTAATTTTGATGATTGGAATATTTATATTATGAGCGCGAAAAAATCACCCAAGAAGCCGACTAAGGAAGCTGCTTCCACTGAAGTTAAAAAAAATAATATTGAAAAAAATACTGATGTTAAAAAAGATACTACTGAAAAAAATACTGACATTAAAAAAGATACTACTGATAAAAGCACCGAAACCACGCAAGATTCCAAAACAACAAAAGACAAAACACCTCCAAAGTCAGCATCTCAATCTTCTATTAGTCATTTTTCAAGTGTTTCCACACCAGCCTATCGATCTGGCTGGGAACAAATATTTGGGAATAAGGAAAAGGTTGAAGATAACCTTGATGATAATCAAGACAATCTTCAAGAATTTTCAGTTGAGGATAGTAGTATTGACCTAGATTTGCGAAGTTTACTTTACAAGGCTTTCCAAACCGAAGCACAAAAGCATGGATTTCAATTAGATGACGTAAATGACACAAGTAATATTGTTTACAATCTAAGCTGCAAAATTATAAATAATTAATTAAAGTATTTTGGAGAACTAAGTTTCTTAGTTAATATTTCCATATATTATTTTCACAGTGGCTTTGCCGGTTTTTTTTAACCCTAGGGTTAAACAAGCATACCACGCGCAGCTACTGGGATCACGTCGACAATTTCATTGCCACGCACGGCCACAAGCTGATCAACCATATTAACAGCAACACAAACATGATTTGGTATAACTCTAACAATATCGCCTATTTTGGGTTTATTGAGGCACTTTGAAAGATCAAGAAAGCCATGCTCTTCAGCAAGTTTTTCAATCATGGCATTTGGATGCTCAAGAAGTCTGCCAAACCCTTCCAACCCAAACTGATCAGATGTTAAAGTTTTGGAACCAGCATCAAGGATGCCTCGATCCACTCCTCCCCGGCTGACAACACTTGTAAACACTTGTAAAGCACAATCCTCAAATTTTGCCACACCAGCCTCAATCATCATGAGATCATTAAAAATGCAGGTTCCAGCACGATGTTCTGTTGCACCATCCAGTTGACCAATGTTTTGAAAGTTTGGTGTGCCACCAGTTGACACAATCTTGGCAGACATTCCTAAGCTTTTAAGGCCTTCCTTAGTTTTTTCCAAAATTCTTGCGTTTGCGACCAACCATTCAGGGGTGGGTAAAACAACAGTCCCGCAAAATTAAGCATAGGATCATTTTTTATGATTCTTGCAAGCGTGATGACTTCGCCTGGAGTGACTACACCAGCGCGATTCTGGCCAGTATCACATTCAATCATTACATCCATAACACGATCAGCCTGATGCGCAGCATCCGAGTAGGCCGCGAGCGAAAATGGATTATCCGCACATACCTTTAAACTAATGCGTCTCTGCAATGAGGTTAGGCGGCCGGACGCAGCAGCCCCCAAAAGGTTTGTTGCAATGATAATATCTATAATGCCCGCATCAGCCATTACTTCTGCTTCACCTAGTTTTTGACAAGTAATTCCCTTCGCACCAGCCGCAATCTGCATTTTGGCCAAGACAGGTGATTTATGGGTTTTAATGTGAGGCCTGTTAGCAAGGCCCTTCGCATCACAAAGCTTCTGAACATGGTTAATGTTAGTCTCTACAATATCGAGATCAATCACTGGGCATGGAGTTCCAAAGTTTTTAATAATATTTTGCTTGAGATTTTCAATTATCTCATTTTGAGGTTTTGCCATGATTAAAAAAGTACACTTTAGTTTATCAATGTAAACACTGTCAGATGGTTTATAAAGTTTCATGATTGGCAAAATAATTTTAAAAACTCATCATTATGTATTTACTGAGTAAAAATTTTGAGTAATCGTAATTTAAATAATTATAGGAACATAGAATGAAATCTTCTTATCGTGCCGTGGTCATTGGAGGTGGTGTAGTTGGAGCATCAGTACTTTATCATTTAACTAAATTTGGTTGGAATGATGTAGCACTTATTGAACGCGCTGAACTAACAGCAGGTTCCACATGGCATGCCGCCGCTGGGTTTCATGCCCTAAATGGAGACCCAAACATAGCTGTATTGCAAGATTACACGATCAATTTATATCGTGAAATTGAAAAAGAAAGTGGTGTGAACTGTGGCCTTCATATGACTGGTGGTGTGAACATTGCTACAGACCCAGATCGGTGGGAACAGATAAAAGCAGGATGGGCCACATTCCAGGCGATTGGTGTAACAACAGCGCGATTAATGTCACCAAATGAGGTGAATGAAATCACTGGCGGTGTTGTAAAAACAAGCGATGTGTTAGGTGGCCTTTATGATGATAATGAGGGTTATCTTGATCCAAACGGAACAACACATGCATATGTTGGAGCAGCAAAAAATCGTGGTGCGGACGTAATCTTAAGAAACCGTGTTGTAGAACTCAACCAAAGAAAAGATGGTAGTTGGGACGTTGTAACAGAAAAAGGAACAATTCATTCTGAGCATATTGTTAATGCTGGAGGCCTTTGGGCTCGAGAAGTTGGACTGATGGCCAATGTTGACTTACCAGTCACTCCAATGGAGCACCATTATCTAATCACAGAACCATTTGAACCACTCAATACCATTAAGGGAGAACTTCCAACAATTGTTGATCTTGATGGCTTTACGTACACTAGACAAGAGCGTGACGGATTATTGATGGGGGTGTATGAGCAAAATCCGAAACATTGGCATGTTGATGGCGCGCCCTGGGATTATGGAATGGACCTTATTCCTGAGGACATTGATCGAATTGGAACTGAGCTGGCGATTGGTTTTGAAAGATTTCCAGGTCTAGATAAAGTAGGAATACGACGTTGGGTAAATGGTGCCTTTACTTTTGCGCCAGATGGAAATCCGTTGGTGGGCCCTATCGGTCCAACAGGTTATTGGGTTGCATGTGGTGTAATGGCTGGTTTCAGCCAGGGTGGAGGAGTAGGCAAAAGTTTAGCTGAATGGATGATTTATGGCGAACCAGAAAACGATATTTTTGGTATGGATGTCGCTCGATTTGGCAGGCATCAATCAAATAGAGAATATATAAAGCAAACCACAGGTCAGTTTTATTCTCGACGTTTTGTTATGACTTATCCAAATGAGCAGTTACCTGCCGGCAGACCATTACGTCTTCCAGGGGCATATAATGATATGACAGATGCAGGGGCCATTTGGGGCAGCCTATGGGGTTTAGAATTACCACTCTACTTTGCTCCAAAAGGTTTTAAAGAACCTGGCACAATGAAACGACCAAATTCATTTAAATATGTGGAAGAGGAGTGTGACGCCGTTCAAGAAACATGTGGTCTTTTAGATATTTCAGGATTTTCTCGATATAAGGTATCGGGAGATAAAGCTGGGATGTGGTTAAACAAATTATTGGCTTGCGAACTTCCCAAACCTGGAAAGATCAAACTGGCACCTATGCTTGGTCATGATGGCAGACTTAAAGGGGATCTTACATGCTTTAATTGGGGAGATGGCACTTATTGGTTAATGGGGTCCTATTACATGCGCCAGTTTCACATGCGTTGGTTTGAGAAAAATATGGATACTGAGGTGGATATTCAAGATGTGTCAGATACGTTTGGTGGTTTTTCAATAAATGGACCAAAATCTCGAGACGTTTTAAATGCGTTAATTACATCATCAAAATCAAATTTAAAGATGATGGAGTGTGCTGAAATTGACCTAGGTTTATACCGAGTTAAAATTTCTCGACTATCATTATCTGGGGAAATGGCCTTTGAAATAAACTGCCTAACGTCAGAACATGTGGGACTCAGAAATATGTTACTAGAAGCTGGTCAAAAAATAGGAATTAAAGAAATTGGCTTTGATGCTATGCTTTCCTTAAGGTTAGAAAAATCTATTGGCATCTGGAACGCAGAATTTACACAGGGGTATACGCCTGCAATGACTGGTTTAGATCGATGGTGCGATTGGGGTAAAGGCGATTTTATAGGCCGCAAGGCTGCACAAAAATTACTCAATCCAAAACAAATTCTAACAATGCTAGAAATAGATGCTGAGGATGCTGATGCAACAGGATTTGAACCTGTATGGTCCGATGAAAAAGTTATAGGTATGACAACATCAGGCGGGTATGGCCACCGTATGAAACGTAGTTATGCCTTAGCAATGTTGGACAAAACACATGTGGAGATTGGAAAAAAGGTTTTTGTTCACGTTGTGGGTAAAAAGCGCATAGCCAAGATAATACCTTTTTCACCTTATGATCCAATTGGATCTCAAATGAGAAAAACTTAAATGAGTCCAGACAATAGAAGATGTTATTTTAATGAAACTCAATCCTTTACATTGTCAATTCTTTATAAACATGTTGCGCACTTGGCCTGGAAATCACAGCATCTGCAATCCGTTTAACATTAGGAAATTCGGAAATTTGTGGAAGCCCTCGATCTGGATAAAGAGAGAGCCACGTGGTTAACATAAGTAAATAAAGGTCAGCAGCACTAAAACGGTCACCCAATAACCATTTATTGTTACCTATTTGATCATCAATAACTTTCCAAGTTTCTCTTAACCTTCTAATCCCTCTTCTTTGAGTGCCTGCTTCATCCTCAACTGAATCGGTAAATCGATCAGGGTAATAGTAAGTTTGAAATGCTGTTTGAACTGAGTTAGAAAAATAAATAAGTGTTTGAAGAAATAGTCCTCTGTTTGGATCATCTACTTTAGGTGCTAAATTCATTTCAGGATGACGATCACACAAAAATATCGTAATTGCGGCACATTCATACATACCAGTATTGTCATACATGAGAACAGGTACCCAGCCATTTGGATTAATTTTAATTTGTTCTGGCGGTCTGGGCTTACTTCGGTCTTTGGTAGATTGAATTAATTCATAAGGCTGACCGCAACTCTTCAAGAACCATTTGAACCCCTTGTGCTGCACTGCCATCAGCATAAAAAAGTTTATAAGTCATAATTTTTCTCCTTTAAACGCACTCTTTCAGAAACTTAAGTGGTTCAATATGTCCAGTGTTCGGTATAGGGCCGTAATTCAATTTCATTGCTCCATGCTGATTTTGGTTGTAAATGTGTTAACCAATAACTCTCAGCCACATCATCAGGATTTGCAAGATTGTCAGGGTTATATTCAGTACCGTAAGATTGTTTCATATAAGGCACATCAAGATCACAATCTAATCTAACGTGGATAATATGAACGCCCTCCTTAGCGTAAGCTTTTGAAAGACTTTGAGACAATGCGCGTAATCCAAATTTTCCAATCGCATAAAGTGGATGAGTATTTGATCCTCTATAAGCAGCAGTTGCACTAGAAAAAAATATACTACCTTTAGAGTTTTTGATCATTTTTGGTAATACTGATTTAGCAGCAGCAAATGCCCCTATCACTTCAGTATTATATACTTCTGAAAGTTGTTCATAAGACATTTCTAAAGGTTCGCATTTTGTAAACTTCACCTCGAACATTATAAATTAAAACTTCAATTTCACCCATTTCACTAATTACGTTTGCTATCGCATTCTCAATAGCAATGGGATTCTGGGCATCAGCACAAAAATGTTTAACATTAGAACCAATTGTTTTGACTGCCTCAAATGCCAAAGCGCTCCCCTCAATTGATCGAGAAAGTAAAGCTATATCATATCCTTGATTGGCAAATTTTTTAGCAAGAGCTTGGCCAAGGCCCTCTCCTGCTCCAATAATTGCGCAAACTGACCGTGACATTTAAAACTTTCTTTTAAACAGATATTCAGAAATTAACTAAACATCACTCATGATAATATCATTATCAATGAAAAATATTTGATACGTCAAGTGTATTCTTATACAGGTCGGACCATTATATTAAAATAACTCAATTTTCATTACAGAGACTGCAGGATCTCTATAAACTTGGGTCCAAATCGTTTTATTCTTGCTGCATTCATACCCGTAATTTGTTCAAGCTCTTCAATGTTGTTTGGCCGTCTTTTAACGATATTTCGTAATATTGATGTAGAGCAAGAAAGTGGCTTTTCTGTTTCAAACTCACCTTTTTCCAAAACCTTTTGCGCCGCTAATAGCCGATCAAAGACGTCAGCTTCTGGCCGACCTGCCATTTTACGACGTATTGGATGTAGCTTTATCTCTTCACCAGTAATTATAGTTAAAAAGGTTTGCCCATACCTTTCCAATTTCTTAGATCCAACTCCACTCACTGATGCCATGTCATCTAATGTAGCCGGTCGCCGCTCAGCCATTTCAATCAATGTTTTATCATTAAACACAATATATGCTGGAACCTTTTGCTGCTCCGCCAAGGCACGTCTTTGAGCTTTAAGTGCAGATAAAAGTGGAGCATTCTCATCCGAAACTAATGACTTAACCCTTGGCTCGCGATCTATTGCGCCTGCTATACTATCCATTCGGAGCTGTATTTGCGCCTCACCTTTCAGCAATGGGCGTGCATTTTCAGTGAATCGCAGCCCACCATGACGTTCTGGATCTGGACGAATTAAATCATAGCCCATCATTTGCCGGAAAATTGCTTGCCACTGCGCCTTGCTGATCGCCCTGCCCACACCAAAGGTTGGCAAATCATTGTGACCACGTTGCTGAACTTTATCAGTCAAGTTACCTCGTAAAATATCAATCAAATGACCAGCACCAAACCATTCTCCTGTTCGCAGAATGGCTGAAAGAGCCATGCGCACTAATTGAGTGCCATCAAATAACTCAGGTGGTTTATCGCATAAATCACAGTTGTTGCAGCTAACACAAGCCTCACCAAAATACTTAAGCAAGGTAACTCTTCGACAAGTCTGAGCTTCTGCCAATCCAAGTAATGCATTAAGCCGCGAATGATCCGCCAATTTGCGATCAACAGGTGCCATTCCCTCATCAATTTGCGAACGACGAAGGCGTATATCATCTGCACCAAAGAGAGTTAATGTTTCCGCAGGGGCACCATCGCGCCCACCGCTTGCGGTTTCTTGATAATAAGACTCAACCGTTTTGGGTAAATCTGCATGTGCAACCCACCTAACATCCGGTTTATCCACGCCCATCCCAAAAGCAACCGTAGCCACAACAATTAATCCATCTTCGCGTTGGAAACGAGCCTCAACAATTCGACGATCTTCAGCGTCCATACCACCGTGATAATGACAGGCTGAACATCCTGCCCCACGTAGAGCTTGCGCCAGGGTTTCAGTTTTAGCGCGAGTCCCACAATAGACAATACCAGATTGACCTTGCCTAGCTTCTGCAAAATTTAAAATCTGCTTACGAGGTTGGTCTTTGGCCACAAAAGTTAAATGTAAATTTGGACGGTCAAACCCATGCAAAAAATTAGCATGCGGCGACACCCTCAAATAGCTTATTGATAATTTCAGCTTGGGTTTCTTCATCCGCCGTGGCGGTAAAGGCAGCCAAGGGTACACCCAGCGCTTGGCGCAGCTCGCCAATGCGCAGATAATCAGGGCGAAAATCATGACCCCATTGAGAAACACAATGCGCCTCATCGACCGCAATCATGCTCACACCAATTCGGCGCAACATCCCCATCGATGAACCCGCAGCCAATCGCTCCGGCGCAATATAAAGCAGCTTCAGCGTGCCTTGCTCCAAAGCCTCCCAAACCGCATCGGTTTCTTCAGGTGTGTTGCCAGAGGTTAAAGCCCCCGCACTGACGCCCACCGCTTGCAAAGCGCGCACCTGATCCCGCATTAAGGCAATTAACGGTGAAACGACAACTGTCACTCCTTTGCCTAAAAGTGCTGGCAACTGAAAGCATAAAGACTTGCCTCCTCCTGTGGGCATAATGGCTAAAACATTTTGTCCATCTATTACAGCCTGGATGATTTCTTCTTGCCCAGGACGAAAAGAATCAAACCCAAAGACATCTTTCAATAGCGCGGTATGGGGCATTATAGTTCCGATAATTTAGCTAATTTTGGTAATGGTGCCCGGGGGCGGATTTGAACCACCGACACGAGGATTTTCAGTCCACTGCTCTACCCCTGAGCTACCCGGGCATGGGTGAATGACGGGCATTCGGGTGGGCGAGTTCTAGGGCCTGTGCGCGGCACTGTCCAGAGGTATCGCCTAAAAAAATCAATGTCTTTGTGGTTCCTCGTTATCTTTTTCAATTTCTTCATTTTCGTCAAGTTCATTTACAGGTATTCTGTAACTCCCAGTAAGCCATTTACCCAGGTCTTCTTCTGCACAACGTTTTGAACAAAATGGTCGATATTTCTTGGTATATTGCACATTAGGACAATTCATTTTACACCTCCTAAAGCTGTATACGCTCTCGTTTTCTCTGTAATTCAAAATGACCCATTTGTGTCCAGCCTACTAACGAAGACTCTATAGGATCATTTTTAAATGCTTTTGCCAGAACTAAATCGATCTTTTTCCGATTATTCTTTGGCATTGGAACAAAATCAATCACAATCTGCCCCCCCAATCCACGTAATCGCAATTCTTTTGGTAACAACTGAGCTGCTTTCATATTAATATTAACCGCAGATGAAACGCCACCAATTGAATTAACATCGACAGTCACCATTGCTTTGGTTGCCTCAATATACATGGACGCACCCTCACCAAGCTTAATATACGGCTGACTTAATGCCTCCACCTGCTCATAAATACCCGCATTATCAAAGGCATGCTCACCGCTAATAATATTTGATGGCTTGGGTCCAGGCCATTCCCTCCAAGCATAATCACTAGGATCGATACCATCTAATAAAAGTTCAGGCTTACCAACTAGATCTTGCATAACCAAATGCGCAAGTTGCCATGTATTTTCTACATCAGAAGTAATTTCACCCTCGTCAGTATCAACGCATGAAGATCTTAAAATTAAACCGAAATCAGGATTATCACCAATAACTTCCTCAGAAATAATTCTTAGGTTTCCACGCACTTCTTCATCCTTAATTTTTCGTGATATGTTCACTCCAGGAGAGAAAGGAGTAACATGAGCAAATTTACTTTTGAAAATAATTTTTTGAGTTAACGAAGGTGCCTTGCCGTCTTCTGAAGCAGTAGTTACCTGAACTAAGATTGTGCTGCCTGGAGTCAAACCTTTAGACAACTTCAAATATCCCTTTTTTTTGCCATCAAGATCTACAAAAACACCATTTAATCCTTTTAATGCTCGCCCAACAACACCTCTATAAATAGCGCCTGGAATAGGTTCATCTTCACTCATTGGGGCAATTACAAAATCAATTAATTGGCCGTCCTGCACAAGCGCACTAGCTACCCGTCCATTCAATTCCGAAATTGCAACAATAGTCCCTTTCATGGCTTCCAACCCAAAGACTTAAGTAAGATCATTGTTTGCGCAATTGGTAAGCCAACTACTCCAGAATATGAACCAGAAATCCAAGGGATAAACTCTGCACCTAATCCCTGGATAGCGTAACCACCTGCTTTTCCTTCCCATTCTTTTGATGCAATATAACAGTCAATATCAGACGTAGATAAATTCTTGAATTTGACGTCAGTAGTGACAGATCTTTTTCTCATATCTTGGACATTTCTAACAACGATAGAGGTAATTACTTTATGACGTCGACCAGACAGTAATTTTAAAAATTTTATCGCTTCTTCTGAATTATGAGGCTTACCCATAATTCTTCTCCCAATCGCAACAGTTGTATCAGCCGTTAAAATGATTTCATTTTTATTGATACTTATTGCATTTGCTTTTTCCAAAGCAATTCTTTCACAATAATGAAGAGGTAACTCTTGAGATTTTGGTGTCTCATCAATATTAGCTGGAGTGATTTTATCTGGAACTATGTGGGCTTGTTGTAAAATCTCTAACCTACGAGGACTAGCTGATCCAAGTATTAGTTTCATTTATTATTTAAATCTATAATTAATGCGGCCTTTTGTAAGATCATAAGGTGTCATTTCAACTAAGACCTTATCTCCAGCCAATACTCTAATTCGGTTTTTTCGCATTTTTCCAGCAGTGTGAGCAATAATCTCATGGCCATTTTCCAGTTCAACTCTGAAAGTTGCGTTAGGTAAGAGTTCTTTTACAATCCCTGGAAATTCGAGAAGTTCTTCCTTAGCCATTTTACTCCCAAAGGAGCAGATTTTAATGCTGCCATAAAAATTATTGAAAATTTATAAAAAAATCAAGCCTGGAAGTATTGTAATTTCATCACTTTAGTTGACAATATTTGTTATTTTTAACACTCATTTGTCAGTTTTAGCTGTTCACTCTTCTCAACACCCTTCAAGTCAAACTATTAAAGTACAAAATCAAAAGATTATTTTTCGTTAAATCGATCAAATATTAGTGTATCAAGTTGATCCCTGATTGCTCTATAGACAATTAACTTTTCTTCTCTTCGTTCACTATTAAATATTGGATCGATTATCGGCCAATATTCGATCTTAGAGTTTTTAATATTAACTAATTTCATTACTTTAATATGTGACGCACGTGAAAGAGCCACAACTATGTCAAACTCTACCATATGGTCACCAAGGGCTTCCATTTCATCAAAATTACGCACTTGATGGCGACTTAATTCAACATCAATTTCTTTACATACGGTTATAGCAAAACCATCAATTTCTCGTTCAGACTCTACACCAACTGACTGGACATAAATTGAAGTGCCAAAATTTTTCTTCATTAAACCTTCAGCAATAGGTGACCTAATAGCATTATGATCACAACAAAAAAGAACAGATAAGAGGAATAAATACTTTCGATTTCATTAAGTCATGCAACACACATATTAGTGTAAACAACCTACGCGCAGTTAATTTATCTAAAATAATTTTATTTTCTAAACGCTCCTGTAACAACCGTCCACCTTCATCGTGTATTCCTCGGCGACCCATATCAATCGCTTCAATCTGTGCTGGTGGCAATGTTTTTACTGCATCATAATACGCTTCACAAATCTGAGAATAATCCTTAATCACTGGTCGCAAGGGAGTTAAGGACAACGCAACAAGTGTAGCGGGTTCATTTAAGCTAGTTCTTACATCAAATGCTAAACGTCCCTCTCTTATTCCCAAAATTAATTTATAGGGACCTTTTAGTGGTTTTAATCCAGATCTTACTGGCAAAGAAAATGAGTTTTCTTCTAGTAAATCAAAGACAGCCACCTTTCGCTCTTGCGCGATTTCTGGAGTTGGGATTGCGAGTTCTTGATCCTCAATATCAATATGAATTAAATGTGTCATTCTTCGTGTTTCGGCTTTTGTCCCGAAGGTGATTTATATGGTCGTGTTACATCTTGCAGCTTAACATCTAAACATTCAGCAGAAATTGAAATCAATGCTTCATCAGCAAATGTTATAGTGAAATGGCCACTAACCTCATCATCTAATTCAAATTCTAATGATAACAGAGAGTAAATATTACTTACATTATCACGTAATATTGCCTTACTAGAAACTTTTTTAACATCATTAAATATCAATAAGCTTCTTACCCTCTCCGGCTCACCTGAATGCTCTTCCCATCGAAAACGGTTTAATAGAAAAGTAAGTCTTCGTTTGCTTATTTGCCATGATATATCTTGTCCTAATACAATGGCGTCTTGACATAATGTTGAAATAACCTGCAAATCCTCAGCGTCTAAAGCTTCCAACCTGATGGGATTGGAATAAGCATCTTCAAATCTTGCATCGTTCGCCATTATAAACTGACCCTTTCAATCAAGGCTCCACAATTACTTAATTTTTCCTCAACATTTTCATATCCTCGATCTAAATGGTACACTCTGTTAACAACAGTTTCACCCTCTGCCGCCAATGCGGCTAAAATCATTGATACCGACGCCCGCAAATCAGTTGCCATCACAGGTGCCGCTTTGAGTTTTGGAACACCAATTACTGTCGCCAATCCACCACTAACATCAATTTGGGCTCCCATCCTAATAAGTTCTGGGGCATGCATAAATCTATTTTCAAAAATCGTTTCATGTAAAATCGAAGTTCCATCCGCTGTACAAAGTAAAGCCATCATTTGGGCTTGTAAATCAGTTGGAAATCCTGGAAATATTTCTGTTTTTATATTAATAGCTCTTATTCGATCAGTTGGGCCTTTTACGATAATATTATCGTTAGATTTACTAATCGATACACCAATTTGTAATAATTTATCAATAAAAGATCCTAAAAATTCGATGTTACCACCAGATATTTCAACTTCCCCTCCAGCGATAACAGGTGCAAGCATATAAGTCCCCATTTCAATCCTGTCCGAGATAATAGGGTGCGTTGCACCATTTAATTTATCAACACCCTCAACAGTTATGGTTGAGCTCCCCTTTCCATCAATATTGGCACCCATTCGTTCTAAACAATCGATCAAATCACCAATTTCTGGCTCGCAGGCCGCGTTACTTATTATTGTGGTGCCTTTAGCTAGTGAAGCAGCCATAATTAAGTTTTCAGTTGCTCCAACAGATGCAAATCGTAATTTTATTGGGCACCCTTTCAATCCATTTGGAGCAGTCGCATATAAATACCCATCTTTTAAATCTATTTTTGCACCAAGCATTTCTAAAGTTTCTATATGAATATCCATTGGTCTTGCACCAATTGCACATCCACCAGGGAGTGAGACAATTGCCCGCCCTTCCCGTGCTAACAAAGGACCAAGAACTAAATTTGATGCTCTCATTTTTCTAACAATTTCGTATTCAGCGCGTACAGTTTTAATTGTTTTAGAAGAAAGGTGTATCTCTCTGCCATCTTTTGTGATTGACACATCTGATCCAAGTGAATTCAACAATTGTTTGAAAGTATTTATATCTGAGAGCCTCGGAGCGTTCGTAAGTATTAATTTTTCATCGGTTAAAAGTGTCAATGGCATTAGTGCCAAACATGCATTTTTTGCGCCCGCAATATTTATTTTACCTTTTAATGGTTGCCCACCTTTTACTAAAATTGAATCCATTTAAATTATTCTTTTTCCTCGGCAGGCTTGTTATCATCCTGCCTTAATTTTGTTTGTTTTTTTCGTCTCTGCAAGTTTGCACGCAAGGCAGCTTCAAGTCGCGCTGCTCGCTCAGTTTCTTTTTTTTCTTTTGATGCTATTTTCTTTTTCATATCTACCATAGAGCTCTGTTACTACACAGGCGAACGCACGTCCAGATTATGGTTGTTAATAATAATAATCAGTTAATATAGTATTACTTCTTGCGGGTGTAGCTCAGTGGTAGAGCGCGTCATTGGTAATGACGAGGTCGGGAGTTCAATCCTCCCCTGCAGCACCATAAAAATACAACGCTTTCAATGCACTTAATAAATTCAATTGGTTACATGTTATCAAAATAATAACTGGGACCAAATGAAGATAATCTTCTCCAATTTGAGAAATTATTGTTGTGCTGGCCACATCTGCACCTGCATCTGCACCTGCACTTGGCAACATCTTCTCTTTCTCCAAATGTTTTCATCTGCGAAGGATCTTTCATATCGACTATCATAAACACTTTGCTCTCATCAGGATTCGTTCCAGACCATACCATTTTAACTCCAACTTTTTCCATTTCTGGATTAAGTGACTTCGCCATTTCCAACCAAACACTAAAGCCTTTTGATATATTAACACTAACCAACATTTTCATAAAAATACTCCATTTTCTTTTAAATATTATCACTAACTAAATTCAACTAAGTAATTAATTTATATCATAAATCCGATGAAAATATAATTACGTAAAGTTAACTTTGGACAGTTTAGCTACGGTGTACAGATATCGTAGCTAAACTAAAATCCAGCCCAGACCGGCGGACGATAATTGCTCCATTGGAAATATTCTTCAAGCTGTTGAGCAACCTGGAGCATGACGTGGTCTTGCAGATGATGGCCTGCCAACTGAACTGCACAGGGTTGTTTACCTTCATCCAGCTGAACTGGCAGAGATGCCGACGGTTGCCCTGTGACGTTACAGATGTAGGAAAACGGTGCAAATGCGTGCCCTGCTTCAACCCATTTTTCCATAATGAAGTTGTCGGTACGGCTATCCAGTGTACCAACGGCTATGGGATCGCTGCCCAAAGCAGGCGTCAGAACCATATCGAGATCACACATTGAGTTCATCAACTTAATACTCGCGTCGTGCGCACCCTGACGCGCCCGGTATAGATCCATAGCAGTCAAACCTGCGACATGCTCCCGGGAGTAACGTGTGAGCGCATCTATCTCGTTAAGTTCTGGTTCGCGACCAAGTTCCTGAATCCGATTTTCAATCTCGTAGACCACATCCATCATCCATAGACTTTCCATCCAATTTCCAAGACCAAGGTTATCTGGATGAGAGTATTCGACGAGTTCATGCCCCATGCTTTGAAGGGCGGCGCTGGCTTGGTCAACCGCGTGCTCCTGATTAGCGCCAACCGCATCACCATATGGTGTGCGCTTTGAGACACCAATGCGAAGCGTGGGAACGGGTTGATCAAGAACTTTCAGATAAGAGTCGACCATTGGTCTCACGTGATAACGTGCCCCTCGCATAGGACCAGCGCTAGTGTCGAGTGCCGCAGCACTATCTCGGACGGTTCGCGACAGTACGTGATCTGAATTGAAGCCACCCGAAATCTCAGGATAGTAGGGCCCTACCGGATTTAATCCTGTCGTGGGCTTAAGACCGAAAACACCACAGCACGCGGCCGGGATTCGGATTGACCCGCCCAAATCTGTCCCGTGTGCAAAGGGGACCATACCGGATGCAACTGCGGCGCCAGCGCCGCCGGAGCTTCCGCCTGTCGTCACCTCGGGGTTCCACGGGTTGAGCGTTACGCCACGAAACGTTGGTTCGCACACGAAGTCCTCTGCAAACTCAGGTGTATTGGTCTTGCCGAGGACAATCAGCCCAGCCTTCCTCCAACGGGACACCAACTCGCTGTCGGGCTTTGCCGCCACATCTGCAAAAAATTCACATGAGAATGTTGTCGGCATGTCATGACTAAACTGATTAATGTCTTTAAGTAGAAACGGTACGCCTGCTAAGGGCGTGTCCGCAAGAGCATCCTTTGCCACATTGCGTGCATTTTCGAAGTTCGTCATCACAACGGCATTGAGCTTGGGATTAAGCTTTTCGATCACACCAATAGCAGCTTCAGTGACTTCCATTGCAGACACATCACCACACTTGATTGCTGCAGCCAGCGCCACACCGTCAAGCCTGGCATATTCGTTCGGGGTCATTTTACTCTCCGCTATAATTAAAACTGTTATTTTACCTAATTTACTATCTAATAACGTTAACACTTTTATTTATTTTTAACAGTAATGAATCCCAGTCATAATTAATACCACCAGTCCTCGCTTTAACTATAAAATATAATAACTAGTAAACTATATTTGAGGTTATTATAAACTTTCCAAAAAGATAGCACTGTCAGGTTTTAAGCAAGGTTTTGGGAACAATCAAAAAATGTTCTATCGCTCGCTAAAACACCATTGGGATCCACGTAAAAGACTTCAACGTTGATATTTAATAAATGGTGTAAGGCCTGCTACCTGCTCATAAAGTCTTCTGGCTGGTTTATTGAAATCTTCTGTTAACCAATAGACTGATGGTGTTCCATTAGCATCCGCTGCTTTATACACGGCTTCGATAAGCTTTCTACCAATTCCCATGCCGCGCATACTAGGGTCAGTGTAAAGATCCTGTAAATAGCACGCATCTTCAATGCGCCAATTATGTGCATGATAGATAAAATGGACTAGACCAACAGGTTTATCATCCTGCAACGCAATCATACCATTTTGTTGTGGACGATTTGAATCTATCAACCTCTCAAAAGTTTTCTGATACACTTCATTAGAAACTGATGTTTGGTAATATTCTAGATACAAACGCCACAGATTGGTCCAGTCTGGCTGGTCCCCAGCTGAAATATTTCGGATAGTGAGTGTCATTTAATTAGTGTTCATAATGTATTTCTATTTTTTGATATCTGTTAACTTGGCTGCTGTTGCGTGATGCAATGAATACCGCCACCGCCTTCTGCAATCGAGGAAATAGGAACCATGACTATTTTTTTATCTGGGAAATAAGATTGCAACTTTTCCTTTACTTCTTCATCAGTTTTAATTCCATAACTGGGTGCAATTACGCCACCATTAGCAATGTAAAAGTTAACATATGAAAGACAAAATTTTTCACCAATTGTACATTCTTCCGTTGCTTCTGGAAGTTCCAAAAGCTCAAAGCTACGGCCATGAGCATCAGTTTCCTGCATTAATTGCTTTTTTAAGGAGTCAAAAAATGGTTTGCGTGGATCATTACAATCAGCGCTAGTTTCTAGGATTATGCGTCCTGGCGATGCAAATGCAGCGATACCATCAATATGACCATCTGTTTCTTTATCAAGTGGATCACCAGGAAGCCAGATCACCTTTCTAACTCCCAATAGTCTCTTTAATTCTTGTTCAATTTCTTCTCTTGACCAAGCTGGATTGCGATTTTTGTTAGTAAAGCATGTATCAGTAGTTAGAAGGGTACCTTCACCATCTACGCAAATTCCGCCTCCCTCCGCAATCAGATCTGACTTAATAATTGGAACCTTTGCATTTAAAAGAATGCGTTCAGCCATTTGTGCATCCTGATCATATATTTCATATTTTTCACCCCAAGCATTGAATTGAAAACAAACACCTGCCAATTTTCCTTGCTTGTTTTTAACAAAATTAGGCCCACTGTCACGAGACCAAGAGTCATCGATAGGCATTTCAATTACCTCTATATCTGAACCTAAAAACTTATGTGCTTGACCTACAAGATGGGGCGGAACTAACATCCTTAAAGGCTCGAAATCCCGAATAGCATGTGCAACTGCAGCATAGGTTTTACATGTTTCTTCAGGGTTTACCCACAAACCATCCCTGCAAGGCCAAGCCATCCAACACCTTTGATGGTGAGACCATTCTGCTGGCATATAATATTCATCAATCATTGCTATTACCTAATCATCATTTACATTTGATCTCAGCCTAGAGTGAGATCGATTATTATTCAAATGAATCCTTTTAAAATTTAAGGTAACTATTTTTAGAACCCATATAGCGCGCTCCAATTTATTGATTTTAGCTAATTCGTTGATTTAAGAACCACTGCTTCGGCAACGAGAAAAAGTTGAAAAATTTTATTTAAAAAATATGCTTGATTAAATCTCTAATTTCATCACGCTTGTTCAAAAATTTAAATTTAATATCAAAAAATTATTATGATAGATTGGCATAAAAAACAAGTGAAAAAACTTTAGAAAGCTGGGGATTATCTATTACCAGGCTTACTGGATTTCATTCTTAAAAGGTTTAGTAATTGGCGGAGTTATTGTACACTATTTTATGAGTTGAATTACACTGCCTGATTTTAGATGACATGAGACGCACACGTATTTTCCCATGATCATGAGTTAAGTAAGTGTGGGGAAGATATATCCTTTTACCATCGCCATCAGTTGATCCCGTTGGCGCGTTGTAATTCTCGAATATATGCAATGATCATCTTTACATCCGCACGGGTCAAACCCTCGACAGCTGGCATATTTCCAAATGACCAGTGATGCGCACGGACACCCAACGCAGCGGCTCGCTGGAAGCTTTCGTCACCGTGGTGATTTGGTTCATAGATAATATGAACCAACGGCGGTGCAACGCCAGCCTGACCAGCCGCATTGGTGCCATGACAGGATACACATTTGACTTCAAACGCCAGTTTGCCCATCTGTGCGTTCTGCGAAAGTGTATCAGGCAATAATACGTTTGCCAAAGCACCTTCCGCTACCTTTTTATCAACTGCCACTGTCCCATTACTGAGATCGTCGGTAGGCCACATCGTGTAGGCTAATCCACCAAAGATTGCCAACGCACCAAAGACGATAATTAATTTCATTTATATTCTCGATTCTTAGGGTATTTGTGCAAGATTACGCTCTCTAGTTAGTGGAAGGTCAAGTGGTTAATCACCACAGCTTTGAGAGCATCCAAACTGCCATCCCAATCATCATCAAATTCTCTGTCAGAGATACAAATCCAAGGGGGACCTTACTGTCTCCACCAACACAGGCGCATTTCAATTCACGTTTGTCGATATAGACCGCCTTGAACACGCTGATCGCCCCGATGCTGGCAACAATCAGCGCGGCTGGCGCTGATAACCAGGTCATAACCCCCGCCATCATTAAAAGGCCTGCCCCCGTTTCCACGAATGGATAGACATAGCCGTAACGGATCCAACGCTGTGCAAGTAGGTCATAATTTAGAAACATGGTCGCAAACCGTTCCACATCTTGAAGTTTTTGTAGGCCCAGCAACACCATAGAAATTGAGATAAACCATTCGACTGTGCGCTCCGCAAAAACGGTCTGCAGTGTCAACCACGTGATCCCAATTGCCATTAGAGCTGCAACCAAAAATAAGGCTATCACAGGTTTATAGGTCGTGGCATCCTTAGGCGCCAATACCTTGCCAAAATAGGTATTCAGGTCATCAAACCCACCGATACGTTTTTGGTTGATGAATGTCTGTGGTGTGCTCTTCACCTCATACTCACTCTTGAACGCATCAATCTCTGCCCGAGTAGTCAAGTGATGATCTTCCACTAAAAACCCTTGCCGTTCCAAAAGATCTTTAGATTTAAGACCGTGGGGGCACATGTGGTCAGGCATGACCATCCGGTGCAAAGTGGCGATTTTTGTGTTTGTGGCCATGATATTGCGTCCTTATAAGGGTGCTGTGCACCCGTGAAACCCTATATATGATATCTACCTAAGCTCTCCAGTTGGTGGAGGGTCAAGAATAAAGTTCATAAATATCTCTGTTGCGTGAATGGCTGTAAATCGATGACCAATTTTTAAAAGATAATGTGAACATCACCCATACTTAAGAAAAATTATACGTTCGCTTAATCCTGAATAAATGAAGGTAAGAGCTTATTGAATGGATTTAAGTTAAGAGATAGAAAATTTCCCGATCCCATTATTGCAACGGCAACTGCAATAACTGTTAGAGATGCTGCATATTCCCAACCACCTCCACTTGCCGAATGCAACCATCCATTGCCACCATTCATGACCGCCGCACCAAAAACTATCGGAACAGCCAATGAAGAAGCTAGTCGCGTCTGAATACCTAAAATAAGAGCTGACCCACCAACCAGCTCCCCAAAGATTACCAAGTAAGCAATTATCGCCGGCAGTCCAATACTGGCAAAATAATCTATTGTCCCATCAACGGTAAATACTGATACTTTTAACCAACCATGGGCCAAAAGAATAATTCCCAAGTGAATTCTAATTATACTAATACCAAACGACTTCATGTTTGGCCTATCTTCCAAAGTATTCATAACTATTTCTCCTTAGATAAGTGTTGCCAGAACTTTCAGCTAACACCACAATTTATAATATTCTGCTTAACTCAGTTATTAAGTTTTAAAAAAGGCAATCGTCAGTAACTTGGTGGAAGGTGGATACAAAACCATGATTTGGCTATTCTTCACCATTTAGCTTCTCTTAGCTACCAATCGTTTTTTCAATAGCAACCTCCAACAATTTCTCTTCACTACAAGGAAAAAGCCAACAGAGTTTTCCAATTTTTTCTAAATTTTGTTTCGCTTTTTCAATTTCACCCAAAGTGATAAATAATTCTCCTTGATACTGTAAAGCACCCACGTGTTTTGGATTAATTTCCAATGCTTTATCGTAATACTTGGCAGCAGCCTCAAGATTACCTGACTTTCTTGCTGTAAAACCTAAAAGATTATTTAAATCATCACTTTTATTCGGCGCATCCACAGATTTAAGTTCTTTGTAAGCCTCAACATATTTTTTACTAGCTATAAGTTGATAAGCTTTGGCAAATGGACCCTGAGGTTCGCTCATGGAATTTGAGTATGAACCGGAATCTGAACCAGATGACGATGAACTACCACCACTACCCGCTGCAAAACTCATTTGGGTTGAAGTTAGACAGAACATAATTGCAATCCATAATTTCAACATTTTAGTAACTCCTTATTTGATTTCTATTTATGTAACCCGATAAGTTTAATCGTCCAGTTTGCAAATGAATAAAAACCACTTATAATTTAAATATAAATTAAGAGGGCAAACATGAGTAAGTGGACAATCGAAAAAATGGCAGGGCATTGCGGCGCCCGCCTTCACGGCGTGTCTCTGGAAAATGCGACACATTTAGCACTGGAGCAGATGCGCGCAGCCCTATTTGAACATGGCGTAATCGTAATGCCAGACCAACACCTTAGCCCAGAGGGGCATATCGCACTGGCTGAGTTTTTTGGCAATATCGATGTGAATCGATTTTTTACGCCCGTTGCTAACCACCCTATGATTGCCGAAGTACGCACGGCCCCCGAACAAAATGCGGTTATTGGCGGTACGTGGCACACCGATCACTCCTATAATAAATCGCCAGCAATGTGTTCGATCCTAAGCGCACAGCAGTTGCCACCGTTTGGTGGGGATACCCATTTTGCCTCTATGGCAGCTGCGTGTGACGCCATGTCAGCAGGTTTACGTAAGATGTTGCAAGGTTTGCAAGCATGGCATTCAGACGGCAGTTTTTCTGATAGCAATGTCGGTTTAGAGAAAAGGTTGGATGCATTCCGCGATCCAGTGCTGCACCCTACGATCATCAAACATCCCGATACGGGCGTAGCTTGTGTGTACGTGAACGGTGATTTTACAACGCAATTTGAAGGTTGGAGTCGAGAAGAAAGCGCACCTTTATTGTCCTATCTTTATGCATTTGTGACACAACCAATTTTTACTGTGCGTGTAGCCTGGAAACATGGCATGGTTGTAATTTGGGATAACAGATTGGTACAGCATTATGCAACGGCGGATTACTCCGGACACGCCCGCCTGATGCATCGTATTACAGTCGAAGGTGTACCATTAAAAGGCGTATAGATTTTTTACAAAAAAATCATGATAGATAGCTATATACATTGAATATTAATTATACTTTTAAAACAAATGCTTAGCATGAAATGGTGGATAAACAGAGTATTCATCTCCTCTGTCAGCCGTAAGTTGTCTATTGCATTTTCACTTGTTTTGAAATAAAATATTTCGTCAGTTGAAACTAAATCTTCATCAGTTGTTTCAATATTTAGTGTCATATAGCCTCTTTGAGCAAAATAAAAACCACTTAACATCATTTCTAGATGTAATATCTTTAATTTATCCGAATGAAATTTATCATATGTAGTGGGCTTTGATAATTTATTTGAATGACAATGGATCCCTAAAATTGACCCAACACCTGTCACTTGCATACTTACCTTCTTTTTCCTTATAATTTGATTAAGTTTTAATTTAAAATTCTCCCCTTTTTGATAAAGGTCCTCTGCCACTTCACTACTAAAAACCTCTTTTAATCCGATATATCCTGCAGCCATTGAGAGTACGTTGTTATTGAAAGTCCCAGCATGGCGTAACGAATTTAAATTAGTTGGATCAAAGTTAGCCATTATGTCTGAACGCCCTCCAAATGCACCAAAACTAAGACCACCACCTATATACTTACCTAAGGTCGTAATATCAGGATAAATTTTAAGACGTTTTTGCAACCCACCACTTGAGCTTCTAGACGTCATTACCTCGTCAAAGATCAAGCAAATCCCACACTTTATTGTTTCCTCTCTAATTGTCCTTAAAAATTCCAAGGATGCTGGGATGCAACCACCACCACCTAACATCGGCTCTAACAAAATTGCCGCTAGTTTTGTCTTATTTTCTCTTATTAATGCTATCGTGGATTCAACATCATTATATATCCCTTTAATAAACGAATAAGGAGCATCAATTGCTGATGAATCATTTTTAAAATTTAGCACACCCCCATGGTAGCAACCTTCAAAAATCATAATATCATTACGGCCAGTGTATGCACGAGCGGCACCAATGGCCATCAAGTTTCCTTCAGTTCCAGAATTAGTGAATCGCACTTTTTCTATAGAAGTAAACCTTGAGCATATTTCACTTGCAAGTTTACTTTCCCATATATTTGGACCACCCAAAACTAATCCAGAATCCATCGTTTCTTTTATTACGTCCAAAATTTTAGGATTATTATGTCCATATAGTCCTGCAGAATACTCACCTAAAAAATCGATATATTCATGTCCGTCAAGATCATAGAGATGGCTTCCTTTGCCCTTAACGAGTGTTACGGGAAATGGGTCGTAATGTAGAACTGTACGAGTATTTCCACCTGGCATCACTGAATGCGTATCAAGCCAATTACATAGACTTTTAGGATTTTCTATTGTAAATTTTTCAACTAATTTTTCCCATTCAGCACACTCTAACTCATACTTATTTTTAGTATAGTTATCAGATCTTTCTGCAATATCTTCTTCACTATAATCTAATTTTTTATCTGGTACGATTTTCTAACTTACACTGCACCCAATGTCTATATTCATGCACTAGCAAGCCTGACGATATAATAATTAAGATAGTAGAAATAGCGGCTATTGTTGGATCAATTTGATCACGCAAAGCCAGAAACATGGCACGAGTAATCGTTGAATTATCTCCACCAGATACAAAAAGCGATATAATTACTTCATCAAATGAAGTTAAAAATGAGATTAAAGATGCAGAAACTAATTGAAAACTTGATTTGTGGCAGAGTGATTTCAAAAAACGCCCTCAATCTGCTTGCTCCAAGTGATCGGGCAACTTTTTCTTGATTCATATCATAGTTATTTAAAGCTGAAAGAACTATGATTAAAACAAGCGGCATAGCTATTAATGAATGGCCCAGAACCAATCCCAAAATACTATTAACCATTCCAAATTGTACATAAAAATAGAATAGTCCGATCGCAACAAGTATAACTGGTACCATCATTGGAGAAATCATTATTGGAAATAGAATACTGCGCAATCGGGAGTTGCTGTTAACTAACCCATAAGCTGCCATAATTCCTAATGGTGTTGCTAAAAAAATTGTTAGCACACCAACTTTAACCGAGGTCCAAGTCGCCTGAAGCCAATCAATAGAATAAAAATAGTTTTCATACCAACGTGTAGAATAGCTTTTGGGAGGGAATTCTAAATATTGACTATCAGAAAATGACATAGGAATAACAACCAACGATGGTACTACAAGCAAAAACAAAACTATTATAGCTATGGCATAAAGCCAAATTCTATCCTTTAATTTAATTTGTGTCTCAGAGACAGTATTATTTAAAATACCCATGGCTCAGCTCCTGTTACCTAGTTGATCCATAGACACAAGCTTAGAGGCAATAAATAGTATAATCATTGTTACTCCAAGAAGCACTACTCCAAGCGCACTTGCTGCACCCCAGCTGTAATACAACTCAATATTATCTGATATTTTCATTGCCGCCATTATCACCTTGCCACCGCCCAATAACGCAGGGGTAACATAAAAACCTAAACACAAGACGAAAACAATTAGCAAACCTGCAAATAGACCTGGCAAAGAGAGAGGGAAAAAAACTGTCCAAAAAGCACGCGTAGGAGTTGCACCAAGATTAGCCGCAGCTTTTAAGCAATCTTTATCTATGGTCCTCATGTTTGCATAAAGTGGTAAAATTAAAAACGGTAACATAATATGAACCATGCCGATCAACGTTCCAGAAGTGTTATGGACGAATTTAATAGGCTCAGACCATAGGCCCCAATCTATTGCAAGTGTATTGATCAAACCCTTTTTTTGAAGTAGCACCAACCATGCATAAGTTCTCACCAAAAGACTTGTCCAAAAAGGAATAAGTACACCAATCATGCATATATTTGCCCATCTATTTGACAGTTGCGACATAAAATAAGTTAACGGGTATCCTAATAAAACACAAATTAAAGTGGTTAAAATGCTGACCTGAAAGGTAGTTATGAATATTCTCATATACGCTTTACTATCAATCATGCGAGTATAATTTTCTAGCGATAATGTCCCATCTCGTCCAATAAATGACATGTAAAACAACCATCCAATGGGAATTATAATAAGAGCCGTAACCAGAACCAAATAAGGTAGTGTTAAACCAAATAATTTATATCGCTCCTGGCGATTTAGCCTTCTTAATGACGCTTCGTTGATATGTTCACTACTGAGAGTCATCAGATTTTTCCACAATAAAACTATCTGACATTCGAAGCCCAATTGAAATTTTATCTCCAACAGCAGGAATTTTTCCCTTTAAATCACTACCATTTGCAATTCGCATTTGTAGGGATTGTTCGCCAAACACTTCTGGATCAAGTCGTAAAACCAATAGTTGACTTTCACCTTGAAAAATCGACTCTGATACATGACCAAAAAATAAATTCGTATCTTTTTCTTTCTCTTCTGAAATAAACAACTTTTCTGGACGAACAACGAGCAAATGGTCTCCGTTCTTTTCGACAGAATGATTGACAAATATTTCTGATTTTTTCAAATATGCTTTGTTATCTTTGACACTTACAGGGATTAGGCTGGATTCACCAATAAAGTCAGCAATAAAAGCATTATTAGGACTATTATAAATCTCATTTGGTGTCCCAAGTTGCATCAAAGAACCATGATTTATAACTGCAATACGATCGGACATGGTTAGAGCTTCTTTTTGATCATGAGTAACATAAACCGTGGTCATGTTTAGGCTGTCATGAAGTTGACGAAGCTCAATTTGCATCTCTTCTCTAAGCTTCTTATCTAAAGCTGAAAGAGGTTCGTCCATTAAAATTAATTTTTGGTTTAAAAACGATAGCTCGTGCTAAAGCCACTCGTTGCTTTTGCCCCCCAGAAAGTTCGCCGACATTTCTGTGCCCTAGTCCATCCAATTTTACAGTAGCAAGGGCCTCATTTACCGTGTCTTTTAGTAACTGCGTGCTCACACCACGCAATTTCTGTGGATACCCAATATTTTGCTCAACATTCATGTGAGGAAAAAGTGCGTAATTTTGAAACACCATTCCAATATCTCTAAGATGTGGCGGTTTTAGTACAACTTCTTCATCTCCAAATTTCACACTTCCATAATCAGGGCTTGTAAAACCAGCAAGTACCATTAGCAATGTCGTTTTTCCAGAACCAGAAGGTCCCATCAAGGCTACAAATTCTCCAGAAGTTACTTCTAGATTTATATCTTTGAGAGCATGAAAATCATCATACTTCTTTGTTATATCTTTAATGGATATATTTAATGCGTTTAAAGTCATGAAAATTATCTTTCATTTAAAAAGGGGAGAATGGATACCCTCCCCTTGGTATTTTTTTATTCAGTCATCATTTCTGTGTACATTTCAGCCGCAATTGTACGCCATTTTGCATACCAATCTTGGCTAATAGTTAACTGATGTTTAGCATTTTCTGGATGACTTGGTAAGGCTCTTGCAAGATCATCTGGAATAAGGCCAAGCTCGTAAGTCTTTTTATTTGTTGGACCATAAGTAATATATTTTGCAAATTCTGCCATATACTCTGGTTTCATCATTTCATTAATGAACTCCATAGCTAGGTCTTTATTGGCTATTCCTTTTGGAATTCCATAACCTTCCCAGTCCATTATTCCAGTTTTATAGTCATATGATACTTTAGCTCCATCTTTTTTAGCTACATCAAATCGACCATTCCAACCTGTTGTCATATCTACTTCGCCGTCTTTCATTAACTGCGCATGCATTGCACCAGAGGTCCACCACACATCAATATGATCTTTTATTGATCGAATTTTATCTAAAGCACGATTTATACCCTCTTCACTATCCAGAACAGTATAAACGTCTGCAATAGCAACACCATCTGCAAGTAATGCAGTTTCTAATTGGCCATCAACTTTACTACGCATTGCTCTTGAACCAGGGAATTTTTTTGTATCGTAAAAGTCTGCCCAAGATCTTGGGCCATTTTCACCATATGTGTCAGTGTTCCAGGCTGCAACTACTGAAAAAATGTCAGCTCCTGCACAATAATCACTAAACATTCCAGGCAAGTGATTGCTTACATCGATGACCGAATAATCTAATTTTTCCAATAAATGGTAAATCAATATATCCCTTAGGTCCTATAGTGAATATATCAAACTTATCAGCACCTGATTTTACCATTAGTTTAACGTCTGAAATACCACCATAAGTATCTTCTTTAACAGTTGAAGCATTGCCTTAGCAGCAGGTTGAAAGATCCCAATCGATTGACCTTTTTGATAGGCGCCACCCCAAGAAACAATTCGCAGCGACTCTTCCGCAAATGCACTTGATGAAGCAGCCAGTACAAACGCTGTTGCTGTTAAAATAAGTTTGTTCATTTTATCCCCCATATTGTTTTTTGTTTCACTAAAATTGTGATCATGATTTATATCATGTGATAGAAGGATCATTGAATATGACATGATAGTTGTCAATATTATTATTTTTGAGCATTCGTATGAAGAATTGGAATAACTAGAAAATTAGATGCTGCGACTATTTATGTTATTATATTTTTCACCTATATATCAAGCGTGTCTGCCAATTTTTTAAACCAAATAGCGAAAGGTACAAATTGCTTTTGCAGCCCAGTAAAAGGCAAAGATTGAACTTTCTTCACAGGAAACTCCAAATCTTCCTTAGAAACTCCAGTCAAATATTCAGCAACCACTTTACCTAAAACAGTTGCCATCGCCACTCCCCGACCATTATATCCTGAAAGAGAAATAACACCATTATTCAATTCAGCTATGTGTGGATAATGATCAAGTGTTATTGCTATATTACCGCCCCAACTATATTCAAATTCTATATCTGTTAGTGCAGGAAACATAACTTTAACATGACTTTTTAGTTCCTCTATTTGCGTTTTTATTGTTCTATTTGAGGTACCACCCCTACCTCCCATTATTAATCGACCATTTTCAGCTATACGAAAATATTTTAAAAGCCTCATTGTATCCGAAACAACGTGCCCTTTAGGAATAATTGTTTTAAGAATATTATCTGATAGCGGGCTGGTGGCAACCTGAACAGACTGCACAGAGATTACATTCCGATTCAGCGTCCCATTTTTTAAACTTCCGTAAGCGTTGGTCGCCATAACTATTTTTTTGGCAGAAAACTCCCCCAATGGGCTGGATAATACATATCCTCTTTTCTCAGCTTTTACTCGTAAAACTTCTGCATTCTGATATATTTTAACACTTTTTTCTTGAGCTGCTTGAGCCAAGCCCAATACATATTTAAGAGGATGCAACTTTCCTCCGCGCCTATCTAATATGCCGCCCGAATAATAATCAGAACCTAATAATGAGTTGATTTCACCAGATGATAACATTTCTATTGGAGCATTAAGATTAGACCACTGCCTAAATAACTCACTATTTTTTCGAGGGCCATGTCTTCCATAAGAAGCTTGAACCCAACCTCCTTGGAAAGCATCACAAATTATCTTATTTTTTTTGATAAGATCAAATACATAGTCTGGGGCACCTCCAGCAAGATTGATTATTTTTTTTCCCTGTTCTTCTCCAAAATATGAAATAATCGATTCAGGTAACTCTTTTAATCCTGGGTTCACCTGACCTCCATTACGACCAGAAGCGCCCCATCCTATTGTCTCTTTCTCAAGAACGCAGACATTTAATCCCAAATTTGCACAATGATAAGCAACAGAGCAGCCGGATATCCCTCCCCCAATTATTGCAACATCAAAATGATCACTCACCTCTTTAGTTTGCCTAGCGATAGAAAACTCTGAAGTTTCCATCCATAGCGAATTTGCTATTAACTTATTCTCATTATTGATCATCTAAATTTTCTCCTTCACCTAGACTTTCAAATTATAACCAAAATTATTATTATATTAAATATCGAGAGGGTGGCATTATGCTCTCTTTCTGCACTATAATTGAATATTTTCAACCATCACACAGACCTCGTCCAAATACCAGTATCAGTTCAAATAATACCCACAATGCTTTTTCCAATTTTTTATTGTAAACTTTGGGCCAAAACAGCCAACCCAGAAGCGTATTATTTCGCGATAGACATCAACGAAATATACTGCCTCTCAGTTGATGAGTGATTTATCGATGTTTACAAAATGTGTGACAAGAGTTTGAGTTTGCTCCAAATGTTGCCACTTCAAGTCAGGAAGTAAGCAAAAAAAAGTTATCAATTATAAATAATGAATATCTAATATCAACTGAAATTGTTCTTTGGATATTAGGTTACAACCAATAAATTCTTTTGCAGTAGATGTTTCTGGGTATTACCAATCTTTAGAAGAAAATTATGGCAATTTTAAGTTATTCAGGTGAGCCAAATTATATCTTTTGTGATGATATATGGACTAGGACATTGGGGCGATTATCTTGATTTAAGAAACTGTTTTATTTGGCTTATTCGACGTTATTTGTTTCTGTTTGAATAATGATCGTTCAGAAAAGAAAAGAATGTTTTAACCTATTCAACAGTAGCGGAATAAATTTCAATATATAAACACACGAGTCATTCCGGTAGACGTTACTCGTATCTGATCAAGTTGTTCAATAGACTACGCAGGGGTTATTATACGCAGGGGTTATTAAGCGCGTCCTCAAATATGGCACGTGCTTCGGCACTGTGGATATAGTTGTAGTCCCTTGGGTAAGGTTGCCCAGCTTGCAACTCAAGCACGCTCATCTGGGGCCCCGGCAGCGCCAGCACATCAGCCAACCCGTCTGTCAACGCCTTTAACTGCGAAAAGCTGTGTGAGCCTGCATATCCAGCTGAGCGTGCCAAGCTCTCAAAATCGACAACCTGCCCACCAGGAATAGGGTGTGAGCCGTTAACCTCATATACTCGGTTGGCACTGAGAAAATGATAAAAGTTCGTAACACCCGCCTCGGCGATTGAAACCAACGAACCTAAGTTCATCAGCAAACTACCATCCCCGTCTAGTACGATCACTCGCCTGTCCGGGTTGGCCAGGGCTAACCCCAACCCGTGCGAGGATGCCTGCCCCATTGCGCCCACAGCGACATAGTTCAAATCGCGCGGGTTCAACGCAAGCCAGTCGAAACAGCTTTGATACACCGCAACAACAATATCCGTATCACGAACATGAGGAATAAGGGCTTTTAGCGCATCATCTCGATAGAGAGTCATGTGAGCTCCGGTGCACGACCAATGAGGAAAATGTGAGGTTGCGAGTTCTCGTAAGCGCGCGAAATCGCGTCTGGAATGTGGTCAACATCATCGGGGTTTTCGATCAAAGAATGCGATATCTCCATCACGTCAAGGATAGGCCTGACGATGCGGACACCGTAAACTTGCGATTGATCAGGATGCACGTCCGGTTCTTTTCCCTGCAACCCGACCAGCATGACGACGGGCCGCGCATAATCGATTCCAATGGCGCGAATTGCGTTCAGAGAATCCATCAGCCCAGTTTGCTGCATCATCAGCACGGCACGTGTACCATTATAGGACATCGCAGCACAAATACTGACACCTTCGTCTTCTTTGCAAATTCGGGTCAGCCGGAAGTCAGGATCCTCCGAAATTGGCCAAAGCAACCCATCGCTGGTCACAATATCTGGCACGGCCACGATCTCGCGCACACCGGCTTGTTTGATCAACGAAATAATACGCGCGCCGGAAGGATGCGCCACATTTGTGTAATCAGAGGGCTGTGAAACAGACGCTATCATTGAGTGCCCCCACTCAGGAAGTCTCGGATCGTATTAACCGCTGCGCGCAATTCTACTGGCCGTCCAATCGTGATACGAATATATTCTTTGTAAGCAGGTGCTGCAAATCTTCGGACTGCGATACCTTTTTGGCGCAATCTGACACTTACATCTATCGCGGTCTTCAGCGGATCATGAAAACCGATCAGAACGAAATTGCCTTGACTGGGAATAACGTTCAACCCCATTTCAGACAGTTCCGTTGACAACCACTCCCGCCCAGATTTGTTCGCTTCAAAAACCAATTTGGTGTGTTCACAATCTTCCATCGCCGCGATAGCCGCAGCGATAGAAGGCGATGCAACTGGGAATGTTAGCGCAATACGACGAACCGTGTCTACAACATCCGCCGGTCCATAGAGCCAGCCAACGCGTGCTCCTGCCAGGCCATAGATCTTTGAAAAGGTCCTACATACAACCACATTATCTGCATTATCGACCAGCTTATGTGCCGGTTCATAGTCGGGTGCATCGACATATTCCTCGTAGGCGGCATCAATCACAAGCAACGCAGTTTTTGGCATCGCCGAATGCAACCTGCGCACTTCAGTTCCACTCAAATACGTGCCTGCTGGGTTTTCTGGGTTCGCAAGATATACGATGCGGGTTTTATCAGTGATTGCCGCAATAATCCGATCCACGCAGGGAACAAAGTTGTCATCAGGGACTGAAATGACATCAGCATCATTGGCGTGGGCGTAGTTTGGAACCTTCAAATAACCGTTTGCGCTGCGAACAAGGTTAGTACCAGGACCAAGGTAACCACGCGCCAACCGCGCCAGCAAGTCGTCCGACCCCTGACCGATCGTAATACGAACCGGATCAAGGTCAAAGCGTTTGGCAATTTCCGGTGCCAGCAGCTGATCTGGGTTTTCGATATACCGCTCTATGCCACAGATGGCGCTACGCGCAGCGGCCATTGCAATTGGGCTTGATCCAAGGACACTTTCATTTGAGTTAAGCAAAATCGTTTCTAGGGGAAAAATGGCCAACCCGTCTGACAGCATGTGCGGGACGATCTTCTCTATGCCAGGTTTGGCTCTAGCTACTGCCATCTCGTCCTCCGTGTTTCAAATTTATCCATATAACATTAATGATATATGTTGCAAACATATACAAAAATAATATGGTATAAGCACTAATAAATTGCAACAGTACAAACGATACAATTGGTTTGGAATTACAAACCTACAAAGGACTTTCGATGACCAGTTACACTCCTTATATTTCAGGCTCGTTTATTCCCTGGACTGGAAAGATAATAGAAAGCATCAACCCAGCCACCGGCGCCGCCTGGTCCACTATTGCCAGTTGCGGTACAGCAGAAGCGGACTTGGCAATCCGGGATGCTGATCGCGCCTTTCATTCGGGACCTTGGTCCAGAATGGGGCCTGACCAACGGGCAGACATGCTGGATGTAATCGCTGATACACTTGAAGCGCGGTGGCAAGAACTAGTCGAACCTGAAGTCCGCGACAACGGTAAGCGCATCACAGAAGTGCGTGGGCAGTTCGCAGGTCTTCACACATGGTATCGACATTTTGCGGCCCAGGCACGGGAAATTAAAGTTTCGCCGCACACCAATACCGTCCCTGGCGTGCGCAGTGAACAGCATCATCTACCTTACGGTGTAGTGGTTGCAATCACGCCGTGGAATTCGCCCCTGATGATCCTGAGTTGGAAACTGGCCCCGGCGCTGGCAGCAGGTAACACCGTAGTGGTCAAACCATCCGAGATGGCATCCGCCTCAACTCTAGAATTAGCACGTCTTCTTGGGGATGCAGGGCTGCCAGACGGTGTGCTGAATGTAGTCACTGGATTGGGGCATGTTGTTGGAGAGGCGCTGGTGCGTCATCCGCTTACACGCAAAGTTACCTTCACGGGCTCAGATTTGGGGGGTCGAAAGGTAGCAGAAGCTGCTGCAAACAATGTGGTTCCAACGGTGTTGGAGCTGGGCGGGAAATCTGCACAGGTTGTGTTTGCTGATGCCAATCTCGACAATACCGCCAACGGCATTCTATCCGGCATATTCCTGTCAAACGGACAAACCTGCGTCGCAGGTTCACGCTTGATTGTCCAAAACTCCGTGCGGGATACGTTGGTTGAAAAGCTGGTCACACGCGCCAAATCACTGGTGATGGGCGATCCGATGAAGGCGGATACTCAAGTTGGCCCACTTGCCAATGCGCCACATCTAAAAAAGGTCACGTCAATGATAGCGCAGGCCAAAGCCAGCGGCGCGGACTGCTTGCTGGACGGAATTGAGACAGCTGCCAACAGACCAGGGTTCTACGTTGGTCCTACAGTTTTTAGCAATGTCACACCAGATATGAATTTGTGGCGTGACGAGGTGTTTGGCCCTGTTTTGGCAGTGACGGGATTCAGCTCGGAAGAGGAAGCAATCGCACTAGCCAACGACAGCAACTATGGGTTAGCAGGAGGTGTCTGGACCTCAGATCCTCAACGTGGCCAGCGAGTTGCCAAACAGATCAACGCCGGAACTGTCTACATCAATCATTACCGCAGTGTTGACCCCAACGTGCCGGTTGGTGGAATGAAACTGTCTGGCTATGGCCGCGAACTTGGCCGCGACGCCGTAAGCGACTTTATGCAAATCAAATCTATCTGGACAGGCGAAACGCCTGTTCCTGATCCATTCCCTATTAAGCAAAAGGAGAAAAAATGAGCAAAACATTCAAAGCACCCGAGGGTAATTTCCGCGGACATGATCAGCAATCTGTTTGGACTCACAGGCCTGACCCAGAGTTGACAGAAGTTGGCCCTGGCACCGATTGTGGCGAATATATGCGCAGGTTTTGGATGCCGGTTGCAATGACAGATCAGGTGGGGGATTTGCCTTACCGCATCCGCATCCTTAGTGAAGACCTTGTGCTGTTTCGCGAACCGGGTGAGGGTAAACTTGGCCTAACGCACCTGCATTGCGCCCACCGAAACATGAGCCTTGAATTTGGTATCATTGAGCCAGGCGGCATTCGCTGTTCCTATCACGGCTGGAAATACGGTCTTGATGGCACCGTTCTAGAAACTCCCTGCGAGCCACCAGCGTCTCAAGTCAAGAAAAAAGTCTGTTTAGGGGCCTATCCGGTTATCGAATACAAAGGTCTGGCGTTCGCCTATCTAGGCCCCAAGGACACAATGCCGCCATTCCCGGTGATGGACACATTTGACGAAGACGGTGATGAGATGCTGCCGTCCTTGATTAAATCACCATGCAACTGGTTACAAGTGATGGAGAATGCTTGGGATCCATTTCACGTGGTGTACCTTCACACGTTGGCCGTACGTAGTCAGTTCATCGACGCGTTTGCCGAAATGCCAATGATCGAGTTTCACGAGAGTAAGTTTGGCGATTTCTATACCAACGTCAGGCGGGTGGATGATATCGTCTGGCTGCGAATACATGACCACATGATGCCGTCGTTTACCCAAAATGGCGCGCATTTCCCGGTTCCCGATAGCCCCCGCTATTTTGGGCGTTGCGGTTTGTCACGTTGGGTGGTGCCAATTGATGACACGCATACCCAAGTGGTCACGTGGCGGCATTTTCGGGATGGCGACGATCCCAAAGGGTTAACCAACAAATCAAAAGTTGGTTTTGGGTCAACCGATTTTTATGGTCAGGACCCAGACCGCCCCTACGAGATGCGTCAACGGGACCCAGGGGATTATGACGCCTGGGTCAGTCAGGGGCCTAAAAACATCCACGCCCGCGAAAACCTCAGCTTTACGGATCGCGGCGTGGCCAAGGTCCGTCGGATGTTGCGCAATGAAATCCGTTCGGTGGCCGTTGGAAATCCAGTGAAACATCCAACGGATGATTATGACGGTATCCTGCCAACGTATGCAGGTGACACAATGTTGCGCATTCCAGTACAAGACAGTCGTGATGACGGCGCAATTCTTAAGGAAATCTCTTTTGCTGTAGCTGGAATTTTTAAAGCTGGCGACGAACAGCCAATTGCGGAGCGCAAGCAATTCATTATTGATGAATTGAAAAAGTATGAGGGGACATGGACATGAGCAGAATTCCACATAACCCTGGCCGTGTTGAATGGTCAGGAGAAAATCCAGGCATCTACCTAAAGGAAAACTCGCAAGACACTTCTTATTCCACCCTTGCTCTCTTTTTTCGTGTGGTGATGTCACCTCATGGGCGCGGTACCGCCGCAATCGTTCTAGGCGCACCCGACAAAGCGGGTGGTTGGCCAGATGTGCCCAATTTCATCATGACCGATAACCAGCGCATGATGCGTTGGATCGTCGATGGTTGGGTGACCAAAATGCCAACATTCATGGGCAAAGCTGGTCTTGGCACGATGCGCTGGATGGATTGTAGCAGCGTTTCAAAACGACCTGGCGATCTAAAATCCCGATACAGTGAAACCTTACGCGGCTCAGGCGTAACACTCGAAATGGTGTGGCGCAATATGGGCCCACCCCTGCCTGTCGAAGTGACCAAAGAAAACTCGGCTACCAAAGAACATGAAATGTACTCTGTTTTTCTTGAGGCTGCATCAGCGGAAGTGATCATCAATGGCACGCCCCTTTCTGGTGCAGTGGCTGAGCGCCAATTCTTTGGTCGCACGATGAGCACGGCTTTTCTGGCGTTCTCAGAAACCTGGGTTACCCCGCAGGAGGATATCTAATGCCTTTAAACGAACCAATCACGCCGGGCGTTGTTGACTGGACGGGCGAAAACCCCGGTATTTTTCTAAAAAATCCCGATGGCTCCTTTAGCGCCATGGCACTTTTCTTTCGAGTCGCATGGTCACCCATTGGTCAGGGTCAAGTTCTTTTACTTTATGGAACTCCTAATCAAGTTAACGGAACCGCCGATGCGCCCAACCTCATTATTAGTGACAATCCGGCGCTCACTGCATTCCTGAAGAAAAATTTCATCAGCAAACTGGCAGTTTTTGCCAATGCCCCTGCCTTTGAAACATTGCCTGAGTTTATCGCTAGCGGCGTGCGCACTTCGGGTGATCCGATGTCACATCGTTACAGCGAAACAATTGCTGCGGGTGACCTGACAATCGAACTGGTCTGGGAAAAATTGGAACCACCTCGCGCGCTTGAACTCTCGCCCCATGAGGTTGGATCAGGCGAGCACAATATGTTCTCTTTGTTGATCCCAGCGCAAGCGGCACACATCATCGTCAACGGAACGCCTCTGTCCGGAGAATTGGGCACGCGTGTTCAAGCTGGTTTTGAAACGACAAGTGCGTTTCTCTACTTTTCAGAAACCTGGATTATCCCGCCGGAGGTATCATGACATTGCACCCAGCCGACCGGTTAGCCTTTGACAAAGCAATGGTAACCCAACCTGTGTGGAACAGATTCAACACTGCCCGTGATGCAGTGAATTTGGATGAAAATATCCTGCTTCATGCGGGACCTGCATTTTCCAACCCCTCGAAAATCACATTACCAATCCTGAATTCTGCTTGTGTAGCTGCCGTTTTTGAGGGTTTGGCAAAGAACTTTGATCAAGCTGAAGCAATGATTCTCGCGAGTGAGATCATTCTGAAGCCGTCACAAGACCATGATGTTGTCACGCCCCTGGCCGCCGTTGTTAGCGCCTCAATGCCACTTCACACGGTCTATGATGCATGGGGCGGGCAACAACGGGTTTATGCGCCAATCAACGCAGGGTCACGGCCAGCGATGCGGTTGGGATTGCGGTCTGAGGCCGTTTTGGAACACATCAGGTGGCTTAACACACGGTTCCTGGATGTGCTGGAGGATGGTCTAGCGGAGGGTATCGCCCTTGTGCCGCTGGCAGTGATCGGGCTGGCGGGGGGTGACGATTGCCATGGCCGCACGCCTGTGGCCCATGCCGCGCTGGTGAACGAGTTGAAAGACCGCACACTACATACGATCACAGACGAAAACGTGCTCCAATTCATGGCTACTTCTCCAAGCCTGTTTTTGAACCTTTGGATGGCTGCAACCAAATGTATGATGAAACTGGCAGAAGGCGTAGACGGTTCTAGCTTTATCACCGCGGCTGGCGGTAATGGACGCGAAATCGGCATCCAAATTTCTGGTTTGCCAGGTCAATGGTTCACCGTTGCTGCGAGCGCTCCAAAGGGTAAATTCGACGTTGATCTGCCCGAAGATCGCTCCTTGGGTGCTATCGGCGACAGTGCAGTGGTAGAGGCTTTTGGACTGGGAGCAATGGTGATTGAACTAAGCCCGGAGCAAAAGAAGCTCCTTAGCGCCTATTTACCAGACGATGCCGCAGTCCGCACATCTAGGCTTTCGGTTGGTGCGCACCCCAATTTCCGCAACCACACTATCAAGCTTGGCTCGACTGCCCGCGGCGCGGTGGGTGCTGGTGCTGGACCGGTCATCGGACTGGGTATCCTTGATAGGTTGGGCAAAGTTGGGCGATTAGGCAGTGGCATTTATGATATGCCCGTTGATCCGTTTTTCGCAGCAGTATCAGCGCTTAAAAAATGAGATATC
>CAJJAK010000007.1 GCA_905182165.1 uncultured Paracoccaceae bacterium | reverse complement strand
TATGTTTAACCACGTATGTCTAGGAATGGGTTAAGTTCTGTCAAATCAAGAGAACTCACGAGGCCACTGTCGTGCAACATCTCCATGATTAAATGCGCCTCTCTGAAGCTCGCTCCACCAGGCACAGTAGTGCCAACTCCAGGTGCAATTTCCGGGTCTAAAAAATCTACGTCAAAGCTAACATGTAAAAGTCCATTTGCAGTAGCAACACGTTTCAGGAAATCAGATACAGGTTTAACAACACCAACCTCGTCTATCCGTCGCATGTCGTAAACATCCATACCCAAATCTCTGATAAACTGGCGCTCTGCATCATCAACCGACCTTAAACCAATCATACAAACATTAGCTGGATTTAACGGCATCGGCACAGTAGGAAAAATATTCTCAAATGTTGGCATCCCAAGAGCATATGGCATCTTTAGACAGTGAAGATGACCACTTAAGGTGCTAGTTAGTGTATTCATATCGGGATGGGCATCCAACCAAAGAACAAATTGGGGCCTGTCCATTACTGCAGCAGCCTGCGCCACACCTGTGAGAGTGCCAGCTGCCATTGAGTGGTCTCCACCAATAAAAATGGGAAAATTATTCTCCGTCACAAGTTTTGAGGCCTGCCTTTGAATATCCAAAGTCCAGGCAACAATTTCAGGTAACTTTTCCAAATGCGCTGGTCCGGTAATGTTAGGAATACGAGTTGGAAAAGATAGATTTCCCAAATCTATCAATTTAAACCCTTGATCTGTAATGACCTCAGCCAAACCAGCAGTACGAAACGCGTCAGGACCCATCAAGCAACCACCACGCCCAGTTCCAGCCTGCAGGGGAAGTCCTAAAATTGTACAGTAATCTTGCATAAAAATATTCCATTCTCAGATTTTGGGAAAAAGATATCATATTATAAGTTGTACAATTAGCCTAAATATTGTATTAAAAGCATAAAGATTGCGTAAAAAGATTAGGTATTTTTACATAATGTTGAAAATAGATGAAGTAGATCGCAAAATAATTGCCCGATTAAAAATCGATGGACGAGCTTCAGTCACCACCCTGTCTGGGGTACTGGGCTTTGCTCGTGGCACTGTGCAAAGCCGCTTGACACGAATGATTGACAGTCGCGTAATTAAACGCTTCACCGTAGATCTTAATGCCCCCGAGACCGACGACTTAGTACGTGCCGTTATGATGATTGAAGTTCGAGGCAACACTGCAAACTCAGTTCAAAAAGCCTTACAACGTATGCCTGAAATCACCTCTTTGCATCGCACCTGTGGGGTTTGGGATTTAGTTGTAAACCTTGAAACAACCACACTGTTTGAGTTTGATAGTGTTCTGGCCCGTATTCGTGAACTATCTGGTGTCTCAAATTCCGAAACGTGCCTTTTATTACGGAGAGTCTGATAAAATTCAATTTTTTTATAAAATGCATTTTAAACTATTACTTTGTGCATTCACGCTTTGATCGAGTTAGAAAAAGTTAAACAAATATATGATCCCTTATGGTCAGAGAAATATAGATAGTACAATCCTAATTTATTTTTTACCCATTTTGGTATTTGAATGATCGAAGGGCCATTTATTTTATCTCCCATAATATCATTTTACTGATAATATTCTGGTTTAAAAGTTAATTTATCTACTAATCAATGCTAATGTAGCTTTGGTAATATATTCCACATAGTTTAACAGTAATTCCTCATTTGTGACAGACTTTGCAACATCAGCAGAAGTATGAAAGTAAGCATTTTCTCCAGCAATAGATAACATAGGTACATTCTTGGATGACCAACATTTTGCTTCCCCAGCCCAATACTTTTTCAACCTGTTATTTGCAGGTGGTTTTGGAAAAATTCCTAACTTGCTTAAATGCAATGCAATATTTTTACTATTCTTTGAATGACAAACACTTATCATTTCAGCATCTATATTTGCCAAGCATGAACCTAGATGCAACACGGCCATTGGTATATTTTGATAATCAGCAACAAATTCGTAAGCACCTTGATATCCTAGCTCATGAGCATTGGCAAAAACCAAATCCACAGGATAAAATTTTGATACTTCTTTAGCCACTTCCAGCGCAACGGCAATTCCACATCCACGCTCACCAGAACAAGTAAACCAACCAGAGATAGGAGTAGTTATAACTAGGGGAGATTGTTCATCATAACTGTATGATTTTGCTAAAATATTAAAAGTTTTTGATTCATTAATCCAAGCATCATATTAATACTTTTTCACTTTCTTCATAAATTTTTTGTAAGTTCTCCCATCAACCAAATTAATTAATTAAATTTATATTTAAATCTGAAGACGAGTTAATTGCTTTTTGCAAAGATAACAATTTTCACATTCCTGTAGAATCATTAGCATTCGCAATCGCATTTTTGGTTAATTTACCTATTAAAGTAATTATATTTTGATCCTCAAGCTGGGTTCCAGTTTCAATTTTGGTGGAGTTAGAGAGAGAGTAATATAACGGATTTGATAACCTACCTTTGCCAATTACGGAATAATATAAAAGCATGCCTTTGAAGTTTGAATCGTCACTGTCTAATATGCTATTATAATGTTTATAGTTAAACTCGTGACTGCTGATATTCCAACCAACGGAGAGTAGGTAGTTCTTTAGCCAGCTCAGAACATTACCATTTCCTACACCACCAGTACGGTGCGGTGAAAAACTTTCATATTCTTTTACAAAATTAAATACATTTGATTGTTGAAGCATTCACAATAAAATATTAATAGAACTATTTAAGAATAGAATAATTGTCTTAATGTATGATTAAACTAAATAAATTGATTTTAATGATTAGCCTTTGTCAAAGTACCCAGCCCTAACTGCAGAGCCAATAAGATTACAAATAAACCTACCTGCAGTAATAGCAGTTATGCCATTGATATCTCTACTAGGAGTAATCTCCACAATATCCATTCCCACAACATTTCCTTTTTTAACCAAACCTTGAATCAGAGTTCGCATTTGAGAATAATTGACACCACCAGGTGCTGGTCCTGCAACCGCCGGCATAATGGTTGGGTCCACTCCATCAGCATCTATTGTCAGATAATAGTTTCCCCCATCAGGAATCAGATCTAGAACTGCTTTCATTCCAATTTCTTGTAACTCAATGTCAGATATTAAGTGGGCGCCATAAGCTTGCGCAGCAGCAACCTCTTCCACTCTAGCGCTCCCTGCTGATCTTAAACCAATTTGATAAATATCTTCGATGTGAGCCATCTCAGATGCTCGCCTAATTACACTTGATAAGCCATCAACAACTCCATGAAAGACATTTCGCCAATCAATGTGAGCATCGATCTGTATTAAAGTAATAGGACCATGTCCCTCATAAGCCCTAAAAACTGGAATAGGTATCGAATGATCACCCCCCAAAATGATTGGTAACGCACCAGCCTCTAGTATCTTTGATACTGCCATTTGAGAGCGATCATGGTTACCAGCAACATCCTTAGCTATTCCTACTACGTCACCACAATCGACAACTTTAATGTCTTTTCCATCAAGCAATGTACCTCCAATATCAAAATCATAACGATCAAGTCCCCGTAGAGCGCGCTCGCAATGACGCCGGATATGCGTCGGTGCATTACACTGATCATTACTTGCTTCTCCCATTGAATAGGGATCTCCAAACGGAATACCTAATATAGCCACATCAGCATCTAAATTATTTAAGTCAGTAACAATTGGAAAATCATGAAAACTCTGAAAGTGCTGTTCAAGATTATAATGCAGGCCAGACTTCATAGGTGGAATAGTAAGTGAAGAAGTCATTTTTTAGTTTTCCTCTTAATATCTAAATATGGTTTAAAATGTAACTTTTTCTTAAGAAATATACGGTAATTTTATTGAATTTATTATAATTATATTCATTTATACACTATTGATTATTATTGCTATCCGAATTCAATAAGGTAACCAGCACTATGAACACTAATAATAATATAATAAATAACCATCCAGTAGGAATGTTATTTAAAATTGGAAACTCCGTTTTCCAAAAAGGCAAGCGATCCATAAATTTAAAAAATACGACAAGGCCAGCTAATCCAATTAAAGCATATACTGTTTTCATAAGAACTCCTTAAAAAGGATAGATATAACAAGATTAGCACTGAATAAACAAACTGGGAAGCATTTAAGTATGATTTGAAAGTACCCCATAAAAAAGTATCATCATTAAATTAATTATTATTACAAAAAAATTTACCAAATAAATTGAATTAAATTAAACTTTTTATTATCAGTGGATTAACTGCTTTTGGATTTGTAATAGGTGCCATATGGCCTCCTAAATAGGTGTCAAAATTCCAATTGGGGCATTTTATTTTAAATAACTCTGTTAACTCTGCAATCGTTCTAACTGTTTTACTGGCACTTATTAATGTGGTATTTTTAGGAAGGTTTTCCTGCCAGAAATCTAGTGTATTATTCTCAGAAAAAACAGCGTCCCATTCATAAAAATTTGGTTTTAAGATTATTGAAAATCTTTCTTTCTGAACATCAGACAAGCTTTTCCAAGTACCTTTTCCATTCCAGTAATCTGCAAAAAAACTTACCGCTTTTTCCCAATTATTATTTAAGCCAGATTTTATATGATTTTTTAATGTTAAAACCTCAGCAAAAGCCTCTGCACGGCCTTCAAGGTCAAGGAGGTAAAAAGGGTTTGGTTCTACAAGTACTAATTTGTCAATTCTTTCCCCAAAATGCACAGCTGCCTTCATTGCGACACTCCCACCAAAAGAATGCCCGACTAAAGAAAAATTGTCATTTTGAAGACTTGGGATTTTTTCGATAAGCGCAACTTGATCACGTAATGATTGGACCTTGTCGCCTGCCCAGCTTCTGGTTTTACCATACCCTATTAAATTGATCGCAATAAAATTAAATTTATCTGAGCTGCAATCCATAAGAGACTTCCATTGCCCAGCACTTGAGGCGCTTGAATGCAATAGAACGACCTTGGGACCCACCCCAGTTTCAAAAAAATCTACATTTAGCATCTATTGATCTCCAACTTTTAGAAATTACTGAATTTATGATATGATGAATTTATGCTAAGATTTATAGTTCTATTATTTTGGCCTTGGCTTGTTGTGCTCTATTGGCCCCCCCGCCTCAACCCAACCTGCAAAACCATCTGAAATATGAGCAGCCTCTAATCCCATATCTTTTAATGTTGCCACACTAAGGGCCGAACGCCAACCAGCAGCACAATGAAACACAAATCGCTTATTTGAACCAAATATTTCTTTAAAATATGGACTTTGTGGATCAATCCAAAACTCAAGCATACCGCGTGGAGCATGATAACTTCCTGGTATAAAACCAAGTTTTTGCCGCTCTCGAACATCTCTGATGTCGACGATTAAGACATTATTATCATCCAAAAGTGTGATTGCTTCCTTAGCTGTTATTTCTTCAATACGTGCTTTAGCTTTTTTCACCATATCGTTAACAGAAATTTTAAGATTTTTCATTTGCGTCCCTGTATAAAACATATACTTTTTGTTTTAATTTTTTTCTTAGTAAATTATTCTTTAGCTGCTTTTTCTCGAAGTTCCACCCGCCTAATCTTTCCTGAAATCGTTTTTGGAAGAACTTTCATAAACTCTATTTCTCGAGGATATTTATAAGGTGCTGAATGCAATTTTACAAAATTCTGAATATCCACAATTAACTCACTTGATGCTTCATAACCTGATGCCAAAACTATACATGCTTTAACAATTTCCCCACGAATTAGATCAGGTTTTGCAATAACAGCAGACTCTGCAACTGCTTTATGTTCTATTATAGCACTTTCCACTTCAAACGGACTTATTCTATATCCTGAAGAAGAGATAACATCGTCTGTTCTAGACATAATCCAAATATAACCATCTTCATCTATATGGCCTGCATCATAAGTTTCATAGTAACCATTTTGAAAAACCTCTTTCGTTTTAATTTCATCAAGATAATATCCATGAAACAAACCTGGAGGATACGGGTCTGTGATCTTCACACCAATATGGCCAATTTCACCATCATTTAAAACATTACCAAGATCATCAATTATATCCACTATTAAGCCAGGACAAGGTTTTCCCATAGACCCTGGACGAATTTCCATTCCAGGAAAGTTTGCAACAATATTAATGGTTTCTGTTTGTCCATATCCATCATAAATATCACATCCTGTAGCTTTCTTCCAAGCACGCATCGCCTCAGGGTTCAAAGGCTCTCCAGCACCAAAACAATGTCTAAGGGAACTAAAATTTGCACCTGACAAGTTTGCCTGTGCCATTAGGCGGTAGATTGTAGGTGGCGCACAAAATGTTGTGACATTGTATTGCTCTATAATGCGCAAATGAGTGTCTAAATCAAAACCTTCACCATCATAAAGAATTATTGTGCAACCAGCAAGCAGCTGAGGGTATAGCAGACCCCAGGCGGCTTTTGCCCAGCCCGTATCAGTCAAAGTCCAATGCACATCCTCTTCACGAAGATCTTGCCAATAAGTTTTGGTAATCAAATGAGAAAGAGAATAGGCATGGTCACGTCCAACCATTTTTGGCATTGCTGTGCTTCCTGACGTGAAATATATTAGAATAAGATCCTTTGAACTTGTTGGTGGTACGTTTGTTCGGTCAATATGTTCAGAAGCCTTGGCGCATATATCTTCATAACTATGCCAACCTGCCCTTTTACCTCTAACTATAATTAAATGCTTAAGAGTTGGGCACCTATCCTTAATCTTACTCAAACCCTCCGCATGAGTATCAGAAACAACGGCGACTTTAGCACCTGCGCTATTTATACGATACTCGATATCATTTTGAGTTAGCAGGTTTGTGCCAGGCATGGCTACTGCTCCCATTTTGGCACATCCAAAAAGCACATAGTACCATTCAGGAATACGCGGTAAAACAACTAGAATATTATCAGTCTTAACGACACCTAAAGTCAAAAGCGCATTGGCAAATCTAGAAGATGATTGGTCAAGCTCTCTATAAGTCACATCTTGAACGTGGTTGCCCTCTCTATCTATTGATATAAGTGCAAGCTTATTAGATTCTGAGCCTTTTTTTTTATTTACATCAAATGCAAAATTAAAATCATCTGGGCAATCAAAAGAAAACTCTGAACAAATTTTATTATAGTCAAATTTCATAGATTGTTTTCTTTCTAATATAAGCCAACGAACCTTTAAAAATTACCAAAACGCTCATGGCTTCACTGAAGGAGGAATTAAGACTAATTTACCTGTATATTTTTTTGCCAGAAAATCTTGCTGTGCAATCTTAATGTCTTTCAAAGCATAGGTTTTAGCTACAAGAGGTTTAATTTCTCCAGACTCAATGTAAGAAATGACATTTTGAAAAATTTGGGGCTCCTGATAAGTGCATCCAAAGAAAGTCAAATCTTTAAGATAAAGAGTGCGAATATCTAATTCAACAATTGGCCCTGCAATTGCCCCAGCTACGGCGTATCGCCCTCCACGACAAAGAACTTTGAGAAATGTTGGCCATTGCGCCCCAGCAACAAGATCAACGATCACATCAATACTATCTTCACCTAATTCGGCCAGTAAATCAGAGTTGCGATCTATTACTTTGTCTGCTCCAATTGATAACACCTCATTAAACTTTGAACTTGATGCCAAAGCTATCACTGTTGCACCACGCCGTTTTGCAAGTTGTATTGCAGCAGAACCAACACCACCAGACGCCCCAGTAATCAATACGCGCTCTGCTCCAACGCTCGCTCGGTGTAACATATTTTCTGCGGTTGAATAAGCGCAAGGAATCGATGCCAGATCGACATCGCTCCAATTAGAGTTAACCTTATATGTATGCTTTGATGCTGAAATAGCATATTGTGCAAAGCCACCATCAAATTCGCTTCCAACAGTAGCACAGGTAAATGGCAATAAATTTTCTTGGGGTTGCATTGTTTGAACGAGTACTCGCTCCCCAACTCTACTCTTATCAACCCCATTACCAGTAGCAATAATTTCTCCACAAATATCTGCCCCTTGAATTCTTGGTAAGCTCATCGCTTCACCTGTCCAGGTCGCATCCTCTTCATCAACCTTTTGAAAACCCTCTGCCCCACCAATATTAGTGTCCGATACTATAGCTTTAGAATACCAACCAATACGTGTATTAATATCAGTATTGTTCACTCCCGCAGCTCCAATTTGAATCAGTACCTCACCTGATTTTGGTAGTCTAACAGGCACATCATCACTATATTCCAGTTTATCCAGTCCACCGTGACCAGTCAAAAGTACAGCGCTCATAGTTTCTGGAATCATAAAATATGTCCTTTTATTTTGAAAATACTAGTTTCAAGAATTTTGCGTGACCACCACCTGATGTCAAGGACAATACAAGCAAGTAATTAGCATCAATAAAGTCAGAAATTTAAATACTTCACAAATAATTACTATTAGATTAACTTTGACTTAATGAATTTGGAGGTTCAACAAAATAAAGGAGCAGAAGTGTTAAGAGCTGGAAAAGTATTTTCAATGTGTGTTTTAATGCGTATTTATTAACAGAAGGCAGAGAAGAACCATTTGCACCAGCTCTTGTTACTATTTAGACAATAAAACCATTTTAAAATTATAAAATAATTAAAACATGAGAGAAGTATTTAATATTATAAAACTCAAATAGCCACGCAAGCAAAAGAGGAAACTAATAATGATTAAAACAATCCAAGATCTTCATGAACATTTACAGTGGGCGATAGAGTTAGAGCATGCAACAATACCTCCATATCTTTGTGCCCTATATTCTATCAAAGATAACTCCAACCAGGAAAGCATCGAAGTAATCCAAAGCGTCTTTATCGAAGAAATGCTTCATATGGCCTTGGTCGCAAATATAATGATTGCCACTGGTGGAAAACCACAACTTGATTATCCTGAGTTTATAGCAAGGTATCCCACACCTCTACCACATAGCGATAAGTCATTTGAAGTTAATTTGAATAAATTCTCTCCAGAAAGTATTGAATGTTTTCTTAAAATAGAACGCCCAGCAGAAGCTGATGCTCCATCACAAGATGAAGGCTTTGCATCAATTGGACAGTTTTACAAAGCACTTGAAGAAGGTCTAATTTACCTTTCTGAGAAACTTGGAGACAATATCCTATTTGTAGGAGACCCAAAGCATCAGGTTACCGCTGAAACAACTTACTATGGTGGTGCAGGACACTTGGTCGAAGTCACAGATCTAAGTACCGCACTGAAAGCTTTAGAAGAAGTTGTGGAGCAAGGTGAAGGTTTGGATCATGATAATATCTTTGATGGTGACCAAAATATGTTTCATCCAGAAAGACAGGAAGTGGGTCATTATTTTAGATTCTTAGAAATTCTAAAAGGTCGTAAATTTCAGCTTGGCGATACTGCAAAGTCAGGACCTACGGGCGAGACTTTCACAGTAGAATGGGATCAAGTTCATCCAATGGCAAGTAACCCAAGCACAACAGTCTACAAAGACCATCCCGATATTTTAGAAAAGCTAACAACATTCAATCAGGAATATTCTGATATGTTGAGAATAATAGAGAAAAGCTTCAATGGTGAGCCAAAGCTTTTAGGTCAAGCTGTTGGTGTAATGTATGAACTAAAAATTCTTGCTAAGGAGTTAATGACCATCCCTGCACAAGATCCTACAAAAACAATAGGTCCAAGTTTTGAATACCTACCACGCCAAACTTCAGAAATAGAATTTATAGAAGTTCGAGAAAATGGACCTTATGTTGTTCATGGTGATATTTCTTTGGTCAGAAAAAGACGTATTACTGGAGCAAAAGGTGAAGCAATTGCCTGGCAGAAAACAAATACGCACCAAACTGATAAAATTTATGAATTATGTCGATGTGGTAAGTCAGCCACTAAGCCCTTTTGTGATGGCACACATGATCAAATATTCATTAGCAATTTCACAAACTGCATCAACACAATTAATTGGCGAGAGGCAGGAAGTTTTGCAAGGTGACGGCGTGAGGGTTAAAGTGGACAATTCTTACTGCATGCATGCAAAATTTTGTTTTAACCAGAATGCTAGTATTAGAAAGCTGATTACAAAAAAATCTGATGATAATTCAAAAATTAATCTCTCAGCGATGGTGGATAAATGTCCCTCTGGTACATTTGTTTATGAACTGGAAGTTGATGGTAAATATGAAGAAATTGAATCAGACCTTCCAAAGCAAATAGTGATTATTTCAGCAGATAATTCTGATAGTACTGCTGGTCCAATTTGGATTAATGGCAAAATTCCAGTAAAAAGAGCAGATGGAAAACCACTCGAAACACGCAACCGTATGACCTTGTGTAGATGTGGGGAATCTAAGAACAAACCCTTTTGCGATGGCAGCCATGCACAAATTGATTTTAAGGAATAAAACTAAAAGGGCAGTTTTAAACTGACTTATTTTAGTTAATTACGAGCAATATTCATATCAAGAAGTTTCTTCCACGACTAAACTTGCAAGAGTTAGGAAAAGATTAGTAGCTATCTCCATATCTTGTACTGAGATCCATTCAAGTGGCCCATGAATGTTCTGCATGCCAGTAAAAATATTAGGTGTCGGGACACCCATTTCGGTCAGTATAGATCCGTCGGTTCCCCCACGGATTGGTACAGAAACGGATTCTATACCCAGTTTTATAGAGGCCGCGCGGGCAAGATCCACCGGCCCCATATCAGATTCCAACCAATAGCGCATGTTGCGGTATTGTGGACTGATTATGCAGGAGATTTCCGCTCTTGGTTCAGTGGCCTGAACAGCCTTACAAACATCCCGTAATAAACTTCCTTTGTCTTCTAAGCCCAAAAGTTCGAAATCTCTCAAAATAAATTTTAGTTTCATCTCAGATGATCCACCAGTCATCTCAGTTGCATGAATAAAACCATCCCGTTCATCAGTGACTTCTGGTGTCATTGTTGCCTGCGGTAATGTGGCAATTATTTTTGAAGCTAAGTGAATTGCATTCACCATTTTACCTTTTGCCAAACCAGGATGAATAGAAACTCCCTTTATTTTTATCTCTGCGCTATCAGCTGAAAAAGTTTCAAACTCAATCTCACCTACTTTACCACCATCAAAGGTATAGGCAAAGTCGGCGCCAAGATCATTCGGTAATCTTTTATTAACCCCACGACCAATCTCTTCATCAGGTGTAAATACTATCCGAATAGGTCCATGCGGTATTAGTGGGTTATTAAGTAAATGGCGAGCTGCTGCCATTATGATTGCTACGCCTGCCTTATCATCCGCACCCAGAAGGGTCTTACCTGACGCTGTAATGATATCATGCCCTCGTTTCTCAGCTAAGTATGGGAAAGCCTCAGGAGACAATATAAGATCGGGATCATCTGGAAAAGTAATATCTCCCCCATTGTACCCTTTTATAATTCGAGGCTTCACTCCTTTTGCATTAAATTGAGGTGCCGTATCAACATGTGCCAACATGCCAATAGTAGGCCCCTTTTTATTACCAGGAATAGTTGCAAGAACGACGCCATAATCTGTAATTTCAACATCTTCAGCACCTATTTCGCTCAATTCTTCTTCTAATTTATTAAGAATATCAAATTGAACATTGGTGCTTGGTGATGAAGTAGAGTCTTCATTACTTTGACTGTCGATTGCAGCGTACCGCATTAAGCGATCAATTAACTCAGCGTTAAATTGATTTTCCATAAGACCCCATTTTGTTATGTTGAGTTATTTCAGTAAAATTCTTAAATCCAAATATTAGGATCTTTTATATCCATTCTTCAGATTATAATCAGTATCGCAAGTATCCCCAGAACAACATTCAAAAATGTTTGATTTGCAATACACACATTGCTCATGTCCATGCGCGGGCTGCACCAAATAAAGCTGATCGAGGTCCATATTTTTCATTAACGTTTATCTGGAAATCCATAAAAACCTTTAATCTTTAAGATAACTCTTATCTCAGGGAGATTATGGGGATTATAGGTAGCTGTGTAAAGGCTATCTGATAATAATCAGATAGCCTTTTGAGATCTAAATTGTATAAAAATGGATCATAAATATTTTTTATGAGTGTCTTTTAACTTAAGTCAAAGTATAAAAATTGTGGAACTAAATATGTGAATATTGTTGCAAATAAAAAAGTAGCTTTCTCGTGCACCTAAAACTTTTTAAACTATATTAATTCTGAGTTTAAAAATAAGTGGAAATAGATTTATATCATCAATTGAATTCAGGGAACATTGTTTAAAATGAATCAGCTGCCACTACTAAATGTAAATATGAAAAAAAGCAGATGAACTCAAATTCAATGCGATCATGGATTATCTTAACAGGATTAGCTTTAGGACTAACAGTAACAAATGGGTTTGCTAGATTTGCCTACGGTCTAATATTACCGGCAATGAAGTCAGAAATGGGGTGGAACTATGCACAGGCTGGATGGTTAAATACGGCTAATGCACTTGGATATATAATTGGTGCAATTTTAACTATGATACTCATTCGAAATGTATCACCAGCTCGGCTTTTTGCTTTTGGTTTAATAACAACTACTCTCGCGCTACTTGCTACTGGTCTTAATGCCAATATGTCATGGCAAACTCTTTGGAGAATTCTGGCCGGCGTTTTTGGTGCAATGTCTTTTTCTACAGCTGGTGCCCTAACAGCAAGGTTATTTCCAAACGAACCTAAAAAAAATGCATTGGCAATAGCAATATTATTTGGTTCAGGGGGTGGACTAGGGATTGTTCTAGCCGGTGCGTCTCTACCTTTAATGCTTGAAAAACTTGGACCAAGTGCATGGTCAACAGCTTGGATTCTTCTTGGGATTATTAGTCTATTATTTTTACCACTTGGACTTTGGGCAGCTTCACAAGTGCGCTCGCCAGTTCAATCAAAAACTAGCGCAATCCCACTACCGTTAAGTCAAATGATACCAGAATTAGCCGGTTATGCTGGATTTGGTTTGGGTTATATTGTTTATTTAACATTTTTATCAGCTTGGATGACAGACCATGCAGCCAGTGCAAGTTTTATTACATTAATTTGGGTCATACTTGGCCTAAGCATTTGTTTCTCGCCAATTATTTGGGGGCCAATTCTGACACGTTATTCATCTGGCCTACCATTAACATTAATTCTTACCTGCATCGCAATAGGATCAGCACTTCCAGTACTATTAAACAACACCATAACACTTTTAATTTCAGCATTAGTATTTGGATTATCAGTTTTTATGGCACCAGGAGCCGTAACTAGCTTCACTCGACAAAACTTACCTCCACAAAGTTGGGCTCGAGCAATGAGCCTATTTACAGTGGTGTTTGCTATTGCGCAAACAATGGGACCATACGGTGCGGGTCTTGTTGGGGATATTTTTAACGACATTGGGGTTAGTTTGTTAGTCGCTGCAGGCTTATTACTTGCTGGGGCATTAATAGCCTTACAACAAAAACCTTTAAAAAATTATAAGCCCTAAATTTTATTCTACTAAATTTGATAATACTAAATATTTCTTCCAATAAAGAACAAATTGTAATTGCAAAAAATAAACGTAAACGCTTAGTATTATATGTAAGTGTATTATGAAAAATAAGTTGATGGGGAAGTAGATGGAAATAGCAGTATTAGGTGGGGGAAATGGTTCTTTAGCAGCAGCAATAGACTTCACCACCAAAGGACATGAAGTAAGATTCTGGAGACGGAATTCTAAAGCTATTTCCACATTAAAGTCAGCAAACAATACCATGAAATTAAAAGATTTCAGTGGTATACAAGAAGTTAAAATTTCTAAAGTTACTCAAAGTATTTCTGAGGCTATCAAAGGCGCCGAACTAATAGTATGCCCGATACCGGCTACGGGCCAATTAGATGTTGCCAATTTAATTGCACCACATTTAGAAAATCAGCAAGTAGTATTGCTACCACCTGGAAGTTTTGGAAGTTGGATATTTGCTAAATCATTAGCTGACTCAAAAAATAATGCAAATGTGAGCTTTGCTGAGTCAGGGACTCTTCCATATTTGGCACGATTAAACGGACCTTTAACTATTGCAATCACAACGCGAGCAACCAGATTGCCAACTGGTGTTTTTCCATTGAAAAATAAAACTCATGCCTTGTCAGTCATAAAACAAGCATATCCAGCCGTAGAGGATTGTGGGGATATATTATCTGCTGCGCTAATGAATGCTGGGCCTATCATACACCCACCATTAATAATTATGAACGCAGGTCCAATCGAACATTTTGATTTTTGGGACATACATAATGAAGGAACACAACCTGCAGTTAGAAATGTAACCACCTCTTTAGATAATGAGCGAATAAAAATCCGAAAAAAACTTGGCTATGGAGAACATCATTTCCCTCTAGCAGACCACTATAATCAAGATGGCGACGAATGGATGTATGGGAATGTCGCGCATGAAAAACTTATTGATAGTGGTGATTGGAGAGAAAAACTTATTCTCACAGAACATAGATATATGAGAGAAGACATTGAAATTGGGTTAGCATTTATGGTTTCTGTTGCTAAATGGGCCAATGTGGCAACGCCAGTAGCAGATGGATTGTTAAACATTGGATCAGCAATTTGTAATAGCAATTTTGCAAAAGATGGCCGCACAATGGAAAATTTAAATTTACTAAATTATAGAATTGATGGGATTCAGGAATTACTTAAGAAAGGTTTTTAAATGAATATGCTGTTCGTTATGCAAAGGCATTTCAAAATAAGGAGGGCAAAGACAAGTTTGGCATTCTCAGGACATACGGTTCAATTAATTGACCTGAAGAAAAGGGATAAAACAGATTTTACAAAATTAATAAATGAAGCGCATAGAGATATTGATAACACTCTATCAATGTTTGAAAAATTTAAAATATTAACACAATCAGAAAAAGAAAAAATTCATACAAAGAGAAAAGAGAAGAGTTGCAAGAAAGTAAAAATATTCTAAAAAATATTGATGTTGTTTTTGAAGGTGTACCAGAAACAATCGAGGCAAAAAAAAGTGCCTTAAGTTTTATTTCAAAGTATTCTGCAAAAAGCACTATAATTGCTTCAACAACTTCTACAATTCTATCTAATGATTTACAAAAATATGTAGTACATCCTGAAAGGTTTCTAAACGCACATTGGCTTAATCCAGCTTTCTTAGTTCCACTTGTAGAACTTTCACCTGGAGATAAAACTCAAAAAACTGTTACAGAAAACTTAAAAAATATTTTAGAGAAAATTGGAAAAGTACCCATAATTTGTTCCGCCAGTCCTGGTTACATCGTACCCAGAATTCAAGCACTCGCGATGAATGAAGCCGCAAGGTTAGTTGAAGAAGGTGTAGCAACAGCCGAAGATATAGATAAGGCCACAAAGTATGGGTTTGGATTTCGTTTTGCTATTTTAGGTCTTCTTGAATTTATAGACTGGGGCGGTGGCGATATTTTATATTACGCTAGCCAATATATGACTAAGGCAACAGGTGATGCCCGATTTTCAGCACCAAAAATTATTAATGATAATATGGAAAATAATCGAAATGGCCTTAAAGATGGAGAAGGCTTTCTAAATTATGAAGGTTTAGATATTAAAGAATATCAAGAAAATCGTCTCTTGGCTTTTGTAGAAATGTTAAAACATTTAGATAAAATGCCTCCAAAAGGATGATACTAGTTGATAGTATTTAAGCTATTGCTGTTGGATTGAATTATTTTTATCATATTGGTGTTGGTAAAATAAATGCTACAAAGGCACTTATGGAATGAAGTTAAATTCAGTATGAACCCAATATGAATGTCTAATCGCATCAACATATTCATTTAAATTTGGATACTCATAAAAAACGAGAAACCCATGGCCAAATTGCCATATCGGCAATCGTATACTCGCCTTTTCCCTTACCAACTATAAATTCTCGCTCTCGCAATCTGTTATTTAATACTTTGTAGAGTCTATGGGCTTCTTTTAAGTATCTCTCCTCTGCATAAGCTGATTTACCTTTATTATATTTAACAAAATGGTGAACTTGTCCTAACATTGGACCAAAGCCACCCATTTGCCACATAAGCCATTCAATCATACGCCAGTATTCATCACCATTAACAATGAACTTACCATATTTCCTTCCAAGATATAGCATTATTGCTCCAGATTCCATTAAAGTGATATTTTCATCAGAATCATAAATTGCAGGGATTCTATTATTGGGGGATATTTTTAGAAATGCAGAAGAAAACTGTTCATCCTTAGAAATATTTATAGAGTGGGTCTTATAAGGGACCCCAAGCTCCTCAAGCAAAATAGAAACTTTTCGACCATTGGGCGTTGTCCAAGTATAAAAATCAATCATTCAAACTCCATTTTCTTTAAACAAGCTGGATTATAATATTCTAACCTAATTTAACAGGTTGATCAAAAGTCATTTTTGAGTTCAAAAGTAACAATGGAGAGAAAACAACGTAATACAACTGTCGACATTATACGGACTGTTGCATTATTTGGAATATGTATAGTTAACCTGCCTTTTTTAGGGGTGGATTTTAACCAACAGACCGAAGTTTCGTTAAGTATGGCGGATAAAACAGTAATCTTCTTAGTAGAATCTTTATTTCAGAACAAATTTTTTCTCCTATTTTCATTTATTTTTGGATGGGGTTTTCAGGTTCAAATAAACTCAGCAAAAAAAAATAGTATTAACTTTTCTAAAAGATATTTTAGAAGACTCATTGGCTTAGCTGCTTTAGGATTTTTACATGCTTTTTTAGTGTTTGCGGGAGATATACTTATTCTTTATGCAATATTAGGATTATTTCTATGGCCATTTAGAAATACTCCATCAAAAATATTACTAAGAATTTCTTTATGCATTTTTCCAGTAGGCTTAATAACGTTGATAGGACTTGGACATTTAATGACAACATGGGAACCATTGATAAATTTATTTCAAGGCAAAAATTCACATCTAGGAGGCACCTACCCAATAGCTACATTAGGAAGATTTTTAGATTGGCCCGCCACTTTTAGTTTCATATTTCTCTATCAAGGACCACTAGCTTTTGGTGCATTCCTCGTTGGACTTTCAGCAGCCAAAAGTGATTTTTTTGAAAAAAATAGTGTTGGCCAACAAACTCTATCAACGGTTTTTCCATGGTTACTCATTATTAGTATTCCTGCAAGTTTTTACCTCACCCAACTGCCAGAAGATGATAATAGCTTACTATCTTTGTTAAGATATTTTGGACAGTTAATCATTGCCCCTATTATGACAGCCGTTTATTTGCATATATTACTATTAATAAGTGACAAAATTAATCTCCCAAAATTAATTGTCCGAGCTGGGCAAAACTCCCTGAGCTGCTACGTATTGCAAGGTCTTATTGCAGGATTAATATTTGGAGGGTACGGCTTTAAATATTATGGGGAATTAAATCATAGTGCACTGCTGTTATTATCAATCTTAATCACTTTTACATCTATTTTGTTAACAAGCTTGATGGCCAGCTATTGTACCAGAGCACCACTTGAAAAACTTTTGCGCTATTTTACTAATAATGGATTTTTATTTTTTGATTGGTACCTGTAATTTGGTTTTTTGAGTTATGATACCACCCCTATTACCAACCTCAATTGATCCATAGCGCTGTTTAAAACATTCTGGTAAATCACGATCATTTGGCATGGACAGCCATAGACGTAATAAATGTCGTTTCTTGCTGGAGTCTGTCCAATCAACAAAACCTGTCCTATCATGCAAAAAAGCATGATTGTAGACAAATTGCATATCACCTGGTCTCAGACGCATTGATAAATGCAAACTTGTATTATTAGCCAGTGAGTCAAATAAATCTAATGCCTCGATATGCTTCTTTGATAATTTTAAAACACCAGAAAATCGTTGAGCACTATCAATATACTGCCTTTGATAAAAAACTGTTAAAAGATTATTCTCCAAACTTAATGGGGGAATTGTTAAAAAAGGTAGTTCTCCCGTTGGAACTTCTCCTCGGCGATCAGTTGCAATTGGATCAAATAAATATTCCACAAGGTCAGGTCGTAACTCAACAATCAGATTAAAAATTGTAACTGCACTCACCAGTAAAGAATCGCCACCCTCTTTTGCTTCATTTACACACAATAAACCGACCACATCTGCTGAATCCGTATGAAAAGTTTGCCTTTGAGAAGTTTGATCAGGCCGAGTATTTTGGTCATTTGGATTTGCACCAATATCACGCACATGACCAAGTAAATGACCATCAGAATTTTGAGATCTGGCATCACCTAAATAAGCCCCTATTCCACAAAATATTATAGCTATCATTTCCGCACTATAACGATAAACAGGAAGGCCGGTTATAACCTCAAAGCCAATCCCATCTAATAATTTTATTGATAATTCACTTAAATGTTTATTAAAAATCCGTAATGGAAAATTGTCCGGATTTATTTCACTTATATCAATGCCTAAACTTAAAAAGTTATTAGCAGCTTGTTCTAAATCATCAATTAACTCTAAAGAAAGAAAAGTTTTCCATAAGTCCTGCCTATCCTGCAATTCAGACCCTAACCACGAACGATTATCATAGATTTGTTTCATAATAGCATTATTTCCTATTTAAAATGAGGTCAGAGATAATATTAAGTTTTCAAAAAATTATTTTCCTTTTGGTGCGGGACCTAGAATTATAAACACTATAATCAGATATTGCCTGGTATAAAAATTAATAAATTAACTGCCCTGTCATTATGTTTTAATTTTGTTAATAATAATAAATCCTTCACACTTCTTACTTCATAACTTACTATAAATACTTTGAGGAGTTTTTCAGTGGTTTTTGGTAAGCCATTAAGCATAACGCAATTCCCTGGCGAGATAGCTAATACATTCGTACTTAAAGTATTGCTCTCTTCAAATTCTGACATTGGAGCTTCTATTAATTGAAAGCCCTTAGAACTTAATAATTCATAAAATCCAACAGGTAATAATGGCATAACCACCAAGGCAGCTCTAGTATCGACCAAGCTGATAAGAGACATTAAATGCAAACATGCTGCAGCACCAGCATAAAATGGCAAATCAAAAGCAAATACATTAACACCTCGTGGCTCTAAGAGATCCTTTATTTGGTTTACACCCAGTTGATTTGTCCGAAATCCCCTTCCAACAACAAGTGTTGTCTCGTCCAACCAAAGTGTATCTCCAGCTTCCGCTCTTGCATCACCAGAAATTGATCCAATAATTGGTATATTGTGTGATTTATAAAATACCCTATGCAAATCTTGTTCCCCTGATCTAAGCACCTTTCCTGGAGACATCAAAATTGCTCCAAACTTAGTCATTAACGAAGCATCATAAGTAAATACAGCATCTGCAATTTCTGAATTGTGGTCTTCGATCCAAAAAATCTCAACATCTTCATCTTCTAATAAACTAACAAATGAGGCATGAATTTCTTCAACTTTTCCTGGATCAAATGTAGGCCCATAATGCCATTTACTTGGATCAGCATTTTTTAAACAAGCGCCTGGTTTAAGAAGGGCCACTTTTCTTAAAGAAGCAGTCATTGATGATACACTAAATGTCATTCATTACCCTGCACGCGATCCAAATGCGCTGCATCACTTTTACACAAATCAAGGGCATCTTGAGTTGAGATGGCCGTACAAAATTCACCATGCATATTTGCAATTGCCATTTTATGGACAAGGACTGGGTCATAGTCCTCACCATCATGACCAATACCATTCATAGCAGCGCAAGCATCATGCACTAAATACGTATCAAAACCCATATTTCCTGCCATCCGTACCGTGGTTTCAATACAAACATTAGTAAAAAACCCCACCACTAAAAGTCTTTGAGCACCCGCACGCCGCAAATCTAATTCTAATGAAGTTCCAATAAACCCTTCTTCTCTATTCACATAAAGCTTTTGGTTTCTGGCAACCACTTTCATCAAGTTGTTGACCACTTTCTAAACTTAACTTTAGGGGCGAATTTGCCTCTCTTGAGTTATGCTTTGTAAATGCCACCATCCGTTCAGATAAACGCCATTCATTTAATATTTTTATGATGTTTTCTTCAGCGTTAAGATTGTTTCGTCTCCCTTTGCTCCCACCATAATAAGAGGTATCATTAACACCCCTTTGGACATCCACCAAAAGCATTGCTGTAGAAGCATCAAATTTTTTAATCATTTTTAATCCTATTAACTTTTTAATTATTTTCCTAGTTTATTAGCTACAGAAAATTTGCTATTATCTTCATCTTTTTGAAATTCAATTAATTTTCCATCAATCAAAACAAGGCCAGTATCAGCTTCTTCAAAAGTTGTAATTATTCGTCTAGCTCTTAAGATTTTTTCATCAGAAGGCGTAAAAATATTATTCAAAAGACCAATCTGTTTGGGATGAACAGATCCCTTACCAGCAAATCCAAGGTTTTTTGCCTGTTGTGCTTCAACGCACATTCCATCTAAATCTTCTAAATTTAAAAAGGGAACATCGATTACATCTAAACCTGCCGAAGCGGCAGCGTGAACTACACGCGAACGCGCATAAAACAGTTGATCCCAGTTGTTTTCACAACGAAGTTCTGCTGCCATGTCCACTCCACCAAAAAACATTGCCTCTATCCGATTACTACAATGCGCAATCTCATATGCAGCCTCTAAGCCGGCATTTGTTTCTATTATTATATGTAATCGTGTTTCATGGCCTCGTTCAGTTAGAAGTTGGTCAAGCATTACTACTTCATCTGGACAGCGCACCTTTGGCATCATTAAACTTGGTGGCGGTGTATCTGTTGATAAAACTGCCAAAACATCTTCGATACCAAACCTTTCACGCATTGAGTTTATCCTCACAATTCTTTCAATGCCATCTACAGCTTGAGGAGTTTCAAACAGCTTTAATGCTTTTATTCGAGCTTCTTCTTTGTCTTTAGGCGCTATGCCATCTTCTAATTCAATACAGACCATATCTGCCCCCGAAGCTAATGCTTTAGGAAACATTTCTGGTTTTAGACCTGGAGTAAAAATAAAACTTCTTCTTGCTTGGATAAGGTCACTATTTTCCATTTTTAAGCTTTCTTATGAAGATTAAAATATTCTCTGACATAAGTTCTTTACTTATCGTTCATGTAATAAAGAAAATTAATATTGCAGTACTTTTTATTAAACTTTTTAAATACACACCTTTTGTTATATATACCTTAAGAGCGCGTAGTTTTATTCAAATAGTACTTACTTATACAAAATACTATTTATCACCCTATTTTACGTGCTCTACTTTTTACCCAAAAATAAACTACTATCGAATAATACTCTGAGAGCACAGGATAATATACAGACCGTATTTGTGACAACTCATTTATGTATTCTATGCTTAACTTATTTTCTCTAGCCGCATTCACAATTAACTTTAAATAACGTCGAGAAGTTTTTAATTCTTTAACATCTGATTTGTATATTAATGTTTTTGACAATTGTAATCCAGAATCAGTCTCAAGGGAAATATCTGCAACCATGTAATCCTCACCCTCGGATGCAACTATACGTCTAAAATCATCATCTGATATTTCATGCAACATGCCCTCAACATAGAAACCTTTCTTTTCAGTAATATTACCAAACCCTGGCTCTATGAAATTAGGTCCAGGCATGTTCATCACAAATTGATAATCTTTTAATTTTGCAACTTGACTCAATGAAGTTTTTACATTTCGAATTTTTTTTAAATAGGAGGCCGACATATTGGACCCATAACTAAAATATTTGACTGGCATTTTTTTTTCCAGATTTGATTATACCTAGTTCTAGATATTATTGGCAGAAATGGCTCTATACAACACTATAATTATTGCTACTTTAGAACAACACTAGATGGATATTTAAAAATGAAAACACCAGAAGAGAGAATAACTGAACTTGGTTATAAACTGCCTCCACCAATAATCTTACCAAAAGGTTTACATCTTCCTTTTAATTTCGTGAATGTTAGAGGAAACCGGGTATTTATATCTGGTCATCCGAGACACTCTGATAAGGGAAAAATTGATGGCCCATATGGCAAGGTAGGTAGAGACCTCACTATGGACCAGGCTCATATAGCAGCTAGAGAAATCGCCCTATCAGTGCTTTCTAATTTAAAACATGAGATTGGAGAACTTTCTCACATTACAGGTTGGGGTCGTGTATTCGGGATGGTTAACTCAACACCAGATTTTGATGAACAACATCTGGTTATTAATGGGTTCAGTGATTTAATCATTGATATTTTTGGAAAGAATATTGGCAACCATGCACGCTCCGCAATCGGCGTTGCAGGGTTACCAATGAATTTTGCAATCGAGATAGAAGGTGAACTCGAAATACAATAAGGTTAATTTAAAGATTGCACCAAGCTTTTCAGTTTTTTCTTGGTCTTTCCAAAGGCTTTTGCTTTAGAAATTTGATCTATATTTGAAAGATCACCACCAACGACAACCAAACCAATCATACCCATCCCTTTGTGAGGTGTGCACCAGTAGTAATAAATACCAGGTGTATCAAAAGTTATAGCCACTTTCTTATTTGGTTTTGACTTGAATTTTAGCTTATTTGGTGATGCTCTCATTTCAACATTATGACCCTTTGAGGTTGGTACCCATGTTATCGTATCACCTACTTCTATCCGCGCCACTTCCTCGCTGAAGACCATTTTATTGCCGTCTGAATCTTTATTAAGCATTTCGATCGTAATATCTTCCGCTAGAACGGGGGAGCAAATAAAAACTAACAAAATTGTTGACAAAAATTTCATTTCTTACCTTTCAGATTAAGAACTTTTCAATACCCAAAAGGTAGTACTTTTCAATATTTAAAAACGCGACCAACTGACACATTAATTCAGAAATATAATGTTTAAGTCATTTAATTTTTTCACAATTGATTTTCCCGTTTTCCATAAAATTCAGACGATGAAAAACTCTCCCTACATTCAATAGCAGATCTATAGCCACTATAAATTGCTGCAGCTATATGAGATGGCGCATCAGCATCTCCAATTTTGATCATTGAAGGATTACGTCCATTTTCTGTTGATATTGCTAGTGAATTATACAAATCAACTGAGGGAATTCTTCTAGTTAGGGGAATTATTGCATCACACTTAATGGCTGTGACTTCGGAAGAATAAATGCACTTTGCCTCAGCAGATTCCTTGTTCGACATTAATGATTGTCTTGTTAGTAATCACTTTTACGTTCGCATCATATAATGCCAAATTAGAGGGAGCTTGTTCATCCGTATACTTACCCCAGCTACAAGGTCGGCCAGCTGGAGTGACCAATACAACTTTATGACCTCTTTTTGCAAGTTCTAGAGCCATTACAGAGCCTATATAATAATGGTCATCATCATAGATCACTATGCATTCAGCATCTATCTTCTCACCACTTAATATACGTTCAGCACCAATAATCATATTCTTATCAGCTATTTCAAAACCAGTGTCACTATGTCTACCTATAGCATCTTCGGCCCATTTAGCCCCAGTAGCGATCATAACAAAATCTACGTTTAATTCAGTTACATCATCTGCTACTAATTCACTTTCCCTATAGATTTCAATATTAGACAATTTATTAATCTGAGTAATTCTCCAGTCGCTAACTCGACGCCATTCTGCCAAACCCAATAAATTAGATTCTTTAATTACGCGTCCACCTAAATTCCTAGTTGCTTCAGCTAAAATAACTTTATTTCCTTGCTCACCCAATACCCGCGCAGCCTCGAGACCAGAGGGGCCAGCACCAACAACCAAAAATCTTTTTTATGATTTTTTCTTTTTTATTTTTTCTGGGTGCCAACCAAAACGCCACTCCTCACCCATTGTAGGGTTTTGTGTACAACGAATTGGAACTGAAAAATTATCACTTGAAACGCAAATATTACAGCCGATACATTCTTTAATTTGATCTGTGTTTTCTGTTTTTAATGGCTAATAATGGTCTGCAATAGATGGTCTGCGCACCAATTAAATCTTGAGAGCCATTTCTTAATAATTCAGCCATTTTGTCTGGGGATGTAAATCGACCAACAGCAACTACAGGTTTTTTTGTTAATAATTTAGCAGCCGAAACACTAGATACCAACGATCCCTCTTTAACAAACCGAGAATTACCCATTTCAGTATTATAATCATTAACAGTAAGATCCCATAAATCAGGCAAATCAGCCAATAATCCAAATGCATCATAACTTTCTGGTTCTTGTAAATCAACACTGAAGCGTGTCGCCACAGCAGCTTTACCAGCAACTGCCTCTTTAGTTTCCTCAATCAACTCTTTAACTAATCTGACACGGTTTTTTAGACATCCACCATACTCATCTGATCGATTATTGGTAGATGCACTTAGAAATTCTGAAAGTAAATATCCATGCGTTGCATATACGTAAACAATATCAAACCCTGCTTGAATTGCGCGCATTGCAGCATCTTTATGCCACCTACGAATATTTTTTATATCTTGCTTATCAAGAGCGCGACCTTGACCTGGATGATTGACACTGTAATCAGTTTGAGGGCGGTTTTGTATTCCAAGCGCAGGAATTCGGGTTCCCAAATTGACAACCATTCCACCGCCAATCCAAAGCTCCACCCCAGCTAATGCTCCGTGTTTATGGACATTGTTCGTCATTAAACTATGGGCTTTTATATCATTATCATCCCACAAAGCAGCATAGGGAAAGGAGTCATTATCTGAGGTGGGGTGTATTGAACAATACTCCGTATTAACGACGCCCCACCCACCTTCAGCCTTCACACCCCTCATCGCCGCAGCAGTTTTTGGTCTTCTCCAACCCATTCCACTACAATGTGGAACTTGATAAAACCTGTTCTTTGCCGTCACAGGTCCTAATTTTATTGGTTCAAATAATATATCATGACGTTTGTCGCGCATTTAAGTTACCTTTGAAATTGATTTAACATCTAACGATATTTTTTAAATTAGTATTAAGATTAATTAGGTTTCGACACTCTAAATATTCAATTTTAAATAATCACACACCATTTTCAAAAGATCAGCTTTATCTTTATAAAGAGTAATATCAATTTCTATTATGGCACAACCGGCATAAAACTATCACAGCAATGATATTATGCGATTAACACTTACTCAACAAACCCCTTCCATCCTGACATGTAGTCAACAAATTTTGTGGAAAGTCCTTCTGATGCTAAATATTCTCTGGAAACTGGGATTTTTATTGGCTCAAAGCTTGGATTAACTTTGTATCGATTGGGGAAATCATGATGAAGTATTGCCGCTCGACCCAACATCAACCAATCCACTCCATCTGCCATCACCATCTCAGCATCCTTTGGCGTTGTTATGTTACCTGCAACCCCTAATTTGGTTTTTGCCCTCTTTAGAGAGGTAAAATGCGACAGTAATGATTTTCCTTTATGCTCATCTTCTTCCGGTTCCTTAAAAACATCCCACAGAGACATGTCCAAGAAATCAATCTTACCAGACATCATTAAATCTTGTGCCAATTTTTTTATTTCACTTAATTTCATATTAAATCTTTCAGGTGATAACCTAATACCTAAAACAAAATCTGGATTACAACGCTTCCGGATTCCATCAATAATCTCATAAAGAATTCTAGATCTATTCTCCAAAGTTCCACCATAAATATCATTTCGCTGGTTTATTTCCGCACTTAAAAACTGGCCGATAATATATCCATGCGCGCCATGAATTTCGACCCCTTCAAAACCCGCTTTTTCAGAGCGAATTGCAGCCATGATGAAATCTTCTATAAGCTGCTCAACTTCTATTAATGATAATGCTCTAGCACCAAATTTCTCATTAGCAGATGGACAAACGGGAGCCTCACCAATAATTTCTGCTGGGGATCGCATGCCAGCATGATGAATTTGACAGATAGAAATACTTTTATATGATTTTATTTTTTTTGCTAATCGGGTTAAACCATCCAAGTGTTTATCAGAAAAAACACCAAGTTGCCCAGGAAACCCTTGGCCTATGGCTTGCACATGTGCAGCGCAAGTCATTGTTAAGCCAAAACCACCAGCAGCCCTCATAGTTAACCAATTAAATTCTTCGTCAGATAGAACACCATCATCATAACTCTGGCAGTTTGTAAGTGGAGCGAGCATGAAACGATTCTTCATTTCAAGCCCACTTGAAAATTTTAATGAATTTAACAAAGTAGACATGAATTGACCTCCAAATAGCTTCATCGACTCGGGTTAAAATAAATTTTAACCTACTGATGTCCTGTGATTGTACAACAAGAAATTTTCCAACACTCTAAGATGTTTTATCACGAATTAGAAAATCACTTTAATATTGGAAAAAATATCAATAGTGATGATTTAACAATCGATTATAGTACATTATTTTGGGAATGCTTTTGTCAATCACATCATATAAATTAGGCGTTATTCTAGTTCTAGGTGCTGGACTATGTTGGTCTGGTATGGGAACTGCTATTCGTTTCATTGATAATGCCACAACTTGGCAAATACTTTTATATAGATCAGTAGGGATGATATTTGTTCTTTTTTTCTATATATACTGGCAATCAAAAGGACACCCCCTTAAGGCTCTAACAAATATAGGTTTAGCTGGTTTGACCGCGGCAATATCTCTCGTTTTAGCCTTTGCTGGTAGTATATACGCCTTCCAATCGACTTCCATTGCAAACGCGGCTTTTATATTTGCTAGCGCTCCATTTCTAACAGCAATCTTAGCTTGGCCTTTGCTAAAAGAACCTATTCGAAAAGCTACCTGGTGGGCATTAATTTGTTCAATGATTGGTATCTTAATTATGGTCAGTGGAGGTCTTTCTTTCAGTGGAATAAAAGGAAACCTAGCTGCGCTAACTTCAGCACTTGGTTTTGCCGGATTCACACTTTCCCTTAGATGGGGTAAATTAAATAACATGAGCCCAGCTATTGTCTTAGGAGGAGTATTCTCCATTATATTTGCAGGTATAATTTTGTCATTCAATGAAAACGGATTAACTATTTCTGCTTCAGATACCGTAAAATCAATATTTATGGGTGTATTCCTACTTGGTGGTGGTATGATTTTATTTTCCATTGGTAGTAAGGTATTAACTGCTACTAATCTGGCTCTTTTGAGCATGGTTGAAGTGATATTAGCGCCAGTTTGGGGGTGGATAATTTTAAGAGAACAAGCAGAATTTTCCACTCTTATAGGTGGTGCAATTCTATTCTTTGCTCTTATTTTAAATGCATTGACAGGGGTGCATAAAAACAAATAAAGCAATTTCAACGTGCAGCCATTGGTAAAATTAGCTTACTATTAAAATTTAGTAATTTGATTGATCGCTTTCATTCGTATAATAATTTCAAAAAATACTTTAAACCAAATAGAGGTTAATTATGAAAGCAATGCTAAGTCACACCCCAGGTGGGCCAGAAACATTAATATTTACTGAAATTTCGCTTAAAGAGCCTAAAGAAGGTGAAATTTGCATCGCTGTTAAAGCAGCTGGGGTAAATTTTCCAGATACGCTAATAATTCGTGATCTATACCAAATTAAACCCCCAAGACCTTTTGCGCCAGGTGGAGAGGTTGCTGGAATAATTGAAAGTATTGGCCTTAATGTTAAGGATTTTAATGTTGGGGATAGGGTTCTGGCCGTTCCTGGGCATGGTGGCTTCGTCACACACATAAATGTGCCCGCGATTACAGCAATTAAAATTCCTCAAGAAATGCCATTTGAAGACGCAGCGTGCTTTATCTTTACATATGGTACTTCTCACTATGCGCTCAGAGATAGAGCGGCAATAAAAGCAGGAGAAACACTATTAATTCTTGGTGCAGCAGGTGGTGTTGGAGCCGCAGCAATTGAGGTGGGGAAAACTCTTGGGGCTAAAGTAATTGCGGCAGTATCTTCTGAAGATAAGGCAGCTTTCTGTAAAAAAATTGGTGCTGATGAAACAATTGTATATCCAAAAATTATGGACAGAGATTCTCAAAAGGATTTATCAGCAAAAATAAAGGAGATAGCGGGTCAAAACGGGGTTAACGTGGTTTATGATGCAGTTGGCGGAAATTATGCAGAACCATGTATTCGGTCAATGGCCTGGAATGGAAGGTTTTTAGTTGTTGGATTTCCAGCTGGAATTCCTAAGATTCCTCTCAACCTAATCTTATTGAAGAGATGTCAAATTGTTGGTGTTTTTTGGGGGGCTTGGGTTGGTATGCACCCAGAAAAGCATCAAAAATATCTTACTGAATTATTCAACATGTATAAAAATAAAGAAATAAAGCCCCAAATTGGTCCCCAAAAGATGCCGCCAAGGCATTAGCAAGTGTTGAACAGCGAAAATCGTTAGGAAAAGTTGTTCTGACAATGAAATGATTTAACAAAATATTTCTAAGAATATAAATGAATAAAACACAGTTCATGAAAAAGGAAAAGAAGATGAAGACTAAAATTACTGAAATGCTAAACATTGAACACCCTATAATTCAAGGTGGCATGCATTACGTTGGTTTTGCTGAACTAGCAGCAGCTGTATCAAATGCGGGAGGGCTAGGCACAATAACAGGTTTAACTCAAGATACTCCAGAAAAATTAGCTAACGAAATCAGTAGATGCAATGATATGACAGACAAACCGTTTGCAGTTAACTTGACTTTTCTACCAACGGTAACAGCCCCTGATGAAAGCATGATTGAGTTGGTCTTAGAACAAGGCATTAAATTTGTTACGACATCTGCTGGTGATCCAGGCAAATATATTCATATTTTAAAAGATGCTGGAATTAATGTTTTTCATGCTGTGCCGAGTGTTGCTGGGGCCATTAAAGCTGCTGATTGGCTGTGACGCTGTGTCTGTAGACGGTTTTGAATGTGGCGGGCATCCAGGTGAAGATGATATCCCTAATATGATACTCTTACCAAGAGCAGCAGACGAATTAGAGATACCATTTGTATCTTCTGGTGGACAAGCTGATGCAAGATCGTTGGTCGCGTCAATTGCCATGGGTGCTGATGGAATGAATATGGGAACTCGCTTTATGTGTACAACTGAAGCACCTATTCATCAGAGAGTTAAAGATGCAATAGTTGCTGCGTCAGAATTAGACACGCGCTTAATTATGCGACCATTGAGAAATACCGAAAGAGTATTAAATAACAAAGCTGTGGAAAGAGTGCTTGCCATTGAAAAAGAACGTGGTTCAGATATTAAATTTGAAGATATTCTTGAAGATGTAGCAGGTGTCTATCCCAAAGTAATGCTCGACGGTGATATGGATATTGGCGCTTGGTCTTGTGGAATGGTTGCTGGTTTGATTCATGATATTCCATCATGTAAGGAGTTAATTGACCGTATTATGGCAGAGGCTGAAGAAATAATACAATCGAGGCTAAAATACATGCTCGAAGCCACAGCTTAATTGAGAAAGCATCGCTTGTGTATATATCCTGTCAACGATATCACATAAATAAGAAAAATTCAGAAATGGAGAAAACATTATGATTGGCTATGTGATGGTAGGCACAAATGATTTAACTGCTTCGGCAAAGTTTTACGACCCTGTTCTTGCATCGCTTGGATTAGTACGAGGCATAACTGAATCAGACTACATAGCATATGGGTCAAAACAAACGCCTGAAAAAATAGAGTTTTATTTAACTAAACCGTTTAACGGTGAAGAAGCTTCCTTTGGGAATGGTGCAATGATAGCAATGTTAGTCAAATCTAGAGGTGATGTAGATAATTTCCATGCTACTGCTCTTGCCAATGGTGGTTTAGATGAAGGCAAACCTGGAACAAGAATTGACGGTGATGAAACCTACTATGCTTATACGCGTGACCCTGATGGGAACAAAATTTGTGGTTATTGTGAATAAGTTAAAATAATATAAATTAAAACGTAAAATAGGTAAGGAATTAAATAATGTCTAAAGTTTATCAGGTTGTAATTTACACAACCATTCTAGATGAAACGAAACTTGCAAATTATGCGGCCTTGGCTGGGCCAGCAATGGAGGCTGCTGGAGCAAAATTTTTAGCAAGAGGCATACCAGTTGCTGTCAAAGAATCTGGTCAAAAAACGCGTACCGTTGTTATTGAATGGGACAGCCTTGATACTGCAGAAAAAGCTTATGCCAGTGAAGGTTACCAAGAAGCACTTGCAGCTTTGGATAACGGAGCAATTCGTGAATTTAGGTATGTAGAAGCTGCATAAATTTTAGAGTTTAACGTTTATCTACAAAGCAAGAAAAGGTTTAAAAAAACCTTTTTATCATAGAGTGCAGAATTTAAAGATAGGTTATAAAGCGCCAGTTTCAGATTTGACATCTTTATTAAAAACTGTTGCGAACTATAATGAATTAAGTTCCACAAACCATATTTTACCATCAGTTTTAAATCTGTATAAAAGCGCAACGGCAGATTCAGTGGATATTTATATATTAAGTGCACAACAATTACACGAAATTTAAACTAGGTTATAGTAAATTAATGCATATGTTTGACTAAATCTGTTCAAAATTAGTATTGATATCCCCACCTTTTAATTACCCTTAGGCCATGTGAATTTTAATTTTGAAAAACTTTAATGATAACTTAAAGTAAATTTAAGCGATTCTTCATATAATTTAGATTCAGCTGAATCTAAAAGATTAAAAAACAGTTTTAATTAACGACAACTGATGGAGGACCAAATGTCGATTTCAGAAAACTACAGTGATGCATCTGTCACACCACCAATGAGCCAAGCCATCCCACTAGGCGTACAACATGTTTTAGCAATGTTCGCCTCCAATGTAACACCAGCTATAATAATAGCAGGTGCGGCTGGCTTAGCTTTTGGTGGAACCGAACAAATTTATCTAATACAAATGGCAATGCTTTTTGCTGGTATTGCAACCCTTTTTCAAACGATAGGGTTTGGCCCAATTGGATCTAGACTACCTATTATGCAAGGAACCAGTTTTGCTTTTGTCTCAGTATTATTTGTCATAGCAAAAACACAAGGCTTGGGAGTGGCCCTAACAGCTTGTTTAATTGGAGGGATAATCCACTTTTTTTTAGGTACAATTATTGGGCGAATAAGGTTTTTATTTCCACCTTTAGTAAGTGGGTTAGTAATACTAACTATTGGCCTGTATCTTATACCTGTAGCTATTAAGTATGCAGCCGGCGGAGCTGCAAAATTCCAAATGGAAGCAGCAAGCTATGGTTCATTAATGCATTGGACAGTTGCTGGTAGCGTAATAGTGGTCTCTTTCATTTTAAAATTCTGGGGCAAAGGACTTGTCTCTTCAGCTGCGCTATTAATTGGTCTCATTGCAGGATATGTATTGGCCTGGATATTTGGAATGGTCAATTTAGGCGGAGTAACCAAAGCAGAAATAATAGCTATCCCAAATTTTATGCCTTACGGATTTGAATTTAGTTTAGGCGCGGTAATCGCTGTAACACTAATTTGTATCGTGTCAGCAATAGAAACAGTTGGTGATACATCAGGAACAACAAACTTTTTAGCTGGCCGAGATGCAACTGATGAAGAAATTGCTGGAGCAACTTATGCAGATGGACTTGGCACTGCAATAGCTGCAATCTTTGGTGGTTTACCGAATACTTCTTTCAGTCAAAATGTTGGTATCATCGGTATGACTGGCATAATGAGCAAGCACGTCGTTACCATCGCTGGAATTATAATGATTGTATGTGGTCTTATTCCTAAAATTGGCGCCCTTATAGCCTCTATGCCTATGCCAGTATTAGGAGGTGGCGTAATTGTGATGTTTGGAATGGTGGTCGCGGCAGGTATGAACATGTTAAGCGAAGTGAAAATGAACCGAAGGAATATGATGATAATTGCTGTTTCACTTGCTGTAGGTTTAGGATTAAACTTAGAGCAATCTGCAGTTCAATATTTGCCTGGCGTAATCAAAACAATGGCGGTCTCTGGATTATTACCAACTGCTTTAATAGCAATTGTATTAAACCAGATATTACCACAAGAAGATTAATTAAAATAATGGAGGCTGCAATTGAGTTGTAGCCTCCATTTTATTTTCAAACATTTAACGTGAACTTGGAGAAAGATTTTCCTTTCCTTAAAAGCAAAACCAATTGATAAAGAAATTGAAATACTTCAAATAAAAGGTATCACGAATAATGCACCAAACGCTGTAGCAAAAAAATCGTTAATATCTGATGTACCATTAGTTCTCTGATCAACCAATTCTTTCATCCCACCAATAGTTGTCGCGATAGCAAAACCAATAAATACTGAACCGGTAGAAGCAGCAATTATTCTAGATAATCCGGCACCAACGACAAAATGCATTTGTTTATCTGCAGGGACCAAAGGTATCAAAAAATTTACTGAATTATTTGAACTCATGTCATTCTTAATATCTTCGGAATTTGAAGGTTTTAAAGACAGTAAAACCAATAAAATTACCTTAATAATAATATATTTCATCAATATTTTCCATTTCTATATAGAAAAAAAAGAGTTGCACAATCCAGACTAATTTAACAATATCCCAAAAGAGTTTTAATAAAAAAGGTAATTGTCAAATCATCTAAAAATATTTACTAAAATATGCACGTTAATCTATAAAAGTTAAAATTAAATGAATTACACTGAGATTGAGTCTGTCATAAAAAAAGAAAATTTAAGAATATTGGGTGGATTCCATCCCCAGTTGAACGATGGTGCACCATTAAATAGCAAAACCCTGATTTTATTAGGGCCCGATGAACCAAAGTTCTGGGAAGTATTTAAGACCAGTTCAGAATATACAAATAATCTAAATAATGCTGTAGAAAGTTGGTCAAAAAGAACTATTAATAATATTGCAACCAAACTTAAAGCACAATCAATCTTTCCATTTGGGGGACCCCCTTTTAAACCATTTTACCAATGGGCATTACGTACACAGAGGGCACACGAGTCACCAATTAGCTTATTAGTACATGATGAAGCTGGATTATTTGTTTCATATCGTGGTGCTTTATCATTTGATTTTAAAAGTGTTAACTGAGCGTCAGTCATATATCCTGGGTCACCTGGATTACCAGTGCTAATTCTTCCACCAAACACATCTCTGATTCTTTGGTTATTTGTACATATAAAGACTGCTGATACTAAACAATGTATCAGCAAAGGATGTGCAGCTAGACGCATTTGTCCAATTAGTAAAAACTTTGCAAGGCTCCCAGAGCAATCCGCCTTCCATATGAAAGCATTTACGAAGTAAATAAAAGAGCAAAAAAATCTAGTTTACATAATAAAAAACATGTTCTAAGGGTTTTCATTATTAATTAACATGTTAACAAAATATTAAACTCATAATTCTGATTTTAAAACAATTGACTCTTAATCTACAATTTGTAACCGTTCTAAATACGCTACGTAAAATAATTAAATTTAAGTACAAATATTAATTTAATAGGGGAATAAAATGAAACTTATGAAATCGATAGTAGCCACAGTCGCAACCCTGACTATAGCTACGAGTGCCTTTGCAGAGACAAACTTAACGGCTGAAACAGCCAGCCCAGGTGGCGCAACACACCTATCACTTGCACATTTAACAGAGATTGCAGGCACGAAAGGTGTGGCCAATATTCAACTTGCAGATGGCCAGACACTAACCAATTCGATCCAGAATGTCGCTGAAGGAAAAACAGACATTGCTGGCACACCTTACATTCTGCCATTCCTAATGAGCCGAGGCGTTGGTCCATACGGGTCACTAGGTAAGGAAAAAGGGGCCGAGCTTGCAAGCAACTTGCGAGTTATCAATCCCTTCACCTTAGGCATCTTTTTTCTTTTTGCATATGACGCAAAGAATATTGGAGGTTGGGATGACCTTAAGGGACGCAAAATTTATAACGGCCCACCACGTGGGGGGGCTCTTAGTAATGCACGGGCCATGATCCAAATTATCACTGGGCTGAAAGACGGTGAAGACTACGAAGGACTACAAATCAACTGGGGGCAGGGCGCTACACTTATTAGCAGTGGTGAACCGGACGCAGTGGTTCTTCCAGAGCTTTTCCCAAGCCCAAGACTTACAACCCCAACTGCTGCGGGTAAAATGACCGGCTGGTCCATGCCCAAAGCAGTATATGAAGGCGACACTATGCAGAAATACATGGGCTCACCAGGTAGTGCACCATGGACAGGAAAAGTCGCTGATATCAAGGCAACGATGGGTGAGGATTGGACATTCGTTTCTGAAGACGATACGTTCCGTGCCTTTGCTACAATAGGTGGTAACGTCGTGCATAAAGATATGGATGATCAATTGGTCCACAATCTAGTTTCTGCTTACATATCAACGTTGAGTGATCTTATGGCAAAGGCACCATATGGAACTACTGTTGGTTTCGACTTCCCAATGCAGGGAATGTGTGGTGCAAACCCCATCAAGTACCACCCTGCCGCCGCACGTGCTTGGAAAGAAGCCGGGTTTGGTCTAGATGATTGTGCTTTAACAAACTAAGCACAGCAAACTTCAAAACTTGGATGCCACCATCTTTGGTGGCATCCTTAATAGCTTTTTTCAAAAACAGGTGAACCATGTCTGAGTCAGCGAGATAGTAAGTTGGAATCTACCCTTTTTCCAAATAGGGCCGTCTATGTACTGGCTTTAATTTTCGTGTTTTTGGGCGTTGTGAATAGCACTCCCTTAATTCCAGGTTGGAATGAATTGTGGCGTGGCTTAACGGGGATCCATGACTTAAAGACTAGATCTTTTTCGACAGAGTGGTTCTACCCAATCGTTTTTTTCATCATGATGCTTGTTGTTGCAATCAAGCATTCAATGTGGCGCGACTGGCGTGGATCGTCTCGGGCCTGGTTGGGCATCTTCATGGATATTGCCCTAGTGGTATCAGCTGCGGCTATTTCAGTCACTTATCTTGTAGAGATCGATAGCGTCTGCCTAATCGATTCTTTTACTGGTGAGCGCGCACGGATTATGGCCGAGACTCTGCAAGCTGAGATCGAATTTGCTGAAACAATGGGGCTGCCAGTTCCAAGCACAGTAGAGGATCCCAAATGCGTTGCTACGACGGGTGTTTGGCTTGTCGCTATCGTAGGCGTTTCAATGCTGTTTCGCAACAAATACCAATGGTCCGGTTTTGGGGATTGCCTCTAGTTGCTGTCTCTATTTTAATTGCACTCTACACTATCGTTACGGTGTTTGTTTGGTACTTTCATGGACCTAACGACATCGACAAATACTTTATGACCAAATTAGGTGGTGAGCCACGAACATTTCTTGACGGCGTCCCAAATGTACATGATGCGCTGGTAAACAATGCGTCTGGAATTCTTGGGCGTTTCATGCACGTCATTATGAACGTAGTTTTTCCCTATATCATTCTTGGTGCACTTTTTGGTAAATCTGCTGGTGGCAAGACTATGATTAAACTAGCCTTCCGCTGGACGCGCCATCTGCGCGGTGGACCTGCTCATGCGGCTATTGTCAGCTCTGCCATGTTTGGAACGATTACAGGTGGGCCAGTCGTCAATGTGTTATCAACTGGCGTACTGACCATTCCAATGATGGTCAAACGGGGCTTCAGTAAGGTCTTTGCTGGAGGTGTAGAAGCAGCCGCGTCTTCGGGTGGATCAATCATGCCGCCAGTCATGGGCGTGGCGGCCTTTATTCTCGCAGCGATGACTGCAGTGCCTTACCGCGACGTTATCATTGCGGCAACTATACCGGCAATTGCCTATTTCATCTGCCTATTTTTGAGTGCCAGTTTTCAATCTCGCAAGCAAGGCATCAAGGCTTTTGGTGAACTTACCGAAGAGATGCACATCAGCCGCGAGGACATTCTGCATCTGTGCCAGATCTTTTTACCGATCTTGCTTATTCTTATACTTCTGCTGACACCAAAAGATCTGGTTGGCTGCGGACCTGTGGGCTGGCTACTTGGAGCCGAAGCCTTAATCCTTGACGATCGTTGTTCGGTCAAGTCGCTTCCTTGGGTATTACAGATCGTCCAGAATGCAGCTGGTGACGCGGGAGCAACCGGATGGTGGGCTGCACTATTTGTAGCCGTACTTTTGTTTCTTGATAAAGATTTTCGTGCGCAGCCCCGCATGTTACTTGACGCATTAGCAGAGTCCGGCATCACGATTTCTACACTTTACTTGATGTTCCTTGCTGTGACGGTAATTGATGTTTGCCTCAATTTTACCGGCCTATCAAAATTTGTAGCTATAGACGTACTGCGCTTCTTGCTTTCGTTCGATCTTAGTGGTGATGGTTCAGTGATTTTTCAGTTTTTTGCACTGGCCATCACCATGCTGCTGGCAGTGCTGCTGGGCATGGGAATGCCAGCAGTACCAGCATATGTTAATGTGGCTCTGCTAATGGGCCCACTGCTAATCGGTCTTGGCATCGCGACGTTTACGGCTCACATGTTTATCTTCTATTTTGCTGTGGCTTCGGCGATTACGCCGCCAGTCGCGCTTGCAGCCTTTGCAGCCTCGACCATCACTAAAGCAGAACCTATGGCTACTGGCTTTAGCGCCGTGCGTTCGGGAATTGTGATGTTTGCAATTCCCTTTGTTTTTGCATTTTATCCTGAAATACTATTGATTGATCAAGCTTTAATCGACCCATCCAGCGTAGCCAACACACCATTACCTGGGTACGAAAATGGCATCCAGCCAGTCGCCCTCATATGGCTACTCATTCGCCTGGTACTAGCGTTATATCTGCTGGCAAGCGCCCTTGCTGCATATGATGCAAAACCGCTTTCTTCCGTATGGATCTTAATCCGGCTAGCAACTGCTGTTGCCGTACTAATGCGACCAGAACTAGTTCACTTTACCGCTGTCGCTTTTGCTGGGGCCTTGATTTTCTGGCATCATTTGAGCTCGCGACAGGCCCAAATGACTTAGGAAAAAGAAGTAGTAAATTAATACTAACTAAACATTGATTTTAATACTTCCAAATCAATTGCTCTACAGAGCATGCCTGGTGGTTTAAACGTTGGCACATCCTCACCAGCGACAAGTGCATTAATTACTGCTTCCTCAACGCTTTCAACAGCTGCTAAATAAATTGGGTCAATAAAATTTGGATTTAATTCCTTTCTATTAATTATAGCCTGAGAGTTATTAGTTAATTCAGCAACTTCACAAGTTGACATAGCAAGAAAGATATCACCTGAATTATTTCCACCTGGTGATCCACCTCTTCCAACACCAATGGCAACCCTTTTTGCAACTTGTCTTAAGGATAATGCAGATAACGGTGCATCTGTTGCAACAATAACAATGATTGAACCATTTTCTTGCTTTAAAAGGCGATCATTATTAATTAACTTTCCCACAGGTTTACCAAGTATATTTAACCAAGGTCGTATACCATGATTAGCCTGAACTAAAGCACCAACAGTATAAACTTTACTGCCAACAGACAGTTGTCTAGATGATGTTCCCGTACCTCCTTTGAACTCATAACAAATCATTCCATTACCACCGCCAACCGATCCTTCTTCAATTTGGCCAGAAGTCGCATTATTAAGTGCATTTATTGCATCATCTGAGGTGATAAATTGCCCATTGATATCATTAAGAACACCATCATAAGTTTCTGCAACTACTGGCATTGCCCAGGCATGCTCATTAAGGAAATAATCCTTATAACGTTCGACCATCCAACTTGTTGCTCCATGATGGACCATTCCCACAGAATGGGTATTTGTTATACATACTGGTCCAAGAAAATATCCCGCATCATTTATCCAATGGGTACCAGTCATTTCACCGTTCCCGTTTAAAGAATATTGGCCAGCCAAAACTGGCATTGGCTTGTTCTCATCATCGCGTGGAATAATAGCCGTCACACCAGTGCGAATATTTTTTTGAGGATCATTTAAAGTAGTAAACCCTACTTTTATATCAGACACATCTGTAATAGAATTATTTGCACCCGTTTGACCCTGAAAGGGCAACCCTAAATCTCGAGCACGAATTCTTTTAGCAATTGATTTCAACTTTGAACTCCAGGGTTTATTAGTTTTCTCGTAATTAAGTAATGAACCGCGTTGGTAGTTTTGAAAACCCACAAATTGTATTATTTAGCAAAATTTCTGGATCATCTGTTTCAATCCTCCGAACACGCGGTATCATTGCTTTCAAGAGTGATATCATCTCCATCTGAGCTAAATGCATCCCCATGCACGCGTGTATTCCGTGACCAAAACCTAAATGGTGGCTGTTTTTTCGCGTAATGTCGAAATAGTCTGCTTTTTTAAATACACTCTCATCTCGATTAGCAGAAGCAAAAAGTATCATTACTCGTGCACCTTTTGGAATTGAAACACCAAAACATTCAAAATTATCAGTGGTTGTACGACTAAAACTACGAATAGGTGAGCCTAAGCGAATAGCCTCATTTACAGCACTTCTACAAAAAGCTGGTTTTGCCCTCAACAAATCCCATTGATTTGGGTTTTGTGAAAATAATCTTATTAAATGTCCAGTTGCTGAGATGGTTGTATCAAGGCTTGGCCCTATATAGTCACGAATAGCAAACGGGGCAAGTTCAGGGTCTAGCAATCCATCTTTTACAAGTTTAAATATGCGATCAGTTAAACTTCCTTTTTTAACCATACCTTGCGTAAGACCATTTGAAATAAAATTACGCATTTCCGTCATTTTTGCCAATGCAGAATAACCTCGTTTATTCTGTATACCCAATATATCAAATGCCGCAGCCGCCCAATTTAGCATATTATCTTGGCCAAATTCAGGCAAACCAACTAAATCTTTCACAATCACAAGAGGTAAATGGTTGGCGAAATCTTTGATTCCATCGAAACTCTGAATTTCTATTAATTGATCGACTAAACGTTGTGCTTCAGTTTCGATTTTCTTTTGAACGCTGTTTAACGCTTTTGGCATAAGTGGCAAAGACATGGCTCTACGAAGCTTTCCATGCCGAGGAGGATCCGATGCAATGATATTACCTTTTAAGAATTCTGAACCAAATTTATCACCCGAAACTCCCTGTTCACTCGAAAAAAATTTATAATTGCGTAGTGCCATCTGTACCGCTGCATATTGGGTAAGAGCATAATTTCCCAATTTCGGTAGATATATAACTGGGCCAAGTGAGCGCATTTTTTCATAATGTGGCCAGGGATTTTTGATAAATTGATCAGAATAAAAATCACCCTCATAAGTGGGTATTGACCTAAATATTTTCTGCATCACATAATTTCATAACATTAATAAGATCTACTTTTGTAGTATAATCAATAATGCTTTTCGTTGTAAACTTAATTAAAAAAGAAGAAACTTAAAAGAAAAGATATAAATCTAAAATGGTATTGAATTCTATTTTTTTAAAATAAAGGAAACAAATATGTCAATTTTTGATGCAATACAAAAAGCAATGAGTTCAAAAAATACCAATATGATGGTAAAACTTTATCATAATGTAATGGAGTTTTCAGATGAAGCTTCAGTAGCTGTTAAGAGTGCGCACAGTTTAAAAGATGGTAAAATTATTCGAGCTGAATCATTTGCCACACTATTAAATAATTCTTAAGTGCAAATATTTAAAAACGTAGTTAACGATCGTGGATCAAAGTATTCAGTCTCTGGATTACCTGTAAACAGTAAAGAGGAAGTCCAATTATCAATAAGTATACTTAAAAAAGAAAAAAAATTTGCAAAAGCGTCACATAATTCTTGGGCCGTAATATTGTCAAATGAAGGTCCTTTAAAGCATGATGATGGTGAAGCTGGCGCTGGGGCACTTATACTAAAGATGTTAGAGCAAAAAGAACTCAAAAATCATCTGATTATTGTAACTCGATGGTTTGGCGGTATAAATCTTGGTGGTGATCGTTTTAAAAATATAAAATATTGCGTAAATCATTTTTTAAAAAATTATAAATGACAGTAATTAATTTTTATTTAGGATCTAACAAGTTCGAGTTAACTAAGTTAGATTTATTAAGTTTTGCCTCTCGATGCGTAATATAAGCGGTAGAGGAAAAAATTATTAGATCTGCCAAAGAAGCTTCCACATTTTCTTTGTCTGCAAAAATTACCCAAGCAATAAAAGCAGTCATTGGTAATTTGATAAATTCAATTGGTTGCAAACTAGTAATTTCTGCAGAAGCAAATGCTCTCGTAAAGCACATATGAGCTAATGTTCCAAATAGTGCCAAAGACCAAAGATAAACCCAAGTTAAACCACTTGGCCACTCCCAAACAAAAAGTGCAGGAACAATAGTGATTGGGACTATTAAAATAACCATCCAGGCAACTATTGCATTAGGACTCTCCTTTATTGTCATTTTCTTAACTAATAATGCGTTCACTGAGTGAGCTCCCGCAGATACAAACGCCAAAGCAACACCTATTGACATAACACCAGCTCCAGGCTGGATAATAACAAGCATGCCTATAAAACCAACAAAAATTGCCACCCATATTTTTGATTGCCAAGTAATAATGTTGCACCAATTGTTACAAAAATAGGTGTAGTAAAACTAATAGCGGTCGCTTGCGCTAAAGGTATTAAAATAAATGCTATAAACCCAGCAATCATTCCCACGCTACCGACAACCGCTCTAAAGAAAAATAAACGAGGTTCTTGCATTTTAAGTATATGAATTCCCGACGGTAACATAATTGGAATAATTAAAAGACAGGCCAGAAGGTTCCTAAGAAAAATCACTTCCATAATATGCAATTGCTCGGATGATTTACGGATAAAAACAGTCATTCCAGTGAAAAAGAACATGGCTAAAAACATAAAAATAAACGCTCTCTTTTGAGGAGCTAGTTTATTAAAAAAATTGGTCAGATTATTATTGACTAGTTTGGAAATAAAGCTCATTCATTTATACCTTCAGAGACCTACAGTACTAAGAGCGTTATAAATTAATCTGATTGTCAAGAAGCTTGCATTTTTAGCTATGATCAAACCTATTTATGTTTATTTAAATAAGTTAAGATTTTTTCAAAATCGGTATCTTCATATTGGTTTTGAACATATCAGTCGCAAGCCACCAATTGCCTTGGCAGTGAAATATTCTACTATTTTTCGATAAAAATGCTCAATCTGATTAAATAGCTGTCTATCATGTAATTTAATAAACTCCACTTGGCCACTTAAGAAGTCTTGATATCTTTTTTTGGTAAACTCTAACCATTGACTTGTCATATTTTCGCAAAAATCGATATTAAATCCTGCCTCCTCTAGGTGATATTTAAATTCAGAAGTCAAAATTAGTGAATTGGAAAATAAATCTATTTTTAAGGAGCTCCAATCAACGTCTGCATTAAGATCAAGTGCAACCAAATCTTCTATAAATACTTTCCCTCCTGGTTTTAAAAGAGAGTACATTTTTTTGCAAATTCGTTCTCTATCGGGAATATGATAAAGAGCAAGCCAACTCACTATTTTATCAAAACTTTTTACATTTGTGTTATAATTTAAGAAATCAATACAAGTATGTTCAACTCTCTTATGTAGTCCACATCTCTCAGTTAATTTCAACCCAACGTCATGATAATCTTTTTGCAATTCAAGTGCCACAACATATGCATTTGTACAATCTGCTATATATCTTGCAGGTCCACCCCAACCTGCACCGATTTCCAAGACATCATCTTGATTGTTTATACCCAAAGAAGTAATACAATTTTGCACAGCCTCTACACCATGATAATGGAGTTGATCGAATGAGGACAATAATTTGACATCAATTGGGTCATTTTCAAAAATACCCACATTTTCTAATTCCCGAAAAATACGATCTGCTTCTGGATATAGTTTCATTGTCTTTATGTCCAAAGATAGTGACAACTAAAAATCCCTTTCTCAGCTAATTTGAAAGATTTAAAATGTGATAGAAACATACGGATTTATTAAAATCAAATTAAATCACAAAATTGTTTTCCTTTTTTAAAAAATGTATAATAATTCATCACAAGATCAAAAGGATATAAAATGGAAAATCTCAGCTTAACTATCACGTACCCAAAAGCCCCTGATGGCATGAGCGATGAAGAATGGACAGCACGCGTGGATCTCGCAGCAGTTTATCGATTAACAGATTATTATGGTTGGACCAGTGTTGTTTATAATCATATTACACTTCGAATCCCTGGCACCGATACATTTTTGATCAACCCTTTTGGATTACGTTATGATGAAATTAAAGCATCCAACCTTATCCGATTGGATTTAGACGGAAATAAATTAGACGATGTGGATATGCCAGTAAACAAAGCTGGTTATAATATACATTCAGCCATTCACGAAGCCCGAGCGAATGATTTACACTGCGTAATGCATACGCATGAACCAATTAGTCAAACGATGTGTAGTATAAATGAAAAATTTGTTCCAATGGTGCAAGAAGCATGTCAACTATATGAAAGAATAGGTTATCACGATTTTGAAGGTATCGTATTAGATGGTTCGGAAAAAGAACGTTTAATAAATGCTTTGGGTGAAAAAAATCATACTTTAGTACTTAAGAACCACGGATTACTTACTGCGGGCCCTAGTGCAATTTGGGCATTTGTTAGACACCAAATTTTTATACGCAATTCTGATATTCAATTACGAGCTTTGGCTTCTGGAGCAGAAATTAGCCAAATTCCAATAGACGTTGTAAAACACACAAGAGAGCAATTTGAAGGAGGTAGCGCACAGGGTGGAGCGGCGGTACGTCATCCTGAGTGGCCAGCGTTTTGGAGATTACTAGATAAAATTGATCCTAGTTGGAAAACCTAACACTATAACTCTAATTCTAATTTTACAGTACTTTTACATCCACAATTAGGACAATTATATTGATTTTTAGTAATATCAAATAATTTATCCATAGATGCATAGGTCCAATAGGAATTGTTTCGAACATAGAAATTGATGAAATAAATATTCTAAATGCCTCCATAAAGTCATACTAACAACGATCCTGTTTATTTCTGTATTTTTTCATATTACTGTTCACATTTATATTCAAACTGTCAAATTTCGTTTTTAACTACATAATATTAAAAAATGACTAAAATTGAGTCAATCAACAAAATAAGAAATTACACACCTCAATCCGGTAATCTAGATCGTGCAACTGCTATTAAATATTCTGCCCCTGGTTTTAAAATATTATCATTATAGTCATAATTAGGCGTGTGTAACGGTGCGGACTCCAACCCATTACCAATAAAAGCATAAGAACCAGGCACATTACTTAAGAACCTAGCAAAGTCTTCCGAACCCGTCATTGGCTCCTTTGCTATTTTAGTTTTATCATCACCAAAAACACCCATAGCAACCTCCAAAGATTTTTTGGTAAGTTCAGGATCGTTAATAAGTGGTATAAATTCATTACTATATTTAAAATCAACTGTGAGATCATGGGCCAAGCCTATCGCATTAGAAATTTTTTGTATTTCCAACTGAATTTGCATACTTATTTTTTTATTAAAACTTCTTACATCACCAGAAATTACAGATGTCCCTGGAAGAGCATTTCGAGTACCATCTGAAGTTAATTCAGTAACCGAAATAACAGCCGTTTCACTCGGATTTACTTTACGCGAAATTATTGTCTGTAATTCCATTATCAAGCTACAAGCGGGAACTAAAGTTTCACTTCCAGAATGAGGTTGAGAAGAATGTCCACCTAGCCCCTTTAAGACGATTTCAAAGTTATCTTCTGCCGACATAATCGGGCCAGGACGAGTTTCAAAATGCCCAGTAGGTAAGCCAGGGATATTATGAAAACCCCAGATTTCCTCAAAAGGAAATCGATCCATAAGATTATCATCAACCATAGCTTGAGCACCCTTGCCCCACTCTTCTGCAGGCTGAAAAATAAAATGAATAACACCATTAAACCCACCTTCCCTTCTCAAGACCTCAGCCGCACCCTAATAACATTGTAGTATGTCCATCATGACCACACGCATGCATAAGCCCTGGCCTCAATGATTTATACGGGACACTATTTTGTTCCTCAATCATTAATGCATCCATATCAGCTCTTAATGCTATTGCTTTATTAGATCCCCCACATCTAATTGTTGCAACTATTCCAGTACTGCCAATGCCAGTCTGAATATCTTCAATCCCAAATTCATTCAGTTTTTTTACGATAAATGCTGCTGTATCAAATGTTTCAAAACCAAACTCAGGTATCTGATGTAAAGCGTGACGCCAACTTTTCATTTTAGAATTAAGCGAAGCATTAATCATTATGAATTCCTCATATTAAAATAAATCCTGCCAAAATTAAAAAAATAATTTATGAACAACTCAAAAATCTTTATTATAATAAGCAAAATATCATATTACATTATAGACTAAATCATCTATAATTAAAATCAAACTTAATTAGGCAACTTCTATGAAACAAAACAAAACTCAAAGGCTAAAAGGTAAAGTAGCTATAGTTATTGGTGGTGGCCAAAGCATCGGTGAAACCATTGGCAATGGCAGAGCAACTTCTATTACCTATGCCCGTGAAGGTGCAAAAGTACTTGTAGTTGATAACAACTTAGAATCTGCACAAGAAACGACACGAGAGATCGAGAGAATTGGTGGTGTCGGATTAGCTTATAGGGCCGATGTTACTAGAGAAACAGAAATTAAAATGATGGTGGAACACGCCAAGAAAACTTTTGGAAAAATAGATATATTACATAACAATGTGGGCGTTTCTATTTCTGGAGGTGACGCTGAAATAACCGAAATACAGAATGACAATTTCGACCAAATAATGGCAATCAATCTGAAGTCAATGGTATTTGCCTGCAAATATATCCTTCCAATAATGCGGAAGCAAAAATTTGGAAACATAATTAATATTTCATCGACAGCCGTACATGAAGAATACCCTTGGGTAACGTATAAATTAAGTAAAGCTGGTGTTAATGCCTTAACCGAACAACTCGCCATTCAAAACGCAAAATATGGTATTAGAGCAAATTGCATAGAACCCGGATTGATGAATACGCCAATGGCTATAGATGCTCGGGTAGAAGCGTGGAATGAATCAAGGGAAGAAATTATAGCGGCAAGAGATGCTAAAGTACCTCTAAAAGGAAAAATGGGTACAGCCTGGGACGTCGCAAATGCAGCATTATTCCTTGCTAGTGATGAGGCACAATTTATTACAGGTATTACCCTAATGGTTGACGGTGGCGTTCACTGTAGAGTTGGAGGTAGTGGAAGACCAAATGCCTAATTTATAGCTAAAGTATATTATCTTGAAACTTGGCTTTTTTTGGTTACCTCATGTAAAACTTCAAAATAATTTTTTGCCAACTTCATTTTATCAGAATAACCTTTTTGCAACATTAGTTTATGTACTTTAGGAAGATTATAGTAAGGAACCATCGTAAACATATGATGTTCCAAATGATAATTTACCCAATAAGGAGCCACAAATAATCTCATCAATGGGTTTGCATATGTCGTTCTAACATTTTGAAGCTCATTTGTTGTAAACTCAGTGGCTGCATGTTCCGCAATATTTCTAATTCGAACCACTACTTGAAACCAAGTTATCAAAGGTAAAAACCAAAAAGTTACCCACCACCACCACGCACCAAAGTACCATAAAAGTATAAAAATAAATAAATTAGAAACTAATGGTTGAAAAAGTGAGTTTGCTTTAAAAGTCTGTGCTTGCTCAAAAGAACTTTCAATAGCATCTTTATCAAACGCTAATTTAAATGAATTCAACACCTGTTTGAAAATAGTCTTCGCACCAGTTTGTCCAGTAAAATCTCTAAAAAATTTCCGTCGTAAACTACTGCGCGTTACTGGAAATGGTTTTGATAAAATTCGATCAGGGTCTTTATCAGTTTGTGTATATTTATGGTGCATTAAATCAGTCCGGAATTACTTTACCAAATAATCGTAAGAAAAAACTGCATAAATATTATGACCAATTTTCTTATCATTTAATATTTTTTTTGCAAAACCATCTCCAAATCTTTCTAAGGCTTTTGCTAAGCCAAGTTGCCTTGAGCCAATAACCATAATAGTTAATAAAAAAGTAAAAACATTAGAAGTTTGACCACAACCAGTTAATGCTGTAGTACCATAACAATGTATAACTAATAAAAAACCCATAAGATCAGAGCGCTGTGCAAGAGGACGAACCTCATTTGACAAAAAGTATCTTTTTTTGTTAGTCATCAATTAATTTTAAGTCCCATTTATCTAAAACTTCAATCGACAATATCTCGCTCCAAAAACATAATGTATCTAACGATAAACAAAGCAGCAAACGCTGTAAATATCATAAGATACATTAACGGATATGGCCCCGCCTGTTCAGTGGAAATTAATCCAGCCAAGTAAGCCAGAAATGCCCCACCACCTAGCATGATCGCTCCACCAATACCTGAAGCACTTCCAGCCAGGCTAGGACGAACTGATAATAGACCAGCATTTGCGTTTGGTAAGACCATTCCATTACCAACACCTGCAAGTATCATGCACCCAAAAAATACTGTAGCACTGCCAAATCCTAACCAAAATATGAATAAAGATAAAAGAAGTCCCAAAGCTGTGATCCAGGATCCTTGCAAAAGCATAAAGTGAATACCAAACCTTTCTGAAAATTTTCCAGATATGAAACTACCCACAACGTTAAAGAAAGAAATTGAAAATATAAACAAGCCTCAAACTTCAACAAATTCACTAACGAATGAATTAGTTGAAACAATAGGTAAAATTGCTGGAAACAATGAGCCACTAGCAAATACCGTCGTAAAGCAATAGGCCCAAAATCTCTTTGATTTAAATAATTCTGGATATTCTTTAAATTGTTTTGAAAATCCTTTTGAAATATTATTATTTGTTTCACCTAAATCAAAATAAGCCAATGCTGCAATTATTATTCCTATAAATAACAACATACTAAAATTTGCCTTCCAACCAAATAAATCATTAAGAAAGCCACCAATTGCTGGTGCAAACATTGGAACCATAGCCATTCCCATGGTTACATAACCTATCATACTTGCTGCTTTTTTGTCTTCAACTATATCTCTAACTATAGCGCGCGATAAAACCATTCCAGTAACTATAAATGCTTGCAACATTCGAAAAAATAAAAAAACTTCAATGGAAGTGCTTAATAGGCATCCTATAGTAGCTATGAAAAAGATAACAAAACTGATCAATACAACAGGACGACGTCCAACCCGATCAGATATAGGTCCAATAAAAAGCTGTAATAAGGCAGTAAACGCTAAATACATTGAAATAGACAAATTCATTATAGCATAAGTTGTATCAAAATAAGCAGTCATTCCAGGCAGTGACGGCAGAAATATATTCATTGATAGAGCAGCCATCCCAGCCAACAAAACTAAAGTTAGAATGTGCGGGGGCGTTGAGTTATTAAGGTAGATTGCATTTTTGGTATCATACATACCAAATGGGTATTCTTCTCTTTTACCAATGTCTATCGATAGAATGAATTATTTGATAATTTTAATTAATCTTGTTTAACTGGTCTTATAATTTGATAATATTTCACTGGCCATCTCAAATGAACGTTTTCGCAGAGCATGATCATAAATTGCTCCTGTGACCATCAACTCATCAGGCTTGTATTTATCTAAGATACCACTAAGAGCCCGCTCAACAGAATGAATACTACCGGTGGCAGAGCACGAAAAGGTTTGTTCAACCTGCTGTAATACGGCATTTGGGATTATTTCATCAATGTTTTTCACAGGGTGTGGCAATTTACTTGGTTTTCCCATTATGAGATTGGAAAAAGATAATATTTGAGAAGACTTTAGATAATAAGCCTCATCATCTGTATCCGCAACACATACACCAGCACAAATAGTTACATAAGGTTTACTCAGCCATTTTGATGCATTAAAATTAGATCTATAAATATGTAAAGCTTGTTCGATAAGGGTGGGTGAAAAATGAGAAGCAAAAGCATAAGGCAATCCTAAATGTGCAGCAAGTTCTGCACCAAAAAGGCTAGAGCCTAATATCCATACTGGGACATTAGTACCAGTTCCAGGAATTGCCTCTACTCCGGAGCTAGGGCCATCAGAAAAATACGACAAGAGCTCCAACACATCATTGGGAAAGTTTTCATTATTCTCTAAACTTCGTCTTAATGCTCTAGCGGTCAGCATATCGCTTCCCGGCGCTCTACCCAATCCCAAATCAATTCTATCTGGAAAGAATGATGCCAATGTTCCAAATTGCTCAGCAATAACGAGAGGTGAATGATTTGGTAGCATAACGCCCCCCGCACCCACTCGCATTTTTTTAGTTTCAGCGGCTACTCTGCTTATAACGACAGAAGTTGCAGCACTGGCGATTCCTGGCATATTATGGTGCTCAGCCAACCAATATCTATGATAGCCACATTTTTCAGCACAAATAGCTAAATCCAAAGTATTACTTAACGCTTTCCCAACATCAGAACCCTCAGAAACTGGTGATAAATCTAATAATGAATATTGTTGCATCAATTTGCCTCAAATTAAATCTAATTCAAATTCTGTTTTTAATTAAAAAATGCATCTACTTCTTTTACAAAAAGATCCACGTCATCAGCATTACAGTCTAAATGGGTAACTAATCGAACAATCGTCTCACCCGCACCTATCAACATCCCTTTTTGAAGTAAGTGATATCGAAATTTTTCAGCAATGCCATCATCTAGCTCTATAAATACCATGTTTGTTTGCACTTTATCTGGATCAACACTCAAGGCCGAGAAATTATTTAATTGCTCAGCCAATCTAAGCGCATTTTCATGATCAACAGCCATTCGCTCTATATTATTGTCTAATGCATAAATTCCAGCCGCAGCCAAATAACCTGCCTGCCTTAATCCACCACCCAATAATTTACGAATACGTTTAGCTTTTTTAATGAAAACTTTAGACCCACTCAGCACTGATCCAGCTGGAGCACCCAACCCTTTTGAAAAGCATAAAGACACTGAATCTATATTCGACACAAATTCTTTTGCCTCAACGTCAAGCTTCACAACAGCGTTCATTAACCGAGCGCCATCTAAATGAACGTTAAGACCATTCTTATGACCACAGCTGGCCAAACTTTCTATTTCTTCGACGTCGAGAACATTACCCTGATGGGTATTTTCCAAAGATAGCATTTTTGAAACAGCACAATCTCATATAAGGTTTTACTTTTTCGTAAATTTCTTTAGCAGACAAACCACCATTCGTTTGAGTTATCAATGGTGCGAACATTACTCCACCTAATACAGAAGCACCTCCCGCTTCGTCCACAAAAACATGATAGTGATCACCTGTTAAAATTTCATCTCCACGCTCGCAATGAGCCAACATTGCACATAAATTTGATTGTGTGCCACTTGAGACCAATAAAGCCGCCTCTTTATCAAAAAGTTTAGCAACCTTTTCTTGCAGAAAATTAACTGAAGGATCATCGCCATATACGTCGTCACCTAAGGGCGCACTTATCATTGCACTTTTCATACCTTCTGAGGGATGAGTCACAGTATCACTTCGTAAATCAACCCGAGCATTGTAGTTTGTTCTATGAAATTCATCGTAAGTCATTCAGTAAGTCCTAACTATTGTGTCACAATAATAATAAACAATTGCCAGCTTGAAGATAATTTAACAAGGATAAATTATTGATTACTTGAAGACGGCAACAATACATTTAAAGGATCCTGTCCAATATTAATTTTAACTGGTAAATTTCCTAAGTACTCACCATCTCCATAAACTAATCTTGCCCATGTATTCGTAGATTGTGTATTAATTTCAAAGTCACTTACGTGGGAATTTACAACATTACTATTGTTGATATGTTTACCAGAGAACACTTGTGAGAGCAGTTTGACTGCTTGCAACCTGTTTACTTTTTTTGCACTCAGCAAATTAACATTTCCATCCTCTTTGAACGCTTCTGGAGCAATAAACATACCGCCACCCGTATAAGGCGAAGCAGCCCCAGCAATTATCAAGAATGAATCTTCTTTTTCCTTACCACCAATTGAGAGTTGGTAACCATGGTTATGCAAATTTACAAAACTTAATAATGTTGCAACTGCGTATAATAAACTCCCTTTTAAAATCGGAATTTTTGATGCTCGAAATGCTGCTTCGCTAAGCAAGCCAACACCGGCACAGGTTAAACAAACCTTCGTATATTCATCAAATTCTACTTTAAGATATCGGGCTTTATGAATAATCCCAGAAACTAAAGCTTCTTTTGCATCAGTCGCATTCTTAACATTTAGAGACGCTGCAAAGTCATTACCTCTTCCCATTGGAAAAACAGCCATGGTTCCTCCAGTTTTAATAGCTTGTTCAGCAACCATATTTTGAAGTCCATCGCCACCACACGCAATTACTAATCTGTCATTTAACATTGCATCTTTTGATTTCTCAATAGATTCCTCTGGGGATTGTGTGACCACAATTTTTGAATTATTATTTTGTACAACACTCTTAATCAAAGATAATTTTTTTTTGATAGATAGCTTGCCAGAAACTGGGTTAACCACAAACAACGCATTATTAAGTTTATCTATCAACATTTTAAATCCATTAGCCGTCTGCAAAAAAAAATTTAAATTACATATAGAATGATATTTATAAAAATAGTAACTTTTATATATTCTTATAAATCGAAATACTTTCGATAACGATCAATTATGCCAGAATAAACACTTAACATCTCATGATTAGGTTGTTGGCAATCCAATATTGGGCCGAGTGGATCACCAGCATCAACTACACTTCCTGATAATTTTTGCAAAACGGCATGGGCACAAAAGGGCACATGGACTTCTGAATAACCACCTTCATGAGCAATTACCAACTTATCCTGGCAAATATCCTTCGCCGTACTCATTAACTGTTCCGTCATCATTGCAAAGGTTTCTGCACTACAAATCATCCGGCTCAATGGATCAACACCCGAAGCATCAAATCCACAAGCAACAATTATCACCTCAGGTTGAAATTTTTTTAATTTTGGAATTATCAAACTATTCATTGCTTCTAGGTAAGTTAAATGCCCCGAACCTGCAGGTAAAGGAATATTCATATTGCAACCTAAACCCGGTCCACTACCTTGCTCTTCAATATTTCCAGTATCGGGTGGAAAACACCGATCTTGATGGATTGAAATAGTTAAAACATCAGGATCCTCAAGAAAGATCGCTTCGGTACCATTCCCATGATGCACATCCCAGTCTACAACAGCAATTCGTTTCGCCAAGCCTTTGGCACGAACATTTTTTATTGCAATAGAAATATTTGCTAATAAACAAAATCCCATACCTTTGTCGGGTAAACAATGATGGCCTGGAGGTCGAGAAAGTGCATAGGCATTTTTGTTTTGTTTTGAAAGAACGCTCGTTAATGCCTGGATTACCAATCCAGAAGACAATGATGCTAATTCATAACCACCTTGGGTAAAGGGGGTTGTAGAAAAGGGTACAACTTCTCCACCATTTAAATCTGATAGCGATTTAAAATCATCAAGGTATTTGGAAGTGTGAACTCGCCAGGTTGAATAAAGATACTGGGGTTTAATATTAAGTTCTTTTGCTAATCCAGTAACATTCAAAAGATTTTTTATCCTTCTCTTTGTCTCTGGATCCTCAGGTAATCCACCTGCCGCAAGCGGCTGCACTAAATCACCTACTGGAATAGCAAAAGCATACCCAGTCCCTGTATGCCAAAAACACCTTTCATCATAAAAAAATCCAGTCGTCATCCTATACCCCATTTTACTACAAAACTTATCGAAAAAATCAATATAACTGTCTCTGCATTCACATTTTAAGTAAACAAGGAAATTGAATTATTTCAAATTAAATAAATTAAATTTTACTTTACATAAATGTATCATTGCTTGTAACATCAAAGTCATTAACATGTTAATTAATATTTGTATGGAAGCAGAATTAGACTTATTCCTATATTATATTAAGAAAACAAATAACTATTTAGTCATTTTAATGATCTAAATTATTTTAACGGGGATTTTCTTAACTGATAAAATGTCATTTAAGGAAAAAAATATGGAAGGAATGAAAGTGTTTAAATCTAAAATTATGGGGTTGTTAGCGTTACCATTTGTCTTCGCATCGGCAACTAACGCAGCAGAAAATTTGTCAGCTGAGTCAGCTGGTGCTGGAGGAGTCACACATACTGTAACTAGTCACTTCGCGCAGATTCTTTCTGAAGCGGGTGTTGCAGAACTTCAAGTACAGTCTGGAGCGACTCTTACCAATACACTTCAGAATGTAGCAAACGGCACTACTGATATGGGTATTACTCCTTTAATTCTACCTTTTTTATTGAAAAATGGACGAGGTCCTTATGCTAAGACTGGAAAAGAAGAAGGTTCTAAGCAAATGGACAATATCAGAGCATTGTTTCCATATAATTTAGGAGCTTTTCATTTATTTGCTTATGAAAGTACAGGGCTAAAAAGTTGGGACCTTGCTGGAAAAGTTGTATATAATGGACCTCCAAGAGGCGGTGCATTAACAAACGCGCGACAGGTTATTAGCGTAGTAACAGGTTTGAAAGATGGTGAAGGTTACACAGGCTTGCAAGTGAACTGGGGTCAAATGTCAAAAACGATTACAGACAATAGTGCCGAAGCCAATGTACTACCTTTCACAATACCATCCGATATTATGATTGGTGCGCTTTCAGCTGGTAACATTAACCTAATCTCTGTTCCTAAAGACATTTATGAAGGCGAAGCATTCCAAAAACTGACAAAAGGTCCTGGTAGTGCGCCAATTGTCGTGAAAATTGATGAAATGGGATATACTAGCGGCGTTAATATTATTTCTGAAGATGGCTATTGGAGGGGAATGGTTACCACCGGTGCGCAGGTCGTTAATAAAGATATGTCTTTCGAATTAGCAAAATCAATGACTGCAGTACATATTGCAAACATAGATAGATTAATTACTAATACATCATATGCGAAAAACTTAGGTTTAAATACAGCAGGAAGTGCTGGAGACTCTGGTTTTTGTGGTGCTGTTGGCATGAAATATCATCCAGGAGCAGTAGCAGCATGGGAAGAAGCTGGAGTTTCAATTCCCGATTGCGCTAAACCTTAACAAATTCATTCCCGGCTAAATAATAATTAGCCGGGAATATCTATAACTTTATAAATATAAAAGCAGTTTACAAATCATGCAGACCACAGAAAATAACGACATTGGAATAAGAATTGCAGGTGTTATTGGATTTCTATTAGTACTCGTTGGTATGGTTAATAATATTCCATCCATACCAGGTTTAGAAAAATCAATTGCCAACATTTTTAATGTAGATTCTGTCTTAATTAGAAAATTTCCTTACCAGTGGCTTCATCCTATAGCATTTACAATGATGATGGTAGTTACAGTTCTTAAACATTCGTTTTTTAGAGATGCAAAAACAAATTCTGGGAAAAAACTTGGCATAATATTTGATATACTAATGTTATTTATTACAAGTCTGATGGCTGTCACTTATTTAATTGAGATTGATAGCGTCTGCCTTATTGATCAAATTACTGGAGAACGTGCAAAACTAATAGCTGAAAGCTTGAAAGAAGAAATTGCATTTGCTGAATTGTATGGTTTACCTGCGCCAAGTGGCGTCGACGATCCTCAGTGTATGGCCACTACGGGTGTTTGGCTATTTGCAATAATGGCTGCAACAATAACTATATTTTTGATCTATAATATAAAAGTTTGGGGATTTCCATTAGTTGCAGTGACCATAATAGTTGTTGCTTATACTTTCTTTACTTTTGCTGTTTGGTATTTCTACGGAGCTGAAGATATAAATAAATATCTTGTCACCAAGCTAGGAAGTGATCCAAGGCACTTGATAGACGGACGACCAAAAGTTCATGACATAATTGTAAACAATAGCAGTGGTTTACTTGGTAGATTCATGGATATATTAGTAAATACGGTTTTTCCATTTATTATATTAGGTAGTTTATTTGGCGCTTCTGCAGGTGGAAAATCATTAATTAAATTAGCTTTTCGATGGACACGTAAGTTAAATGGTGGGCCTGCTCATGCTGCTATCGTAAGTTCAGCATTGTTTGGAACAATTTCGGGTGGTCCTGTGGTTAATGTACTTGCTACTGGAGTCCTAACCATTCCAATGATGGTGAAACGTGGTTTCTCAAAAGTATTTGCTGGCGGTGTTGAGGCGGCGGCATCAAGCGGTGGACAAATCATGCCTCCTATAATGGGTGTAGCAGCCTTCATTCTTGCCGCCCTGACGCAGGTGCCTTATCGGGAAGTAATAATAGCTGCCATAATTCCTGCAATTGCTTACTTTGGGTGTTTATTTCTCTCAGCAGTTTTTCAAGCGCGTAAGCAAAACATTAAAGCTATCGGTGAAATAACCGAAGATATGGTACTCGATAAACAAGACAAATTTAATTTGATAATGATTGTAGCGCCACTGCTATTAATATTAGGGCTTCTTTTAACCCCTAAGGAACAAGTCGGTTGCGGTTTTATAGGATCATTGTTTGGTGTCGAAAAACTCGCTGGCGCAACTAGTTGCACAGCTGATCAACTTCCTTGGCTGTTTAAAGTAATTCAAAATTCTGCAGGCGATGCAGGGTCTGCCGGTTGGTGGGCTTGTGTTTTACTAATCTTGCTTCTGTTTCTCGATCCAGAAATACGATCGAAACCTTATAAAATAATAAAGGCTTTAGCAAATGCTGGTGTGATGATTTCAACATTGTACTTAATGTTTCTAAGTGTATCGGTAATTGACTTTTGCTTAAATTTAACTGGTTTTTCCACCTATATAGCAAGAGATATATTATCAATACTCACATCAATGGATCTAAGTGTTACTGGAACTCCATTCTTACTATTTATGGCCTTATTACTTACAATGATAATGGCAGTTTTGTTGGGAATGGGCATGCCTTCAGTACCAGCTTATATCAACGTTGCTCTACTAATGGGGCCAATGCTGGCAGGCTTGGGGATAGCTACATTCACTGCCCACATGTTTATTTTCTATTTTGCTGTCGCTTCTGCCATCACACCACCTGTAGCAATTGCCGCATTTGCGGCTGCATCGATCACTAAAGAAGAACCTATGACTACTGGTTTTTCAGCCGTGAAGTCTGGAATTGTGATATTTATTATTCCTTTTGTGTTTGCATTTCATCCTGAGTTACTTTTAATTGATGCAGCTGTCTTAAGTCCGGATGATAGCAAAGGGAAGTTTTTAACAGGATACGATGGTACCATAAATATACCTGGTCTTGCCTGGTTATTAATCCGCCTCACTTTATCTTTGTATCTCGTAGCTAGTTCACTTTGCCGTTTTGACCATCGCACTTTGCACATTTGGGAAGTGCTTATTAGGTTAATATTAGCCCTTCTAATACTTTCAAGTTCTGCATTAATTTATAGCCCTGCAATCTTACTGGCAGGACTAGCCATTGCAACGCATGTTATTTTGGCAAAAAGAGACCAAACGGCTTATTGAGTAAAGAAAGTCAGTACTATGTACTATGGGGCTTTAGAATAGCTAAACAGATCATTGAAAGCATACTCTGTTTGGCCATTTATTCTAAAAAACTCCAGCCGCTCCTTGGCTTCATAAAATGTTGGCTTATGACCTTCTGGAACATACCACATGACGAATGTTTCTTCCTTTTGAGAAACAAACCATTCCTCACGTCTTCCCATGACCTGCAAATGTAATTTGCTCATCATAAATTTTTGTAGATGATCTACACTAATCCAGGTGGATAAATTTGCTGCAGCATTTTTCCCAAAAAATTTATGAACTATTTCAGTAGTATCTTTCTCATGTATCCATATGAAACCAGGATCATTCAAAACAAATTCCATTACCTTTTCCAGGTTTTTTAGATACGAACACATCTGTTTAGAACTTCTGCTAAATTTAAGATAACCAAGGTTTAATTGCGCTATACAATAAGTAGTTTTCATTTTTACTATCAGTTTATAAATATGTGACTAATAGCTAACTATTGACCACAATTAATAATAACAAACAATATTTTATCTTTTAAAACCAGTGCTAGTAAATGGATTTTGATACAAATCACCATGTGACTCAACACCCTCTTCGATAAGACAATCACTTTTTGGCTTCGCAACACATAACAAAATGAACCCAGCTTCAGATTGCCGGCGATTCAAAGCAGTTGCTCCAGGTTGACGAACCTTGCCTTTGATAAGCTTTGCAGCACATGTAATACATCCTCCATATTTGCAACCAATGGGCAATTGAACACCTGCTTCTAGCGCAGCTGCATATATCGTTTGGTCTGACTTAACATTCAAAAGAATATTCTGATTTTTTAAAGTTACCTTATGAATAGATAGGTTATCCATTTAGATGCCTAATCCAAGTTTTGGCTTCCAAAAAGGCCTAAACAATTCGATTTTTGGACATCTATTCATAACCACCTGTAAACCTGCTTCTTCTGCAAGAGAAGCCGCGTCTTCATTAAACACACCTATTTGACCCCAAAGAACTTTTGCGCCTATGTTTATTGCTTCCTCTGCAACCCCATACAAGGCATCCGCTCTTCTAAAAACTTGAACCATATCAATGGGCTGATCAACTGCATCTAAAGATGTAAATACTTTTATACCTCTAATTTCCTTAATGTCTGGCTTATTATTGATAGGAAACATCTTAAATCCCTGCTCATGAAGGACCCTAAGCACACCATAACTGAATTTAGTGGGATCTGGGCTAGCCCCAACCATAGCAATCGTTTTTACAGAAGCTAATACATCTGCAATATATTTAGCGGAATATTCCTCTTTATGATCCATATTAATCTCCTAAAGCCAAATATCAGATGTGCAGTCGCCACCTGGATAACGTGTTTCATGGCATCGTGATGGTCCATTTGGTTCTTTTCCAAAATCAACAATAAAGTCTGGATTTATTTTCATACCACCTTTATCGACATCACAGTCAATCATCAGCATAACGCCACCTTTATGTCTAATTTCTGGATAAAATTGGTTGTCCCAAGTGGAGAATAAAGATGTAGTCACATAAAGCCTTTTACCATCAAGAGATAATTGAATCATTTGTGGGCCACCCGCTATTTCAACATCATTGACTGTTGGGGCTTTTCCTAACAGTCCACCCATCCAAACTTGACCTTTAAGAATAGGGTTGTGCGGATCCGAAATATCATACTGCCTCAAATCTCCATGTAGCCAATTGGAAAAATATAAATACTTATCATCCATAGATAACAAGATAACAGTTATTAGACCTGGTAATGGAATTGGCCATTCAGGATGTTGTTCATTTTCGACATCAATTATCTTTTTTACGATCCAGTCATTACCCTGCTTAAACCAATGAATAATATTAGACGACATTGCAGCACCAACAAATCCATGGGTTGAATCAGGATTATGATGAAATCGCACTTCTAAAGGTACCAAACCATCTTCCCCAAGGTAATGAGTCTCTATTACTTTCTTTTTTTCAAAATCCCAAAAATGTATTTCTCTGCCATACTTTAGGTTACCCACTTCCTCTAAATCAAAACCAGGCATGAAGGTATTGGGTGCAGCCCATTCGCTCGAAACCATCACATTATGCCGTGGTTGGTACCAGAAATCATAATTAAACTTCATTCCACCTAAATCATTTTCCCAGCGCCCCAATATTTCAAAATCTTTATTTAGATGTAAAAATCCACCTGGGGCATTACCTTTTGCATCTCCAAGCATCGAAATAATTATTTCCGACCCTAGGCAATGAACAGTGTGTGGGGCAGATAAATCAGTTTTTTCTTTAATTTCATCACCACTAATTGTTTTAAACAGTGTGGGCTTCCTAGGATCGGTACCACAATCAACAATGTGAATATTAGTAGAACGAACACCAGGAACTATTAAATATTTTCTTTCCATTCCCGCGTCATCAAAACATGATGAACAAGCATTCCACCCCATATGATGAAGCTCATCCCCAATTCCTGGCATCTCACAGCGACTAATTACTTGCGAGTAAGTTGGACTAGACGGATTAGCATCTATTGTCGCGAGGTAATCTGGAGCTTGAATGCCAGTCCCCACATAAATTGCAATCGTATATAATAGTTCTTCCCTTGGAGCTTTCATCGCTTCCATTGGTGATGCGTATCCAGGTCCACAACATGTCATTCCATCCATAAAATTTCTCCAAAAATATATATTGCATCAAATTCAATATTTATCGTATAATAAGAATAATTCTTAGTAAATGAGAAAATAATGAATCTTGATAGAATAATAATAATTTTAGAAACTATTTCTAATTCTGGAAGACCTATCTCTACAACTGAAATACATAAACTAACTGGAATTCCAAAACCCACGTGTTACCGCACAGCTGAACAATTGATCTTTCATGGAATCTTGGATGACCCGAACGATAATGGTAAAATACTTAATAGGGGAAAGATTAAGAACCATAGTGATGGCCGGAACTCCCGATAAAGACATTTGTTTAGCCATTAGCCCATTGTTACAGGAAACTGCTAAAAAATTCGATGAAGCTGTGTTTTTATCTCGCTTTCGCAACAGTGGTGTAGAGATTATTCACGTTGAAACTCCAAAAAATATGACCTCATCATTCGTTCATCCAGGCCTTGGATTTAGACCTCTCCATGCATGTTCATGCTCCAAAGCCATTTTAGCTTTTTCAGAGGATTCATTTAAACAAAAAATTCTAAATGGTCCCAAAAAGCAATACACAGCAAATACTAAAATTTCAAAAACTGAACTAGAACAGGAATTAAAAAAGATTAAAGAAAAAGGAGTTAAATTATTTTCAGCACCTAAAATGGAATTGCAAGTGTTGCAGTCCCAATCAGAATTAAAAAAAATGAAACCCTATTCAGTATAGGAACCATTGGACCAGTAAATACGTTTGATGATCAAAAACGAGATGATTTGGGCAATCAACTTTTAAAACTAAGTCATCAATGTAGCCATATTTTAGAATTAAATATAGCTTAAAAACAGTAAAAAAGATAGGGGATTAATTTTATTTACTCAGATGCTTTGCAACCTTTTCAAAAAACTCCAAACCTTGCTTTAATTCAGAAATTTCAACATATTCATCTGGTTTATGTGCCCTAGTAATACTACCTGGTCCAAAGACAACAGTTGAATATCCATCGTCGCTAAAATAACCAGCATCAGTTCCAAATGAAACTACTCCTTCGCTATTAAGCCCTGTTATGTCAGCAATAAAAGCTGATGCTTTTGCAGCGTTTCTATCATCCAAACCCCCTACTGGTGCTTGAGTTATAATATTAATACTTGCTTCATCACTTATTTCCTTCATTTTTGGCAATAGCATACTGTTTGCAAAATTTTCGATTTCAGCAATTGTTTTTCCACCATCTTCATCTGGCATAGGCCTATATTCCCAATCAAAATTACACCACCCAGCTGTCGCATTGCTAGCAGCTCCACCTTCAATAATACCAACATTAAACGTGGCAAATGGTGGCTCATAAGGAGAACCGGGAATAGGATTTGATGCCCTGACTTGACCTATTTCTTCAATTTTAGAAATAAGCTTCATGGCAACCGAAATTGCATTAACACCTAATAATGGGTTTGATGAATGAACTTCATATCCAGAAATTTCAGTGCGCATTTCATAACTACCTTTATGCCCAGTGATTATCTTCATTTCTGTTGGCTCACCTACTATAACAACATCAGGTTGAAATTGGTTCTCTGCCATGCTCTTTAACAAAACAGGCATCCCAAATCCTCCCGTCTCCTCATCATACGAAAATGCAAAATGGATGGGTTTTTTTAAATTAGCAGCCAAGAAATTTGGTAACGAAGCTAATGCACATGCCAAAAATCCTTTCATGTCCACAGATCCACGTCCGTATAGTCGATCATCAACTTGAGTTAAGGTGAAAGGATCAGTTGACCATTTTTGCCCTTCAACTGGCACAACATCAGTATGACCATTGAAAAGCACACCACCGTCAATTTTTGGACCAATAGTAACGAATATATTAGATCGCTCTCCATCGTCATCATAACTCAAGACTGGCTCAAGACCATATTTCTTTGGAACAAAGGTATGAAATTATTTATTTCTTCTGTTATTACCAGAAATAGTTTTAAAACTAACTAATTTCTCAAGAATTTTTATTGTTTCAGTAACTTTATTATCCATCAACTTTCCTCATGAAATAAAGCAAATTGTTAAATACTCATATCGCTAACAATTCTTGTACGCCGAATAACATAAACAATACACAAAAAACCCATAAATGCGCTTAAAAACATTATTACCTGCAAAGGATAAGCACTCTCACTAATAGTCAATAAAAACCCTGCAAGTGCGGCTAAGGCAGCTCCACCTCCAATTTGTATCGCGCCACCGATTCCACTAGCAGTCCCCGCTACTGCAGGACGAATTGAAAGCATTCCAGCTGTTGAATTAGCTAAAGTCAGCCCGTTACCAATACCATATAAACCTAAAAAAGCCAAAAAAAGTTATTGGCACTACCAAAGCCTAATAAAGAAATAATTAATGACATACCCATACCAAAAATTTGTGACAATGTTCCCAATAAAATCATTCTATCTATCCCAACTTTTACTGAGAATCTTGCAGTAGCAAAATTACCAAAAAAGAATCCAACAGCTGGCAAACCAAATAGAAAACCCATCGTTGTAGGTGTTAAATTAAAAACCTTTGAACCTACAAAAGGAGCACCTCCTAGAAATGCAAAAAAAGTTCCCGTAGAAAATGCGGCGGCAAAAGCATACCCCCAGAATCGACGTGACGAAAATAGTATTGGATACTCTTTTATCTGTTCACTAAGACTTTTATTTTTAACTTTATTAGTTTCCCCCAGATCAAACCAACATAAAAAAAACAAACCAATACTAAGGATAATAACAAAGAGAAATGTTGCTTGCCAGTTATAATATGCTTCAAAAAATCCACCAATTGATGGTGCAATCATTGGTGCTACTGACATTCCCATTGTAACATATCCAAGCATTGATGCCGCCTTTTCAGGCGAAACCATATCTCTCACAATTGCTTTTGATATCGCCATTAAAGTAGCAATCGAAGCTTGCAACACTCTAAAAAATAAAAATGCCTCAATACTTTTTGCAAAATAGCATCCAATTGAAAGCCCTGTAAGGAGCGCCGATAAAAGAACAATTTTTCTGCGTCCAAAATATCGCTAATGGTCCCGCAATTAATTGAACAATCGCCGTACAAGCCAGATACAACGAAATTGACAGCTGTATTAAAGAATAATCTGTTTTAAAGAATTCAGTCATGCTTGGTAAAGATGGCAAAAACACACTCATGCTCATGACAGACATGCTCGACATCAATATAAGGGTAAAAATATGTGGTGCTGTATTCTTATTTAAAAACATTTCATTCAATCAAAATTACTTACTAAGCTTAGAGACAATTAATTATTGAGTTTCAATAGCTTTCATACAATGTATATAAAAAATGAAGAAAAAATGCACCTTTGGGTGAGGACTAATACTTTAGAGGACTAAATAAATGAAAACCGAAAAACATAGTGGAGGCTGTGGCTGTGGCGCAGTACGTTACGAAACGACTGGTAATCCAGTCAGAGCAGGTATTTGTCATTGTAGATACTGCCAAACACGAACTGGTTCCGCATTTGGTATCTCAGTGTATTTCGAGGAAAATCAAATTAATCTTATAAACGGTGAGTTAACTGAGTATAATTTTACAAACTCGTCAGGACGCAGTTTTAAAAATAAATTTTGTAAAACATGTGGTACCACTGTTTTTTGGGAAGTAGAGCTACGAAAAGGACTTATTGGTGTTGGGGGTGGCACTTTTGACCCGCCAACTTTTTGGTATGAAGCTGGCTTTGAAGTTTTCTGTAGATCTAAGGCACCATTTGTTGAAACTAGCATATCAGAAAAACACAAAACTACCGAATACTACAAACCCATTGCACCCGATAATACTTCTTTAACAGGTAAATAAATCGTTTAACTGAAATTATATTTTTGCTTAATTATATCAGCAGCTTTTTCAGCAATCATTATTGTAGGAGCATTGGTATTTCCAGAAATTAGTGTTGGCATTATGGACGCATCTACTATTCTTAAACCGTCTACTCCATGAACTTTTAAGGTTGGGGAAACTACCGCCATACTATCTATACCCATCTTGCAAGTTCCAACTGGATGATAAATTGTGTCTGCCCTCTTTCTAATATGTTGTTCCCAATCTTGATCAGTCATGTTGCCATTAACGCCAAATAATTCTTTGTCACGGTATTTTGATAAAGCTGGTGCTTCTAAGATTTCTCTCGTTATTTTAGCACCAGTTATTAATATTTCAATCAAAACGGCACCAAATAGGTAATTGGGATCAATTAATGGTTCCGAAAATGCATTATTATCCCGCAACCGAACACTTCCTCTGCTGTACGGACGTAAAGCGCAGATATGACAACTAAATCCATAACCCAAATGAAGTTTTCGAACATGGTCATCTAGAATTGCGGTAACAAAATGTAACTGTATATCTGGGGTTTTGATGCGTGGATCTGTTTTAAGAAAGGCAGCACCCTCAGCAAAAGGGGATGAAATCATTCCAGTGCCATCTCTTCTCCACTGAAAGATATTTTTTATGAGGGTCGTTATGCCAATCAGTCCAATACCAAATAAATCTGTTTGTTTACTTCTATACGCGAGAGAAAAATCCAAATGGTCTTGTAAATTTTGGCCCACACCGGGGCTTTCATGTATCATTTCAATACCATGAGGCTCAATATCTTCCTTTCTACCAATGCCTGATCTTTGCAAAATCTGAGGACTATTTAAGGAGCCACCAGAAAGTATAATCTCTTTAGATGCGGAAATAACTTCAAGTTTGCCTTTTTTCCAAACCAAAACACTTTTTGCCCGATTTTCTTTAAATACTATTTTATCAACCTGCGCTTTAGTGATGACAGTTAGATTAGGCCTTTCCATAAAGGGAAATAAAAAGGCTTCCGCGGCAGAACATCTTTCACCATTTTTAGCTTTATCGTGAAACTGAGTAACTTGATACAAACCTACCCCCTCGTTATCACCTTTGTTAAAGTCTTCGATATATCGATATTGCATTTCTTTGGCTGCCTCAACAAATTGATGCGTAATTGGACGAGGGCTTTTTTGATCCGATACATGCAATGGCCCATTGGAACCATGATTATTATTTTCCCACACCTCATTATTTTCTGACTTTTTAAAATATGGCAGGCATTCCTCCCACCCCCAACCTACGCAACCATTTTCAGCCCAACCGTCATAGTCTAATTTATGACCGCGAACATATAACATCGCATTAATCGCACTTGAGCCACCTAATACCTTACCTCTAGGTTGGTAACCTTTTCTATTATTCAGATGTTTTTGCCTTACTGTTTTAAAAGCCCAATTATAAACCTTACCATAACCAGGCAGAATAGCAGCTCCAGCGATTGGAGCTCTAATGAAAATGCTTTTACCGCGGCCACCCGCTTCAATCAAACAAACTGAAATTTTAGGATCTTCACTTAATCTTGATGCAAGTGTTGATCCAGCCGATCCACCCCCAATAATTACAAAATCATAGAGTATTTTTCTTTTAAAAGCTGTCACAAGCTTAATCTCTGAAGCCAGGTAAATTATTATCTAACCAACGCAATTGAGGGTACCAATCCTCAGCTCCTGGGGGCTCATTTTTAGGAACACCACCATCAGCAAAAAGACCATCAACAACCTTATTACTAAGTAATAAAGGTGCCTGACCAGAAGATAATACATCAACTTGAATTTTACATGCTGTCTCAAGGTAATATAAATAATAAAAACATTCCCCAATAGACCTACCGCAAGTTAGCAAACCATGATTTTCCATAATCATAGCAAAACTGTCCCCTATATCACGTGCTAAGGCCTCACATTCATCTGCAGCGGTAGTTACATCTTGATACGGATGAATACAAACTGTTGGTAAAATCATACCAGCGTGCTGTGAAATTGGAAGCAGTCCGCATCCCATACATGATACTGCCGCACCAGCTCTAGAATGCGTATGTGCAGAATAATTAATTTCAGGTCTAGCACCCAGTATTGCTGCGTGAATTAACGCTCCTGCACGATTTACAGGCCGATCACCATCCACTTGATTTCCTTGAAGGTCAACTTTTGCCAAAGAAGAAGCGGTCACTTCTTCCATTAAAAATTCGTCTGGTTTAAGAAAAAAATGATTAGAGTTTCCAGGAACCCTTGCTGCTGCGTGGGTTTGATTCAAGTCTGTCCAGCCAAATTTTGAATATAATCGGTATAATGCCGCTAAATTTTCTCTACTTTCTCGCTCAACTTCACTTTGATTTTTTTCGATAGGAAATTTTTGTACATTCATAACTAACCCTCTTTTATTAGATTTTATTCCAAAATTATTTAATGAAGTTCTCATTAATTACGTTTTATTGCAAACAATATAAAACTTTGAAATATTTATGGTATAAATGGTTATTTAAAATTTTTACAAACCATTTATTGAACAAAATGTAAGAAATAGTATACTTAAGTATGACAGCAATATTTAGGTTAATTGCGTTACTTTGTATTTGGACCACTCCATTTCAAATATTTTTTATTTTATGGGGAACCTGGGTCGTAATAGATCGAAGAAAACTTTATCAAAACAGTATTAGAATTTATTTCACAAAAATTAAATTTTCTAATTATTGTTATTGAATGGTTATACAGTTGGTTTTGGCAAAGTTATTTAGATTTTGTACTCTCCTTACCTTTATTACTGGTAGGACCAATTAAAGCCTTGGCCAGTCTATATATTGGATTTTGGATTTTAAAAAAAATTGATTAATTAATATTGTTAGTTAATTATAATTTGATAAAAATTAATCGAAAAATCCAATTGTTTAAAAATAGCTTTATGCAAAACTATGATATTCCAGTAAATCAAGTTTAGAGTTGTAGGTGCAACTTTATCATTATAGCGTAATTTTATATCCTTCCAAGAATGGCCAGGCTAAGTCGTTAGAATGCACTCTATAGTAAAATTAAATGGCATAAAGCCTGAAAGATATCTACATGTTTAATCTGGGTTTATATCTAACCACAATCATGATTTGGGGCTCAACCTGGATAATAACTAAACATCAAGTTAGCGAATTAAGTGCATTACACTCAGTTCTTTTTCGTTCATCTTCGTAAATTTTATTACAAGGAATTTTGTTTTTTTTTAAGTCTAAAAAACGATATTGATATTGCTGAAATTTTATTTTTCCTTTTAGGAGCAACATTATTTTGTTGGAATTATGTATTGTTTTATTTAGCAGCAAGTACCGGACTAACCACTGGATTAATTGCGGTGATTTTCTCAACAATCATTACAATGAATATTGCTAACAATGCTATGATATTTGGAGATTTCCCACAGACAAGCACAGTAATTGGAGCAATAATTGGTCTAGTTGGTATTACTTTGGTTTTCTATGAAGATATTACATTTTTTAAAGAAAAGGGATTATTGAGTGCGATTGGTTTATGTTTATTTGCCACCTACCTTGCTTCACTTGGAAATATGTTTTCCAAAATATTACAGACACAAAAAATAACAGTTGTGAGTGCTAATAAATGGGGTATGACATACGGTGCAATTTCCCTATTAGTTGTTACAATACTTTTTGATAGAAACGTTCAATTACCAACATCATTGTCATTTTTATCTGGTCTCTTATTCCTCGCAATATTTGGGTCAATCATTGGCTTTTGGAGTTATTTGACATTACTTGGACGAGTTGGAGCAAATAAAGCAGCATATGCGATGATCGTTTTTCCAATTTGGGCGCTAATGTTATCTTGGTTATTTGAAGACTTCACTTGGACACCAATAAAAATCACAGGTGTTGTGATAATATTAACTGGAAATTTATTCATAATTGGCAAAGGAAATCTTAATCTGAGATTTGGACACAACCAGAATGGATAATTACAGGACCATAATTGGAATAACATGCACATTAACAGCCGTAGTTCTTGGGTTAGTTTCAGGCATATTAGTAAAAAAAGTTGGTACTGATGTGACTGTAATAACAACATTATTTTATAGGTTTCTATTTTCTGTACCTTTATTATTAATTTTTGCGATTATTGCTAGAAAATCTCAATTTTTAAAAATTGAACAAAAAAAAACATTGTTGCTTCGTATAATTTTTGGTTTGAGCGGTATATCATTTTGGTTCTTAGCGATTCGATCGATGCCCTTAGGTCAGGCAACGACTTTATTTCAAAGCTCAGTTATTTTTGTCACATTATTATCTCCATTTTTATTAAACGAAAAAGTAGGATGGTTTCGATGGGCTGCTGTTCTAACTGGATTGATTGGAATAATCATTGTGACCGATCCATTCTCATCTGCTATGTCAATAGCTGTAATTTATGGAATTTTGGCAGCATCTTCTGGTGCTATCTTGGCTATCTTGTTGCGTCGTTTAGGTCGTAGCGATAAGCCAACCAGCATTGCACTTTGGTATAACTTTTCAGGGACAATAGTTATTGCTGTAATAATAATCATAATGCCAAAACAATTATCAAGTATTGGCGGTCAAACATTAATTGATCTGATCTTATTGGGTGCAGTTGCTTCTGTATTGCAAATTTTCTTTACCACAGCTTATAAATATCTTGACGCAGTCGTAGTGTCATCAATGAGGTACATACAAATACCATTATCAGGCTTCGCGGGTTATCTACTCTTCTCAGAGAGTATGAGTTTAAATCAAATCTTAGGGGCAATAATCATAATTTGCAGTTGCTTAGTCATTGCGTGGAGAGAGTTTGTTAAAAGTTAATATTATAAAAATCAGAAAACGTACAAAATGTTATCATTTATAACAGCTGTTATTTTACTAATGCTTGCTCCAGGCCCTGGTATACTAATGATTATCAATTCAGGTATTAACCATGGTTTTAAAAATGGAATACACTTTGTTTTTGGTGTTATTATAGGAGCAAACATTGTATTACTTTTGGTTATCCTAGGATTAGCATCAATAATTTTCACTTACCCAATGCTACGGTTAATATTATTAATTTTATCATCAGCATATTTATTTTACTTAGCAATTAATATTCTGCGACAAAGCTCAAATTCGACACTCACAAAGCCAACTAAAAGGCTAAATTTTTTTGATGGAATCTGTTTACAACTTATAAATCCAAAAAATTATATGGTTCAAATAACACTATTTTCTGGTTTTTTGATCTGGCCTAATGATCTAATTTTAGAATTATTTTTTAAAATTTCAGTAGCTAATTTGATTTGGCTACCTGGCCACTTCGCCTGGTTGGGCTTAGGCGCATTGATACATACCTTAGACTTTGCACCAAAAACATTGAAATACATAAATCTATTAATGGCCGCTTTATTAATATCGGTAATAATTTTAGCAATTTTAAACTATTAATTGAACTCTTCATTTATTAAATTAATAAGCTTTAAAACCTTTAAATCTTTGATGTAATAATATCTTGTTTTACCTTGGCGCTTAAAATCAACAAATCCTTCAAATCTTAATCTAGCTAATTGCTGACTAATTGCAGCTTGACGGTATGGTAATAAAGATTCCAAACCTAAAACAGATTTTTCTCCATCAGCAAGATTGTAAAGGATCATCAAACGCCCTTCATGGGCCATAGCCTTAAGAAAATCACAAATTAGTCTGCTATTATCAAGTAATTCAACTAAGGGTGAAGCTGGTTTCTCTATATTAATCAATGTCATTGCGTTAATTTCCGTTTCAATACTATGTATAAGTTTCTGTGCAAAAATTATTTTAAATGCTTAATATTTTGCCTATTTAATTTTAAATCTTTGCATTTTAAGAAATTTTTCATCAATTTTAATCAATCATATAAAGGTAAATTTTTCTAAACTAATCTTTTAATTTCACATCATCAGCCAACTTACCGGCCATATAGTTTAAAAAATCCCAAATAGTGCCCTCTAAATCGGCAGGGGCCAAAGGACCACTCTGATAATATCTTGTATTTTGTGCTATTTGTAATGTTTCTAATTTCTCTTTGTCTTCCAAATTAAAAGCTTTACAGAGATCTACGTACGCGATCACTTCTGGATCATTTGGATCTTCTTTTAATCCAGCAACTCCCCAACGAATAGCCACTTTGCCCACACCTGCAGGCCTTAAACAGAGGTACAACGTATAATTTGCTGCTACAGCGATCACAAAACTAGGAAACAGATTAAATAAAATTGAATTTTGTTGTTCGTCTTCAGTCAAGTCTTTGTGGAATGGCCCTCTTGGAGGATAATTTGGATCATAATAGGATCTAAAAGCCGTCCAAGCTTCTTCACCAGGAACCTTTTTACAAAGTTGCGTCGGGGTCATTGGTTGTAAAGTTTTTGGATGCGTGGCAAATAAATGATAACCTTCCATAAAGTTCTCATTCAAATTTTTCCAATTCGTATCCCAAACCGTCTCTTCACTAAACAAAAGATTACGCAATTCGTGATGGTAATTGTGTAATAGTTTATCAAGTTTGGTCATTCTTGGTGCTAAAGGTGATGCATTTCCCTCAAGATTAACAAAAATAAAATTATTCCAAATTTCAGAATTTAATTTTGGCAAACCACAATTTTTGCGATCAAAATTCTTGACTTTGCTCATTAACGGAGCAGTTTTAAGAGAGCCATCAATATCGTAAGTCCAAGCATGATACTCACAGACAAAACTACGTTTGTTACCTCGACCCTTCGCTACTAAATTTCCTCTATGACGGCAAACATTAGATAATACATGTACCTCTCCTGCCTTATCGCGAGAAACAATTAGCTGCTCTTCAATTAATTCCGTAGTAAAATAGTCACCGTTATTGGGGATTTCACCAATATGTCCTAAACAAACCCATTCTTTACGAAAAATTTCATCTTTTTCTAAATCATGAAAGCTTGGAAGAGTGTAAAATGCAGATGGCATAGTTCGGGCATCAGAAGCATCTAAAGATTTGAGTACACTTAACTCTTCTCTTAATGCATTAACATTATCATATCTAATATTTGGCATAAACACATCCCATGCTATCTGTGATCACAGTTCTGCTATCATAGGTAATATCTAGATACCAGCATGTAAACATAATTTATGAAAAGACCTTACGTTAAATTCCAAACATAATAATAATCAAAGATTAAGCATATTATCTTGTTTTTAATTTAGAGAGTAATTGCCTGCGTTCAACAACAGCACCGTCTAACCAATCTGTTCGCATTTCAGGTACCGAGTTTAGTAATAATTGCGTATACTCATGGCATGGAGGAGTTAAAACATCTTCAACAGAGCCACTCTGTATTATTTGGCCATTTCTCATAACGGCAATCTTTTTTGATATTTGAGCAACAGTCGCAATATTATGTGTAATAAATAAATAGCTCAATCCAAGTTCTTCTTGCAAAGAAGCCAATAAATCCAAAATTTGTTGAGCAACTATTGTGTCGAGTGCTGAGGTAATCTCATCACAAATTATCAGTTTAGGCTCTGCGGCTAACGCCCGTGCAAGATTTACTCTTTGTCTCTGTCCACCAGATAATTCAGTTGGAAACCTTCTAATAAACTCTGTTGGCAACTCGACACGAGTTAATAATTTTTCTACCTCATACTCCATTTCTTTATTGGAAATTTTTCGGTAAAATTGCATAGGCCTTCCAAGTATTTTTCCAATTTTTTGCCGAGGATTAAGAGCAACATCCGCCATTTGAAAAGCAAATTGTATATCACGTAATTCTTCACGCGATCTCTTTGAAAGGTTACTTTGAAGTACTTGACCATTTAAAAAAACTTGCCCCTGTTTTGGTGCCATTAATCCAGAAATCACACGCCCCAATGTAGTTTTCCCAGAGCCAGACTCACCTATCACACCAACAGTCTCACCAGGCTCAATACTTAAATTAGCACCCTTTATAGCTGTAATTTCTTGTTTTTTACCATATCCAGCAGTTACATTTTTGACCTCAAGCAAAGGTGGATTTTTTGATACCTGTAATGCTGGAGACGTTATCTCATCTGGCATAACATGCGCGGCATCAATTAAGGCTTTAGTGTAATCTTCCTTTGGATTATTAATAATCTGATCAGTTGTGCCATATTCAATTTGTTTTCCATCTTTTAATACTAAAATGTGATCTGCAATTTGTGCAACTAAAGAAAGATCATGAGTTACATAAATTGCGGCGGTATTATTATCCTTAATCAATTTTTTGAACGCATGTAGAACTTCAATTTGAGTTGTCACATCCAAGGCGGTAGTAGGCTCATCCAAGATCAACAGCTTTGGATCACTAATCATAGCCATTGCTGCCATCAGCCTTTGTAATTGACCACCCGAAACTTGGTGGGGGTACCTCAAACCAATCGTTTGTGGATTAGGCAATTCCAAAGCATCGTAAAGCTTTTCTGCTTTGTTCAATGCTTCATTTTTTGTCATGGTTTTTGTTATTATCGGTATTTCCGTAACCTGGGAATTAATGGTCATTGCTCCATTAAATGATGCTGCAGCACTTTGAGCTACATAGGTGATTTCCTTTCCTCTAAGTGTTTGAAGCTCCTTTAGACTTTTACTTAAAACATTCTCATCCCCAAGAGCCACTGAGCCACTTGTTATATGACAACCAGGTCTTGCGTAGCCCATACATGACAAAGAAATAGTAGTTTTCCCAGATCCAGATTCACCTATTAGTGCAATCACCTCACTTGGTTTGATATCAAAAGAAATATCATCAACAATTTTTACTTCATCACCATTTTTATCTCTCACGCAAACATTTAAATTTTGAACTTTTAATAAAGGTTTATTCATGATCAAATCTCATCAGACAATTTGGCACTAGATCTCTTTAAAAGCCAGTCAACGAAAACATTCATTGAAATAGCTATCCCTGCGATGGTTAAGGCTGGATAAATATTTGTATATTCCCCATATAATAGTGCCTGCATATTTTCTTTAACTAAGACGCCTAGATCAGATTGTGGCGGCTGCACACCAAGACCAAGAAAAGACAACGCAGAAATAAATAAAATTGCATAAGTAAATCTTATTCCAAACTCGGCCGCTAGTGGTGTCAGAGCATTTGGCAAAACTTCTTGCAAAATAACCCAACCCTTTCCTTCGCCACGAACAATTGCAGCCTCGACATAGTCCATCACCATTATATTTACAGCCAGGGCTCTGGCAACACGATAAACACGCGTCATATCAATAAAGGCAATCGTAATAACTAATACTGAAAAGGAGCTGCCCAATGAATTAATAACAATTAAAGCAATCATTAAAGGATCCATTATCTAAAATCTCCTTCATCAAATAATTTGGCATCAACTTTCCCACCATATGCCGCGGCCAAAAAACCCATGCCAACACCCATGACAAAAGAAATAAATGTAATCAATAACGCTAAAAATAATGTGACCCGGACCCCACAAATTAATCTTGATAGTAAATCTCTACCTAAAAAATCGCTGCCTAACCATAAATTTGGGGATGGAGGTTCAAAACTTTCATTTGTGAGGATTTCACCTTGATCAAATGGTGCTAACCAAGGAGCAAATAATCCTATTAATAATACAAGTACTAAAAATAGAATACTAACAAAAGCACCGGGAGTTAAATCAGACGCTAAATCTAAAATATAAGATTTCCAACTATAAGTTATCGCACTCATTTAGGATACCTCACGCGTGGATTTGATAAAATAGCGATAACATCTGATATCAGGTTTACGATGACATAAACTGAGCAGAAAATCATAGCACATGCTTGCACTACTGGGATATCTCTGTTTGTAACAGCTTCCACCATATAACGCCCAAGCCCATTATAATTAAACATTGTTTCAATGACGACTACCCCACTTATTAAATAAGCCAAATTCAAAGCTATTACATTAACAATAGGCCCAATAGCATTTGGCAAGGCGTGCTTAATTAGTAATCTTCTTCTTGGAACACCTTTTAGAATTGCCATTTCGATTGCGGGACTAGATAATACATCAATTACCGCAGAACGCGTCATTCTCAGCATGTGTGCCAATATTGTAAAAGTTAAACTAGCTACTGGCAAAATTAAAATACGAACCCAATCAAAAAAATCATAAGATGGTCTTATTGAAGCAATAGCGGGCAACCAACGTAACTTGATCGCAAATACAGTCACTAATAAAACTGCAACCAAAAAATCTGGAAACGAAATTAAGCCTAGGGATATCGAAGTTAAAAATCTGTCCAACAACCCACCTGGTTTGATTGCTGCCGCCAATCCCAAAAAGATAGATAAGGGAACTGCTATAAGCGCCGTTGTGCCTGCTAACAACATTGTGTTCCATCCACGGTTTGCTAATTCAGTACCAATATCTTGACCTGCTAATGATCCACCAAATGTTGCTAACGAAGCTCCAAATTCACCCCGGACAAAATTAAATAACCAAGTAAAGTATCTAACATGCACAGGTTCGTTTAAGCCCAGCCTTTCCCTAACCAAATCAAGAGATTCTGGCGTTGCTGCCTGACCAAGGACTGCATGTGCTACATCACCAGGAAGAATTTCAGTTCCCACAAAAACTAATAAAGAGACAAATAATAAGGTTAAGATTCCGATTAACAACCTTCTGCTAATCATGCCAATAACACTCATTAATACTACCTCGCTCAAAACTAATTATTTGTTAGTAACTGTGATCACAGCAAGACGAATTAATCAAGGATAAAACCTGTAAAATACTCTAGTAATTCCAATTTTATTCTAAAGTGTAGCGATTGATTTTAATCTTCGTATAACTGTCTACCCCAACCAGAATCTGCTTCGATCAAACGTCTTGCCTCAGCAGAATCTCCTAAGGCAAGCGCATCTATTATTCCATCATGACTTGCTTCCCACGCATTAGGTTTTGAAAGATTATCTTGGATCCCTTTCGCTAACCAAGGACCCGTTCGAATGTAAAGATTTTCAGCCATTTTTTCTAAAACAGAGTTTTTTGCCATAGCATAAATATACGAATGAAATAAAAAGTTATTTTTTAAAAAATTTTCCGCATTATTTACTTTCCACGCCTGATCCATTTTAGATGATAATTGACGTAAATAATTAATATCTTTTGGCCGAACTGTTTTTGCAGCTATTTCAGCACTAGCACCCTCCAAGGCAGCTCTTACATAAAATAATTTTGCAGCTTCTTTAGCAGAGAGATCGGGCACCCGATAAGCCTTCTTAGCTTCACCTACCAACGCACCATCAGATGATAACTGTCTTAAAGCTTCCCGCACAGGCATCGAACCATGATCGTAAGCTTCTGCTAATGTCCGGATCGATAAAGTTTCACCAGGCTTTAGCTCACCCGTTATCAACTTTAATCTAAGATCAGCGTATACCTTTGAACTTAAATTAGGGGTACTGGACATAAACTGCTTATTTTCAGCCACCATTAACCAGCCTTATTTTAAAATTAATCCATTCAGTTTTTTTATAGACTATTTTTCAAAAAATTCAAAAAGAAAATAAAGAGCTTTTTGTATCATTTCTCAGTTCCAAATTTATAGTACATTATATTTAAAAATAATAAAAAATTAATACAAATAAGTATTAAATAGTTAGAATAAATTATTATTACCTTCTTGCTTTTTTATATTTACTGTGATCACAGTTATATATTAAAATATGAGCATATTATAAAAAGTGTGCTATTAACAGTTTAGTTATTATCACAACAACAGGGGAGAATTTGGAATGTCGGATAAAAAATTTAACGAATACCATTTCCAGCAGTTTTTGAAAAATAATATTTCAAGACGGAAATTTATGGGGACACTTGCAGCAGCAGGAGCATCAAGTACCGTAATCAATGGCCTGCTTAGCAAAAGGGCTTATGCTGCAACACCAAAAAGAGGTGGCAGGCTCGTAATAGGTATGGAGCAAGCCGCCGCACAGGATAGTTTAGATCCTACGCATTACTGGGGAACTGGTAACATTTTAATGGGAAATTGTGTTCACGACTGGCTAGTCAATAGAGGCCCAGACTTAAATGCAGCACCTTTCTTAGCTACATCTTGGGAGTCAAATGCAGATGCTTCATCTTGGGTTTTTAACTTACGTACTGATGTAGAGTGGCATGACGGCGCAAAATTTACTGCAGATGACGTTATGTATTCTGTGACCCGTCACTTTAGAGAAGGCACTGAGTCACCAGCAAAAGCCTATATGAGCACAATAGCAAGTATGGATAGATTAAGTGATCATCAACTTCGATTTAACTTATCTGCTCCTAATGCCGACTTCCCAATTGTTTTAAGTGACACACGAGTTCAAATTACTCAAAATGGGCGAGAAGACTTTACTAAACCAGCAGGAACTGGTCCATTTAAGGTTGTCGAATTCACACCTGGAAGTCGTTATGTATTTGAACGTAATGATAATTACTGGGGAAATGATGGACCTTATGTAGACGAAGTAGAATTCGTGGGAATACCTGATCCAACTGCAAAAATCAACGCTCTGTTGGCTGGTGATATAAATTGTATATTACAACTCGACCAAAAAGCGGCGCGCTTAATTAATAACAGTGGTAGCTCTTATGTAATTGATGCGCCTAGTGGAGCCTTCTTAAATCTTGCGATGATGGTGGATAGAGAACCTACTAATAATAATGACTTCCGATTGGCAATCAAGCATGCAATGGATAGAGAAGGTTTAGTTAATAATGTGTTAAAAGGATTTGGTTCAGTTGGAAATGATCATCCAATAGCTCCTAATTCCCCATTTTATAACACCGAACTTCCTCAAAGAACTTATGATCCTGATAAGGCAAATTTCCATATTAAGAAAGCTGGTTTGGAAAATACTCCGATCGATTTCTATGGATCTGACGTTGCAGGTTCTGGTGGACTTGCATGTGCTCAACATTTGCAACAAAGCGCCAAGAAAGCAAACATTAATCTGAATGTTATCAATCCACCAGCAGACAGCTACTGGTCCGCAGTTTGGATTCAAAAACCAATCATTGTTTCTGGCTGGGATGCTCGACCAGTGCCCGATTTGATTTTTGCCATTGCCTTTGCATCTGAGAGTGGTTGGAATGAGACAATGTATAGGCATGGATAAAATACATCCACTTCAACCAGATCATCACGTTCAGGGGCTATTAGCAATTTATTTTGAAATGCAAGAAATGCTTGCAGTATGCTCGGGAATGGTACTCTCGGCTTCCGAAACTACGTAGATGCGGCAAGCAACGAAGTACAAGGAATAGCACCACATGGTTCTGGACCACTGGGCTTCTATCAAGGACCACGAACAGCTTGGATTGATAGTTAACAAGCAAAATTACCCACTAAAAAGGCCAGACAACAGTCTGGCCTTTTATATTTTATAAAGCTCTTAAACAATTGGATTAATTTGATGAGTGAATATACTCTTTACGCTGCACCAAATACTTACGCAATGTCAGTGCACGCAATATTGGAGGAAGTTAAAGCAAACTATGATGTTAAATGGATAGAGATATTTACTGATAAACCAGATCCCACCTTTCGCTCAATAAGCCCACATTGTAGATCACCTGCTTTAATGACACCAGATGGTGGTATTTTTGAAACAGGTGCAATAGCTATGTATCTGGGTGAAAAATTTCCAAAATTCAATTTAATTATTAAGCCAGAAGATCCAAGAAGAGGTGTGTTTTTGCAGTGGTTTTACTACTTAGGCACAACCCTACAACCAGATGTTATGATTCAATTTCATCCAGAATTTTATACTAAAAATAAAGAAACTGCTGCTGAGCTACAAAAAGCCTCGTTAATCAGATTAAGCCAAGTTTTTAAAATTTTAGATGAAGCGCTTCAAGAAGGTCCGTTTTTCTTTGGTGATGAATTAACAATATTAGATTTTTTGTTAGCAATGCAAACAATTTGGACAGAGATTTTTCCAAATGGAATTAACCAATACAAAAATTTAAACCGCCATATGCAAACTATTACTGATCGGAACGCAGTTCGCTCAATCTTAATAAAACACAATATTAATTAGTGTGTTTTACTTTTCCAATTCTTTAGTATTGGCAAATCCAATGGTTTTTCCAATTTTTGTACCCAAAGCATTAATCATCCTACACCAATACGCAAATGAAGACACTATCTGCACAATATAAGAGATTTCTTGATCAGTAAAACCAACTTCCCTTAGTCTTTTAATGTCATCTTCAATCATTTTATCTGGTTCTAAAGTCAATTTTTGACTAAACTTTAAAGCCTCAACTAAATTATTCCCCTCATAAAGCAACACATTCATCCAAGTTTCGTCATGTAGGGAATTAAGTATAATTTTAGATCTATTCCTATTTTTAAAATAGAATTCAAAATTTTCACCATGATTCAAATAAGCATAATTTGAGCCACATAGAATGGCCACGTAGGTGGATAATAATTCGGCAAACCAAGGATCTAATGGTGAGTTTGGATTATGTAGAATAGCCAAGTAGTGATCATCTGCAGGCTGAATAACATCAGGTGTTTGTGACATTGCTAAGTAAAGATTTTCCACAGTACCATCTGTACCTTTTACAGCATCATATGCTTCATTTAATGAGCCTGAAGCGTTTGCCTGATCAATTACCTCAACCCAGGCGATCCCATTATTCTGTGGTTCACTATCCATATTACTTACTCCCCAAAAGTGAGTTAAAACTAATAAGTAAAGTTAGGAAAAATTAACTTGGAAGTTCAAGTGGATAATAATTCAAATATTTCTAAAATATTAATTTAAATGAAAAAAGGCTCGACAAAAGTCGAGCCTAATCAATAATTTTCTAAAATTAATTAAAGAACTGCTAAGTTACCAGCAGATTTCTTTCCGTCGCGACCATCTTCAAGTTCATATGAAACTTTTTGATCATCATTCAAGCTTCGCAATCCAGCAGCTTCAACAGCGCTGATGTGAACAAACACGTCATTTCCGCCATCGTCTGGTGCTATAAAGCCGTAGCCTTTTGCTGAGTTGAACCATTTTACAGTGCCATTAGCCATCTGTTTTCTCCTATTTGTTGTTACCCACAACATGCGGTAACTTGGTGCAGTGAGATCTTAAATTGAAAAACCGTCAAACCACATCAGCCTTCGGAAAATTCGGTGAAAGAATACTTCACGAATCCCTATTAACAGAATAATTACTCATGTCCAGCGAATCACTACTCCTGAAGGTCAGTTATATATACTAATTTTAGGAAAATGTTGCATAAAACTCACAATATGGACAATTATGCTTCTTAAAAAGTACTATAGAAATCTATACGTTTAGATATATTTCTTAAAAACAGCTTTAAGATCTTACTTAATTTGTGAATAATAGTTAACAAGAATGTCAGTTTTTCAAAAGGACAATAGAATGCCAAATTATAAAGTACTCGTTGGCGAATGCTTGTGTACACAAATTTCTTGGAACATGCAGGGACCTTTTGATTTCTTTGGCATTTGCCAATGCTCGTTATGTCGAAAGTTAACCGGCAGTGCGTTTGCAACAAATTTATTTGTTAAATTTGAACAATTCAATTGGCTATCTGGTGAAGATAATCGATTAGAATTCAGAATGCCCAAACCAAGTAACTTTATAACCTCTTCGTGCAAGAATTGTGGATCACGTGTCCCAAAAGTATATGGTAACTCAAATAAAAAAGTATTAATTCCCTATGGTAGCACTATGGAGATTCCAGAGATACAACCAACTCTGGTATGTTATGATGATCATACCAAATGGTTCACTAACCTAAAGAATGCTATAAATATTGAATAGTTAAGGCACTCACTATTTGTAGTTTTGCATACTTCAACTAATAATCTTTTTACAAAAGGAACTTAAGCAATGGATTGGCAGAATCTGATAGCTGATGCAGCAAAGAGAATTGAACCATTTATCGTTAAAACTCCAATTTTCTCAACAAAATCTATTTATCCAGAGTATAATATTGAACTCAAATTTGAACATCTGCAACATACTGGTAGTTTCAAACCAAGAGGAGCATTTAATTCGTTACTTTCAGCCCAGGTTCCTAAAACAGGCGTTGTAGCTGCATCAGGTGGCAACCATGGCGCCGCGGTAGCCTTTGCAGCAACAACACTTGGGTATCCAGCTCATATTTTTGTACCAAAGATAGCTGGTAAGACAAAAATTGATTTAATTAAAAATACTGGAGCAGAATTGACAATTGTAGAAGGAGCTTATGCAAATGCCTTAATTGCTGCTGAAAAATTTGAACAAGAAACTGGTGCGATGCAAGTTCACGCTTTTGACTCAGTGGAAACCACATGTGGGCAAGGGACACTTATGCATGAGTGGGAACAGCAAGGGTTAGAAGCTGATACAATTTTAATTGCTGTAGGTGGTGGTGGTTTGATTGCTGGATCGATGGCTTGGTTGCAAGGACGGCGCAAAGTTATTGCTGTTGAACCAATAAAATCAAGTGCGCTATCATCCGCCCTAAAAGCAGGCAAACCAATTGACGTGGATGTTTCTGGAATAGCGTCTAACGCTTTAGGCGCAAAAAAAGCTGGTAATATTTGCTTCCAGTTAGCCAAAGAACAAGATATTTTGGCCTTGACCATTAAAGATGAAGATATTGCACTAGCTCAAATTTTACTTTGGGATAAATTGAGACAATTTGTGGAACCTGCAGCTGCAACAGCATTGGCAGCGTTAACCTCAGGCGCGTACATACCAAAAGAAAACGAAAAGGTAGCTGTTTTGATTTGTGGAGGAAATCCACCTTCAAATCCCTTTAATTAAATAAAAACTCAGGGTTACAGCATAACCTCAGATTGTTTAAAAGTAGTCAGTTAATTAGTTGACTTTTTGTTACGAACAAACATTACTTATACTTCAAAATATATATTTTAAAATTACAAAATGTCTTGGGAAGCTTATGAAAACTGATGGAATAAATCTACAATCGATTAGAGAAAAGGCTAAAGAATTATCAAAATACATTATTCGCACGCCTACAACCAAGCTGAACTCGCAGTTGATTTCGGAACTTCTAGGAAATAGCGAAGTTTTTTTAAAATTAGAATGCTTACAACACACAGGAACCTTTAAAGCACGTGGGGCTCTATCAGTTGCTCGCCAAATTCCAATAGATGAAAAGAAGTTCGGGATAACAGCTGCAAGTGCAGGCAATCATGCAATAGCATCAGCTTGGGCAGCTAAACAATTAGATATGTCTGCTCATGTGGTTATGCAATCTAGCGCGAATCCATTTCGAATTAAGGCGGCTAAAGCACAAGGTGCAAAAATAACTTTAAAAGAAGCTGGGGCTCCTTTGTTTGCAGAAGCCGAACGCTTAGTAAAAGATGAAAAACGCACCTTTATTCATCCCTTTGAGGGAATGCATACGTCATTAGGAGCCTCTGGTGTTGGCTTGGAGTTAATGGAAGACATTTTAAATTTAGATGCCGTTATTGTCTCCGTTGGTGGAGGAGGACTAATTAGTGGCGTGGCGGCTGCAGTAAAGGAGATAAACCCAAATTGCAAAGTTTATGGGGTTGAACCTGTTGGAGCAAACTCAATGTCACAGAGTATTTTAAAAGGTGAACCCATTACCCTAACAAAGGTCGAAACTATTGCTGATAGTTTATCGCCACCGATGTCCCTACCCTTTGGTTTAGCGCTATGTCAAAAATATGTAGATGAAATTGTGACAGTTAGTGACGATCTTATTTGTGCAGGAATGACACTGTTTCAAGAAGAAGCTAAATTAGCTGTAGAACCAGCGGCAGGTGCCGCAATGGCTGGAATGATTTCACCACTTAGATCAAGGTTAAAAAATAAACGGGTAGGGCTAATTGTTTGTGGTGCTAATATCGACTCAGAAAGTTACTCTTCTTTCCTTTCTAGAGGAGCAACTAACATCCATAAATTAATAGAGAAAACAGAATGTTAAATTCTCTCTCAAACAGAGCGCATTACCCCTGCTTATCTAGTTATAATTATCTAAACCAGGCCTCTCTGGGTTTAATTGGTGAACCTGCAGTTCAAGCAATGACTGACTTTCTCCATGATGTAGCACGCTTTGGTAATCTTAAAATGTCCGACCAGGAGGAAGTAGAGTTTTTCAATCCATTAAGAAAAAATGCAGCCAAATTACTCAATACAACTGAAGAGAAAATTGCGATTCTTGGTAGTTCTAGCGAGATGCTCAGTCAGTTGCCCCTCATGTTAAAACCTAAAGAAACTAGTAAAATTTTGGTTGTATCATCAGATTTCCCAGCGATTACTCGACCATGGATTGCATATAGCAAACGTTACAATTGTAAAATGATTTTTATTGATGAAATTCCAAACGAAAGCTTAACAGATACTATTATTAAAAATATTGATAGTGAAACCGCAGTAGTAGCAATTAGCTTGGTACAATTCTCTACAGGAACACAAATCAACCCATATAAATTAAGAAAAGCTACTAAAAATGTTGGAGCAAAGCTAATTTTAGATGTAACACAAGCAGCAGGAGCAATACCTATTGATACAGATAGTTACGGCGCTGATGTACTAGTATGTAGCGGTTATAAATGGCTTGGGGGTCATGGTGGAGTAGGATTAGCTGCTATTTCCAGTGAAGTTTTGAAGGAAGACCCTATCATGGCAGGATGGATGGGGGCATCAAACCCCTTTGATATGCAACCTAAAAAACTTTTGTATGCTGAAGATGCTCGGAAATTCACACAATCCACAATGTCATATATTTCAATTAAAGGCCTCGAAACTGCAATTAAAGAAATAATTAATCTAAACATCACATCAATAAATAACCATGCACAAAAATTAGCCACATTATTAGGTGATGGTATCAGGGAATCAAAATGGCAACCATATAGATCCATCGATGATAAATCTGCCAGTTCTCATATTATCAGTCTTAAATGCCAATCACTGGAAATAACACAGACCCTGGAAAAATTAATAAAAACAAATATAGTATGTGGAATTCGAAATAACCGCCTTAGGGTATCAATAGCACATTTCAATAATGAAGCAGATATTCAATCCTTAGTTAAGACTTTGTTTTAAATTAATAATTAAATTATTAATCGCGAATATTATCTAATAGTTAATTTTAGGCGTGATGGTAAAAACCAATGCAGCTGGAATTGAAAAAAATAATCCAATTTTTAAATAAAGAGTTTTGTTGAGTTTAAATGTAGCACTTTTCAGATGGTCATTAAGAAAATATTTTACATGCTATCTGACAAAACATTAATAAACTTATCAAAATCTTCCATATTGTTCCATAGATGTGGCGTAATCCTTAACACTCCACCTCTTTCTGATATATATACTCGATTACTAGCAAGAATTTGCAAAAGATCCTTTTTCAATCCACCGGGGTGCCTGGCACCAATAAAATGGGGCCCTCGATTGGCTTCTTTTGGTATAGTGAAACCTAAATCACAAAGTCGTAAGGATATATCAAATTATTATTTGCTAACGTAGCCTCAATATTCTTCACACCCCATTCTTCTATTTGTTTCATTGCTTGTATAGCGCCTGGTAGAAGGGCAAAGTTAGCCCTTTCACCCACATCAAATCTCATAGCACCAACTTCATAACTATCTGTATAATCAATTAAGTTCGAAAAATTCTTACTTTCTTTTCGTGAAATCCAATTGCCTTCTATGGGATCTCCATCCCAATGCTTCTCAGCAACATATAAATACCCAGTTGAGTAAGGTGACAGCATCCATTTATAAGACGCTACAACAGCAAAATCTGGATCAACTTTAGATAAATCAGTTTCCATCGCTCCTAAAGATTGTGTTAAATCCAACACAAGAGCAGCGCCAACTTGCTTACATTTCTTACTTATAGCAATGAGATCAACAAGAATTCCATTGGTCCATAAAACATTTGGCAAGGCAACTATAGCACATTTTTTATCGATCTTTTTCAATAATAATTCAGTTATAGATCGATCATCTTCTTCAGATACTTTAATTATTTTCCCACCAGTATTTTTAATCAACCTACGCCAAGGATAAACATGAGATGGGAATTGGTTTTCTAACATTACTATTGTTCGGCCCTCTCCCACTTTAAGATTTCGAGCAGCCGTTTCCATCCCATACGAAGCCGATGGAACCAAAGCCACACTCTCTGGTTTCACATTTACTATCTTAGAAAATAACTCACGCGCCAACTCAGAGTTCTTTAAAAAAATCTGAAATGGATATATCCCAGGGTGAAGCCTTTAACCTAGCACCTAAATTTATAGCTTCGACTACTGATGTCGTTAAAGGGGACATGTAGGCAGTATTTAAAAAAGCAATATCATTCGGGATTGAAAATAAATTTCTCTGGCAAGGTATCATCATAAATAAACTAAAACCTCCAGTTCAATTGAGGGTAATCATTTAAAACCGTAATGATAAACACGACATGCCACCATCTAATTTTGCACATTCACTATTATTAACTTCTCGCACAGAATAACCAGCATCTCGAATTCTCGATGAAGTAACTGGAAAGCCTGATGGCATAATGACCGTATCATTATACCTTATAGCATTTGCAGCAGCCTCCTCACCATCGTGAGTGTTGATAACCTGATAATTTGAAAAGCAGCCGGTTTTCTCTAACCTTTTAGTGCATAGAACAGTTTCTGGGCCCAAAATTGAACAATCCGTCTTGAAATGCAAAATTTCCTTTGGCGTAACAACTTCTCTGACAATATAATTCCATTTACTTAAAATTTCCCTTAATTGATGAATGCCCTCACTATTTGTTCGAGCTGAGGACCCTACCAAAACTTCTTTTCCCGTGGTCAAGATATCACCAGCTTCAATAAGGCCAGGTTTTAAAATCTTTACCACATTATTAAACATTTCGCATATTATTGGTTCAATTTCTAAAACTTCACCCATGCGTGACGGTGCTCCAGGGCGCATCAAAATAGCTACATTAGGAAGACACAAGGTGGTATCTTCTACAAAAAGACTATCTGGGTATTTTTCTAAAGGGGGTAACTCTATTATTTTTGCACCAGCTTCTTGTAATGCTGAAGTGTAATCTTGATGATCTAAAATCATCTGATTTAAATCTGGAGATCCTATATCGCAAGCTCTTAAGCCATTTATTACACTTTTACTTGGAATACGCGTAATAGCATTAGTAAATTTATATGCATGTACCATTTTATTTATCCTATCTTTTACTTCATTTTCTTTATCAATTGATAAACCGATTACACAGTTAAACCACTTACCCAAGTTTTGACAATATTTACTCTTGTTGCCAACATTATTATTTTTTGAACTATATCTTTATCACTATCATCACTTAATGAGATTGGAGCAGATTCTATTTCTGTATCTATGAGTAAGGCATCAAAGAAATTTCCCCGCTAGCACTTCCAGTAGGAATATTTAAAACATCAGCCCCACCCTTGGTAGCCAGATAAAATGCATCACAAAAATCAACGCGGCTATCAGGTAATCCCCGACTGGTTCTTTCAATATTTGGATTAACACCATTTTCCAATGCTCGAGCAGCAATAATGGCATTTCTGCTCGTATCAATTATAGAAGAACTTGGTCCACCTGAAATGTCCGTTCCTAGCCCAATTCGCAATCCCTTTTCTAACGCTCGCCGCAAAGGAAAAACCGCGTCAGAGAAAAAGAAGTTTGATAATGGGCAATGCGCAATTCCAGCACCATGTTCCTTAATGACGTCCATATCATTTTCAGAAATAAAGTTTGCATGTGCTAGTATAGTTGATCGATTCAATAATCCATAACTTAATAATGCTTCCGTATCAGACTTTCCACATCGATCAATAACATAATTATGCTCCCAATCACTTTCTGAACAATGCGTTTGTATGTAAGTTGAGTTTTCCGATGCCAAAGCACCCAGAGAGTGTAACGCTTCATCTGTACAGCTGGGTATAAAACGAGGCGTAACAGCAACCTGTACTCGGCCATCAGTATTATTTGAATTAGTTTTAACATAATTAATAAACTCTGCGGTTCCATCTAATGCGTCCTGAGTTGACAGGTCTCGATAGTACTCTGGGCATTGCTCTGGATTGTCCATCACGACTTTACCAACGATAGCCCTTTGACCTAAGTTCAAGCACACATCAGTCAAAATCTGATTAGCTTTTTGATGAATGGTGCCATAATAAACTGCAGTTGTTGTTCCAGTTTTCAATAGCGAAGCCACTAGGTCTGAATAAACCATCATGGCAAAATTATCGTCCTCATATTTTGCCTCTAACGGAAAAGTATACTTCTGCAACCATACTTCTAACGGAACATCTAAAGCCTTACCCAATTGTGGCCATTGAGGAGCATGAATATGAAGATCAACAAACCCTGGAATCAAATACTGGGAACTTGGTATCACACTTAATGAATTTAATTTTTTCAAATCTTGTTACCTGTTCATCATAATATGCAGTTCCGTGTTTTATTAAGTCAATTACTTTTCCCTCATCATCAATCAACAATAATGCTTTTTTTAAAAACTCGATTCGATCTCTAGTAGGCGTATGTATTACTGAGCCTAAAATCGCTTTACCTTGCATATTATTCATTTTAGATCCTTCACATTATAAAACTATTAATCTAAAAATAATCTTTGGATTTTTGATTAACTAACAGTTTTAAGTTGATTTAAGTTATAAAATTTCTAGTCAGTGGTTATATTTTTTTTCAAACAATCAACAAAACAGTCAATAGCAAAGCTCTCAGTGAGTATGCCAGGAGAGAACCTTAAAATATGGCCTCGATTATCTATTAGGACTGACTCGTCAGCGCAGTCAGTAATAATTTGATTGGCGTTCTCAATAGTTCCAACATTTACCATGACAGAACCACCCCGTGAATTTTGCTCAATAGGTGTAACAATATTTATCTCAGCATTTATAAGTAATTGTATCAACTCTTTAGTCATTGAGCGGTTCTTGATTTCCTGCAAATCATTGCCGCCTTCGAGCACCCATTGAAGACCTGGTAGGCTTGCTATGTAAGGCAATGGGTTGGGAGTACCATTTTCAAAACGTCTAGAATTAGATGACAAAGTAAAATTATCGATATCCCAATTCATTGGATTTTCTTGACTGAACCATCCTCTAAAGTTTGGAGTGAACAAATTAATCCTACTATCACGAACCCACACCACACCAGCGCCTGCAGTGCCGCACAGCCACTTCAACGATGTGGAAATAACTGCATCAAAACGAACAGGTAAATTTAATTTCCTAACACCCAAACATTGTGTTGCATCGCATACAAGTACGCAATTTTCAGGTGCTGCATCAGCTATTTCTTCCAAATTAACCATGGCAGAAGTCGTCGAGCTAACCCACGTTACTAGTGCCAATGCCACATCGTCAGTATTTAATTCTTTGATGAAATCACTATCCTCTACATGAAATTGACCTTGCCGAATTGCTACTCGTTTAGTTTTAAATTTTAGAATTTTTTCCATTCCCTGTAATAAGAAATGCAACGAAGGAAAAGCGTCATCAGCAATAAGCACAGACTTTCCCTCCAAGTACTCCAGCCCCAAACCGTCGATTATTCTAAGAAACCCAGATGTAACGCTATCTACAAGGCCAACCTCATCAGCCTTTGCATCTGGGCCCAAAATTTTTGAAAAACTTTCTCTAAACTCTTCAACCGCATTTAAAGTTTTTGGCCAAACATCTGAAATAGGTGAACTCCAAATATTGGTAAATTCAGAAACCGCTTTAGCCATTTCTTCACTTCCATTAGGCCTATGCCCAACAGAATGATATAAAGAATAACCACCCTCTTTTAAATCTAAAATTTTTTGCATAATTATATTTCCAAAAAGCCTTTCATCAGTTAAATTTCAAGATAAGAATTATTAAAGAAGTTCTTTTTAAGACAAAATTTTTATTTAATAAACACCAATAAAAATAAAAATTCTACTCCCAAATTTGAGTTAAATCTGGCAAAGGAATAGCTGACAGTAATTCTTTAGTATAGGTATGTTTAGGTTCCTCAAACAATTTTTTAGCTTTTGATTGTTCTATCACCTCACCGTCTTGCAGAACAATTATTCTGTCGCACAAACGCCGAACAACTGACAAATCATGACTGATAAAAACTAATGTCAACCCAAGTTCAGTTACTAAATTTTGTAATAAGCTAAGTACCTGAGCCTGACTAGAAACATCTAATCCAGACACTATTTCATCTGCTAGTATGAAGTCTGGCCTTAAAGCTATTGCACGAGCGATTCCAACCCGCTGTCGTTGCCCCCCAGAAAGTTCATGAGGATACCTAGATTTAAAATCAAGTGACAAACCAACGTGATCTAATGCCTGATTTATTAATACATCAATATCTTGAAACCCTTGTAATTTGAGAGGACCCCCAATTATTCCACTCACTCGATGTCTGGGGTTTAACGAAGACATTGGGTCTTGGAATATCATCTGAAATTTTCTTCTAAGTGGCCGAAGTTGGGATTCAGTTAAATGGGTTATATCGATATCATTAAAATAAACTTTTCCTTTGCTTGGTTCTAGCAGACGGAGCATTACGCGTCCAAGGGTCGACTTTCCAGAACCAGAACCTCCCACTATACCAACCACATCTCCACGTTTTATATTTATAGTTATGTCTTTTAATATTTGTAACTTAGGAGCAGCTCCAATAATTGGTTTACGTGACATATCGGAGACATCAAAAGACAAATTGCATATTTGAAAAATACTATCTCCCATCTAACCACTCCTTATCTCCCTTGGATATTTCATCGTTAACAGAATTCAATACACCTTCTGGAACTGGAATAAGGTCAGAATTAGGGTCTGTGTATTTAGGTGTGGCCGTTAATAATGCTTTTGAATAATCATGCTGTGGCATTTTAAAAAAGCTTGATACTAAAGTGTCTTCTATAACTTTACCCGAATACAGAACTGACAAGCTTTGACAAACCTTAGATACCACCCCCAAATCATGTGTTACAAATAGCAAAGTTGTACCATGGCGCACTTGCATTGCCCATTAGGTCAAGTATTTGTGCCTGTATTGTAACATCAAGTGCTGTTGTAGGTTCATCGGCAATTAATAAATCTGGTTCTGCAGCGAATGCAGATGCTATTAATATCCGTTGCCTCATCCCACCAGATAATTCATGTGGAAAACTATTAATAACCCTTTCTGCGTCAGGAATTTGAACTTCATCCAACAGATCATATGTCCTACTTATCGCATCATTTCTTTTCCAACCTAAGATATCAGCTAATCTATTTGTAATTTGTGATAAATACGATGAGAAGGATTTAATGCTGTTAGAGGATCTTGAGGAATCAGTGCTGCATTTGCGCCAATTGTCTTTCTTAGACGGATGGAGATCGTTTACTAACTGGTCATTGATATAAATCTCACCTTCATCAATTTTTAAAGCACGAGGCAAACTTACAGGAATTGCTTTACCAATCATACTTTTTCCAGCTCCACTTTCACCAACCAAACCACGAACTTCACCTTTATCTAAATCCATATTAATTGAGCGAAGAACTCTTTGACCATTGTTTAGGGAAACTGAAAGATTACGTATCCTTAAAAATGAGCTCATCTAAGCACCGGATCAAAACGGTCTTTTAACCCCTCTCCAAGCTGACTAAACGATAAAACTGTAAGGAATAAAGTAATTAGTGGAAATACGATCACCCACCAAGCTTGGTGGACAGATGTTCTACCCTCAGATATCATGCCACCCCAAGTGGGGAAATCTGTTGATATCGATAAATTAACAAAACTTAAAATTGCCTCAACAATTACAGCTATTCCCATTTCTAAAGTTAACAAAACAACAATTGTTGGCAAAACGTTTGGTAGTATCTCTACAATCATAATACCAAACTTTGAACGACCAGCTGCTTTTGCAGAGGAAACGTAATCCATAGCACCCTGGCTCATAGTTTCAGCACGAATAACTCTGCAAAACCTTGTCCAATCAATAACAATGATTGCTATAATTATAGAAGTTAATCCCGTTCCCAAAACTGCAATTAATAAAATAGCAAATAAAACTGGAGGAAACGCCATCCAAATATCAACTAATCTGGACACAATCATATCCACCCATCCACCAAAATAACCAGAAATTATTCCCAATATAGTACCAATTGCACAGGTAGCAGTACTGGCAATTAAGGCTACCACTAATGCTATTCTTGCACCGTATAAAATTCTACTTAAAACATCCCGTCCTAAGCTGTCTGAGCCCAGATAATAGCCTGGTTCAGCACCATCCATCCAAAATGGTGGCAATCTTGATGCAAATAAGTCTTGGGCAAGAGGGTCATGAGGGCTTAGTATTGGCGCCATCAATGTTACAGCTATTAAAAAAACCAACCATCCACCTGAAAGCCACATGCGCATACCAAATTTGCGCTTAATATATTTATGCTTTTCAACCATTACGTAATTTTGGATTTAGTAGTGTATAGGTTAAATCAACGAAAAGATTAACAAAAGTAAAAATTAAGGCAAATAATATTACTATGCCCTGTATTAAGGGAAGATCCCTATTAATAACAGCGTCAATAGCCATATTTCCCAAGCCTTCGTATGAAAATAATCTTTCAATAATTACCGTACCACCAATTAAAAATGTGAACTGCACGCCGACTAATGTCAAAGTAGGAAGTACTGCATTAGGTAATGCCTCACGTAATATCACATGAGTTTCGCCATAACCTTTCGTACGACTTAAAGTGACATAATCAAGATGCATAGTTTCTTTTAAAGATTGTTTTAATAATTGAGAGATTATAGCTGCTAATGGAATGGAAAGTGCTAAAGCGGGCATTAACATATGCGCTAAAAGATCTTTAAAAACTTTAAAATCTAATCTTACAATACTCTCAAGTAAATAGAACTGTGTTAAAAAATTTATATCGATCGATGGAGATATTCTACCCGAAATGTGAAAGATTGGCCACATTACACCAAATAATAAAATAAAAACTAGCCCCCATAGAAAGTCTGGAACAGACATCGCCATTCCATTTATTCCATCTATTATTCCTTCAGTCTTTGTTTCTCTGAGCCTAGTACCCAGAAGAGCTAATAATCCTCCAAGAAGACAAGCTATTATCAAAGCCATAATCGAAAGCTCCAATGTCGCAGGTAATCTACCTAATACTAAAGAAAGAACAGGTTGTCGAAGCGATATTGAGTTTCCAAAATCTCCATGTAAAACACCATTAATCCAAATGAAGAACTGCTGAATTATAGTTTTATCAAAGCCATAAAGAGCCTTTAATCGTAAAATGTCATCTTCGGTAGCTCCTGGTGGAAGCATCATTGAAATTGGATTTCCTGGAACAACCCTGATGACAAAAAATACTATAATCGCAACACCAGTTAGTGTTATCATTATAGAAAAAATGCGAATAAAAATATTTTTTAAAATGGGCATTTTGCGCCTTTTTTAAAGTTAGGGCCATCGATAAGTTTTATTGATGGCCCTAGTTTTTTTAAGCTCTAGTCATTAAGTGCGGTAATAACGCGCCAGAAGCATGGGGCACTACATTCACACCAGAAGAGTGAAGAATTGGTTGAACATATTGTAATAATGGAATTACCAATGCATTTTCAGCAATGTGTCTATCTACCACTTTCCAACCCGCTATCCTTTTTGCTTCATCTGACTCACCCCAAAGAGGGTTAATCATATTTATCATGTCTTCTCCATCCCAGACCGAATGCGGTGAAGGCCCATACATAGCAAATCCAGTAGAGGTCGTAGGATCTCCTACTGAATTACCCCAATTATAAAATGCTGCAGGTGCTAATGTATCGGTAGCTCTCAATTCATAATGTTTAGCTATCTCATAAACCTCAATCTCAGCTTCTATACCAACCTTGCGCCAAAGCCCAACTATCGCTTGAATAACTTCATAGTCTTTTGGCTTAAAGCCTTTAGTAGTTTGGATTTTAAATTTAACTGGGTTGTCTGTAGAGTAACCGGAAGCGGCAAGAAGTTCCACTGATTTTGCTGGGTCATAAGCTACTGAAATAGATGGATCATATGCGGAGTAATCTGGCGTTTGCAATGTATCAATCGCCACTCCATAACCTGACATTAACTTTTCAATAATAAGTGGCTTATTTATAGCATGTGCTGCAGCTTTACGCACATTTGGATCCAACATAACATCAATATCATTTAAAAATATCATACCAATATCAGAAACAGGTGCTGCAGTTCCATTTATCCCTGATTTGCAATTAAGCGATCATATTCTTCATTTTCCCATCGTCACATGAGAATTACCAGATTCTATTTCAGCTACTCTAGAAGATGCATCCGTTACAAACTTTATCGTAACATTTTCAAATTCAGGTTTTCCACCCCAGTAATTAGCATTTGCTTTTAATCTTACAAACGCATTTCGCTCAAACTTATCAACCATATAAGGACCAGTTCCAATAGGTGCTGCTTCAAAACCTTCAGCGCCAACCTTCTCATAATAAGCTTTTGGCATCACATATCCCGTTAGAAAAGACATCCATTTGAAAATTGTAGGATCATAACGTAATACATCTGCCGTAATACGGTTTCCATCTATAGAATAGTTACCAATTGTACCCCAAACAAATTGGATCGGATTTCCTGATTCAGGGTTACCAGCTCGCTCCAGAGACCATACGACATCCTCTGGCGTGAACGGTGAGCCATCATGCCATGAAACACCTTCTCTCACAGTCATGTGAATTTGACTATTATCATCATTCCAGCCCCAATCAGTAACCAAACCTGGACCAAAGCTAAGATCTGTGTTCTGCGCAATAAATAAATCAAAAACTGATTGATATATGCCTTGGATTGTTGGGTTAACTGATGACATTCCTACAGTAGGATCCCAGCTTGGTAAATTGACGTTATAGGCTATTACAAGCTCATCAATTGCACTCGCAAATACTGGCTTACCAGCAGTTCCCAATGCAGCTGAGGCAGCCGATATCTTTAATAAATTTCTCCGATTAATTTTAATCATATGTTAGTCTCCCTATTTATTTTATTTTATTTTATTTTATTTTATTTTATTTTATTTTAATTAATCCCCAGCAAGCTTTCTGCCTAGTAAATAACCTGAACCTGCTCCAGTACCAGCGCCTGGCCAAATTGCAGCACCCGTATGGTACAAATTTGGAATCGGCGTGGTTCCGTCTGTATATCCTCTTACAGGGCGGAAAATGAAATGTTGCGCCAAATGATGACTACCGCATATTTGGTCTCCAAATACAAGGTTTGGATTATCTTTTTCCAATTCCAGAGGTGATATGACCCTACGTTTTATAATTTTTTCTTTTGTATTGGGCGCATATTCTTCAATTATATTAAGGACTCTTTCTGCATAAATATCTTTAATTTTTGACCAGTCATTTTCTTTTATTTGTTTGCTAGCATCGCCATTTATCTGTCCTGGAACCATTCGGACCTGAATCCAAAGTATATGTTTTCCCAAAGGAGCCCGCGAACTATCCACTGACGTAGGTTGGCCAACTACAATTATTGGCCTGTCAGGCAACAGACCTTCTATTGCTTGCTGATAAGTTTTAGCCATTTGTTCTAACGAAGGAGCAATATGTACATATGCAAAATCTTTCAACTCAGCCCCTGCTTTCCAATCAGGTAACTGGTTCATTGAAAGATGTATCATCATTGTTCCAGGTGCGTGCTTAAAATTACTAAGGCCGTTTGAATATCTTGAGTTATCAAACTGATTCACGAGCTTAAGAAGAGCTGACGGGGAAACATTTGCTATCACACAACGCTTGGCTTTAATAATTTTACCATCAATAAGTCTAACACCGATGGCTCTTCCACTCTCTTGGATAACCTCACTTACTTCTGAATTACACTCCACTGAGCCTTCTTTTGAGTGTATTAAACCAATCATGGCTTTAATGATTGTATCAGCACCACCTTTTCCTAGAACCATTCCAAAAGATTGGTTAGTCATTGCCTCTAAATAAGGAAATAATGCACCCCCAGCCGTATCTGGTGAAAAGTCCAAATGCATTCCCCAAGCAGCCAATGTGGATTTTAGGTATCTAGATTTGAAAGTTTCATCTAACCATGCCCTGGGAGACATTAATAAAAACCTAATAAAATCCATGGCACCGCCTATGCCCTTTTTTCTAACAATAGAGAAAAATAGAAAAATTAAATTCTTAAAGCTCAGTTTATTTCCCAATAACCTAAAAATAGTAGTGGCCTCTTCAGGAAAATTTTCACTCAATTCTTGCCAGGCCCTTGAATCTTCTTTTGAAAACTTTGAAATTTGGTTCAGATTTTTAGATAAATCATTGCTAATACCTAACCACTTATCCTCGGGAAAGACACTTGCAAAACAATTTTTAGTGGGAACAAACTCCAAGCCATTTAAAATTAATTCCTTTTCATATTTTTGAAAAAATTTAGAACCACCAAATAAAGATAGGTTCATTGTTGCCCAATCGTGTTGAAAGCCAGGATCCGTATACTCACCACTCTTTACAGCACCTCCAGCAACTTCAGCTTTTTCTAAAACTAGTACTTTCCAACCTTTAACAGCTAAATGTGATGCACAGGCTAAACTATTATGTCCTCCACCGATAATAATTGCATCTGGTTCAGTAATTGCCATTTAATCTCACCACTTCCTTGATAATTATATTTGCAAATGCATTTAAATATAATTGCAAATGCATTCAAATATGTCTAGTTATATGCAATTGCATTTAAATTTGTCTAGCCGAATCGTATCAGAATAGATCAATAATTTTAATGATAAACAAAAAAAGGAAATTGAAAATGAGTTCATCAGAATTACTTAATAGTCTTGGACCAAAGTTGTTATCAGGAGAGATAGAAGTCGTAGATTGCACAGGGACACTTGGTCCAAACACACCAATCTTACAATTGCCAGCCGATTTTGCCAAACCTACTCCAAAAGTAGAAATACACAAAATTTCTGAATATGACGAAGATGGGCCTTTCTTCGCATGGAATTGGATGGTGCTTGGAGAACATACAGGAACACATTTTGATGCTCCCCATCATTGGATAACTGGCAAGGATTTTGAAGATGGTTACACTGACACTCTTTCTGTTCAAAGACTTGTAGCACCTGTTAATGTTATTGACTGCTCTGAAGCATCAAATTCTGATCCAGATTTTCTTTTGACAGCTGACCATGTGAAATCATGGGAATTGGAGCATGGCTCAATTAATAAAGGTGAATGGGTTGTCATGCGAACAGATTGGGATAGCAGGGGGCATGATCAAGATCTATTCTTGAATGCTGATGAAAATGGTCCTCACTCACCAGGCCCATCAGTTGATTGTCTTGAGTATTTACTATCAAAAGATATTGTTGGTTGGGGCAGCCAGTGTATTGGAACAGACGCGGGCCAAGCAGGTGGAATGGATCCTCCATTTCCAGCACACAATCTTCTACATAAAAATAATTGCTTTGGCTTAGCATCTCTTGCAAATTTAGATAAACTACCCGCCAAAGGCGCAATTCTAATCGCTGCGCCTTTAAAAATAGAAAGAGGTACCGGGAGTCCAATTAGAGCAATGGCTTTAGTACAGAAGTAACTTTGATGGCCGGTTTAGACTATATTATAATTGGCTCCGGAATAAACGGGTTGGTGGCAGGCGCCTTGCTTTCTCGCGCAGGAAAAAAGATTCTGATTGTTGAACGATCAGAATCTTTTGGTGGCTGCTTGTCCACGGAAGAGATAACGCTACCAGGCTTTAAACACGACATTATGGCTGCAACATTCGTTTTATTTATAACATCACCCGCTTATGCAGAGTTAAGTAGCGATTTAAAAAAATACGGGTTGGAATTTTGTCAATCTGCCAATCCAACCGCGGTAATACGACCCAATGGTACAAGTCTCATTTTATCGACAGATCAATCAACTAATTTCAAAAGAATTAGTAAATTGAATGATGATGACGGAAAGCAATTTTTAAAAGATATAAATGAAATTGCAAACGATGCTGATTTTTTATTTTCTTTACTTGGGGGCTCTCTGTGGTCCTGGAAAATGGTTAAACTTATATCAAAACAGATTTGGAAAAAAGGTTTCAGAAACTTAATTAACTGGTTTGGTGGTGCATTAATCTCGGCAAGAACCTGGCTCGAGAGTTCTTACTCACACCCATTACCACAAGCCTTGTTTGCTCCATGGGTGCTACATACAGGCCTAACACCTGAAAGCACATATTCTGGACAAATGGGAAAAGTAATAGCATTCGCTTTGGAAGCTGCAGGAGCCCCAATTGTAAAAGGCGGCTCTGGACAAGCCGTTTCAGCTTTTAAAAGTTTAATTGAGGCAAATGGTGGAAGGTTTTTAAGTTCAACCGATGTAAATAAGATTGTTGTAAGAAATGGAAAAGTGACTGGTGTAATAATAACAGGTGGGGAAAAAATAGAAGCTCCTAGTGTAATAGCATCAGTTACGCCAGGGCAGTTATATGATAGATTATTAAGTGACAGCAGCACAGAAACGACAAATGAAAAGGTGAACTTTAGGCATGGGAGAGGGAAATTTTCAGATCCATTATGCATTAGATGCTCCCCCAGAATGGAATGATCCAAAATTAAGTGAGGTAGCATTAATTCATTTATCTGACGGTATTGATGCAGTTTCAAAATCATCAAATGAAGCTGAACGAGGCATGCTACCAGAAACGCCCACTATCTGCGTAGGGCAACCAACCGCACTAGACCCAACAAGATGTCCGACTGGTAAGAGTATTTTATGGATTCAGATTCCAGACGCGCCGTCAACAATAAAAGGAGATGCCGCAGGTATAATTAACGGCGGGTCTGAATGGGATAACGAGATCACTGAACTATTTGCAGACCGGGTTGAAAGTTTGCTAAAAAATCATATTAAAAATTTCACAAACATTAAATTACAAAGGCAATGTTACTCCCCAAGCCAGCTTTCAAAATTGAATATTAATTTAGTGGGTGGTGATCCCTACGGGGGAGCGTGTTCCATTGATCAGTTCTTCCTTTGGAGACCCTTTAATAATTCAATAAACAATGAAACTGTCGTGAAAAACCTTCATCACATTGGCGCGTCAACCCACCCAGGCCCAGGATTGAGCGGTGGCTCAGGTTTCAATTTAGCTAAGAGGCTGGGCGCATGAATAAAAGATTTGAAAGTATTAAGAAAAAACAACCTCTACTAGAGGATCATTTGCTTGATGAATTTGCACCATATTTAATGAACAGAATTATGGGCAGGTACAATGAATCTTTAAGACGAAAAATGACTTCTCTGGACTTAACAACCCCTAAGATGAGAGCTTTAGCTGTATTATCCGCCGTTGATGGAATGTTGATTAGCGAATTAGCCGTATATGCGGTAGTTGAACAGTCAACTCTTAGCCGAGCATTAGAACAATTAAACTCAGATGGACTTATTAAAAGAGAAATTGATATCATCGACACGAGAGCGACACGAGTTTATCTCACACGTTTAGGTTCAGACGCATTCAGATCACTCTGGCCTGATATGTTAAACAGCTACAATGAAATGTTTAATGAAATCAACGATGCAGAAAAATCACAATTTATCATAACTTTACAAAAAATATTGAAGAATATTCGTAAACATGAGTTCTAGGAGTAAATATGGCTGAACGTTCATTTAAATCAGAAGTCAAACATCTACGGTTAGGAGATGGTGATACCTTTACTGGCGAAGGTATTTTAGCAATTACTAAGGCGCTTTTAGAAAATGGCGTTGGTTATGTTGGAGGTTATCAAGGAGCGCCAATCTCTCATTTGATGGATGTACTAGCAGATGCAGAGGAATTATTGACAGAGCTTGGAGTTCGATTTGAAGCAAATGCATCTGAAGCCGCAGCCGCAGCAATGTTAGCAGCAAGCGTTCACTATCCAATTAGAGGTGCGGTAACATTTAAAGGACCTGTTGGAGTAAATGTTGCTTCCGATGCGTTAGCTAACCTAGCTTCATCTGGCGTGAACGGGGGCGCATTAATAATTGTTGGTGAAGATTACGGTGAAGGCTCCTCTATAATGCAAGAGAGAACCCACGGATTTGCAATGAAATCCCAGTTTTGGCTTATGGATCCTCGTCCTAACCTTCCCTCAATTGTAGACTCTGTAAAAAATGGGTTTGAGCTTTCTGAAGCTTCTAACACTCCGGTGATGCTCATGGTTAGAATCCGTTGTTGTCATGTAACAGGTAGCTATAAAACCAAGGATAATGTTTCACCACCACTAAGTGTTAAAGATGCTCTATCTGATCCTAAAAGAGATTTTTCTAGAGTTGTTTTGCCGCCCATGTCATACGTGCATGAACTAGACAAAGTTAATAACCGATGGCCTGCTGCAGAAAAATTTATAATCGAAAATGAGTTAAACGAGATATTTGGTCCTGCCACCTCTTCAATTGGAATCGTGATCCAAGGCGGCATGTACAATGGAGTTATAAGAGCTTTACAAAGATTGGGCCTAGCTGACATCTATGGAGATAGCTCGATACCTCTTTACATATTAAATGTAACATATCCATTGGTCGAGAATGAATTTCTTTCTTTCTGTGAAGATAAAAAAGCAATCCTAGTTGTCGAAGAAGGGCAACCAGAATTTATTGAGCAAAATCTTTCAACCTTTTTATACCGGTCAAAAAGTTCAATAAGTTTGTATGGAAAAGATACTTTTCCAATGGCAGGTGAATATACAGGCCAAATAATGCTGGAAAGTCTAACAAGTTTTATCAAAGCAACAATGCCAGATATTCTACCTGGTCAAGTTCGATCCCCAAATGTAAGCCCTACTCAAATACCTGATTTATCAGAAACAGTGCCAATTCGGCCTCCTAGTTTTTGCACAGGTTGTCCAGAAAGACCAATTTTTGCTGCCATGAAACTTATTGAGCAAGATCTAGGCAAACATCAAATTACTGGTGATATTGGATGCCATTTATTTGCTACCCTGCCCCCATTCGAAATTGGAGGCTCAACAATGGGTTATGGTCTTGGACCTGCTTCAAATGCAGCATTTGATGGTGGCGGCGAAAAAAGAGCTATTTCAATACTTGGTGATGGCGGATTTTGGCATAATGGCTTGTCATCTTCGATTGGAAATATGGTATTCAACAAATCGGACAGCGTCGCACTAATTGTAGATAACTATTACTCTGCGGCCACCGGCGGTCAAGATGTCATGTCATCTCGAGCAGATAACGATACAAAATCAACTCAAAATCCTATTTCAAAAGCTTTAAAGGGTGTTGGCGTTGAATGGGTTAGACAAATTGATAGAACCTACGATGTGAAAAAAATGAAAGAAGTGCTAAAGGAAGCCTTAACCACCGAATATGATGGGCCAAAAGTTATAGTCGCTTCTTCAGAATGCATGCTAAATAAACAAAGGCGTGAAAAGCCAATTAGAAATAACAATATAAGTAATGGGGTTAGAACCGAGATTCCACGTTTTGGTGTAGATGAAGATATTTGCACCGGTGATCATGCTTGTATCAGATTATCAGGGTGCCCATCTCTTTCCCTAAAGAAATTAGATGATCCTCTTAGAGATGACCCAATTGCTAGTATAGATCAAAGTTGTGTTGGTTGTGGAAATTGTGGGGAGGTCGCCGATGCAGCCATCCTTTGCCCCTCTTTTTTTCAAGCAGACGTTGTTCACAATCCAACAAATATGGAAAATATATTATCACAATTCCAAAAATCTATTATTAAATTTTTTCAAATGCGTAGACAGAAAAAACGCCTGAACTTTATTGGAGCATAAGTTGAACCTGATCAAAAAAGAATTAACCGCTACAAAAACTGATCCACGCGTTGACCAAATTTTAAAACTCGCAGTAATGGCTGTTGGAGGTCAAGGCGGTGGTGTGCTTGCTAACTGGATAGATAAATTATGTCGCGCTCAGGGTTATGCATGCCAAGCAACATCTGTCGCTGGAGTTGCCCAAAGAACTGGGGCAACAATATATTATATTGAAATGGCCCCAATGAGTGATAGACTTCCAGTCTTTTCACTTGCACCAGCGGCTGGTGATGTAGATATTTTAATTGCGTCCGAAATGATGGAAGTTGGACGGGCAATAATGAGAGGATTTGTCACACCAGATAGGACAACGCTAATCGGCTCAACACATAGAGCTCTTGCTGTTTCTGAAAAAACTGTACCTGGCGATGGAATAGCTGCTTCATCGGAAGTTTTTGCAGCAGCTGAAATTGCTGCAAAAAAACTAATTTTACTGGACATGGAAGAAATTGCTATCAATGCAAAATCCGTTGTTTCAGCGAGTCTTTTTGGTGCCTTGGCTGCATCAGAGGCGCTACCCTTCCCTCATGAAGCTTTCGAGGAATCTATACGGTCATCAGGTAAAGGCGTTGAGGCTAGCCTTTGCGCTTTTAACGATGCAATTAAAGCTGTAAAGAACCCACCCCTAAAAAACCCAATCAATAAAGGTGGAGATGAAGAAGAACTTAAAATAGTGGGGCCCAAACATTTAATGCGCGAGTGGAAAGATCTTATTAGTGAAATAGCCCTCATGCCAAAAGAAATTCAAAAAATCTCCAACTTAGGATTAAAGAAAGTAGTAGATTTTCAAAATACTAAATATGGAAGAGAATATATCAAAGTATTAAAAGAAATTATTTCTCAAGATTCTGCAAACAAAAGTTACTCTCTTTCAATTCAATCTGCAAAGCACATTGCCAATGCAATGGCTTATGATGACATAATAAGGGTGGCTGATTTAAAAACCCGTTCAAAGCGGACTGCTCGCATACAAAAAGAGATGGGCGTTACAAAAGATAATCGATTAAAAATTACAGAATACTTCCACCCAAGGGCAGAAGAAGTTGTAGGCCTTTTCCCAAGCCTTTTTGGAAAATGGTTTGAACAACACCGAAATTTGATGAAACAATTAGACAAAATGGTAAATAAGGGTCGAAGGATACGTTCCACAAGTTTACCAGCTTTCTTAACCTTATATCTGTTGGCAGGACTACGAGGGTACAGAACTAAAACATTAAGACACGAAGTTGAACGTATACATAGAGAAGAGTGGATTAATAAATTCATGTCCTTTTTGCCTATTAGCAATCTTTCTATACTTATACATAAAATGTCGAAGATTAATTAAAGGCTATTCCGATACGCACGTAAGAGGTTTATCAAAATTTGATAGAGTGATCAGTGGTGCTAAATTAGTTACAGGGAGAGAAGATGCAGCCCAATGGATTGAACGCTTACGTGAAGCCGCACTGCTAGATGAACAAGGTGAAGCTTTAGATGGAGCGTTAAAGACAATTAAAACAATCGCATGATTTTAAGACCACTTAGTGCCGTAAACCGATTGGCTTACCTATCTGGGCTGGCAATTGCTCATCATTTTGAGAACCAAGCATCATATCAAATTTCTCTCTAACCCAATCAGGGTAATTATTTGATTTTCTTCTTTTTAAGTCAACATTCATAGTAATTTGCTCACAAACTGCACAAACAGAAAGATCTTTTTCATTAAATATTTCCATTGCTGAATGAAAACACTTATCACTCACATCAACTAAATATATACGTACCCTAAATTGCTCACCTTCTAACAACTCATTTAAATAATGATAATTTGCTTGCAAGGCATAAGGTCCATTTTGAGAGCTTTTTACGTACGACTCTCCAATGCCAATTTCATTCAAGAAATCATCTAATGCTTCATCGAATGCCAATGTGTAATATGCAACATTCATATGACCATTATAATCAATCCACTCAGGTAATACTTTTTTGATATCTGTAACGAATGGTGATTTAATACTATCGTATATTTCAACTTTAGACGGCATTATAATTTCCTTCAAAATTTAACAATAATTGAACTTGCAGGTTTTTCAAAACCTATTCAATAATAGAATGAATAATTTAATACCATAAAGCCGCATAGAAACGATAAAAAGTAAAACTTATGACAAAAATCCCCATCATAGATATAAGCACATTATTTACAGATAATGAGTCACAAAAGAAAAAAATAGATCAACAAATTGCAAGTGCTGCTTTTGAAGTTGGATTTATGGTTGTGATGGGTCATCCCGAAAGCTTAAAAGTGAGCCAATCAGAACGAGATATAATGTTAAAGATATTTAATTTATCTGAAGAAAAACAAAGACCTTTCTGGAAAAAGAATTTTGCTTCTGAAAATGCTCATAAGTACCGTGGCTGGTTTCCTTTATCATCAAGTAAAGCACGTAACAGAGAAGGCTTTGAAATCGGCCCCGATATAATACGAAAATTACCAGAAAATAGGGATGATGACATTCTCTACGAACCAACACCAATACCTGACGACTGTGATTTGCCTAAACACTGGAAAAAAATAACTGGCAATTATTATTTGGGCATGGAGGAAATTGGTATTTATATTTTAGATTCTTTATCAAGAAGTTTAAAAATCAATAAAAACATCTTCCGTGATGCTTTTGAAGATGGAATATCAACTTTACGGCTACTCCATTATCCAAAACGAACTTCAGAGTTAGAAAGCAAAGAAGATGTTCCTGATCGGTATACCCACTATAATGGAAAGAAATACGAACAAACCGCAAGATCTCACGTCGACAGTGGACTATTGACAGTGCTGGCTCAATGCGGAGTCGGGGGATTACAAGCATCAACAAGTGAGCAAAACTGGATTGATGTACCAATAATTGAAGATAGTTTTTCAATCAATTTTGGTGGACTACTAGAATTATGGACTGGTGGAAAAATCAAGGCAACACAGCATAGAGTTTTAAGTCAAGGCGAAACTAGACATTCAGTACCCTTCTTTTTTGAACCTCGTCCTAATACTATAATAACACCGTTACCTATTCAAAATGCAAAAAAATTTAAACCATTTTATTACGGTGACCATTTATGGGCAACAACAACAAAATTTCCAGAAAACTACGGTTTATTAAATCTAAGACCTCATCGTGGAGATTATGAAACTCCCGAATAAGTTAAAAACAGTACAAAATTTAAAGATGCAATATGTAATTTCGTACAATGTAAATATCAAACTTGCAGATTTAATCTCAAATGGTTAAGTTTTATTTACGAGGATTATACATGAAAAAATTTACATTAGCCGCTTTCTTATTTTTATTTAGTACAGCTTTTTCAATTGGTGAGGAATTCTCAATTGAAAGACAAGGCGCTGGAGATTTCATTAATTATAAAACTTACGAACATGCAGAGCAACTTGTCGGACAAAGTAGTAACATAATCCAAGGCCGCGTAAGCTATGAGTTCACAGTTGTTTACAGACGGCAACTTTGGTCTTGCATTATTGGTTATACAGAAACTGGTGTGCCAAAATGTGAACGAGCAACTAAACTAAAGCCAATGTTTGCACTGAAACCTTAATTTTAAATTTTATTTAGGAGATAGATGAAATTTCCATGACTGATGTTGTCAATAATTATGGTCAAAACCAAGAACAAGGTGCAAATTGGAATAGCAAGACGGGTCAAGCTTGGGTAAACAACGACTTAAAAATGGATCTACATCTTGAGGTCATAACTACTCTTCTATTTAAAGAATTTGAAACTTTAGGTAACAAACACGTTTTAGATGTAGGTTGTGGATCAGGGACAACTTCCAAACTACTGTCGGACCAAGTAGGCTCAACTGGATCTGTAGAAGGCGTAGATATATCCAAGCCACTCTTAGAACTAGCTCAGGCCAAATATGGAACGATAGAGAATATTAGGTTCACAAATGCCGATGCCCAGTCATTTGAATTCAAGAAATCATTTTATGATCAAATTGTATCCCGTTTTGGCGTAATGTTCTTTGAAAATCCTATTGCTGCATTTACCAACATGCACCAATCTTTAAAACCTAACGGAAAACTAAACTTTGTCTGTTGGTCAGCACTAGAAGAAAATGAATTCTTTATACTACCTTTAAAAATTGTTTTAAAATATCTAAATAAACCCCTTCCAAATCCTTCAAAGGCACCAGCTCCATTTTTCAAAGGAGTATTAATGCCCTTAAAAATTTTACAATCATCAGAATTTAAAAATATAAAAATAAAAACAGTTAAAACAGAAATCTTAAACCCTCAAATAGCTAAAAGAACAAGTTAGATTTTTTAATAAAATGGGTTTAGCGGCTCGAATGAAAAAAGAGGCTTCTTTTGACATTGAAATCCATGAAAAAATTGATCAGGAATTAGAAGCTGAACTAATGAAAAGAACAGATGCCAATGGCACAAGCCTAAAAGCAACTGTGTATTACGTTTCTGCAAACGCTTAAAAGCAAACCAAAGGTAAATCTGCGAAGTTATTACACTGTTTGCATAATCTAAACTACTCATAATTTATTTTGATTGGCTGTTATTTTTTTTATGCTATTATTAATTAATATAAATGTTTTAAATTTTAGTTGAAGTTATATAATGATAAAAAAATATATTTGGCCACATATTGAACGTCTTTTTAACGAGAAGAAGTTACAGCCTATGTTGTTAATACTTGGCTTGATAATATTTATATTTTGCCTAATGGTCACTGTAATCGATTTTCTTTTTGTTTAGTTTGAAAGTTATTTTCTAAAATTAAACAATTTTATTAATTATGGAATTAGGAAAATATTATGAAAAAAACTGCATTAATTATTGGAGCGGGTCCTGGACTAAGTGCATCATTATCACGCCTCTGCAAAAGCCAAGGCATGAAAGTTGCTTTGGCTGCACGAAATATCGAAAAATTGGAAAGTTTATCTGAGGAAACCAATGCATCACTTCACCCTTGTGACGCAAGTGATATAGACAGTGTCAGAAAATTGTTTTCAGCAATTGATAAGGAGATGGGGACGCCTGACCTCGTGGTTTATAATCCCTCCGCTCGAATTAGAGGGCCAATTCAAGAACTAGATCCTCAGGCAACTAAAAAAGCATTAGAAATCACTAGTTTTGGAGCGTTTCTAGTGGCCCAACAAGCAACCCAACGGATGTTAATAAAAGGAAGTGGAAGCATATTTTTTACTGGAGCTTCTGCGGGGGTAAAAGGCTATGCGAACTCATCAGTTTTTGCCATGGGAAAATTTGCATTAAGAGGATTAGCCCAATCATTGGCTCGTGAACTTCACCCTAAAAATATACATATTGCACATTTTGTTATAGATGGCGGCATTCGATCAAATAACCGATTAGAACGTGTGGGAAATGGTGAGGACAATATGTTGGATCCAGATGCTATCGCTGAGACATATCTTCAATTTCACAACCAGCACAAAAGTGCATGGGCCTGGGAAACTGAGCTAAGGCCATGGGTCGAGAATTTTTAAGTTAAAACTTTAAATTAAATACAACTTGTATCCTTAAAAAAAAAGATCAATAAACTTTTAAAATATAATTATACATTAATTCCAACCCTTAAGGTTTGCGATGCAAGTTGAAGTTGCACCAATAGATTATTCAGGCAGAAGCAGAGCTATTGTCCTTATGATTATAGGCTCCATTAGTATAAGCTTTGGTGCCTTAGTTATAAGATTAATTCAAGAAGCAGACGCATTTCAGAGTAAACTTTTATCGCTCGATATTTATTATTCTTGGTACTTTTACAATCCTTCTTTTTCGGCACCGTGCAGATCTTGGCATTTAAAAATAAAAGAATTGAATATCTTTAAATGGATAGCCATTTTATTAGCATTGGCGGGAATAAGCTTTTTGCAAGCAATAACAAACACCACAGTAGCTGCCACTACTTTCACTTTAAGCGTAATACCTTTTTTAACTGCTGGATTAGCCTGGTTGATATTAAAAGAATCTCTTCACAAAAAGGCGAACTATGGCAGGATTGATTTTTGCTGCACTGGGAATATATATTATGATATGGATCCCTTGATAGTGGATCACTTTATGGAAATATAATGGCAGTAACATGTGCAGTTTTTTTTGCAAGCTATGCAATTTTAGTACGTTTTAAGAGAAATATTGAGATGTTACCCGCTTTAATGATCTCTGGGTTTATTATAATGGCATTGGTTTTAGTGGCATATCCTGGCGATTTGGACGTACCCCTTGGAGATTTATTTCTTTGTTTCTTGTATGGGGGTATTTTATCCACCTGTGTTAATGTGACCTTCATTCTTGCTTCAAAATTCCTTTTTGCAGCTGAATTAACACTTTTCATGCTATTAGAATTTGCCTTAAGTCCAATTTGGGTTTGGCTTTTTGTTAGCGAAACACCAACATTAATGACAATAATTGGAGGAATGGTAGTGATCTTAGCGGTTGGCTATCGTTCATTAACTGAATTAACAAAATATTCCAATAATAGACGTAAAATCCCAACGAACCCGTTGTAACTCATACTTAACATTTATTTTAGGCTTAAAATATTTAAGCTTGTAATAAATATAAAAATGAATAAGTTAAATCCTATGTTAATTTAATTATGGGGTTTTAATGACTAACGTAGCTATAATTGGTGGTGGGCCAGCAGGTCTATATTGTGCGATATCCTTAAAATTGAGAGTCCCCTCTTCACAAATTACAATAATAGAACGAAATAAGGCCAATGATACATTCGGTTGGGGTGTTGTCTTATCTGATGAAACATTAAGTAATCTTGAGAGTAATGATCCCGTTAGTGCCAAATATATAAGGGATAATTTTGCATACTGGGATGATATTGCACTTCATCATCAAGGGCAAAAGATGCTGTCAACTGGTCATGGATTTTGTGGGATTGGGCGAAAAAAACTATTAGTTATCCTACAAAAACGAGCCTCCGAATTAGGTATAAATTTAAATTTTGAGTCTGAAGCTGAAGCAGCACAAAAGTATATGAATGAATATGATATAGTAATAGCGGCCGATGGCTTGAATTCAAAAACACGGAATGAATTTGATAATGTGTTTAATCCAGATGTAGACATGCGAACATGTCAATTTGTATGGCTAGGCACTCATCAAAAGTTTGATGACGCATTTACATTTATATTTGAAAAAACAGACAAAGGTTGGCTGTGGGCACATGCATATCAATTTGATGATGATACAGCAACATTTCATTGTGGAATGTTCACAAGAAACCTTTGATGCGTATGATTTTGCTAATCTTAATCAAGATGAAAGTATAAAGATTTGCGAAAACGTTTTTAAAGACCATCTTGGCAAAAATAAGTTAATGACGAATGCTACGCATATACGTGGATCAGCCTGGATCAGGTTTCCAAGAGTGCTTTGTGAAAACTGGTATCACAAAAATTTAGTCCTCCTTGGTGATGCGTCTGCAACAGCGCATTTTTCCATTGGTTCAGGAACAAAGCTGGCACTAGAAAGCGCTATTTCTTTGGCTGAAAAATTAACCAATGAGGACAATGTAGGCACAGCATTTGCAGAATATGAAAATGAACGCAAAATAGAAGTATACCGATTGCAATCAGCTGCGAGAAACTCTGTTGAATGGTTTGAAGATGTGGAACGATATTTAGATTTAGATCCTGTACAGCTAAACTATTCTTTACTCACTAGATCTCAAAGAATTAGTCATGAAAACCTCCGAGAAAGAGATCCTTCTTGGCTGGAGAGTGCTGAGAAATGGTTTCAGGTGCATGCAGGCAAAGATCCAAAAGAAAAAGTTAGATCTCCTATGTTTGCCCCATTCAAATTGGGCGATATGGCTTTGAAAAATAGAATAGTCGTTTCCCCAATGGCACAATACAAAGCAAAAGATGGTTGCCCAAATGAATGGCACTTTGTCCATTATGCTGAAAGAGCGAAAGGCGGAGCGGGTTTAGTTTATACCGAAATGACTTGTGTCTCTGCAGATAAGATCGAAGAAATCACCCAGCCAGTGATCGAAATAACTAAAAACGAAGCGCCGCAAAAACATGAAGAAACTGAAGCAAAAACAACAAAGCACGACCTTAGCGAGCTCTCTCCTGGTTACACTCAACTACCAATATTTGACCCCTCTTATCTGCTTCCGCCATTGCTTGGTCACCCGAAAATGTAACTCCAAAAGAAATGAATGAAAGTGATATGGAGTTAGTAATTGATCAATTTGTTTCTGCTGTGAAGATGGCATATCGATCGAACTTTGACATGATAGAATTACACGCAGCGCATGGGTATTTGATATCATCTTTCATTTCCCCCAAGTCAAATATAAGGAAAGACAGCTATGGAGGAGCCTATATCAAGAATGCGTTTTCCTTTAAGAGTGTTTGAAGCGATGAGAAAAGCATGGCCTAAAACCAAACCAATGTCAGTAAGGATTTCCGCAACAGGATTTCTTTTTAATGAAAGAGTAATTGAAAAAATTAGCTATATTGAAAATATTGAAGCTGGAGCAGATATTATTGATGTTTCTGCTGGGCAGACATCAATTGATGCAACTCCAGTATATGGAAGAATGTTTCAAACACCCTTTTCTGATAGGATCAAAAATGAAGCAAAAATAAAAACTATGGCAGTTGGTAATATTTATGAAGCCGACCATGTAAACTCAATCCTCATGGCAGGTCGTGCTGATTTGGTTTGTTTAGCCCGGCCTCATCTATCTGATCCATATTGGACATTGCGCACAGCTGCAGAAAATGGTGATCGGGAAATGAAGTGGCCTCTCCCTTACGAAGCTGGTCGTGATCAACTTTGGAGATTGTCTGACCGAGCATTGGAAAACTTAAAAAATGCAAAGTAATCCACCTGATGATGCAAAGACACGTGTTCGGGCTTGGCTAAAGATATTAAAAACATCTAATTTCATAGAAAAGAATGTTAGAGAACGTCTTAGAATTGATCATCAAACTACCCTTCCAAGGTTTGATGTGATGTCTGCTTTGTACAGATCAAAAGATGGCTTGAAGATGAGTGAACTTTCAGGGGTGTTGAAAGTATCTAACGGAAACATTACTGGAATTATTGATAGATTAGTTCAAGATGGCCATGTGAAAAGAACTGCAATTCAAGGTGATAGGCGGGCTTATTTAGCTTTATTAACCAAAAAGGGATCTAAACAATTCCAAGAGTATGCGTTGGAACATGAAGCTTGGATAAATGAAATATTGAGTGATATAACCATAGAAGAAGCAAATACAATAACCAAACTCTTAACATCTATTACTGACAATGGAGATTTAAAATGAATTTAACCAATTTTTCTTCCGAACATTTTGCACATTCGGTAAAAAATGGAATTGCATATATCTCTTTAAAAGGAGCAGACCGAAAAAACCCACTTACTTTTGAAAGTTATGCGGCCTTAAGAGATTATTTCCGCGAATTGGTCTATGAGGACAATATACAAGTTGTAGTATTTGGCTCAAATGGTGGAAATTTTTGTTCTGGAGGTGATGTTCACGATATTATAGGGCCTCTAGTCGGAATGGACATGAAAGGGTTATTAAATTTTACAAGAATGACGGGAGATCTTGTTAAAGCCATGATCAATTGCGGCAAACCAATTATAGCAGCGGTAGACGGGGTCTGCGTTGGAGCAGGAGCGATTATAGCAATGGCATCAGATTTAAGAATAGCCACCCCTGAAGCGAAAACAGCATTTCTTTTCACCCGAGTTGGGCTGGCTGGCTGTGATATGGGCGCCTGTGCGATCTTGCCAAGAATAATAGGTCAAAGTAGAGCAGCGGAACTACTTTTCACTGGTAGAGCAATGACTGCTGATGAAGGTTTAAATTGGGGGTTTTATAATTCAATCTCGCTAAAAGAAGAATTGGCAAAAGCAGCAACTAAATTAGCAGAGCGTCTGGTAGAAGGCCCAAGTTTTGGCCACATGATGACAAAAACTATGCTTGCACAAGAATGGTCTATGTCAATCGAACAGGCAATAGAGGCAGAAGCTCAGACTCAGGCAATCTGTATGCAAACTGGTGATTTTGAGCGCGCTTTCAAAGCGTTTGTGAAAAAAGAAAAACCAGTCTTTAAAGGAAATTAAATGGCAGATACATCATTCCTAAATTGGCCTTTCCTCGATCAAAGCCATAAAGCTCTACATTCGAAGTTAGAGACTTGGGCTTTAGAAAATCTGCAAAATGTATCACACGAAAACCCAGACATCACTTGCCAATCTTTAGTGTCAAAATTGGGAAAAGCGGGATTCCTAAAATATTCTGGAATATCTTCTGAGCACCCAAAAGTAGACGTCCGCTCTCTTTGTTTAATTAGGGAAACACTAGCAAGACACGAAGGGTTAGCAGACTTTGCATTTGCCATGCAAGGCTTAGGATCAATGCCAATCTCATTATTTGGTAGTGCAGAGCAAAGAAATTTCTGGTTACCCCTCGTGCAATCAGGTGATGCTATTTCTGCATTTGCCTTAACTGAACCTCAGTCTGGCTCTGATGTGGCAAACATAGAATTAGAAGCAAAGAAAGAACGAAATGGATATGTTTTAAACGGTGAAAAGACATGGATATCTAATGGTGGAATTGCAGATTTTTATACCGTCTTTGCAAGAACTGCTGAAGGCATTGGAGCGAAAGGTTTATCAGCTTTTGTAGTTTCAGCAGAAACTCCTGGCCTTATTATTGCAGAGCGAATTGAGGCAGTCTCTCCACATCCGTTGGCTACCTTAAGGTTTGAAAATTTGTTTTTAGAAGCAGATTCTATGATTGGACAACCAGGAGAAGGATTTAAAATAGCGATGGCTTCCCTCGACAATATGCGTCCAACTGTAGGAGCAGCCGCACTTGGTTTTGCCAGACGTGCTTTTGATGAAAGCTTAAAACGATCACAATCTAGAGAATTATTTGGTGCGCCATTAGGAAGTTTACAAATGGTACAGGGTCATTTGGCCGAGATGTCTGTAGATATCGACGCTAGTGCTCTGCTCATTTATCGGGCGGCATGGGCAAAAGATAATGGTGCAGAAAGAATTACGAGAGAAGCTGCCATGGCAAAGCTATACGCTACAGATCATGCACAGTTGGTAATTGATAAAGCGGTTCAGATACATGGAGGAGATGGTGTGCGAAAAGGTCATATCATGGAAAGTCTTTACAGAGAAATAAGGGCCTTACGAATTTATGAAGGCGCATCAGATGTGCAAAAAATAATCATAGCTCGAGACGCATTAGCAAGTCATAGTTCATGACTTTAACTCCATCCGCTCATATAGATCAATTTGCTAGAAACAATTTACCGCAAGAAGCAATGCAACCTGATTATATACTAAATGGTTATGAATACCCCGAAATTTTAAATGTTGGCTTTGAGCTAACAGATAAAATGGTATTACAAGGATATGGAGATAATATTGCGCTAATAGGAAACGGCAGGCGGCGAACTTACAAAGAATTAAGTGATTGGACAAATCGATTAGCGAACGCTTTAGTCGAGAATTATGGAGTGCAACCAGGAAACCGGGTTCTTATACGGTCAGCCAACAATCCGGCTATGGTTGCTTGCTGGTTAGCAGCAACAAAAGCAGGGGCGGTAGTTGTGAATACTATGCCATTATTGCGAGAAAAAGAACTTGTCGAGATTATCAATAAAGCTGAAATTAGTCATGTCTTGTGTGATTCTCGACTTATGGAGGAAATGGACAAGTGCTTTGAGAAAGAGCTCAGCCTTGAAATATGTGGTACCTTTTGATGGCACAGCAAATCACGTATAGTGAATTAGATGCAGTAGCTTTAGAAAAATCAATTAAATTTGAGACTATCAAAACTACTCGTGATGATGTTGCTTTATTAGGATTCACATCAGGGACGACAGGTTCGCCTAAAGCTACAATGCATTTCCATAGAGATTTACTAATTATTGCTGATGGTTACGCAAAAGAGATCTTAAATGTGCAGGAAAATGATATCTTCGTTGGCTCACCTCCTTTAGCCTTTACGTTTGGATTAGGGGGGTTAGCAATTTTTCCACTTCGTTTTGGTGCTGCAGCAACGCTTCTCGAAAATGCCTCTCCACCGAATATGATTGAAATCATCGAAAAATATAAAGCGACTGTTTGTTTTACAGCGCCCACAGCATATAATATGATGTTAGCAGCAATGGATGAAGGAGCCGATTTATCCTCACTTAGAGCTGCTGTATCTGCTGGAGAAACCCTTCCAGCACCGGTTTACGATAAATGGTTACAGAAAACTGGCAAACCAATGCTTGACGGTATTGGATCAACTGAAATGTTGCATATTTTCATCTCAAATCGATTTGATGATCATAAAGCAGGTTGCACTGGTAAACCAATACGAGGTTATGAAGCAAAAATTGTAGATGACCATATGAATGAATTGAACATTGGTGAAGTTGGTCGGTTAGCAGTGCGTGGACCGACAGGTTGTCGCTACTTATCAGACGATCGGCAAAAGAACTACGTGCAAAACGGGTGGAATATAACTGGTGATAGTTTTTCGCAAGATAAGAATGGATATTTTTTCTTTGCTGCAAGAAATGATGATATGATAATCTCTGCTGGTTATAATATTGCGGGACCCGAAGTAGAAGCAGCTCTATTATCTCATAAACAAGTATTGGAATGCGCGGTAATTGGCACTCCTGATGATAACCGTGGCGCCATCGTTCAAGCACACATAGTTCTTACCGAAGATTCAACAGAAAGTAATGAATTAAAGATTGAACTACAAGACTATGTAAAAGCAAAAATTGCACCTTTTAAGTACCCCCGATCAATTGTTTTTAAGAATTCATTGCCAAAAACACAAACTGGAAAAATACAAAGATTTTTATTACGAAACCAACAAAATATGGAAATAAAAAATGTCTCATAAGAAAATAAACCCTAAAGGCTGGAAACCAGCGAGGGGCTATGCAAATGCAATTCTCTCAGAAGGTCTTACATTAAATATTGCAGGTCAAATCGGTTGGAATGAAAATCAAGAATTTATTTCAAAAGATTTTTTAGGACAAATGGAACAAACTTTAAAAAATATTTCAGTAATAGTTAATGAAGCTGGAGGAAAAATTACTGATCTTACGAGACTAACATGGTACGTTACAGATAAGGCAGAATATGTATCAAATCAAAAAAAAGTCGGAGAGGTTTATCGAAAAATTCTAGGTAATCATTTCCCAGCTATGACCATGGTAGTCGTTAGTGCATTAGTCGAGGATGAGGCATTAATTGAAATAGAAGCCACAGCGATTATTCCCAATTAATATTTAAATCTTACTATCAAATAATGCTTTAAGGATTTACGATGTCACAACCGGCCGCACGCATAAATAACTTTTGGTTTGTTAAATGTGCAGAAGAAGATTGGTTCAAAAAAGATCTAAATTTTGATAATGCAATAACAAATCAATTTCTCAATGATTATGATAACGCTTGTAAAGGTGATTATGATAACTGGGTTAATCATCCGAAAAACTGTCTTGCACTTATTATTTTATTAGATCAATTCTCTAGAAATATGTTTCGGGATACAGCGAAGGCATTTTCTCAGGATAAAAAAGCTCAAAGCTTAGCACAGCATGCCATCAAGCAGAATTATTTTTCGAATTTTTCAAATAATGAAATTTTCTTTTCTTTAATTCCTTTACTACATAGCGAAAACATTAACGATCATAAGATTGCCCACAAAAACTGTGAAAAATATCTAAAACAAGAGGCTAACTACGATCAAATAAAACAAAGCTGGGATGATCACACAAAATGCTGATCTAATTGGTATTGTAGATACAAATATGCAGCTTAAAATCAGAAGCACTAAAGAAGAAAAATTATTTTTAACACAACCAAATTCATCTTGGTAGTTTGAGTTATACCTATCAGTTGCTGCAAGGCTATGATTTTTTTCACCTATATCAAAATATAAGCCAGCCATGACCTTTAGCGCATCCAAACAAACATGCTTTAAAACATGTTCGTTTGGAGCATGTTGCGAACACCCACGGTATGAATGGGGTATCCAAATTGTTGGCAATCCTAAAATTTCGGTAAAACTATCATTTGGTAGTGATCCCGCCAGGTTTGGAACAAGGTGGGGATTTTTATTTGAGGTTTTCTTTATCGAGGACGATACAAAATCAACCCAAGGATGTTTTACGCTTAGACGCGTAGCCTCAAACTGCTGATTATCATGTAATATAATCTTAACTTGTTTAAAACCTAGATCATCTAAATGCTTACGCAGCGCCGGAATAATGTCTTTGCTCTTGGTTCCAACAACAAATCGTAATTGACACGAGGCCTTTGCTTTTCCTGAAATTGCGTTAACAGCTTTTGCCTGATTGCCACTCGTCAATGATAATATCGAAAATGAATTCCAACCATAAAGCCGTTCAAGAGGAGTTAAATCACTCTCGCCCCAGTTCAAATCTACTTTAGCATCTCCTGAGTTTTCTAAAGGTAAGTTGTTTAAAATTTTACTGATATCGTCTGTTAAACTAGTAGGACGCCATTCTGGTATTTGAATTTCACCCCGATTATTAGAAATTGTGGCCAATGCATTTACTAAAATAACTGCTGGATCTGGCAAAACCCCACCCCAATTTCCAGAATGGTGGTCACCTTTTCTTAAATCTACCTCTAAATCAAAATTCATTGCCCCACGCGTTCCCATAAAGATAGTTGGCACATCTGGCTTTAGTCTTGGGCCATCAGACGCAATTAATACATCCGACGCTAACCTACTTTTCTTTTCCTTAAAAAACTCTCGCAATCCGGGTGAACCAATCTCTTCAGATGTCTCGATAACAAACTTAACATTAAAACCAAGTGATCTTCTAATAGATAAAATGGCCTCTAGTGCAATAATATTTATTAAATGTTGAGATTTATTATCAGCGGTGCCTCGCCCAAAGAGCTTATCACCATGACTTTTTAATATGAACGGATCGAACCCATCAAACCATTTCTCTTTTTGACCTAATACTACATCTCCATGACCATATATGAAAATAGTAGGGTAATCTATGTTTTCCATTCTCTCGCCAATCAGGATGGGACCACCAGAAGGGTTAGGATTGTCAAAAATTTCACAAATCAATCCTAACCGTGTCAATCTTGGCAGAATAGCGATAGTTAGGTAACGAAGTAATTCATTCTGGCTTTCAGGGTTTTGACTTTCAGTTTTAAAAGAAACAAGATTGCTAAGGTCTTTTTCAAATTCTCCATCATTGAAATAGGCTTTGACGTACTCAATAGCCTCATTCCGTTTTTTGGACTCTGATCTATTCACTTTTTAATCTCCATTATGTGCTAACTATAACAACCTTCCTATGTTTCGATAACTGCCGTAAGAGTAACTTGAAGACAGCAATCTTTGGGTAATTCTGCAATTTGCGCATGCCTTGCCGGCCTTTTATTGGGATCAGGAAACATCTTAACCCATTCTGGATTAACAATAGACCTATCACTCTTATCACTAAAATATAGATCCATTTTAATAATATCTTGAACGGTTCCCCCAGCCTCAATGACTATTTTTTTAATATATTCAAATACTAAAGACACTTGCTCAACTTTATTTTTTGAATAGGAACCAGTAACAACTGATTTTCCAGAAATTACAGATGAAATCAGAATTCCCTTATGAACCGCCGCAGCTGGAATTGGATTTTTATGTGCAGGTAAACCCTCAGGATTAATTGAATTAACCATTAAGCTCCCCCCTTTTGATGTTTTATTGGATTAGATAATGTACCCAATTTATCAATAGAAATCCTTATTGAACCCGTTTCCTCACCTATTAAAAGACTTTTGTGCCCTCGTGGAAAACGCCCAGCCCCTTTTCCAGTCGTACCAAAAGAAATCAAATCACCTGGTAGTAAAGTAAAATATCTACTCGCTTCGGCAATACAAGCCTCCACAGAGAACCTATAATTTCCAGTATGATCTTTTGTAAAAATTTCATCATCAAGAAACCCACTGACATTTAAATCATTTGGATTTTCAACCTCATCGCTTGTTGTTATCCATGGGCCCATTGGTCCAAAAGTATCAGTACCCTTGGAACGAGTGTGGTATACATAAAATGCATCAGTATCATTAGGCCCATTCAAGTTTCGCCAGGTATAGAACTCTGGACGAGCCATATCTTTATCATAGGTAACAGCAATACTGTCTTTTTGGAACTTTAAACCATGTGAAGTAACATCATTATGTATCATATAACCAAAAACATAGTTTAAAGCATCTTGCTCAGTAATGTGCTTTGCTCGTTTACCAATAACTGCACAGATTTCAGGCTCAGGAATTACAGCACCCCAATCAGGATCAACTATTATAGCTTTATTATGTCCTTGAAGAGCTGAGGGGGGTTTTAAAAAGTAGTTTGGAACTCCAGGATCTTTATGAGCTTTTTTCATCAATTCCTTATTGTTGAACGCTACACCTAAAATTTTTGAAGGATTAACAATTGGTGGAGCCCAATCGGTAGGTTCAAAACCGGTCAAACCTTGAGTGGCGGCTTCTAATTTTGAACATAAAGTTGGGTCATCATTAGATGCATTTATGAGATCTAAAATTGTGTGCAAGGGTTTTAGTTTTACTTTTTCACAAATCGATTCCAGGTAGTGAGAAATACCTTCACTACTCTGAATAATCGGAACGACCTTTCCATCTTGGTAAACACTTCCAAATTTCATTTAGTTTACCAACTTTCTAAGAAATCCTCTAATGTCACTGGAGGAGAATCTTTTAATGGCGTTTGCACCTCAATGCCTTCAAACTCAGAAGCTTCATAAAACCACTTTTTAGGCGCTGGGAATCCCCATAATTGGGATCTAGTCGTATCAGTTAAGTCCCAACGCTTAGGTTCTTGATCATTATCAATGAAATTATAATGGCTTGTAAAAATCTCTACTCTGTGACCGTCAGGATCACGAAAATATATAAAGAAGGCATTTCCAATCCCGTGCCTGCCTGGTGCTCTATCCATTGATCCAGCTAAGCCCATAGATGACATAACATCAGCAGCGTGAATCACATTAGCTACTTCAGGAGTATGATATGCGATATGATGTAAACGAGGACCAGCACCATTACTAAAAACAATATCCTGTGTGTTGTTTTTTCGTTTCAACCAAACTCCCCACATCTCTTCAGTGCCATCATTTGCTGTATATTCAGATAATCTAAACCCTAAATCATTATACCATTGATACGCTTCTTGCACATCAGGACATGCTATTTGAATATGATCTAAAAATGCTAGCTTACCGCCCGAATGAGTGTGAAAATCTTGCATTCTATTCCGAGACTGGTTCATGCTCGAACAAAATTCCACGGGAACTCCTATGCCATCTATGACTTCTATTGTTAAACCCTGAAAAGGTCTTTCAACATATCTCACGACATCTCCCCGTGCAGAGAAATAATCACAGGCTATTTTTATGTCATCGTCAGTTTGCATCCTATAACCAACTCGTCGGCATTTACCTGGTCCCTTAATATTGGTCTTTTCAAATACTAAAGAATGATGGCAAGTTTCTTCAATGGCTCGGAGGCACAATATCTTTTCATCTTGAAACATTACCTCTAACCCCAACCCACTTTCATAAAAAAAACGAGTTTTATCCAAATCACTACTGGTTAAAACTACATATCCCATACGTGTAATATTAAAAGGTAAAGAAGCTGGTGGTTTTAGCAATCCCATTTCATACTCCAAAAAGTTATTATTTAAGCCAGGCTCTTCTCAAAATGCTATTACATCAAGGAAGGTAAGAACAGAGAAAGGGCCGGAATTGAAGTTAACAATATTAATCTAATAATATCCGCAAACCAAAAAGGCGTTACTCCTTTAAAAATTGTTGAAACAGAAACATCTTTAACAACCCCTTTAAGAACAAATACATTTAAGCCAATTGGTGGTGTTATTAAACTGAATTTCAGTTACTACCACGACTAAAATTCCAAACCAGATAAGATCAAAACCTAATTGCTGCACTAAAGGAGCGAATATGGGAACAGTTAAAAGTATCATTGACATAGACTCAAATACACAACCCAAAAGGAGATAAATTAATAGAATAATAAATATTACTGCAATTCCTGATAGCTCAAATGAGTTAATAATACCCATTAATACGTCGGGCAAACCGGCTCGGTTTAAAAAATTTGAAAACATAGAGGCACCAAAAAGTAGCGCAAATAATTTTGCTGCTAATAGTGCTGCCTCTCGGCCCACTTCCATCAGAATTTTGCTGCTCAAGGCGCCCTTGAAATAAGTAATTAATAAGGCGCCTGCCGCCCCCATTCCGGCAGCTTCAGTAGCAGAAAATAATCCTATATAGATACCGCCAATAACAAATATGAAAAGAGTTAAGGTGGTCCAAACATCTTTAAGTGCCACAAGCCTTTCTTTCCAATTCGTGCGTTCACCAGCGGGCCCCAGTGTCGCATCTCTGGTTACTACAAACTTTACGGCCAAAGTATAAAATAAGATCCCAATAAAGCCTGGTATGAAGCCAGCCATAAACAATTTTCCAATTGATTGCTCTGTCAGCAGGCCGTAAATAACTAAAATCACACTTGGTGGAATTAGAATTCCCAAAGTTCCTCCAGCGGCTATTGATGCAGTAGCTAAAGAGTCCGCATATTTGTATCGTCGCATCTCAGGCATTGCCACTTTTGACATGGTTGCAGCCGTTGCGATTGAAGACCCTGAAATTGCGGAAAACATTCCACAGGCGACAACTGTAGACATAGCTAGTCCACCTTTTTTATCACCCAGAAATGCATATGCTGCCCGATAAAGCTGCTTGGCCATTCCACCTTTTTCAACCAGCAATCCCATTAAAATAAAAAGTGGCAAAACGGATAAAGAGTATGATTGCCCTAAATCCATGACGAGACGGCCTAAGTTTGAGACGGAGGCTCTATATCCTGAGATTTCGCCAAACCCAATTACGCCAACTAAACCCATGGCTAAAGCTAATGGGAGCCGCAAAAATGCTAAAATTAAAATTGCGGCAAAGCCAATGAGAGAAATTGATAGTGGATCCATTAGTTAGCCTGTACTGATGCTTCGGCGCTTAAGCCTGGTTTTAAAACCACTAAGAGCAGTCGAAGTCCTATTAAAAGTGAAGTAAAAAATAACGATAAAGCTATAAAGGTTTCAACAACAAATCTTGGCGCAAAATCACTTGTTCCATAAGAAATAAATGACGGCATTAAAATATACTCGTAAGTGTCACCATCTTCCAAGGACCGCATGGCATAAAACATTGTTTTATCTGCAACTATCCAGAGACTATATGCAGAAACAGTTAAAAAGATGATACTTAAAATCCAGCCTAAATAACCTTTTTGAAATATTGGAAATAAATCCACGACAATGTGTTCATGTCGAAAAAACATTACCGGTAGGGACAAAAATATGACACCAGCCATACTTACTTGCACTATTTCGGATCCACCATAGAGCGGAGCATTTAAAAAATAACGCCCAACTACATCGATACAGGTGACCAGCACCATTCCAAATAATACCAATGCAGCTAAGCTTGAAATAAAACGACTAACCCAAAGGGCTAGCCGTTCTAATGTGTTTATAAATAAAATCATAGTTATTGATATAACCTTAATTTCCAGATTCTATGCCTACTTGCTCTATGAAGTAAGCAAGAGCCGCTGCACCATCAACACCTTTTGAAGTAACCTTTTCCAAAACGTCTGTAGTTACACCTGCGGTAGCATTTTTGTAGTAAGCTCGCTCGGCCTCACTTGCGATAGTCAATTCATGACCGGATGCTGCAGCTGCAGCTGCTCCAACACTATCAGCGTCGTCCCAGAACCAACCGACTGTCCGTGCTAAGTTCACGCCACGCATATCATCGACACAACCACGTTGTTTTGCGTCTAGGTCATTGTAAGTGTCGCTGTTCATAATTAGCCCAAATGCGGTCGTATACATACCATCTGGATTTTGTAGGGAGAATTTAGCGAGCTCTGCAATTTTAAACGCGTGCATTGTTTCGAATGGGAAGAAAACACCATCTGCTACACCGCCAGAAATTATCTCATAAACCTTAGGCGCTGGTGCACCTACGCCAGCAACTCCTAATGCTGTTCCGATGGCATTGGCAACGCCACCACCAATACGCATTTTAACACCTTCCAACTCTTTGTAGGAAGTAACTTTATTCACAGTATTAGCCATACCGGGTCCGTGAGTGTAATTTGCTAATATTTCAACACCTTTTGCTTCACCTGCAGACGCAAAAAATTTCTCATGCGTTTTTTGGAAAGCAACAGATTTTTGGCGAGCGTTTCCAGGTATGCCTGGCAGTTCAGCAATCATAGTATTTACAAATTTTCCAGGTGTGTAGCCATATACGATCCAAGACATATCAGCGACACCATCACGAACTGTATCGTACATTGCTGGTGGTGGCGCCATGCCATATTCCACTTTCATACTTAAAGAACCACCTGTGCAACTTTGTAGTTGACTATTCATCCATGGAAACACATTCTCGTTCATGGTGTGAAACGGAGCGGCCCAAGAAGCCACTGTTAAAACTTTTTCAGCTGATGCTGAACCTGCTACTAAGCCAATGCTGGTCGCGATTGCCCCTAAGCTAACTATAAATTTATTGAATTTCATATTTCCCCCTTTGATATTTACGATGTGAAAATCACTCGTTTGTTTAATACTATTCTTTAGACTACACAATTAATGCTAACTCGCCAGACAAAATTGTTATAATTAGTATAAAAATTAAAAATTTTGTGCTTTTTTTTTAATTTTTACCTAATTACTTTGCTTTTAATTAATCAAGTCCACCTATGAATTCATGGAATTCGTTTCAACTTTATAAAAGCTATCATTTTTATTAAAGCTATTAGACAAACACCAATTATTGAACCTAAAGCATCAGCATAGAAATCGTTAATATCACCATGGCGACCAACAAAAGGTTGAATTAATTCAATTAATGCTCCAAAAAGAGCAACTGGTAAAACCCAATAAATATTTTTTAATTTATTAAAAGTAAGAGGCATCACAAAAAGTGTAAAAGCTAAGAAGTGATACTGTTTATCTGAACCAAAATTAGGAAGCTCGATAACATCTCTTATTTTCTAAATCAACAACCGTTAAACAAAATGGATATATAGATGAATATTTATTTTTAAAAACTTCAAATTAAGACTTCTTTCAGTTTCCTTAATTGCTTCTTATACATTTTTGATTTTTGTTCAACTTTTTGCGCAGCTGATTTAAGTGCTTTTTTTGATTTATACGATTTTCGCGAATATCCAGTAATCCCCTCATGATATGCTAGGTAAAGATTATAGGCATCAGACTTTGAGATTTTAAGTTTTTTGTGGGCTCGGTTTAAATACCAGCCAATAAAATCAGTACTGTGTTTAAAGCTTGTTCTTCTAACAAGTTTTTTACCAGTATTGCGCTTATATAAATCCCATGTTCCGTCTATTACCTGAGCGTAACCTTTAGCACTTGTTGGTCTCTTGCCCGGTATAACCCATAAGATCTTTTTTCTAGGTGGTTTAATTCTAGACCTAAAATTGCTTTCTTTCCATATTACCGCCATTTGCACTTCAACAGGTATACCCCACTTGCGTTTAGAGCGTTTTAAATGTCGTTTCCAACTTCGATGTTCATCTAAGATCGAACATGCATTATTCTGATTTCTTGGAACGCTTGGGTTTAATACAGAGCAGCCAACTAAAGCGATACTAATGGCCGCACAAATTACTATTATCTTTAATGAATTAAAGTTCATATTTTATTGCCTGTTTTTGACTAACCTTACATAACAAAAATAATCAAATCAAATGTAATTATCGGGTATTAAAATTATTATTGGGCTCTCCAAATGCAAAATGTATTTCCCTAATTTCAAGTTGGTAAAGATAAATACCATTGTAAGTGATTGAATAATCTTTATTGCTCCTGATGGTAATACTAGTTCAGCCATATTTAGCTCATAGCTTCAAATGCTCTTAAAAAAAGGAACCGTCATGCACATAGCTATTATAATGGATGGAAACGGTAGATGGGCTGAAAAACAAGAGCTTCCTCGCACAATGGGACACAGGGCAGGAGTTTTAGCTGTTGAAGAATGTGTCAGAGCCGCCGCCAATCTAAATGTGACAGATCTTACACTATATGCATTTTCGACAGAAAATTGGAAAAGACCAAAACATGAAATTATCAGCATTATTCCGGCTTTTTAATGGGTATTTTAAAAACAAAGTCAGGTGAACTTAAGTATGAAGGAGTGTCCGTTCGGTTTATTGGGCGAAGAGATAAACTCTCTAAGGCGGTATTGAAAACTATGAATGAAGTCGAAACTTTGACAAAAGGTGGAGATAGACTAATCTTAAATATTGGAATTGATTACGGTGGACGTGATGAAATTCTGCGTGCAACGAATAAACAAAGAGATTTTGTTAAGAAGAAAAATTTTACCATATGCTGCGTGTGCGGCTTTAACTAATGTCTGATTTATCTTTCAATCGCTCTGACCCAGATCTGATAATAAGAACTGGAGGAGATCGACGCTTATCTAATTTTATGTTATGGCATGCTGCCTATAGTGAAATTGAATTTGTTGATACTTTATGGCCAGATTTTTCTGTACAAGAACTAAGTTCAGCTATGAAAAGTTTTGACGCCCAAAATAGACGCTTCGGAACTGAAACATAATAATGTAATCCCAAACCAAAAAGCAGACGGCAGCAATTAATAAGATCGATAGCTTTAGTGAAAATAGAGTTAGTAAGTATACTTAAAACTCTTATTTACGCACCTGAAATGCGTAAATAAGTAAAGCTCTGTAATTTTTTTAAAGATTATATATTTTAATTCAATTTCAATATTGAAAATAAACAATAAACCATTACATACGAACGATCTCAATGCTTTAAACAGGTAGAAATAATAATGACAAACACTCACAACTTCGAAGCTGATACAGGAAAAATCCTGGATATAGTTATCAACTCTTTATATTCTCAAAAGGAAATTTTTCTTCGAGAGCTAATTTCAAATGCCTCTGATGCTATAAACAAAAGAAGATATGAAAGTAACACGAACAAGAACTTGGTTTCGAAGACAGAAAACGAAATTGTTATAGAGATAAACAAAAAAAATAAAATTCTAATAATTAAAGATAATGGCATCGGCCTGGGCAAAGAAGATATGATCGAAGCTCTTGGTACTATTGCACGCTCAGGAACTAAGGCTTTTTTAGAAACCATCCAAGACTCAAAAGATAAAAAACAAAATGATATGAACTTAATTGGTCAATTTGGTGTAGGGTTTTACTCTGCGTTTATGGTTGCTGAAAGGGTAGGATGGTTATTAAAAGCTGGAACTAAACAGAATAAATTAAAAACTAATTTAATAGGTATCAATAATAGAAATCTAAAAACCATGGAAACGATAACATTATATTTAAAAAAGGGGGACAAAGAGTATTGTGACGACATAAGACTTCGGCATCTAGTAAAAAAATATTCAAATCACGTGTCTTACCCAATTAAAATAATGAATAATGATAACGAACTTGAAACAATAAACGCGGTAGATGCTCTTTGGACAAAATCCCCAAAGGATATCACAGAAGAAGAATACAAATCATTTTATAATCAAGGCGGCAGTACGTTTGATAGTCCTTATCTAACGGTTCATAATAAAACTGAAGGCACAATAGAGTTTACTAATCTTTTATTTGCTCCCTCCTCCCAACCGTTTGATCTTTTTGATCCAGAAAGAAAATCAAAAATCCAACTTTACATAAATCGAGTATTCATAACGGATGAAGCTGACGATTTAATACCGAAATGGCTAAGGTTCTTGCGAGGTGTTGTTGATACACCAATTTTAGATTTAAACGTTAGCAGAGAGATGCTTCAACAAAAACCTGCTGTGTTGAAAATAAAAAAAGCAATCACTAAAAAGATCATCTCAGAATTAGCTAAAAAAATTAAGAAGGATGAAGTTAACTATGATGTGTTTTGGGGTAACTTTGGACGTGTAATTAAAGAGGGCCTCTACGAAGATAGTGAAAATAGAGAAAGAATTATTCCACTTTGTAGATTTCATTCGTTAGTTGAAAATAAAAATATAAGTTTAACAAATTATTTAGACAATATGCCTGTTGGTCAAAATGATATATTCTATCTTACGGCAGAGGATTTGGGTAAAGCAAAAGTGAGCCCGCATCTTGAGGGATTTAACGCAAAAAAAATTGATGTCTTGATATTAACCGATCCAATAGATGATTTCTGGATTCCATTAATGCCAGAATATAGTGGTAAAAAATTCGTATCTATTAGTAGAGGAAATGTAAATTTAGACGAAATCAAAATAGATGAAAAGAAAAAGAAAAAGAAGAAAGAAAAAGATAGTGATTACGAAGCACTTTTAAAAGAAATTAAAAGTTGTTTAGATGAAAAAGTTTCAAATGTAGTTTATCAAAAACACTAACCTCAAGCCCGTCCTGTTTAGTAGCTGATGAGGATGGAATGGACATCCAAATGGAAAAAATGATGATGATGCAAAATCCTGATTTCGAAGGTTCACCAAGAGTATTGGAAATAAATATTGAACATGCGTTAATTAAATCAATGAATAAGAAACTGGAAATTTCTAACGACGTTATTAGTGATTTGGCCTTACTTCTTTTTGATCAATCCAAGATTTTGGAGGGTAAAGTTCCAGAAAATCTTCAGGAATTTAATAAAAGATTAACGAAAGTGATTCACGCAATTATGGGCTAGATTGCAATCTGGGGAAGCAGATGGCGGTGTCGTCAGACATACGAGATTAAGCATAGGCCGCACTACTGCTGAATTACTCATTTTATCTGCCTCTTATTACCAGTCTTCTACTGGCTAGGAATCGAAGATTATCACATGAATCGATTCTGGCAAAATAAGCATCATTTTTTTGGCGATTGAATCGCTGTTTCCAGCATATGTCGAAGTTGGGCGCGGTACAGTTCACTTCCAACCTTGGCTACTCCATCCAAACGTAAGCTTTTTTGTGCTACACAAAACCCCATTATAGCTCCAAAAAACATAGCAGCTTGATGTTTGCTACCTATAATTTCTTCTAATCCCTTTTGCCAATACTCGTACTGTACTTGCTTAACAATCTCACCCACTTCAGCATCATCTGAATTTGTTAGGACCATCGAAATAGGAGACGCTTCAATATTATCCTTAGGACCATTTGAAAATAGCTCGACTATTGCATCAATTAAGGTTTTAGATGATTGAACATCTTTGGCTTCAATTTTGGTAAGATTTTCTAATGTTGCCTCAAATAGACCACGCTTAGAGCCAAAATATCTGGCAATCAAAGCAACATCGACCCCTGCTGCATTTGAAATTTCACGCACGGAAACATTAGAGTACCCTTTTGACCAAAACATTTTACAAGCATTGGTAAGCAAAAGGTCTTTTGTATTACTAGATCTGTTCATTTCACTAAACTAAATAACTCCTAACCTTTTTTGTCAATGGCCGTTGACATAGAAATAAAAGAGTCATATCTAAGAAGTCAACATATGTTGACATCAACTGTTGACTAAAAAATGCAAAAGGAAAAAATAAATGTCCAACACAGCTTTAATTACCGGTGCCTCCTCAGGAATAGGCTGGGAGCTTGCAAAATACCATGCTTCAAAGGGCGGAGATTTAATAATTACCGCAAGGCGTGAGGATAAGTTAAATAATCTCAAAGCAGAAATTGAAAAAAACTATGATGTAAAAGTCAAAATAATATCTTTAGATTTGGCTGTTCAAGGGGGAGCTGCAGCCTTGTACAAAGAAGTTAAAGCAACTGGAGAAACGATAGAAATTTTAATCAATAATGCTGGCTTTGGTGGGCATGGGCTTCACATAGAGCGCGAACTAGAACAAGAAGAAAAGATGATAGAATTAAATGTTAAAACCGTTGTCTCTCTAACCCATATGATCGGCAGTGATATGGTTAAATCTGGCAAAGGTAAAATGTTACATGTAAGCTCAACAGCTAGTTTTAGCCCTGGCCCTCTGCAGGCTGTATATTTTGCCTCAAAAGCATTTGTAACTTCATTTTCTCAAGCTATTGATCAGGAATTGCGAGCGAACGGTGTAACGTCTACGGCATTGTGCCCTGGGGGTGTTGCGACGGAATTTGTTGAAACGGCAAATCTCCAAAACACTCGTTTAGGCAGAGCTGAGTCTTCATTTGCCACTGCCGAGTCCTGCGCAAAATTTGGATATGATTCTATGATTGCGGGTAAGCTAGTCGCAGTTAACAAAAAATCGTTTTCATTTATGGTAAATTGGATCAATCCACTTTTGCCAAGGCGTTGGGTTCTGAAGATGGTTGCTTCAATGCAAGCGGAACTCTAATACAAGAAATGTGAGAGCAGTATCCCCATCCTCACCTCATCAATTGGCTTCAGACTGGTCGTAAGAGCTTTAGTGATAAATATGCCTTAACTGAGCTTATTCAGTAGATCTGGAGATCCAGGGTCAGAAACGGGCTCTCCAAAACCCACCCTCGCCAAATGAGCTTCTGAGTAAAGGCTGAAGATTCGCTGATATCAAGGCCTCAGCCAAAGCATCACACAAAACGCACGTCTGTATCGTGCTGAAACAACGGAGTAATTCACGCAATTATGGGCCGATGTGATATCTGGAGAAGCAGGTGGCGGAGGAGGTGGGATTCGAACCCACGGAACGCGTTAACGTTCGCTGGTTTTCAAGACCAGTGCATTCGACCACTCTGCCACTCCTCCGACAAGCACTACCCCTTACCCAAACACTTTTCAAGATAGATTTGGGCGAAAAATAGATTATTTTGTGAAAATAGTTAACGAAATTTGTTCTTTATTAAAGATTATGCTTTAGCAATGTAATCAACTGTCTATAATCGAATATATAGTGAAAGGTGCGAGATGATGAAATATTTTGCGAGATTAAGTTTTGTTACAATACTTCTATGTTTGCCCACACAAATTATAGCATTCGAGACAAGTGCGAAAGCCGCTTACATAATAGACCTCAAAACAAATGCGGTATTACTTTCAAAAAATCCAGACGAACCCATGCCTCCTGCATCCTTATCAAAATTGATGACATTAAACATGGTATTTGAGGCCCTTGAAGATGGAAGGTTATCACTAGATGATAAACTTCCGGTCAGTAGGCACGCTGAGAAGTACAAAGGCTCAACAATGTTTCTTACGACCCGGCACAGACCAACTGTAAAAGAATTAATAATGGGCGTTGTGGTTTTATCAGGAAATGATGCTAGCGCAGTTCTAGCGGAGGCGCTATCGCCTGACGGAACCGAAAATGGATTTGCAAATTTAATGACGCGCAGAGCCAAACAACTCGGGATGAATAACTCGACATTTGGCAATTCAAATGGGTGGCCTCACCCTAAACAATTGATGAGTGCAAAAGATTTAGCAATTATTGCTGCTCGTATAATTAATGAATATCCAGACTATTACACTTACTTTGCACAACGTGAGTTTACTTACGATGGTATAACACAGCCCAACAGAAACCCTCTTCTGAAATTAGGGTTGGGTGCAGATGGATTAAAAACTGGATGGACGCAAAGAGCTGGCTATGGGATTGTGGGTTCAGCACTTCAAGATGGAAGACGTGTAGTCTTTGTTCTTACAGGAATAAAATCACCAAAAACTCGCGCTCGTGAGGCAGAAAAAATTAATAACTGGGTATTTCGACAATTTACTGAAAAAAAATTATTTTCTGCTGGCGATCTTCTACACATGGCGCCCGTTCACTTAGGTAAAAAAAACCTAGTCCGGATAACTGTAAAAGATGACTTAATGGGACTAGTTCCATCAATGATGGACGGTGAAATAAAAGCTGAAATTATATATAAAAGTCCCATAAAAGCGCCAATCACTGAAGGGCAGGAGATAGGTGAGATAATTATAACAATTCCAAGCCTCGTAAGCTTCTCAAAACCAATCATTGCAGCTGAATCAATAGAGGACGGTGGTTTTCTTGCACGATTGAAATTTGCATTAATAAAAACGCAGATGGCAATTTTTAGTGAGGAAAAATAGTTGCCTTCACAATTTATTTCTTTTGAAGGCATCGATGGTTCAGGCAAATCAACACAAATGACGTTATTTGCAGAGCACCTAAAAAAAACTGGTGAAGATCCAGTGCTTAGTAGAGAGCCCGGTGGCTCAATAGGAGCAGAAGAAATTAGAAAGCTTTTGGTTGAGGGTGATCCAGATAGATGGTCACCATATACAGAGATGCTTTTATTTACCGCTGCGAGACGCGACCATCTTGGAACGAACTATTTTACCAAACTTAAAATCTGGAAAAGTAGTTGTTACAGATCGCTTCGCCGATAGTACTAGAGTTTACCAAGGAGTTGCACGAAAAGACTTAGAAAAAACTGTCAATACACTACATGACTTAATGATCAAGCGTGATCCAGATCTCACATTTATAATTGATATCGATCCAGAAATTGCACTAACCAGAGGGCTAGCCCGACAATCTGGTGAAGATCGCTTTGAGGAATTTGGGCTAGAGTTCCAAAAAAACTTAAGACTTGGCTTTCAGAAGTTATGTAGAACCCATCCTGACCGATGCATACTGATAAATGGGCATGGAAGTACACTTTCAGTAGCTAAGAGAGTGTGGAGCGCATATGAGGCGCATTTTATATGATTGATGAGGCACCAGAGTCTGACAAATTGGACGGCTGTCCACATCCACGGAAAACAGTAAACTTATTTGGACATGAAAAAGCGCAAACTGAAATTTTGAATGCCTTAAAAAGTAAAAAGATACATCATGCATGGCTTGTATGTGGTCCAAAGGGAATTGGGAAAGCTACTTTGGCCTGGAGAATGGCAAGGACCTTGCTGACAATGGACTCAAGTGCCGCAAACAGCGACGGTATTAATTCAATAACTAATCTTAATGTTGCGATAGATAATCCAATTTATAAAAAAACATTAGCTTTAACAGAACCTAAGTTGCATTTACTTAGAAGAAACTGGGATCCAAAAACAGAAAAATTTCGACAATCCATCACTATTGAAGATATCCGCGCACTCAAAGGGTTTTTCCATTTATCCAGCACCGACGATGGGCGAAGAATAGTAATTATAGATTCGGCTGATGATCTGCAACCGGCTGGTGCAAACGCATTACTGAAAATCCTAGAGGAGCCACCAGTAAAAACTACTATATTAATTATAAGCCACAATCCTTCACGATTACTTCCCACAATCAAAAGTCGTTGTAGAATGTTAAACTTAAAACCCTTGGACTCTAAAGATTTACAAAAAGGAATAGACCAAGCATTAGGAACGAATAACAAAATAAATAATAACATTTCTGAACTAGCAAACGGATCAATTGGCAATGCGATGCATTTATTAAACAATCGTGGATTAGAAATTTATGAAAGTTTATGCAAATTATTTAATTCACTACCAAATTTAGATAGACCAAAAGCAATTGAGCTTGCATCTGAATTGACGAAAAAAAAATCAGACCAGAATTTTGAAATATTAATTTCTATGCTAAATATCTTTATTAATCGATTAGCACTAACAGGTGCCGGAGCATCTCCACAAGTTGAAATTATGCAAAGTGAATTTGATATTTTAAATAAACTCTCCCCAAATTTATCTTCAGCAAAAATCTGGAGCGAATTTGGTCAAAACATTTTGAATAATGCCATAAAAGCTAAAAATGTGAATCTTGAACCTTCATATGGTGATCCTAGATATGTTATTAAAATTTGAAGAAACATCCAAAGTATAAAGTCTCATTAAAGGCTAAATTATGACCAAACCAATTATAGTTGATAGCCATTGTCACTTAGATTTTCCAGACTTCGAAGGTGAAATCCCTGATCTAATTATGCGTGCTCAAGAAGCAGGTGTGAAGCGCATGGTTACAATATGTACCCGATTAAAAAATGAACCACTAGTTCGAAAGATATCAGAGAAATATGAACCTGTATATTATGCTGCTGGAACGCACCCAATGTCAGCAGCAGAGGAACCCTTAGCTTCCGTCGATCAATTGATTAAAATTTCAAAACATCCAAAAATGGTTGGAATAGGTGAAACAGGATTAGATTATCACTACACTGCTGAGAGTGCAGAAATACAAAAAAAATCATTAATAATTCATATTGAAGCTGCTCGTGAGACCGGTTTACCATTAATAATTCACTCTAGAGCTGCTGATGACGATATGGGAAAAATCTTAAAAAGTGAATTTAAAAAAGGTAAATATAAATGTGTAATGCATTGCTTTTCGTCATCTGAAAAGTTGGCAAGATTATCACTAGATTTAGGCTTTTATCTTTCTATGTCAGGTATTGTAACTTTCAAGAAAAGTGAAGAACTCCGGAACATATTTAAAATTGCACCAATAGATCAAGTTTTGATTGAAACTGATAGCCCATATCTTTCACCTGATCCCTATAGAGGAAAACGTAATGAGCCATCATATACTGCTCATACGGCAGAGGTTGGCGCTAGTATCTATGAAATAGATTATCAAACTTTTGCCGCAAAAACGACTGAAAATTTTAATAGATTATTTTCAAAGGCAGTAATTTAATGGGTGAACTTGTTATTACAATTCTCGGATGTGGATCATCTGGTGGTGTACCTAGGCTAGGTGGAATATGGGGAAATTGCGATCCTAAAAATCCCAAAAATTTCAGGCAACGTTGTTCTTTGCTAATAACTAAAGAAAACGAAACCGGTAAGACAACAATCCTCATTGACACAACACCTGATATGAGGCGTCAATTATTGACTGCTAAAGTAGATAACTTGGATGCAGTTTTGTACACTCACGACCACGCAGATCATGTTCACGGGATTAGATGATTTAAGAATGCTTGTTTTAAAGAATCGAAAACGACTTCAAGTATGGGCAGATTCAAATGTACAAAAAAGCTTATTTGATCGCTTTGGTTATGCATTTGTTCAACCTAAAGGCAGCCCCTACCCCCCAATTCTAGAGATGAATGATTTATCAGGACCCCTAGCCGTAAGTGGCGCCGGGGGAACTATTGATATAATACCTTTTTATGTAAAGCATGGCGGAATTAATGCATTAGGTTTTAGAATAAATAATTTTGCTTATTTACCCGACGTCTCAGAAATCCCAACCGAAAGTTGGGAGTATTTAAATAATTTAGATTGTTGGGTTGTCGATGCACTTCGCTATACTCCACATCCCTCACACTCACATCTTTCTCAAACACTTGAGTGGATTAAGAAGGCTGATCCAAAACGTGCCATAATAACAAATATGCATATCGACTTAGATTACGAAACGGTTTGTGTGGAAACACCTAATAGAGTGACCGCAGCATACGACGGAATGAAAGTACAATATGAAATTTAAGTTATGAGTATCGTATTATCCGTTACAATCCCAGTTTTTATCGTGATTGCAATTGGTTATATTGCGGTATGGCGCGGATTCCCAATTTCCGGCATCGATGGGCTGATGAAGTTTGCGCAAAGCTTTGCAATTCCATGCCTTTTGTTTCAGGCTATCGCCAACATCGACCTACAAAGCTCGTTTGACCCACGCCTTCTTATCAGCTTTTACACGGGTGCAGCCCTTTGTTTTGCAGCGGGTATTATAGCTTCACGCCTAATTTTAAAACGAGATTGGGAAGACTGCATCGCCATCGGGTTTTGCTGCCTTTTCTCAAACTCCGTCCTCTTGGGCCTCCCGATAACCGAACGTGCATATGGCGTTGATGCACTCGTCGGCAACTATGTCATCATCGCAATGCACGCACCATTTTGTTATTTAATTGGTATTACAGCAATGGAAATTGCCAAAAGCGAAAAACTAAAAATAAAAGAACTATTTCTTAGTGTATCTAAAGCAATTTTTAAAAATTCCTTAATGATAGGTATTGGATTGGGATTTTTGGCTAATTTTATGGAATTGACGTTACCAAGCGCTGCTTCTGATGCACTGAACCTGATTGTTAGAGCAGCTTTGCCAGCGGCATTATTTGGGCTTGGAGGTGTATTGGTTCGCTACAATCCTAAGGGTGATCTTCGGTTGATAGCATATTTATGCATTATTTCACTTATTATTCACCCTTTGATCACACTGACTATTTCAAGTACGTTTTTTACTTTACAGCCTGAGGTTTTTTACCCTGCTGTAATTACAGCAGCAATGGCTCCAGGAATGAATGCTTTTATGTTTGCTAATATGTACGGTAATGCAAAACAAATCGCTGCTAGCACAGTTCTTGTTGGAACAGTTTTTTCAGTATTTACTGTTTCAGTTTGGCTCTTAATTTTAAACTGAGAGCTATTTAACTAGGTGAAATACCACGCATTCGTTCGGATCTTCTTCGTAGCATTTCAACAACTGTTAAAAGAACTATGGAAAGGATCACAAGAATTGTTGCAACCGCCAATATAGTAGGACTAATCTGTTCCCTAATGCCTGAAAACATCTGTCTTGGTATTGTTCGTTGTCTTACGTCAGCTATTTGTAGCACCACGACAATTTCGTCAAAAGAAGTGATAAAGGCAAATAGAGCACCTGATACGACTCCTGGAAGAATGAGTGGCATTTGAACTTTGAAAAAAGCCCTGAATGGGTTTGCTCCAAGGCTTGCTGCAGCTCGAGTTAAGCTTTCATCAAAGCTAACCAACGTGGCTGTTACGGTTATAATTACATATGGGGTGCCAAGAATTGCATGAGCTACGATTACACCAAGATATGTTTTTGCAATTCCAATGTCTGAAAAGAAAAAAAACATTCCAGAACCAATAATCACTAATGGCACAATCATAGGTGATATCAAAAGTGCCATGATAGGTCGGCGGAATGGCATTTCACTTCTAGAAAGCCCAATTGCGGCTAATGTTCCCAGACCAGTTGCAAGTAGTGTCGCAAAAATACCTATAATAAAGCTATTCTTTATTGACCTAATCCATTGCGAATTACTCCATAGATCCGACCACCAACCTATCACCGCGGCTGGCTCAATCATACCATTGTGCAAAATATCGATATACCACCGCACAGAAAAAGCAGTTGGATCAAATGCTAACATACCTTCCGTAAAACTAAAGTAAGGTTCTTTGTTAAAACTGAGGGGAAAAACTATAAGTATAGGCGCTATAAGAAACAAGAAAATCAATCCACAAATAAAGCGGAATGTGTAAAACCACAAAACGCCCTTTGAAGTAGCATAAGGTGGTAGATTAAGCCGATAAGATCCATTTGCTAACCAATGAGACATGGCACCCAAGATCCAGCCAAAGATTGCCACAACAATAGCATAAGCAAGCCCAAAGTAGAAAACTGCGATTAAGAGTAAGATTAATGAACAAAAAATTGAAGACACTATTCCGGATCTTAGGAAGCTTATTGATACATAAGCAAGACAACCAAAAATAAGAAAACCTAAGCCCAAATAAGGTAGCATTAAATGATACTGACCTTCCGCTGTTAAAAAACCTAAGATTGCTCCCAGAAGCCCAGTCCAAAGCAAATTGAACCACATTTGCGGTTTTTTAGGAACATATGCATAAGATTTAATCAATCTATCAACCTAACTTTACGTTATCGATACCTACGACCCGGTCGTAAATCCAATATAGAAACAACACAATGACAAGTAAGACACCACCCATCGCTGCCGCTAATGACCAGTTCAATGTTTTTCTCATATGTAAATCAATGAAATTAGAAATCATTGTCCCGTCATTTCCCCCTAACAATGCAGGAGTGATATAAAAACTTATAGCCAAAATAAATACAACAAACATCCAGCACCAATACCTGGAATAGTTTGTGGGAAATAAATTCGCCAAAACGCAGTCCAATCTGTTGCACCCATTGATTTGGCCGCGCGCACGTATGAAGGAGGTATCGTTTTCATGACGGAATAAAGAGGCAAAATCATAAAAGGCAGTAATATGTGCGTCATTGATATTAATGTGCCTGTCTTATTATATATAAGCGAAAATCTGTCAGCATCAGTGGCTAATCCAAAAACGACAGCTAAGTCATTTAATACCCCTTGCCCCTGAAGCATAGCAATCCAAGCCGTCGTCCTGACCAACAGAGAAGTCCAGAATGGTAACAATACGAAAATAAGTAATAAATTTGAAGTACGCGCCGGCAAACTGGCAAGTAGAAATGCGACAGGATATCCCAAAACCAAACCAGCTAATACCACTATAAGAGAAATCTCTAGTGTACGAGCAAAAAGTTTCAGGTGAATTCGTCTTTCTTCAGATTTGCGCTCAAACGTTCCATCTGCTGTGTATTTCATATCTAACGCAGAAGCCAAAAATGATGGTGTTAAGGACTTAGACGTTATTTTGAGAGCCCTCCATACCTCCAATTTACCCCACTTTTTATTCAGTTCTATTAAAGACTTTATTTCAGATGGAGATGATTTTATTCCCTTTTCTTGCTGAGCTGGTGAACAAAGAGCGAGTTCCCGAAAGTTCCCGATTTACCCTTGTTGCCACTTTTCCAATATTTTTTGATTTTTTTCCTGCTTTAAGATCTAATACCAATGCCTCAAACATGGCCTCATTTGGTTCGGACTTACCGTCCCAAACAGAAATGAGGGGAGCTAAATTTATCATATGTTTTTCAAAGGTATCGTTATAAACACCCCTTGATAAAAAAATTAATATAGGAATGACAAACGCAAAAAATATAAGCATAAGCAGCGGCGTTACTAACCCAAAAGCCCTTATGCGACTTTGGAACAAAGACTTAGCAAGTTTCCGTTTTAACGGAACTCCATCGCTGGTAATGACTTCATTTTTTTTATTTTCTTCAGTCAATTCCATCCTCGATGCCAAATCCTTTTAGTTTAAATGTATTGCGCATCAAAAATTTTCTTGATCCAAGAATACTTGATCTTATTTATTACTTAGCCAACCAAGCGTTGAACCGTTCGTTTAGTTCTTCGCCATTATCAGCCCAAAACATATAATCGTTTTGTACACCATTTTTAAGTGCTTTTGCAGTTGTTGGCATATGATCAATCATCTGAATAGATGCATCACTATGATAAGTTCCTAGTAATGGAATAGACGATGCTCTAGTTGGTCCATAAGGTATCCAGCTAGCTTGATCCGCCAAAGGTTGTGTTGACGTTGAAAAGCGAACAAAATCTAGTGCAGCTTCTTTATTGGGGCTTCCCTTTGGTATTACAAAAAGGTCTAAATCATAAATCTGACCATCCCATATTAATCCAAAAGGCTGACCTTCAGCCGCGATAGCACCAAAAATTCTGCCGTTCCAAACAATTGTCATTGAAACTTCACCGTCAGCAAGTAATTGTGGAGGCTGAGCACCAGCTTCCCACCATACTACACTATCCTTGATTGTATCAAGCTTAGCAAATGCCCTATCTATTCCTTCATCAGTTTTCATTACATCATATACACCTGATGCTGGAACGCCGTCGCCCATTAATGCCATTTCTAACATATTTTTTGCAACTTTTCGCATTCCTCTTTTACCTGGAAAATTTTCTACGTCAAAGAAGTCTGCCATAGTTGTTGGGGCCGTAGAAAATTTAGTTTTGTCATATGCTACCATAGTTGACCAAACTATATTACCAACAGCACATTCACTCAACGCACCATCCATAAAATCTTCACTAGCAGGGGTTCCATCTAGACCATCTGGTAGAGTAGATGCATCAATCTCTTCTAATAAACCTTCATCACATCCAACAATTGCGTCAGAAAGCTCAACATCTACTACGTCCCAAGAAACATTTCCAGCTTCTACTTGCGCTCTAACTTCTGCTAAGCCGCCACTATAATCTTCAGATACAACAGAATTTCCAGTCGATTTAGCCCAAGGTTTATGGTATGCTTCAACTTGTGATTTAGTATATCCACCACCCCATGAAACAACAGTAATGGAGTCAGCTAAGGAAGCAGTAGCCAAAGCTCCTGCACTTACTGCTCCTAAAAGTAATAATTTAATTTTCATTTTAGTCTCCCAGTTATTAATGCCCTAAAAACTTACTTCTATATTTTGATTGGGCTAACAAAATATATCTTAAATTCTATAAAGTTCCAATATCTAATGCTCGACAGTCATCAGACGTCCAGCTAACAATTGTTTCTTCTCCAACCTCCATATGAGTGTGATTAGATGAATTAGGAACTTTTACAATAAACTCATTGTCTTTTTCGACACTCATACGACAACGTATATGATCGCCAAGATAGATCAACTCCAGCACCTTTGCTTTAGTCGTATTTTCACCCTCTATACGCCAACAGTAACTCGCTCAGGCCTAATTGAAAGCGTAGTATAAGAACCCACATCACCACAGTTTACTCTCTTTGCTATAAACTGTGTTCCATCTGCAGTTTTAGTCGTAACTAAATCATTTTGCACATCAGTAATCACAGCTTTTAATCTATTATTTTCACCAATAAACTGAGCAACAAATGCATTTTCTGGTCTCTCATATAGATCTCAGGAGCTGACTAATTGTTGAATTCTTCCATCTTCAAAAACTGCCACTCTGTCAGACATAGTTAAGGCTTCAGATTGATCGTGAGTTACATACACAACTGTAACCCCTAATCGTTCATGTATATGTTTTATTTCATACTGCATGTGCTCTCGTAATTGTTTATCTAGTGCTCCTAAAGGCTCATCCATCAAAACAAGTTCTGGCTCGAAAACCAATGATCTCGCTAACGCAATTCGTTGCTGTTGACCGCCAGAAAGCTGTGCTGGCCTGCGGCCAATAAATTCACCCATTTGCACCATATCAAGAGCATTTTTTACCTTAAGTTCACGTTGGCTTTTGTCTAAGCCCCGTACTTCCAAAGGAAAGGAGAGATTTTCTCCGACGGTCATATGAGGAAATAATGCATAATTTTGAAATACCATCCCAATACCACGTTTATGCGGAGGAATATTATTTATTGGCTTTCCATCAAGCCTAATTCGCCATGAGTCGCAGTCTCAAAACCAGCGAGCATCATTAAGCAAGTCGTTTTGCCAGATCCTGATGGGCCCAAGCATCGTGACAAACTCACCCTTGGATATATTTAAATTCAAATCCTTTACGACAAGAACTTCACCGTCGTAGCTTTTTTGAACTCCATCAAATACGACGAAGTTACTCCCATTACTTTCAGACAATAAATATTTCCCCCAACTGATCCACAATTTATTTTCAAAATTACAGAAACATCCGTAGACATTAAAAACAGAAAAAAAGCAACAGTTTATCAATAAATTCACTTTAAACGTTAGGTTTTTTTTCCAAACTTACAAAGGCAACACCCAAAATAACAATGAGCCCTCCTAATATTTTGACAGTTGATACTAATTCCTCAAGAAAAATAACACCGCCAAGGAGTGAAAATACAGGTAAAAGAAGTAAGAAACGGTGCTACTTTTTCAATTTCATAAGTTCGTATTAACGTATTCCAAAAATAGTATCCCAGAGCAGTCATTATTAGCCCAAGATATAAAACAGCCCACCAAACTGAAGAACTGCGTTCGATTACAAATTAACATGATCACTTTCAAAAACTAGTGACATTAAAAATAACTGAGGTGTTGCAAAAACAGCAACCCAGGCAGTGGTGGTTAATCCATCAATATTTTTCAATTTTCGTACAAGGATTTGACCAATAGCCCATGTAAATGCACCCAGAATTACTAAAACTACGCTACTCCACGCATTCCCAAACTCCACCTTGCCAACCAGTAAACCCACTCCTGAAAAAGCTATGGCAATACCTATCCATTTTCTTTTACTGGGCTTTTCTCCTAAAAGAATTGCACCTAAAATTACTAAGAATGGAACTTCAAGCTGCACTATTAATGCAGCAAAACCAGCATCTAATCCTTTAAGGCCAGTGAAAGTAAGACTGTACTGAATTGCTGATGCAACTATAGCAATCAGAAATAAGGCTCTTAATTGTCCAATTGGCGGCTTGACGAACCAAATTAGCACCAGTGATGTTACTAAAAACCTGAAAGCCATTAAGAGGATTGGTGGAAATTCACTAATGGCCCCTTTAGCAACAACAAAACCAGTGCCCCAAATTAAAGGGACAGATATGGCCATGAGGATATGGATAAATTTCATAAAATCATCTAGATTCTAATCTAGCTATCATAGCAATGCTTTATTTATCCTTACTGCAAACAATAATTAGCAAGGATTATATGGTACCCGAGGCCGGACTCGAACCGGCACACCTTGCGGCGGGGGATTTTGAATCCCCTGCGTCTACCATTCCGCCACTCGGGCAACGCAAAAAATCATCTAACTATAGAAAGTAGTCGCGTCAATGACTCAAATGGAAGTTTGATGAGATCAATCCAATAAAAGATCTATTTATGAACTTACATATTAAATATCAAACCCTAATAAAAAATTATTTTATTTTTGGCGTAAATATATAATTTAAGCGGTCCACAACTTCCCCATTCCCATCACGTAACGCAATTGATTTCACTTTCTTAACCAATAAGACATACAAACATAGGTAACTAACAGCCAATGCCAAATAAACCAAAAGAGCGGCTTTATTATTTTGTATTAGAAACAATGAAACCACCATTGGAACCCCAGCGAGTGGCAATAATATTAATGTCGATAGTGGGTTAGCCCAACGATTAAGTTTCTTACCTTTATCAAATGACAATTGGATTAATTGCATAATTAATTGATGAAAATGAAAACTATCAGGCGCACCAGACGGTGTCTTAGACATAAATCTTCTGTAAATCGACAAAAGTGTCTCAGTGGCAGGCCAAAAAAACATTAATAATATAGCCCAAGCCGAAATTTCTGGGTGCCTGTACATTAAAATAATAGCGACCCAACTCAGCAAATGACCAAGAGTATATGCACCAGCATCTCCCAAGAAGATATATCCAAACGGAAAATTAACTAATAAAAATGGAACAATGGCTATAGCTATCATATAACAAAAATAACTCAAATTAGGTTCATCATAAATCTGACAAACATATCCTAATACACAGGAAACTATCAGCGCAACGCCAGCAGAAAACCCATTTACACCATCAATTATATTAAAGGCATTCGCGATACCTGAAGAAATTAACATAGTAATCGGTATGGCAATCAATGGAAAAATAAAAAGTCTATTAAGAAACCAAAAATCTCCAGCCTCAAGGTACACCCCAGTTAGCAGTACGGCTAAGCCTGCAGAACAAAAAGCAGCTAACAACCGATTTCTAGGTCTGACCTTCCCAGTAATATCCTCTAAAAGCCCCGCAAGAAATATAGGTGATCCTGAGAGCAGGATTAACATCGAAATATCTGAGCGCAAGCTCACCAAACAGACTGCGGTAATACCACAAATTATGGCTACTCCGCCAAATCTAACTGTAGCCCTTTTATGAGCCGATTGGATGGCCAATAAGTCATCTGTACCGCGCCTTGATAATTTATGTCCATAAATTAATAAAACTATCAAAACAAATGTCGTAATTAGTAAGTTCAGTATCATTTAATAACTTCAATTAATTCTAGTTCAAGTTCAAAATTCATACTTATTACATATAGGCAAGTACATATATAATTGGCTAGATTGTATTTCCATAAATTCTAATAATTTTGATAGTCAACCAATTCAAATTAGGTTGCTTAACTTCACGATTATATCACACCATAGAATTTTACAGATCATAGTAAAAGAAACTCGTCAAAAGGTTTATAAAAACCCTAAAACGAACATATTTAATGGTAATATAATTAATAATATTTAAATTTTTGTAAAAGTAATTACTATAATTTATTGCATTCAAAAACAAAAAGCCGCAAATAATATTGCGACTTTAGCAAATATAGATCATTAAGAAGTTTATTTTGATTAATTATTAAACAATCTTATTAAAACAACTTATTCAATTTAATTATAATTTAAAATTCTATATTGAGTAAGAGAATTATATGAAATATCTCAATCTGAACTTCTTTATAATCAACTCTACCATAATCATCTTCATATCTGATAATATCATCTTCACCCAGATATGCACCTGTTTGAACCTCAATTAGTATCATGGGAACTTTACCAGGATTTTCCATACGGTGGACAGCGCCAAGGGGAATAAATACCGATTGGCCTTCAGTCAGTAGCTGAATTTTATCGTCAACTGTAACCCTAATGGTGCCTTCGACGACAATCCAATGTTCGGATCGGTGATTGTGGCTTTGTAGGCTAAGGGCGGCGCCTGGGTTAACAAGAATACGTTTTACTTGAAACCGGTTTTGCGTCGCAAGTATTTCAAACCAACCCCAGGGCCGATGATCTTTTAGAGACACTTCCGCCTGCTGGATGCCATTTTCTTTCAACTTAGTTACCACCTGTTTCACATCTTGAACGCAATCTTTATGTGCAACAAGGACTGCATCTGGCATGGCGATGGCAACAATATCCTTAAGGCCTAAACCAACCAAATGCTGACTGTCACTTTCCGATCGTAACAACACATTATGGCAGTCAATTTCCGTAACATTTTGGGTTGTAACAATGCCCTTATTATCTGGCCCTTGTTCTTTCCACACAGCGTTCCAATCGCCTAAGTCTGACCAGCCAGCCGAGAGAGGCACGGCAATCAAATTATCTGCATGTTCCATTACTGCATAGTCGATCGATATATCATGACATTCTGCCCACGCTGCTGGATCCAAGCGAAAAAAGCCAAGATCAGGCTTGCCATTTTCTATTGCACTTCTGACAGGGGTAAGCAGGTTCGGTGTATACATTTCAAACGCAGTCACAATCAATGGACTCAAGATAAAAATCCCAGAATTCCACAAGTAATTTTTAGAATCTAACATATCTTGAGCAGTATTTAGATCAGGCTTTTCCACAAAACGCTTTAATTTAACTGGATTATGGTTAGCGATAGAGGCCAGTTCCAAATACCCATATCCAGTTTCAGGACGATCAGGCGTAATGCCAAAGGTAACAATATTGCCGCTTTTTGCCTCAGATAATCCCTAAGTTCACCGCCGCATGAAACTCAGCCTCATCCAATATCACATGATCAGAAGGCGCTACCAGCAATACGGCATCAGGATCATCTTTCAGCGCATAAAGACTGGCGGCCAAAATGGCAGGCCCAGTATTTTTACCCTCTGGCTCAATCAAAATATGACCAGGATCAATGCCCACCTCTTGCAGTTGATCAGCAACTATGAAGCGAAAATCAGAATTTGTTAAAATGACAGGTTGCGAAAAGGTGATCAAATCAGATGATATTAAACGCAATGCACTCTGTTGAAAAAGGCTGTGATTTCCAACCAAATTCGAAAACTGTTTAGGATAGGATTTTCGCGATAAGGGCCATAAACGTGTGCCAGAACCACCAGCGAGAATTATAGGAATAATTTTAGTCATTTTGGTTTTTCGATTCTTATTCTACATTAATTAACTTACACAAAAAAGATTTGTGAGTATAACACTAAGTATAATAAAATATAAGAAGCCACAATAACTCTATTTATTGTGCTTTTGATCCAGCTTTCCTACCCCAGTAAATCGTTTTGTAAGAATGGATTTTAGGCCCTTTCGGGTAGACGTGAATGCCTATAGTTTTATTTTTACTACCTGATTTCAGACTAACGGGGTTATTTTATAACAAGCTGTTATCGGAAGCGGTAAGCCTCTGAAATTATTAATATCCTCCATTATTTATTAATATCCCCATTACATTGCACCTGTTGAACAAAGGTGGCTCCTAAATGCGGCCGCCTATCCATGATGCCAGGTCACCGTAAAAATAAAAGTTTTCAGGGGCGGCAACGCAAACAGCAGGAGAACCTCATTTTGCGCGTTTTCGCAGAACGTCCTTGTCCGCTCGGATGATGCCCTCCGCAAGGGCCATTTGATTTTCAAAATCAGGACCATCGGGCGACAATTCAATCCCGTTTGCCGTCTCCACAACCTATCATAACTCCCCCTGACCAACACGGAGCTTTGCCAGAAAATCTTTAGGTAACAGGACGTCCGCAGAGTTTCCAACGGATGTAATTTTAAGGGCAGCCATCACAATTCTCTTAAATTATATGGTATAACATTTGTTACACTTCACCGTTCATCTAGTGCCTCTTAATCGCGACACCTTACCAATTGTCCACAATTAAAATCAGATATTTTTCCTTATATTTCAGTGCCGTCCCGTGTTGAGGCTTGTTTCGGGAAATCAGAAAATCTCAGTTGATATCTCCAAATACGCACACCAGAGTTTAAATGCCACTTTGCGTTTTGATAGGGCCTCCGCGTAGTAGCGCCCGAGCAGGCGACCCCGCGTCTTGAGGGAACGATCTTGGCGAAAAATCTGCGCCTCGAGCCGCTTTAAGAGCTCTAATTCGTTCAAATTAGCGGGTGCGGAAATACTCGGATTACCCAGCTTAAAGCGCAGGTCGCTCGCCATCTCGCGCAACTGAGCCTGGGCGGAGAAGTCGCGGCCTTGTTCAAGATAAAAACAATCCACGGCCTCAATACTACGCTGCAATCGCACCTCCGCCTGCGCCAATCTTAGGGCCGGTTCATGGTAATCCAGCGCGAGTAAACGCTCCCCTGTGCCGCGCGGGCAATTGCCCAGGATCACAGTATACCACTGCGAGACCCGCGCACCGTCAAGCTGCGCCGTCAACCCGTGCGTGCGTGCGTTTTGCGCAGCGCCCGGACCAACTCGTGCCCTGCTTTTATCCTTAAGTGAGGTGCCATCGCTCAAATATTGCGCATCAAACATCGCCCAAGCCCTGACCTGTAACATCGCTCACCAGTATGGCCTCAATGGGTCGCAGTTCCTGCAGCCTATCGTAATCTTTTTTAACAAACCGGCGACGCTTTTCTAATCGCTCTATATACTCAAAGTGCTGGATCGATTTAAGTGCGTTAAAATGCGCCTCACTCATGAGGTAAACCGGGTTGAGGCCTATGGTTTTTAATTCCTCGTGGCCTCTTTCCGAACCTCTAAATCTGAGGAAATGGCGCGCTCTACCAAGTCCTGACTATTAGCATTGGCCCTATCTTCGTCAAATTCATAGGGATCTTTCCAATCATCTTCAGACTTTCCAGCCGCACTAAATTCCTGCCAGAGACGTTCCATTTCAGCTTCAAAGATATTGAGGGCCCACGAATAATAGGCGCATTGGATTTCAGATGAAATTTGTGAATAAATCTGCGCCTGCGCCATTTTACGGTGCTGTAGAATATCCCACTCAATATTGACGAGATTTTCGGCGACGACACACTCGTGCGCCGTCATTGGCGCAAGGGCCGCTAGGAGCGTAGATCGAAATAACTCAAAGGCGCCGGGGTCCTCGCCGATGACGTGAATGCGCTTGGGAAGTAAATCCGCGAAACTGGTTAATCCAAAGTTTGTAGGGTTGGGATTGGCATTTTGGTTGGGAGGAAGTGACATGTCAGTCATAGCAATACCTTTTAGCTGCCGTTATAATTTCCCTCCATTTAAATATTCATAGCACATATTGTGTTCTATGGGAATAGGTAACACACTATTTAGTATATTTTTGATTTTAATTGAAATGAATGAGCTGGCGGGCATAGTCGAGACTTAATTATCGGCTCTCTTACGCGGCCAGAGGCGGACACCTGGCCCTCATCTTGTAAACCAATAAATTCTACACCCTCTGCCTCGAAAGTTTTTTGCACAGCAGTAATGTTTGATTTAGTTGCTTTTGAAAAGCCAGTTTCCGTTTCAAGTCGTTTCACAGTGCTGACACTGACCAGTGACTTTTCTGCGAGCGCCGCAACACTCCAGGACAAGCAAGCGCGCGCCATTCTAATTTGTTTACTGGTTAGTATTGACACTCCACACTCCATGGTCTATTTTAGCTCATATGAACCAAAATCATCAATCATGGCAATTAGCACTAACCCGCCTTGTGGGGGCGTATGCACCAAATACCATAAAGGCATACTACTCCGACGTTAGCCACTTTGTCGACTGGTGTCAGCGACAGAATTTTACGCCATTTCCAGCCACAGGCCCAGAAATGATCGATTACTTAGAAAATAGTCTCGCTGAGTATAGCTTTCTAACTATTAAACGACGCATATACGCAATACGCAAAGTCACCATTTTACTGGGATGTGAAGACCCAACCGCACCGAAGAATTTAATCTTGCTTACCGGCGCATCAGGCGCACCAAGCCGCATCGCCCAAGTCAATCCAAGGGCATTAACAAGGGACTGCTGTTGCGCGCAATTGCGGCTCAGCCAAATACGCTGGTGGGAATTCGCAACCGAGCCCTCCTCTCGATTGGGTATGATTTCTCTAGCTAGACGCTCGGAGATTTCAAGCTTGCAGGACGCCGATATTGAGTTTCTACCTGACAATGCAATTCGGGGTATTATTCGCAAAAGTAAGACAGATCAATTTGGCCGCGGCCGCCTCACGTTTGGATCAAAGCGCAGCACAAAACTAATCAAGTCATGGCTAAAGAAAAAGCCAGAGGACATCCCCTGGCTTTTCTGTGCGATTAATCATGATCGCTGCCTCGATCGGCCCTTATGTGATCGAAGCGTGAATGAAATAATTAAGAAATCTATTGTGCGCGTTAAAGGTCACAAGCCGAGGGATTGGGAGATTTCAGGGCACTCGCTTAGAATTGGGGCGGCGCAGGACTTATTAATTCAGGGGCACGAGACAATTGCTATAATGCGGGCTGGGGGCTGGCGGACGATAAGTGCTGTAAATGGGTATTTGCAATATGCCGAGCATAATGTTTGGAGCTGACAGATAATCAGTTATCTGGTAATAAAATTCCAAATATTATGGAAATTCGGCTATTACATATCTTGAAAAGTGATGCCCCCATAATTCTAGCTGAAGCTGCAAAAGTTAATGCCGTAGTTGTCTTGAGCAGAATGGTGAGAACTGTTTAAGGCTTAAAGAACATATTGAAGGTACTACAAAACAACCTAAATATAGCCTCGATACAACAGCCAAAATAATGAAAAGTTTTATGATTTAAATTCAAACACACCATAAAATCATATTTATCACTATGCGAGAGACGCTAGAGGACTTTGGTATTTTCACCCAGCCAAGCACGTAGGTTGTCGAAAGTTATACTCGATGTGTTGTAAAGCCCTAAAACAAATTCTTGCGTTTTTTCATCACTCGCCGTGATATCCAGGCCATTAATTGCCAAAAACACATAGGTCGCCGCGAAAGCTGTACGCTTGTTACCATCAACAAAAGGGTGGTTCTGGGAAAGACTCTCCCATAAGGCTGCCGCCTCATCGATTAATGTCGGGTAATGCCCCGTTTGAGGCCGGAACAAGGCCGCTTCCAAAAGACCGGGATCTCTTATCCCCTCGCCACCACCATAACGCTCTATCTGATCAGCATGAATAATCAGAATGTCATCGACCCTAATATAGTCAAAGCTCATTGCGCTAGCTTTTTATAGAGACCTGGAAAACGTTCGGTACTTTTTAGATAAGCGGCCATCACATGCTCTCTGCCTTGCGCTCCATTTTTGGCATCTAAATGGTCCCGAAGAGCATTCTCGACTACGGCCTGGATCTGCCTACCCTCTGACTTGGCAAGCTTTCGGACTGATTCCAAAAGGGCCGAATCAACCTGAGTTGCAAATTTTTCTCTTGTTACTGACATACTGCACTCCATCATGAAATTTCATCTTTAATCATGGTAAATCTTGACGTCTGTATTTGCAAGGCTGTTAATTTCTGTAACAATATAACAAGGGTTCCAAGCGTTAATCCAGCCAACCAGCCAGAGGTCATATTGGCCATCAAACGAATGCACCGCAAAATTGGACGGGCACAGCAGCAGGCTACTCCACTCACCAAGCCACTACTCAACCAGCTACTTAGCAACTGCGATAACAGTCTCAGGGGTTTAAGAAATCAAGTCCTCCTAAGACTCGGCTACGAAACAATGCGCCGCCGGTCGGAACTCTGCGCCTTTAAGTTTGAGGACATCTGCCAAGCACCGAACGGAAAACCGGCTATCCGGCTTAACTTCTCAAAAACGGATCAATTCGGGACTGGAAAGATACTACCCATCAGCCAAGAACTGTTCGACTTATTAGAAAAATGGAGGAGTATGATCAGCGATGAAGGCTATATTCTGAGATCAATTAATAGGCATGGGCATTTTGGGAACAACCTACACCCAGCAAGTATAAGCACCCTATTAAAAGCACTGCAAAAGGACTTGAAAATGGACTCCGATGAACAACCGCTCAGCGGTCATTCATTTAGAGTGGGTGCAGCACTTGATCTATTAGAACAAGGTGAGCCGCTTGAAAGGATAATGCTCAGAGGGGGTTGGCAGACGGATTCGACTGCCATGTCATATCTTAGAAATTGGATCGTATGAAGTGGGGCAAGAAGAGCCACAACAGTTAGTCAGTATAATTAAGTGCTTGCTTCAACTCGGTCGGCGGCTCGGGCAAATCCTTAAAAACCCTCCACGCTATTTTTGTGCTTGGAATAAGAACCGCCCAAGCTGTAACAAAAATCGCCACAAAATAAATATACAGGCTCTTATTCGAGACAAACCACTCCTCAAGCGCTCCCTTATACGGAGCTATAACATTCGCATAGAAATCAACGGAGGCTGTTGCACCGTGCATTATCTCTTCCTCACCACGAAATATAATCGAACCTACCCCTGAGAGGCCTGGCCGAACTTGCTTTATAAGACTCTGAGTGTTCTCCGAATAAGCCCCAAACGTTTGAGTAGTTAGCGGCCTTGGGCCGATAACACTCATATCACCAAAAAAGATATTCAATAGCTGCGGCAGCTCATTTATTTTGGTTTTACGCAAAAATGTGCCTACTGGAAGCACTCTAGGATCACCCCTCATGGTAACCGTACCAGTACCAATGTTTGGGCTATTTTTCAGCATAGTCGCAAACTTAAACAACTTGAATTTTTCACCGCCCTTACCGATGCGTTCCTGTAAAAAGAACACCTCACCCTCGCCAGTGAGTTTTAGTGTTATTACTATAGGCACCAACAAAGGAGAAAGGAACAATAACGCTATTCCAGAAAATAAAATGTCAAAAAAACGGTCCATTCTTACATCCTCTGATCTAGATATTTACCGGTCTCTTTATGAGCAAACTCAGGCAGGAGTCCAAAATACAATTTAACAATATCATCTTTGGTCCAAGTACCTTTTTCCCTTAGAGCTTCAATTCCGTCCATAAAATCGTCTAACTTAGCCTCATCAAAATCAGGCTGATTTTTGATAACCCCAACCGTCTCAAAACGCTCCATATCTAAATCTTCGTTATCAGTAAAAAACTCTTCGAAGTCTTTTTCACCGGTTGTGTCACTCTTAAAGAAGTAACAAGGCCATTGTTTATTGGCGATCAACTCTTCCGCTCTATCACGAGCCTCATCCTCAGATTCACATTCATA
>CAJJAK010000006.1 GCA_905182165.1 uncultured Paracoccaceae bacterium | reverse complement strand
TAATATTACTTAGTTCCAAACATCCTATCACCAGCATCACCTAATCCAGGAACAATATAAGCATTTTCATTCAGGCAATCATCTAAAGATGCGGTAATGATTTGCACATCGGGATGATTCTTCTCTACTAAGCTGACCCCCTCCGGAGCAGCAACTAAACACATAAGCTTTATGTCTTTGGCACCAGCATCTTTCAGAAGGTCAATTGCTGCCGATGCAGAATATCCAGTTGCCAACATAGGGTCGACAGCAATGACCCGCCTCTCACCAAGTTCTGCTGGAACTTTAAAATAATATTGAATTGGCCTATGAGTTTCTTCATCACGATATAATCCCACAAAGCCAACACGCGCACTAGGAATTAACTCCAGAACACCATCCAAAAGACCATTTCCAGCTCTAAGAATTGAAATTAACGCTAGCTTTTTTCCTGCTAAAGTAGGTGCATTCATTGGACATACAGGTGTTTCTATTTCTTTTGTTGTCATGGGCAGATCTCTTGTCACCTCATAAGCCAAAAGCATGCTGATTTCTCTTAATAATTGCCTAAACACTGCTGTTGATGTGTTAGCATTACTCATTAAAGTTAATTTGTGCTGGACTAATGGATGATCCACAACGGTTAAATTTTCATACATATTCACGCTCCAAAATTGAGTTTAAAATTTCTTTAGTTTTATCATCACAAAAGGCAGCTTTTACAGCATCTGTATTTAATAAGAAAAAGGTTTTACTTGTCCAATTAAATACACTCGCTAAATTACTATATTCTTTTGTCATATCAGTTTTAAAAAAAGGTGGGTCATCTGTTGAAACAGTAACTTGAACACCCAAGTCACGCAATCTTTGAATTGGATGTGATTTTAAATCCTTGTAAATACCTAAAAATATATTAGACCCAGGATTAACTTCCAAAGTTATGTTTTCTTCAACAAGCCTTTGGACAACATCTAAATCTTCGATTGCCCTAACACCATGGCCAATACGCTCTACCTTCAAATACTTCAAACTATCTAGAACAGAGCTTGCTCCCACAATTTCTCCCGCATGATTGGTTAAGCGATAACCAGCTTCACGTGCCATATCAAAAGCGTAAGAAAAATCTTTGGGAGTAAGAAAAGTTTCATCTCCTCCCATCCCAAACCCTGTCAATCTTCCACCTATAGTTTTCTGGGCGATATCAGCAATCACACAAGCTCTATCTGCACCCAGATGTCTAATCGGGGTAAGAATAAATCGACAATAAACTGCCATGTTAGCTTCACAATAACTTGCTGCCGCTTCCATGGCCGCTAAATATTCTCTCCATGCTACAAGATCGCCTCCCCCACAAAAGTCACGGCTTACAAAAAACTCTGTATAAATCACACCATGCTGAGCAGAAGATTTCAAAGCAGCTACCACTAAGCGGTAGAATTCTTCTGGACCATTTAAAACTTTACATGCCTGATCATAAACATTTAAAAAATCCTTGAAATTCTTAAAGAAATAATCGCCTTTAGAATCAAACAAACCAGTTAAATTTATTTTTTTTTCGTTAGCTAATTGTCTAATAAAGTCGGGAGGTGCCGCACCTTCTAAATGAACGTGAAGCTCACATTTCGGTAATTTACCATAATTCATTTCCAAAATATGTCGCCTTTTCCTTTATAGGGAATCTGCATATAAGTTGCTATACTGGCCGCCACGTCGCTAAAATTTATTAGTCCAATAGAACCTTCTCCATTGCCCGCCACTAATACAGGCACCCTCTCTCTGGTATGATCTGATCCATGCCAAGTAGGATCATTACCATGATCGGCTGTCACAATTAATATATCCTCAGGCAATAACTCTCTAATTACCTTACCTATCTCCATATCAAACCACTCAAGGGCTCTAGCGTAACCAGGATCACGCGGATGACCGTACAGTGAGTCAAATTCAACAAAATTTGCAAAAGTCAGGCTACCATCTGGAGCATTTTGGATCTCATCTGCCAGATGCTGCATTAGCTCTGCATCATTTTTTCCCTTAAGAACTTGAGTAATGCCTTTCCCTGAAAAAATATCATTAATTTTTCCAATAGCACAGACTGTCCGATTATCAATTTTTGCATAATCACACAATGTTAACGCTGGTGGATCAATTGCAAAATCTTTTCGATTTGGAGTTCTTAAAAAATTCTCTTTATTTGTTCCTATAAATGGACGGGCTATAACCCGCCCAACCTTCATCGCATGAAAGAATGGTGCTAATTTTTCACAAAGCTTGTAAAGCCTATCCAAGCCAAAAGTATTTTCATTTGCAGCAATCTGAAACACACTATCGCCCGAAGTATAACAAATTGGCTTTCCCGTTTTAAGATGTTCCTCTCCCAAGAGATTGATAATATCAGTTCCAGACGCATGGCAATTTCCAAGTATTCCTTCAACATTACCTTCTAAACACACGCGTTCAACTATCATATTTGAAAAACTTTTTGTTTTATTTTTAAAATAATGCCACTCCCAAGGAACTGGAGCGCCAGCCAACTCCCAATGTCCAGAAGGTGTATCTTTTCCTTTGGATAGTTCGGTTGCAGCACCAAAAATACCTTTAACTTCATTCGATTTTTGCGAAAGTGGATAATTATTTGCCAATCTGACTGCTTCGCGAAGTCCTAAGCTATCCAGATTTGGTGTTTTTAGAAAACCAGACCTATCCTTTTCACAATTACCCAATTCACATTGCTCAATAATATGACCCAATGTATTAGCACCTTCATCATTAAAACTGCGGGAGTCAGGCGCTCCACCACAACCCACAGAGTCCATTACAATCAAGAAAGCCCTGCTCATTTGTAAACATATTAATGATAATTCTTTTTTCTTTTATAGATTTATTTGAAATCTTGTAAGCTGACCGCACTTCCTCCACTGCTTTTAGAACTGATGTTTCATCACGACCATGCACCCGTGCCAAAACTGCACCTAAAGAGACTTTAGAGCCTAGCGGGAGAAATTTATCTAACCCAACAGATAAATCTAATTTGTCGTCCTGTCGCATACGACCCCCACCTAATGATACTACTGTTAAACCAAGCCGCCTCACATCAATTTCAGAAACAAAGCCCTCTGAATTAGACTTTACTTCAACTATCGTAGCGGCCTCTGGCAACAAATCTTTATACCTCTCAAGAAAGTTTACCGGCCCACCAAGAGCAGAAACCATTTTAGCAAACTTTTCTGCAGCAAATCCTCCCTCCATACTTTCTCGAATCTTATTTTCGCCTTCCTTTAAAGTTGTAACAACTTGAGCGCTTTTTAATAAACTCCCACCCAAAGATATTGTTAAATCAAACAACCTTTTATCAATTCGACGCATTGTTAAGCAATCCATCGCAGTAAGCACTTCAAGAGAGTTTCCAGCACATGCTGCTAGTGGTTCATCCATGTTAGTTATCAAAGCTGTAGTCGAACAACCAGATTGCTCACCTATTCGTACCATTTCTGTTGCCAAGGATGTTGCCATCTTCACATTTTTCATCACAGCACCAGACCCCGCCTTTACATCTAATACTAATCCATCCAAACCAGATGCAAGTTTTTTGGATAGAATAGAACTGGTGATTAAAGCAACATTTCCAACTGTTCCTGTTACATCTCTAATACCATAAAGTCTTTGGTCAGCAGGCGCGATATCATCACTCGCACCAACAATTGCACAACCAATATCAGAAACAACTTTCTTGAACTTTTGGGTCGAAATTTGGGTCTTATATCCTGTTATAGCCTCTAATTTATCTAGAGTTCCACCAGTATGACCTAGTCCTCTACCAGAGACCATTGGTACAAATGCTCCACAGGATGCCAAGGCTGGCGCTAATAGAAGGCTAACACAGTCTCCAACTCCACCAGTAGAATGTTTATCTAAAATTGGCCCAGGTAAGTCCCATTTCAATATGGATCCACTATTTAGCATACCAAGGGTTAAATTAACCAATTCAAGATCATTCATACCATTAATAGTAACAGCCATCGCAAAGGCACCTGCCTGAGCATCTGAAACCATTCCAGATGCTAAGCCCTTACAAAACCAATTTATTTCATCGACATTCAACGCAAAACTATCACGTTTTCTACCTATGATCGTTTGCGCATCCAAATTAACTTCTCATTTGTTCTTTTTCAAATGCACCTGGCAGTAATTGCTCCACTGTCATGCGGCCAACCTCCCCATTTAGATTTGAAAAAATTACTATTACATTTGAATTTGAAAATTCTGCCAATTTCTGACGACAGCCCCCACACGGTGTAACAGGGGTTTGACTATCAGCTGCAACAACAACTTCTATTATTTCACGTTGACCTGATGCGATCATTGCTGCTATTGCACCAGCCTCTGCACAAGTACCTTCGGGATAAGCAGCATTTTCCACATTACAGCCAGAAAAAACTGATCCATTTTTTGCTTTAATCGCCGCTCCAACCAAAAAATTTGAGTAAGGAGCATAGGCATTCTTTCGAACTTCTATCGCTTTTTTAATCAGATCCATCTTTACCTCTACAAAATTGTCCTGGATGTGACTATTTTTGAAACTAAAAAGTTAAAAAAAGCCAATTTGAGTATACCTTTTAAATATATTCTATCCAGATTATAAAACTACACACCTCGCCAGTTTATCTACTATATCCATAATCTATTTCTTGCAATTTCAACTTTATTTCATTTAAGATTTCTGGATCATCAATTGTAGCTGGAGCAGTCCATGGGCTTCCATTTGCAACCTTCACCATTATAGCTCTTAATATTTTGCCAGACCGTGTTTTAGGTAATCGATTCACAATAACAGCCTTTTTAAACGCAGCGACAGGTCCAATTTTGTCACGCATTAATTTTACGCATTCATTAATAATATCAGCTTCTGGCTTATCAACTCCCACATTTAAGCATAAAAAACCCAATGGAAGCTGTCCTTTTAATTCATCATGTACACCTATCACAGCGCATTCTGCGACGTCAGCATGACCTGCTAAAACCTCCTCCATTGCTCCTGTTGATAATCGATGGCCAGCAACATTAATTACATCGTCAGTTCGAGCCATAATATATAAATAACCATCCCCATCGATATAACCAGCATCACCAGTTTCATAATATCCATCAAATGTGGTTAAATAAGATTCTATATACCTTTTTTCTGCATTCCAAAGCGTTGGTAAAGTACCAGGTGGTAGTGGTAATTTAATAGCAATAGCTCCAAGCTCTCCTACAGGTTTCGGGAGACCATTATCATCTAAAATATGAACGTCATACACTATTAGGAACTGTTGGAGAGCCAATTAATGAAGAAGCTTGGCATTCCCCAGGGATTTGATGCAATTGCATAACCAGTTTCTGTTTGCCACCAATGATCAATAACAGGAATATTTAAGTGTTTTTGTGCCCATTCAATAGTATCAGGATCGGCTCGTTCACCAGCCAAATAAAGTGCTTTTAAATTTGAAAGATCATAATTGCTAACAAGCTTACCCTCTGGATCTTCTCGTTTAATTTTTGAAACTGTTGATGTTAAAAAAAGACTTAACTTTATTGCCGCAATTATTCTCCAAAAAGTTCCAGCATCAGGTGTTCCTACAGGTTTTCCCTCAAACAATACAGTCGTGTTACCATGTATTAATGGTGCGTAACAAATATAGCTATGACCCACTACCCAGCCAACATCAGACGCTGCCCAAAAAACGTCCCCTGGGTCAACATTATATATATTTTTCATTGTCCATTTAAGTGCAACAAGATGACCAGCAGTTGGCCTAATAACCCCTTTTGGCTGCCCAGTAGTACCAGATGTATACAAAATATAAACTGGATGGTCACCAGACACTGGAACACATTCGGCCCAATCAGCGTCATTAATTATATCAGTCCACGCGTAATCTCTTCCAGGAATTAACTCTGCATTTTTCTGCTCTCTCTGAGAAATAACACAAAACTCTGGCTTGTGAGAAGCTATTTGAATAGCTTCATCTAACAATGGTTTGTAATCAATAATTCGATTTGCTTCAATGCCACAGGAGCCTGCTATGATAGCCTTTGGAGTTGCATCATCAATTCGGGTCGCTAATTCTCTTGCCGCAAAGCCACCGAAAACAACTGAATGTATTGCTCCAATGCGCGCCACAGCAAGCATTGCGATTATTGCCTCAGGTACCATTGGCATATATATTATTACCCGATCTCCTTTTTGGATTCCTTTTTTAATTAGTGCACCAGCTAATAAAGCAATTTTCTTCTGAAGTTCAGCATAAGAAATTCTTTCTTTAACTCCAGTGACAGGACTATCGTAAATTATTGCTAACTGGTCCGCTCTTCCGTTTTCCACATGCCTATCGACAGCATTATAGCAAGTATTCACAATCCCATCAGTAAACCATTCGTACAAAGGCGCATTTTCTTTATTTAAAGCCTTTGTTGGTTTCCTCACCCAATCAATTTTTTCAGCCGCTTTCATCCAAAAGCTTTCTGGATCATTCTTCCAATCTTGATAGACTTTTTTGTAGAAACTCATTTTTTGACTTTACAATCAATTTTAAAATTTTACTCGCTGCATCTGGAATATTTGTACCAGGTCCAAAAATTGCTTTAACTCCTTTTTCATAACCCGAGATATCATCTTTACCGGAATGACTCCACCGCAAATTACGATGATTTCTTCAGCACCTTGTGATTTTAAAGCTTTAATTAACTTTGGTGCTAATGTTTTATGGCCAGCAGCCTGACTAGAAATCCCAATTATGTGAACGTCATTATCTATAGCATCATTTGCCGCCTCATCAGGAGTTTGAAACAACGGGCCCACATCCACATCAAAACCAATATCAGCAAAAGCTGTCGCTATCACTTTTGCGCCTCTATCATGACCATCTTGCCCCATTTTTACAACAAGAATTCTTGGTCTTCTACCCTCTGATTTTGCAAAAGATTTGACTTCTTCCTGGATTTTATGAAAATCTTCATCTCCATCATAAGCAGCACCATACACACCAGATAACATTTTAACTTCAGCTCTATGGCGACCAAACTCTTTCTCCATTGCCATTGAAATTTCTCCCACTGTTGCTCGCGCTCGGGCAGCCTCAATTGCAGCATTTAGCAGGTTTCCACCTTCCCTTGCTACAAGTTCAAGGTTTTCCAAAGCGTTATTGCACCTTTCATCATCACGATTTTTCTTCACGTCAGCGAGGCGTGAAATTTGTGTCTCACGTACCATACTGTCATCAATATTTCTTATGTCAATTTTATCTTGGGTTTCTAAACGATACTTGTTTACCCCCACAACAACTTCTTCTCCTTTATCAAGCATTGCCTGACGCTTTGCTGCACTTTCTTCTATTCTCAACTTAGGCATGCCACTTGCAACTGCTTTAGTCATCCCCCCCATCTCATCAATTTCTTTTATAATATCCCAGGCAGCGTCAGCTAATTCAGCAGTCAAACTCTCAACATAATAAGATCCAGCTAAAGGGTCAATTACGTTACTCACTCCAGTCTCTTCCTGTAAAATTAATTGGGTATTACGTGCAATTCTAGCCGAGAATTCTGTAGGAAGTGCTATTGCTTCATCTAGAGCATTAGTATGCAATGATTGCGTTCCGCCCAACACTGCACTCAAAGCCTCATAAGCCGTCCGTACAACATTATTGTAAGGATCTTGTTCTTGCAAGGAAACTCCAGATGTTTGACAATGAGTCCTAAGCATCTTTGATTTTACATCTTTAGCATCAAATTCTTCCATTATTCGATGCCAAAGAAGTCTCGCTGCTCTAAGCTTTGCTGCTTCCATAAAGAAGTTCATTCCAATTGCAAAAAAGAAAGATAAGCGACCAGCAAACTTATCTACATCCATCCCTCTTTCTATAGCTGTTCGTACATATTCTTTTCCATCTGCTAATGTATACGCAAGCTCTTGCACTAAATTAGCACCAGCTTCTTGCATATGATATCCACTTATTGATATTGAATTAAATTTAGGCATATTAGAAGATGTATACTCTATTATATCTGCAACAATTCTCATTGAAGGTTCTGGTGGGTATACGTAAGTATTTCTCACCATAAACTCTTTCAAAATATCGTTTTGAATAGTTCCAGATAGAAGTTTCTGCTCCACACCTTGCTCTTCACCCGCAACAATATAGCAAGCCAAAGTTGGAATCACTGCACCGTTCATGGTCATCGAAACACTAACCTGATCCAGTGGAATCTTATTAAATAGAATCTTCATGTCTTCTACTGAATCTATGGCCACTCCAGCTTTTCCAACATCACCCTCAACTCTCGGATGGTCGGAGTCATATCCTCGATGGGTGGCCAAATCGAAAGCTACGGATACACCTTGCTGTCCTGCGGCTAAATTTCTTTTATAAAATGCATTTGATTCTTCAGCAGTAGAAAACCCAGCGTACTGTCGTATCGTCCACGCCCTACCAGTATACATAGTGGCTTTTGGCCCACGGGTAAAAGGCTCAAACCCAGGCAAGTCATCTAAATGAGTTAAGTTTTCTAAATCAGCACTTGTGTAAAGTGGTTTTATTGCCAACCCCTCAAGAGTTTCCCAATTTAGCTCATCAATAGAACGATCTTTAAGCTCTTTTGAAGCCAAATCTTTCCAGTCATCCAATGATTTCTTCATGATTTTCCTCATACGCACATGTTTATCGGTTTCTTTATACTAGATTATTTTTAAATGTAATTAACTGGTTGTGATATTAAAAATTCCATCATTTAGGTAATAATTAAGCTATTGATATTAAGATTAAATACAAATCAAGAAAATTATTCAAATTCAATGATGGTTTCATCTACAGCTAAAGACATTCCAGGCTCAGTATTTATTGACTTTATTATGCCTTTTTTTTCAGCCCTAAGAACATTTTCCATCTTCATCGCTTCAACGACACATAATGACTGACCTTCTTGCACTTCTTCACCCACTGACACATTCACTGATACCAACATTCCAGGCATTGGGCACAAAAGAAATTTGGACATATCTGGAGCAATTTTTTCCAACATATACTTAGAAAGTTGGAACTGACGTTCATTTCTAATAAGAACCTTTAAATCAGCGCCATTGTGGCGGACTCGAAACCCACTCGGTATCTTGTCAACTTTTATAGAAACTAGCGTTTCATTTATATTCACATGAGCAATAGTATCACCAGGCCTCCAACTAGATTCCACACGGAACGAAGATCCATCAGAAAAGATCACAGTTGATCCACTTTTGTCAGGCATTTAAGTCTATAAAAAAATCATGACCAGATAAACTTATGACCCAATTAGATCCAACTGTTCTTGTATGATTATCCATTCGCCCAGAAATCCGAGTACGTCTAATTTCAGCCACTCGGTACATTGCACAACAAGCTGCTGCTATATATTTAAGCATATCTTTTGCCAAATTGACCCCTAAAAATCCGTCAGGATACTCTTCGTCAATAAATGCAGTGGTTATGTCACCTTTCAAGAACCGATCATGTTGCATAACCGCTGATAGAAATGGGATGTTATGTCCAATACCCTCCAATTCAAATTCATTTAAGGAATTTTCCATTATTTTAATCGCTTTATCACGTGATTTAGCCCATGAGCAAAGTTTTGCTATCATCGGATCATAGTATATGCTGATCTCACCACCTTCACAAACACCTGTATCATTGCGTATCACTATTTCATCTTCAGATTTTTCTGATGGAGGTCTATACTTCACTAACCTTCCTATAGACGGTAGGAAATTTCGATAAGGATCTTCTGCATAAATACGCGCTTCAAAGGCATGGCCGTTAATCTTCACATCTTTTTGTTCAATCGTTAGTTTTTCGCCCCAAGCAATACGTATCATTTGCTCAACAAGATCAACCCCAGTTATCAATTCTGTTACTGGATGCTCAACTTGGAGTCTTGTATTCATTTCTAAAAAGTAAAATTTCTTATTTGAATCAACTATGAACTCAACTGTTCCCGCAGAAGAGTATGAAACAGCTTTAGCCAATGCACAACTCTGTTGTCCCATCTCTTTTCTTGTTTTTTCGTCAAGAAATAAAGATGGGGCCTCTTCAATAACTTTCTGATTTCTTCTTTGAATTGAACATTCTCTTTCGTTCAAATAGATAATATTCCCGTATTTATCAGCCAGTAACTGTATTTCTATATGTCTTGGTTGGGTGATAAATTTTTCGATAAATATTCGATCGTCACCAAAGCTACTAGCAGCCTCGTTCTTGGATGAATTGAAACCTTCTTTTGCCTCTAAATCATTCCATGCAACACGCATCCCCTTTCCACCGCCACCGGCACTGGCTTTGATCATAACTGGGTATCCAACTTCATTTGAGATCTTAACTGCCTCTTCTTCATTCCCAATCTCACCCAAATAATTTGGAATGAATACTCCAGCTTTTTTTGCTAACTTCTTTGAGGTTATTTTATCTCCCATAGCCTCAATGGCTTTGGGAGATGGTCCGATAAACGTAATATTATCTTTTTCTAGTGCTTGAGGGAATAATTTATTTTCAGACAAAAATCCGTAGCCTGGATGAATTGCATCTGCTTTAGTTTTTCTAATAGCTTCCAGTATTTTATCAATTACAATATAAGATTTATTAGCTTCTGCTGGACCAATATATACAGCCTCATCTGCCATTCTTACATGCATAGATTCCTTGTCAGCTTCTGAATAAACTGCAACAGTTTTAATACCCATTTGCTTGGCTGTTTTTATAACTCTACAGGCTATTTCGCCTCTGTTTGCAATTAGTATTTTTTTAAACATACATAATTGCCTTTTTATTCCGGGTTAAACTATCTTAACATGAAAATTAAATTTTTATAATGGCATTCTAATGGTTTTTATAATAATTTTAATACAAATAAGCTTTCTACTATCAATCGTTATTTTCAAAAATATCAGGGAAAGAATTACTTGTGGTTGCCTTATCTAATACCAGTTTAGTATCGTAAGATGAAGGATCGAAACTCGAGCCTACTGGTTTGATTTCACGTCCTAAAAACCAACTCAATCTGCCAGCATCCAAATTGCCTCTTTCAAATTCACCGTCTCCAAAATGCTCCCACACCGCACGAATGAAAGCTTTATCTGCTACTTTGTCAGAATGTTTTCTATCCGCAAATCGTTGCCGTTCCATCAGCTTTGTAACTTTACTCTTTGCAGCTCGCCTAATAGTGAATTGATAATCCGAACCAGGCAATCTGCTTGGAAACCCTCGATGCTTAATCATAGTGTTTGACCTGTCATTTTATTTACTAATTTCTTATGTTCAAATCCATCAAGATAAAAATTATAATGGTATATTATCATGTTTTTTCCATGGGTTTTTTAGACTCTTACCGCGTAACGCTGCGAATGCTCTACTAATTCTTTTTCGTGTAGAGCTTGGGGAGATTACCTCATCAATAAAGCCTTTTTCAGCAGCAACGAATGGATTTGCAAAACGCTCTTCATAATCGGTAACATGTTCTGCAATCTTCTCTGAATCACCCAGATCAGCTCGATGGATGATCTCGGTTGCCCCTTTGGCGCCCATCACGGCGATCTCCGCTGTTGGCCAAGCGTAGTTAAAATCGCCTCGCAGATGTTTAGAAGCCATAACATCATAGGCACCACCATAGGCTTTTCGAGTAATTACGGTAACCTTTGGGACCGTCGCCTCACCATATGCAAACAGCAGTTTGGCACCATGCTTAATCACACCACCATATTCTTGAGCAGTTCCAGGTAAAAACCCTGGCACATCAACCAAGGTAAGTATTGGGATTTCAAAAGCATCACAAAATCGAACAAACCTTGCAGCTTTTCTGCTACTATCAATATCCAATACACCCGCCAAGACGAGTGGTTGATTAGCAACAACACCAATCGTACGACCTTCAAGCCTAATAAAACCAGTTACTATATTTGCAGCAAATTTTTCTTGAATTTCAAAAAAATCACCTTCATCTGATAGCTTTAAAATTAATTCTTTGATGTCATAAGGTTGGTTTGGATTGTCTGGTATCAAAGTATCTAAAGAATTGTCTATCCGTGATGGATTGTCAAAGAATGGCCGCACAGGTGGTTTCTGACGATTGTTCAACGGCAAAAAATCCACCAGCCGCCGTACTTCCGTGAGTGCCTCCACATCATTTTCAAAGGCGCCATCTGCAACCGATGATTTTTTAGTATGAGTGGAAGCCCCACCAAGCTCTTCTGCTGTGACAATCTCATTGGTCACGGTCTTCACAACATCAGGGCCTGTCACAAACATGTAGCTGCTATCTTTGACCATAAAGATAAAGTCAGTCATGGCAGGAGAGTACACCGCACCACCTGCACAAGGACCCATAATGACACTGATTTGGGGAACAACCCCAGAGGCTAAAATATTCTTTTGAAAAACATCTGCATATCCAGCAAGCGATGCTACCCCTTCTTGTATTCTAGCACCCCCACTATCATTCAGCCCAATTATAGGAGCGCCATTTAACATGGCCATATCCATAACTTTGCAGATTTTTTGTGCGTGAGTTTCGGAAAGAGAACCACCAAAAACAGTGAAATCTTGAGAGAACACGTATACTTGTCTACCATTAATTGTGCCCCAACCAGTAACGACACCATCTCCAGAAATCTGTGTTTCCTCCATTCCAAATTCAACGCACCGATGCTTTACAAACATATCTAACTCTTCAAAACTATCGCTATCTAGCAATAATTCAACTCGTTCTCTCGCAGTAAGTTTACCTTTAGCATGTTGTGCATCAATTCGTTTTTGGCCACCACCAAGTCGTGCTTGCTCCCTGCGCTTTTCCAACTCTTGCAAGATTTCGTTCATTCAATAAGCTCCTTGCCAATTCTGAATTCGGATTCAACGAAAGCAATACAACGAAAAGAAACAGATCGCAAATTACTTAACTATAAGGTAATCATTAAAAAATTATATAAATTAAGATTTTGGCAAATGAAAAGCAACATATCAATACATATGGTTTCTGCGCATGCAGAAGGTGAAGTTGGAAACGTAATAGTTGGTGGCGTTCCCACCCCACCAGGAAACAACTTATGGGAAATGAGAACATTCCTCGAGAAAGATCAAAAACTGCGTAATTTACTTCTGAACGAACCACGTGGAGGCGTTTTTAAACACATAAACCTAATTGTTCCTGCAAAAAATCCCTTAGCAGATTTTGGCTTCTTAATAATGGAACCTATTCATACGCCTCCCATGTCAGGCTCCAACGCTATATGTGTTGCAACAGTTCTCTTAGAAACTGGCATGATAGAAATTCAAGAACCTTTGACCACTTTTAATCTAGAAACTCCAGCTGGATTAATAGAAATCAAGGCTTCATGCATTAATGGAGAAGCAAAAAAAATTGAAATCAAAAACATAAATAGTTTTGCTGATAAATTAGACGTCCCCCTAAAAGTAAAAAATATGGGCCCAATAACTGTAGATACTGCATTTGGAGGCGACAGTTTTGTACTTGTTGATGCTGCCAGTTGTGGCTTAACCCTAAATCCAGAATCTGGAAGTATGATAGCAGATATTGGCAAAAAGATAATCAAAGCTGCTAATGAGCAAATCGGCTTCAACCATCCGTCTCAAGATTGGAACCATATTTCTTTTTGTCAGTTCACAAACCCTATTGAAAAAATAGGTCATGTATTGACAGGCCTAAGTGCCGTGGTGATTGAACCCGGAAAGATTGACAGGTCGCCATGTGGAACAGGCTGCTCTGCTCGAATGGCGGTACTGGCAGCAAAGGGAATAATGAAAATAGGTGACGAATTTGTTGGAAAGTCAATTATTGGCGGAACCTTTGATTGCAAAATAAAAGACATCATTTTTGATGGCAAAAACCAACTAATTATCCCAATAATTAGTGGAAGAGGCTTTATTACTGGCACACATCAAATTATGCGAGACCCTTCTGATCCATGGCCTTTTGGATACAGAGTTTCAGATACTTGGCCTATTAATTAAATTCCTTAGAAATTCCAAATTGGTAAACCATAAATTGCTGAAAATCCAATAACAACATAAGCTACTATTCTAAAAACACCTTCTCTCTTTGGATCAAACATCTTTTGATCCAAAGATATTTCCAACCATAAAGGGAACAGCCGCAAAAAATCCAATAAATATTGGAAAAAGGGAAATGTTAAATGACGAAAAGCATAACACCAAAAGTACAATATCTGTGATTATTAAATATAAAAGCAGATTTGCCCTAACTATTTCAGGAGCACTTTTGCTTGCCATATAAATCATTATAACTGGAGGTCCGCACAGACCAGAACTGCCACCAAATAAGCCACCCAACGCACCCGCCATTAACATTATACGATTACTTAACGCACCTCGATAACGGACTCCCATTATCAACAGTAATAGTAATAAAATAATTAATACCGAAGCCAATAATCTAAAAGAGGATTGCGACATGAAATATAAGGCCAGTAACCCTAGTGGCGTTGTCAAAACCATTCCCAACCCAAGTCTAAAAACATCTGGTAATTTTGCATATTTTAATGCGCGAGGTACAGTTGGCCATATCCCTATTAAATCAAACAAAACCATCGATACAATTGCCTGAACTGGTGGAAGAACTTGTGCAGCAAGAGGTAGATAAACCATGGCGGTCCCAAAGCCAGAAAAACCTCTAATAATTCCAGCTAAAAATGCGGCTGATAAGATCCAAAATAGGCCATTGAAGTTTAAAGCTTCATAAAATAAATCAAGCATCTATACCTGAAAATTGTGTTCCCGCACCGGCTGAAGGCTTGGACCAATCTCGTTTAACACCCAATCTAAGAAGTATATTCGAGGCAATAAATACAGAGCTATATGTTCCCACAATAACGCCCCAGATCATTGCAAATACAAAACCCCTTATCACATCACCACCTAAAACAAATAGTGAAATAAGGGCTAGCAGCGTAGTAACTGATGTCATAACTGTTCTGCTCAAAGTCTCATTTATAGATAGATTTAAAACTTTCTGTAATTCCATTTTCTTGTATTTACGTAAATTTTCCCTTACTCGGTCAAAAACAACAACGGTGTCATTCAAGGAATACCCCACAATAGTAAGCAAAGCAGCAATTATAGCCAAATCAAATTTTATCTGCAGTAAACTGAATATTCCAATAGTAAGAACAATATCATGAATTAAAGCCGCTACTGCACCTACGGAAAATTGCCATTCAAACCTTAACCAGATGTAAAATAGAACTGCAAATATTGCAGCAATAACTGCAATTACTGCAGTTCGGATAAGCTCACCAGATACTTTAGGGCCTACACTCTCAATCGAAGGAAATGTCATTTTAGAGTCAATTGTCAACAATGCTGCTTGCACTGCCTTTACCGTTTTCACTGTGGCACTACCTTCATTTTCTTGTTGTTCTATTCTTATCTGCGCTACATTTTGATCAGGCTTTGTGGGATCAAATACTTCTGTGATCGACACATCGCCAAGGTCAAGTTTAGATAAGGCAGATCTATAAGTGCTAACTTCTATAGGTATCGAGGCATCAGTTCTAATTGTGGTTCCACCTCTAAAATCAATTCCAAAATTTAAACCATTAAGAGAAGAAGAGAACCAAAGCTACTATCATTCCAATTATAGAAGCTGCAAAAGTTATTTTTGATAACTTAAAAAAATCTACTTTAGTTTCTGAGGGTACAAGTTTTAATCGCATAATAAACCTTTAAACAATGATTGCTTTTGGACGTTTCATGTCAAACCAAATGGCCATCAAAAGCCGGGTCACATAAATTGCCGTAAATACTGAAGTAATTATCCCTAATCCAAGTGTGATGGAAAAACCCCTTACCGGTCCTGAACCCATAAGAAACAAAATTAATGCAGCAATAAATGTTGTAATGTTAGCATCAAGAATTGCACTAAATGCACGTTCATATCCCAACTCAATAGCGCGATATGGGCTTTTTGCTGTTTTAAGTTCTTCTTTAATTCGTTCAAAGATTAATACATTTGCATCGACGGCCATTCCAACAGTCAAGACGATTCCAGCTATTCCTGGAAGTGTCAAAGTAGCCCCAATAATGGACAACAAACCAAAAATTAAAGATACATTTATAATCAAGGCGATATTTGCAAATATGCCAAACAACCCATAACTCAAAAACATAAAAACTAAGATGGCTGCAAATGCTACAGCACAAGCAATTTTTCCAGCATCAATGCTATCTTGCCCTAACTCAGGCCCAATAGTTCTTTCTTCTTCAAATTGCATTGGCGCTGGTAATGCACCTGCTCGCAGCAAAATCGAAAGTTCTGCAGATTCTGTGACAGAAAAGTTTCCAGTTATTTGACCACTTCCTCCAGTAATTGCCTCTCGGATTTGTGGAGCTGAGATAACTTCGTTGTCCAAGACTATTGCAAATAATGAACCAACATTATTTGCGGTATAATTTCCAAATTTTCTTGCACCACCTGGATTGAATCTAAAGCTCACAGCAGGTTGGCCATTTTGATCAAAAGTTGGTTGAGCGTCAACAAGTTCTTCACCAGTTACCGCAGCCATTTTGTCTAAGATATAAAACACACCTTTATCATCACGGGCTGGAAGGGTTTGAGTTCTACCGTTTCCTTCTTCATCAGCGTTAGAAGTTTGCTTAACTACAGGATAAAATCCCAATTTTGCAGTTGTTCCTATTAATGTTTTAAGCTCACTAGCTGAACCAAGTCCAGGCACCTGAATAAGAATCCTTCGATCACCCTGTTTTTGTATTGTAGGTTCACGCGTACCAACCTCATCGACTCGTCTCCTTATTATTTCGAGAGATTGCTCCATAGTTCTCTCATTTAACGCTAATTTTTCCGCATCAGAAAATTGAATAATTAACGTATTTTGATCTGCAGACACTTCAATATCTTTCTGCCCAACTCCAGTTAATGAGCTGACAGGACGGGCAAGATTCTCTATCACCTTAATGGCTTTTGCCATTCCAGATTTTTTGGAAATTTTTACCCTAAGTTGATCATCTCGACCATCTTGTCGTCGAATAGTGCCTATACTACTTCTTTCAGCTCTCAAAACATCACGAACTTCCTGCCACATAGCATCTAGTCTTTGAGCATAAACTTCCTCAACTTTAACTTCTGCTAATAAATGAGCACCACCACGTAGATCTAATCCCAGATTTACTAAACTTGAAGGTAAAAAAGATGGCCAATTTCCAATATTAGCTATTTCTTCATCAGTTACGTTTAAACCGTTTGCTCTCGCTTCATAAAGATCATTCCTAACTTCAACCCGGGTATAAAATGCATTTGGTAGAGCAAATAGAATTCCAAACCCACATACGCTCCAAATTATTATTTTTTGCCATAAAGAAAACTGAAGCATTTTAAGAAGTTCCTAGTTTTTATTTTTTTGTTTCAGTCTTATTAATAACTTGAGCAATTGTTGCTTGCACAACTTGTACCTTAACACCAGAAGCAATCTCCACTTCTAACCTGCCTTCGCCCTTTACCTTTGTGATTTTTCCTATCAAACCACCCTGAGTAACTACCTCATCACCTTTTTTTACCGCCTCCACTAATGCCTTGTGTTCCTTCACTTTTTTTTGCTGCGGCCTAATTAGCAAAAAGTACATTATAGCAAAAATTAATATAAATGGTAGAATTTGTGTTATGTCGCCCATGTTTTTTCCTTTTATAAGTTGTGAGTAATACCACAACTGAACGAAGGCGACCCTAACCCTACACTCTCAGATTTGCAAGTATTCACAGTACAATTTTATGATAAATCACCATCAATTTTGGTATAATAAATGAGTATAAATATAAAATTTATCTCATATTGAAAATATTGGCCTATTCATAATTTTATTTTTCAACAGTGACCATACAATTTCCTAGTAGTTGAATGAAAAAATCACGATTCTAAATCAAATAAATTTCTGTAGGGTGCTAAAACACAACAGGCTATTTAAAAAAAAATTATCATATTCTTATATTTTAATTCAATACTTAACCTTAACTAAAAAATAATGCATAACGATAAAAACAAATAAGCAACTGGAAAAAAATATGCATGATATTCGTTTAATTCGTGAAAACCCTGAAGAATTTGACGCCAAGATGGAGTTACGTAAACTTTCGAATATTTCCTCCCAAATATTATCACTCGATGAAATTCGTAGAACAAAGATAAGAGCTGCAGAAAAAGCACTAGCTGAAAGAAATAATGCGAGCAAAAAGATTGGGGAAGCAAAAGCGAATGATAATGAATCAGAGTTTAATGAACTTCGCTCCATAATTAGTGAGAAAAAAATAGAAATTTCACTGTTAGAAGATGAAGCAAAAAAACAAGATAAATTGTTAACTGAATATTTGATGCAATTACCAAACTCTCCAATGTCGGATGTTCCAGTTGGTGACAGCGAAAAAGACAATATAGAAATAAATCAATGGGGGAAAAAGCCAGAGTTTGAATTCAAGGCAAGGGAACACTTTGAACTTTCAGCAACAATAAAAACTATGGATTTTGAAACAGCGCGAAATTTATCAGGCTCAAGGTTCGTAATATTAACTGGTTCTTTAGCCAGGCTTCACAGAGCATTGGCGCAGTTTATGCTGGACACTCATGTTGAAAAACATGAGTTAACTGAAATGAATACACCCGTGCTAGTTCGCGATGAGGCGATGATTGGGACGGGCCAACTACCAAAATTTACAGATGATAGTTATCAAACAACAGATGGAAGATGGTTAATTCCAACATCTGAGGTCACACTAACCAATACAGTTGCCAACAAAATCATGAAGGAAGAAGACCTACCAATAAGAATGACTGCACATTCGTTATGTTTTAGGTCAGAAGCAGGTAGCGCAGGTAGAGATACAAGTGGAATGCTTAGACAGCACCAATTTGAGAAAGTAGAGATGGTTTCCATAGTCCATCCAGAACAATCAATAGATGAGCTTGACCGAATGACCAAATGTGCTGAAACTATCTTAGAGTCTTTGCATTTACCCTATCGAACTGTTGTTTTATGTACAGGAGACATGGGCGCATCAGCTCGTAGAACACACGACATAGAAGTTTGGTTACCAGGCCAAAATAAATATCGAGAAATTAGCTCTTGTTCAACTTGTGGTGATTTTCAAGCTCGTAGAATGAATGCCCGATTCAAACCAATTCAGAGCAAAAAACTTGAATTCGTGCATACTTTAAATGGATCTGGCTTAGCAGTGGGTCGGTGCTTAATTGCTGTACTTGAAAATGGACAACTTATTGATGGGTCAGTAAAATTACCAGACGTATTAATGCCATACCTAGGTGGCAAATCAAAATTGAATTCAAATGGGGATTTAGAGTAAAATCTATGATTAATCTGCTGGACGAAATCTTAATTATTCTTTAAGAAATGAATAAATACGCTATGAATCAAAGACCGCTTATACTTGTCACCAATGATGATGGAATAAATGCACCAGGTATAAAAGTTTTAGAAACAATTGCTAAAGAAATTGCAGGTCCCAAAGGAGAAGTTTGGGTAGTAGCACCTTCCTACGAACAGTCAGGTGTGGCGCACTGTATTAGTTTCACAAAACCAATGATGATTTCTAAAGTTTCGGAAAAAAGATTTGCTGTAGATGGATCGCCTGCTGATTGCGTATTAGCTGGGATTTATGAAGTTATGAAAGATAATAAACCTCAAATAATCCTATCTGGTGTAAATCGAGGAAATAATTCGGCTGAAAATGCACTTTATTCTGGAACGATTGGAGCTGCTATTGAAGGAACAATTCATAAAATTAAATCAATTGCTCTTTCACAATATCTAGGTCCAAAAAACATCTCAATTGAAAATCCATTTGAAGCCGCTGGTGCTTACGGTGCTTCGGTTATACAAAAATTACTTAAGGAAGGCGATTGGGGCACTGGAGACTATAGAATATTTTACAATATCAACTTCCCTCCAGTTCCATCTCAGAAAGTCAAAGGTAGTAAGATTTCCTCTCAAGGTTTTAGGCAAAATACATCTTTTGGTGTTGAACCTCATATTTCGCCTGGTGGCCGAAAGTTTTTGTGGATCAAGGGGGGTGCACAAGACGTCCCAACAGCAAAGAACACTGACGCAGCAGCCAACTTAGATGGATATATTTCTGTAACACCTATGAAGACTGACTTAACAGATTATAATACTTTAAATCGCTTGCAAAAATTATTTGAAACCAATGACACCTGAAGAAAAAATGCAATTTTTATATGCTATTCGAAGCAGAGGCATAACTGACTCCAGAGTTCTGAACGCAATGGAAAAAATAGATCGAAGAAAGTTTTTAAAAGGTGTTTTTGAAGAAAAAGCTTATCAAGATATACCCCTACCAATTGCTTGTGGGCAAACAATAAGCCAACCCTCAATCGTTGCACAAATGACCCAAAGTCTGAATGTTACTCCTAGATGTAAGGTTCTAGAGATTGGAACTGGGTCGGGATACCAAGCCGCAATTTTATCTCGCTTAGCAAGACGAGTGTATACGTTAGAACGTCACTTGGAACTAATTATACAAGCACAAAATGTTTTTGATAATTTAAACTTAAGCAATATTACGGCAATGCGTTCAGATGGTTCACGTGGGCTTCCGGCTCAGGCACCCTTTGACCGAATTTTATTAACTGCCGCAGCTGAAGATCCTCCTGCGCCACTTTTAGAGCAGTTAAAAGTAAATGGAATCATGGTATTACCAGTTGGTCAGTCAGATTCTGTTCAAACAATGATTAAAATAACCAAAACTGAAAAAGGTTTGAGTTATCATGAAATGGGAGAAGTTCGATTTGTTCCTCTAATAGAAGGGATTGCAGAGGTGTAAAAACAATAGTTATAATAACCCATGTAATTAAAATGAGAAAAAAATGATTCAGGTCACCCAATTAATTAAGTATTTAAATTTAAGAAATTTTATCTATTGCATGGCAACTATGATAGTTTCTGGTTGCGAAACAAATTTAGATTATTCGAAATATATAGATTTACCAACAACATTATATAAAACAAAAAGCTCAGACGCCTCTTTACCAAAAGAAACAGGTATAATAAAATTTTCCACCTATTCAATTGTTAGAGCAAAAAATGGTGAAAGACTGTATAATGTCGCCAACCGTATAAATGTTTCATCTAAACAATTGGCAGTTTATAATGGATTGTCAGAGAACTACAAACTGAGCCAAGGCGAAATACTGGCTATACCAGTTAATTTAAAAGAAAATAAAACTGATGATAAAGTCCCCCCTAGTCTTCAAAGGCAATTGATCGCGTCCAAGTAAAAAAAGATACAATTGTTAAAGAAGTTACAAAAGTCAAAGAGGAAGATAACGAAAGTAGTAAAACAATCAAAGCTGATGACATACAAACAAGTTCTAATGATCAGCAATTGAAAACAAAGTCTTTTCTTAAACCAGTCGATGGTGAAATTTCAAATCCATTTTCATATGATACTAATGGCAATCAAGGTATTAATATTAAAGCCCCAGAGGGTAGCCCAGTTGTCGCCTCTAATAATGGTACAGTTGCATTAGTATCAAAAGGTGAAAATCAGCCTACAATAATCTTTATTAAACATAAGGATAATATTTTATCAGCATATACGAACATATCAGACGTCAATTTGCAAAAAGGAGATTTGGTAAAAAGAGGGCAGATTATTGGATCGGTTGCTCCTGGGAAAAACTTTTTACATTTTGAAATGATTAAAGACAACCAACGCGTTGATCCTATACAATTCTTTGAGCAATAATCAAATCTTTATCCCTTTACGGCCTGCAAGATCCAAGAAGTATTGCCATGCAACCCTTCCAGATCGTGAACCTCGTGTTGCTTGCCATTTTATAGCTTCTGAATGCAACTCGCCAATGTCCATATTAAGGGCATAGGCGTTACAGTAACCGGTCACAATATCTAAGTAGGTTTCTTGATCGCAGGAGTGGAATCCAAGCCATAAGCCAAACCTATCTGACAAAGAAACCTTCTCTTCAATCGCTTCACTGGGATTTATACCACTTGAACGCTCATTCTCAATCATATCACGTGGCATCAAATGTCTTCGATTAGAAGTGGCATAAAAAATTACATTTCTAGGTCGCCCTGCAACTCCACCATCCAAAACTGCTTTGAGTGACTTGTAATTTTGATCATCGTAGGAAAACGATAGATCATCACAGAAAAGGATGAAACGATGCCGGGAGTTTCGCAACAAGGCTAATAGGCGCGTAACTGTTGATAAATCATCACGCTGCAACTCAACTATCTTTAATGGCAAGCCCGTCTGAACCACTTTAGTGTGCACAGCCTTAACTAAGGAAGATTTCCCCATACCACGGGACCCCCATAACAAAGCGTTATTCGCGGACATTCCTTCCGCAAATTGAATAGTGTTTTTCAGCAAGCTAGCCTTTGCACTATCAATTCCAACTAATAACCTCATGTCGACGCTTGCTACATTAGTTATTGGTTCAAGGTGATCAGGATTTGCATGCCACAAATAAACATCATTTTCAGAGAAGTTTGGGTCTTCACTAGAGATAGGGGCCAACCTCTCCATGGCATCTGCAATTCGATTTAATTCATCACTCATGAATTGCAATCTTACTCATCTGTTTCATCAGCATCGTCCAAATCAGAATCTTGGTCACGTTTCTTTTCAACTCTTCTCACCAGAAAGATAGATAATTCATAAAGCATATAGACAACAACAAACAAAATAACTTGAGTGATTATATCAGGAGGTGTGACAATGGCTGCCATGACCAATATACCAATGACAGCGTACTTTCTCACAGTTTTTAGGCCATCAGAACTTACCAATCCCACCTTACCCATAAGTGTTAACAATACTGGCAATTGAAAGCATAACCCAAATGACACAATAAATTTAATAGTTAAGGATAAGTATTCCTGTGCTGAACCCTGGAAAGCAACAGCTGCAATGCCACTTTCACCATCTTGGATCTCTCCTAAGGAACCCGGTTGCTGGAACCCCAAAAAGAAATCAAAGGCTAAAGGTGTCACAACCCAAAAAGCAAATGAAGCACCTAAAAAAAACATAAAAGGAGAAGCTAACACATATAAAAAAGCACCTTTTTCAGTTTTATAAAGTCCCGGAGCAACAAATCTCCAAAGTTGAAATGCAATGTACGGGAAAGCTAAAATAAACCCTCCCAAAAATGAAATCGAAATAGCAACAAAAAAACCTTCTTGAAGCTTAATCAAAATCAAACCACAATCTTCTTGGCCTCTTTCCATCATAGCTGAGCAAAGTGGATAAGTTAAAAAATTAAATATAGAATTCCATACAGTAAAACAAATAATCATGCCTACCAAAAATGCTGCCACAGATTTCATCAATCGAGTCCGCAACTCGGTTAAATGCTCGATTAGAGGCGAAGCATTGGATTCTACTTCATCGCTTTCATCGCTCATTTTTTATTCTTCTTAACAGTTTTTATTGAAGATTTTTTTTCTGTTACTGTCTTTGTCTTTAGTGTTGGTGGTCTGGTGTTGATTTTGTCTTTGGTGTTGATTTTGTCTTTGGTGTTAGTCTTCTGTATCCATGCCAGGGGCTTTTTCAGTAAATTCTTGACATATCTGAAGCTCTTCCCCGGCATGCAAAGGTTCGTTTAACAATCCACAGTGCCCTCCTAAATCCGTCTTTTTATGATGCCTGCTAGGAATTTGCTCATAACAAGTTTTAAAATCAGAATCCGTATTAAGGCACATTTGATTTTTAAAAAAGTCAGTTATTTTTTTTAAATCAGCTTTTTGTTCAGGCGTAAAATTGTTGTCCAATTCCGTTGCAGAATATTGAGTTTTACAAGAGAGTACTCGAGCCATCATCTTGCCAAGATTACGAAACATTCCAGGCAAATCTTTAGGTCCAACCACAATCAAGGCAACTATACCTATCAACAAAAGTTCAGTCCAACCAAGATCAAACATCAATAAATTCTCCAGAAAAAATTAAACAGTCAAATAAATACTTACTTAAGTATTATCTTTTTCAGCTTCAGGCGTCACGTCTTTTGCCTCTTCTGCATTTTCTGTCTCAATTTCTTGCTTTCCATCAGTTACGCCTTTCTTAAAAGCCGTAATCCCTTTGCCAACCTCGCCCATCAAAGACGATACCTTGCCGCGTCCAAATAAAACCAAAACAACCACAGCTATAAGTAAAATCCCTGGTATACCTATATTATTAAGCATTATAATCTCCCTCAAAGGCACAATATGCCCAAAAAATTCAGTAACTATCTATATTTAAGAACAAAAACCAAAAGCTAAAAGCCCTAAATATAAAATAATTATACATCTTTTACCTTATTGGAAACACAAAACAACGATCACGACGCATTGATAACCATAATACTGTACCTTTTTTTGGCAAAAATACCTGCAGGAACTGTAGCCTTAAGATAAGATGAGTCCGACTCCATTTTAAACTCAACTAAACTTTGTCCACCCATAAACCTCGAGTTTGAAACAACAGCCTTAGCAGGGACACCATCTTGAACTGTCGCGTTTGGCCCCCTGCCATTCCTGTCAAAATCCATTTTTAGATGTTGGGGACGGATAACAATTTCAACAGCCTGTCCATTTTTAAGCCCAGGAGCCAAAAATTGCAAATTTGGTTGGCATTGATAGAGCTCTTATTTGATAATCCTTTGATCACATTTATATCCGAGAAAAAGGCTGCTGCTGCCTTATCAATTGGAGCATTATAAATATTGTAAGGTGCTCCTTTTTGAATTATTGCGCCTTTTCGCATTAAAGCTATTTCATCAGCCATTCGCATGGCCTCATCTGGATCATGGGTAACAAGTAATACAGCTGTCCCTTCCTCTCTCAATAGATCAAGTGTCATATCGCGTATTTCATCGCGCAAACGCAAATCTAAACCAGAAAATGGCTCATCCATCAACATCAACCTTGGTCTTGGAGCTAATGCTCTCACAAGCGCTACCCTTTGCTGCTCTCCACCTGAAAGCTGATGAGGATATTTTTTTTGAAACCCATCTAATCCAACTCGAGCCAATAAAACGTTTATTCTTTCTTGATTACTTTTGTCTCGTCTATCCAGACCAAACCCAACATTACTGTTAATATCAAGTGAGGGAAAAGTGCAAAATCTTGAAACATCAGGCCAACTCTTCTTTGATCTGGTTGGACGTGTATTTTAGAATCCGAAACCACCTTGCCATCCAAAAGAATCGAACCCTTTTGTTGCCTCTCCACACCAGCAATTATACGTAAAGTAGTTGATTTTCCACACCCTGAAGGTCCAAGTAAACAAGTAACTTGCCCTGGTCGAACTGATAAAGAAACATTTTCAACAACGTTAGAGCCATCAAACTGATGGTATAGATTGTTAACTTCTAATCTCAATGCCTCTGAATTATTTTTATCTACCATGGTTTCCATTGAAAAATTATCTTATGGAGTTTATATAGTTTAATTTGATTAAGATCGCATTAGAGAGTCGCATTTACTCCACCACCATCCAATAAAATATTTTGACCAATTATAAAACCTGAATGCTTTGAACATAAAAAAGCACATGCTGCGCCAAACTCATCTGAGGTGCCATACCTGCCTGCAGGAATATCTTTACAACGCTGAACTTTAGCCTCAGCAATAGAAATGCTTTGTGCTTTTGAAACGCCTGTGTCGAGTGAAATTGCCCTGTCAGTTGCATGAATTCCTGGTAACAAATTATTTATTGTGACACCAGAACCTGCAACTTGTCTCGCGGTCCCTGCAACAAATCCAGTTAAACCTGCTCGGGCAGAATTAGATAGTCCCAGTACCGCAATTGGGGCTTTAACTGATTGTGATGTTATATTTACTATTCTCCCCCAGCCAGATGATATCATATTAGGAAGTACAGACTGTATCAGTGAAATAGGAGTTAACATATTTGCATCAATAGCCTTGATAAAGTCCTCACGATCCCAATCTGACCATAAGCCAGGAGGAGGACCTCCAGCATTGGTTACTAAAATATCTGGAGCCTCACACGCGTTTAATATTTTGGTACGACCCTCTGTAGTGGTAACATCACCAGGCACACAAATTACTTTTGATGAAGAAAGTTCTCTAATAGCATTACCTGCGTTTTCTAGAGCCTCTTCAGATCTGGAATTTATTACTACGTTTACGCCTTCCATTGCCAGTGCTTTAGCACAGCCAAATCCTAAACCCTTTGAAGAAGCACAGACAATAGCCCATTTTCCATTTATTCCAAGATCCATATTTTTGTCCTCATTACATTTCATAAAAATTATTCAGTGTTAGTATCAGTTTAAAGTTTTCTTATTATAAGATGCAATCAGAATATCAAAGATGTGTAATAATTAGTAATAGTATATAACAGTTAATCATAAACCGACATTGCATCACTGAAATTCTCGCTCTATACCACGCCGCATGTCAGAATATAAAAGTAAATCAGCTAAAAAAGAAATAGAAATAAATAGGCGCAGAACTTTTGGGATAATTTCTCATCCAGATGCTGGTAAAACAACTTTAACAGAAAAATTTCTACTTTATGGCGGCGCGATCCAGATTAGCTGGACAAGTGCGAGCTAAAGGCGAGTCCCGTCGAACCCGTTCTGACTTCATGAAAATGGAACAGGATCGCGGAATATCAGTTTCCGCCTCAGCAATGTCCTTTGAGTATAAAAATTATCGATTCAATTTAGTAGATACTCCAGGTCATTCCGATTTTTCTGAAGATACCTATCGAACACTTACAGCCGTAGATTCAGCAATAATGGTTATTGACGGAGCTAAAGGTGTGGAAAGTCAAACAAAAAAATTATTTGAGGTTTGTCGCTTAAGAGATATGCCAGTTTTTACTTTTTGCAATAAAATGGATCAAGAAAGTAGAGATATACTAGAAATAATTGATGAAATTCAATCTAATTTAGCAATAGATGTTACACCAGCAAGCTGGCCTATCGGTGTTGGGAAGGAGTTTCTAGGATGCTATGATCTTTTAAATGATCGCCTGGAAATCATGGATAGAAGTGAAAGAAATATTGTATCAGAGAGCGTGCAGATTGAGGGTTTAGATGATCCAAAAATAGAGACATATGTACCAGAACAATTGTTGGCCCAACTAAGAGAAGAGGTTGAAATGGCTCGGGAGTTGTTGCCTCCTTTTGATCAGAAAGCATTTTTAGAAGGAACATTATCTCCAATATGGTTTGGATCTGCAATCAATTCTTTCGGAGTGCAAGAATTAATGGACGGTTTAGGAAATTTTGGACCCGAACCATTGATGAGGGAGGCCGAACCTCGATCAATTAATGCTTTTGAAGAATCTGTGTCAGGTTTCGTATTTAAAGTACAAGCCAATATGGATCCCAAACATCGCGATAGAGTTGCTTTTGTAAGAATATGCTCAGGGCATTTTAAACGTGGAATGAAGTTAACGCATGTTAGATCCAAAAAGGTAATGGCTATTTCGAACCCAGTTTTATTTTTAGCTGCAGACCGGGAGTTAGCTGAAGAAGCTTGGGCCGGTGATATAATTGGAATTCCAAATCATGGACAATTGAGAATTGGAGACGCCTTAACCGAAGGAGAAAAAATAAGATTTATTGGCATACCATCATTTGCACCCGAATTATTAAAGTCTGTCAGATCAACAGATCCAATGAAGGGTAAAAATTTAGAAAAAGCATTAATACAATTTGCTGAAGAGGGCGCAGCAAAGTTATTCAAACCAATGATCGGATCAGGTTTTATCGTGGGAGTGGTTGGCGCTTTACAATTTGAAGTTTTAGCGAGCAGAATTGAAATTGAGTATGGAATCCCAGTCCATTTTGATACTACGCAATTCACATCCGCTCGTTGGCTAACTGGCTCAAGGAATGAAATAGAAGAGTTTTCAAATTCAAATAAAGGACATATGGCCGAAGATAACGATGGAGATCCAGTTTTCATGACAAGGCTTCAATGGGATATCGACAGAGTAGAACGAGACTACCCAGAATTAACTTTGAATTCCATAAAACAGATGATGATATAGTTTACAAAAAAAACTTATATTTGAGAAGAGTTTCGATATTCAAAGGTTCATTTATATCTAATTTGCACTAAAGATGGAATAATACTGTGTCATTTTTTAAAATTATAACTTTGTTTTATGAATTGCCTGCCCAAATGCTTCAAAAAGAGGCTTAGATACGGAATCTTTTAAAGCATTCCATTCAGGATGCCATTGAACAGCATAAGCAAAGTTTATTGCATTTTTTATCCTAATTGCTTCGGGAGTTCCATCTGTAGCATGACCTTCAATAATTACTCTTTCTCCAGCTATTTTTATGCCTTGGCCGTGTAGAGAATTTGTTACAATTTTTCTTGCACCAAAGATTTTTTCAAAATGTCCACCCTCCAATAAATTCACTTCATGACGCATTGCAAACTTTTCTTCAATTGTTCCATCTGGAGGCATCCTGTGATTTTCACGTCCAGAGATCTCTCGAATTTCTGGATGAAGAGTACCACCCATTGCAACATTAAACTCTTGAAAACCCCGACAAACTCCAAAGATGGGTTGGCCTCGATCAACACAGTTTCGAATTAAAGGCAAGGCCACCTGATCTCGATCTCGGTCAAACTTACCATGTGCCTCAGTTGGTTCATGTCCATATTCTTCTGGATGGACATTTGGTTGAGCACCAGTGAACAAAAACCCATCACAAATAGCCATCAACTCAGTTAAAGATGAATATTTTGGATTGGTAGGGACTATTATGGGTATACAGTTCATAACTTCTGAAACCACAGCACAATTCATTTGCCCAGAAGCATGAACTGGGTACTCGTCGTTTACCATATAGTTGTTACCAACTATCCCTATGACTGGTCTGCGCATAAGCCATCTCATCTCATCTAAGTTGATTAATTAAAATTTGATTGATAGTTAGTCTATAAATTATTGATGTTCAAAGTAATAATTCTATAACATTATTAACATTTACTATAATCAACTCCAAAAACTAACAAACAATTTCTTAATGATTAGAAGGTTTCAAACTCTTTCACATTCACCTAGGCTACAAGAAAACTCAACAATATTACATATTTTGATAATTTCGGTTAATTTTATTAATCCTTTCTCTTGCATGCCGTTAATTTTTGCGTCAATAACCTATGGTTAAAATATATGATTTAAAAACTCCCAATGTTTTAAAGGATTGAAAATGGCAGATGGTGATACAGGTTTGAACGTTCTTCCAACAGAAGATATTTCAATATCCAAAGTATTTGGAATCGAGAGCAAAATAAAAGTAAAAGGTTTTGCAAATAAATCAGATCGAGTTCCTGAAATTGACAAAAACTATCAATTTGATCATGATACAACATTAGCTATTTTAGCAAGTTTTGCATACAATCGTAGATTGATTATTCAAGGCTATCACGGCACTGGAAAATCTACACATATTGAACAAGTTGCTGCTAGATTAAACTGGCCAACAGTTAGGGTAAATCTAGATAGCCACATAAGTAGAATAGATCTAATTGGCAAAGACGCTATTAAACTCAAAGATGGAAAGCAAATAACTGAATTTCAAGAAGGTATTTTACCTTGGGCTTTAAGCACCAGTTGCAATTGTTTTTGATGAATATGATGCCGGTAGAGCAGATGTCATGTTTGTGATACAACGGGTATTAGAGGTTGACGGAAAGCTCACTCTTTTGGATCAAAATAAAGTGATTTCACCGCATCCATCATTTAGAATTTTTGCAACAGCAAACACTGTCGGACTTGGTGATACCACAGGCTTATATCATGGGACTCAGCAAATCAATCAAGGCCAAATGGATCGATGGTCAATAGTAAGTAACACTGAATTATCTTTCTCACGAAGCTGAATCACGGATAGTTTTATCCAAAAACCCAAGTTATGATAATGAAAAAGGTAAAAAGATAGTTAGTCAAATGGTAACGGTAGCAGATTTATCTAGAACTGCATTTATGCAAGGTGACCTATCAACAGTAATGAGCCCTAGAACAGTTATTGCCTGGGCTCAAAACGCTAGTATTTTTGATGATGTCGGTTATGCTTTTCGCGTTACATTCTTAAATAAATGTGATGAGTTAGAACGTGAAACAGTTGCCGAATTTTATCAACGATGTTTTGACGAAGAACTCCCAGAATCGGCTGCTAGTGTAAGTCTTGGTTAAACACTTCGAAAGAAATAACCTTTAGGAAGTAAAATTTGTCTAAATCAAATGTTAATCCAGCGGACCCATTTAAGAAAGCATTAGCTGAAGCAACTAAATCTTTAGCAAATGAACCCGAATTAAATGTGGCCTTTACCATAGATCCGCCAGGTGTTTCAAACGAAACAATTCGCTTACCCCAAATAAGCAGAAGCTTAACAAAAGAAGAGGTCATGTTGGCCAGAGGAACTGCTGATGCTTATGCATTAAAGATCCGATTTCATAATGCGAAAACACACAATAAATACATGCCACAAGGACAAGTAGCTAAAGACCTTTATGAGGCAATGGAAACTGTTCGAGTAGAAGCCTTAGGGGCTCGAGTAATGCCAGGGACAGCAAGTAATATAGATGCAAAAATTGAATCAGAATGTGTAAAGCTTGGGTATGATAGTGTAAGTGAACCGGCTGACGTACCGATCAGTGTAGCTGCTAGCTTCTTATTCAGACAACTCGCAACAAACCGATCTTTACCAAAAGTAGCTCAAGATATTGTAAACTTACGTTCAGACCTATTTGGATCAGACGCAAAAGAAACTTTAGACAATCTGAAAGAAACCCTCACCGATCAAATAGAGTTTTCAAAATTAACAAGACAGGTAATAGAAGATCTAGGATTTGGCGACCAACTGGGAGAAGATCCAGATCAAAGTGACAACGACCAACAAGAAGATGCTGAGCAGGAAGATCAAGAAGAAAACCAAGAAAGTGATGGAAATGAAAGTCAAGAAGAACAAGAAGACTGGGAACAAGACCCAGAAGATGGTGGAGACAAAGACACTGACCCCTCACAAGCGCAAATAAGTGCAGACGATCTTGATGATTCAGATATGTCAGAAGATGCAGAAATGCCTGACGGTGATCAATCAATGGATCCACCTCCTAAAAATCATTATTCAGATGCTGACCCAAATTATAAAGTTTATAATACAAACTTTGATGAAGAGATATTGGCAGAAGAACTAGCTGAACCAGCGGAGTTAGAGCGCTTAAGAGCTTATCTAGATCAACAGTTAGAGCCATTAAAAGGTGCAGTAAGTAGATTAGCAAACAAATTACAAAGAAGATTGCAGGCGCAGCAAAATAGAAGTTGGTTATTCGATATGGAAGAAGGCATATTAGATTGTGGTAGACTTGCTCGTGTTATATCCAATCCTACCACACCTCTATCCTTTAAAGTCGAAAGTGATATTGAATTTCGTGACACTGTGGTCACTCTATTATTAGACAATTCTGGATCAATGAGAGGGAGGCCTATTACAATAGCTGCAATATTGTGCAGATGTTTTGGCTAGGACCTTGGAGCGTTGCCAAGTTAAAGTCGAAATATTAGGCTTTACCACAAAAGCATGGAAAGGTGGGCAAAGTCGCGAGGCTTGGTTGCACGATGGTAGAGAACAAACACCTGGCCGATTAAATGATTTACGACATATAATTTATAAGGGAGCAGATGCTCCATGGCGACGAACGAGGCCAAATCTTGGATTAATGATGAAAGAGGGTCTGTTAAAAGAGAATATAGACGGCGAAGCGCTAGAATGGGCGTCCAAACGCATAATGTCGCGTGGAGAAGCAAGAAAAATACTTATGGTGATTTCGGATGGCGCCCCTGTCGACGATAGTACCTTATCTGTTAATTCTGCAAGTTATTTGGAAAAACATCTACGTGATGTGATTAACATGATACAGAATAAAAATATGATAGAATTAATTGCTATAGGAATTGGTCATGACGTAACAAGATATTATGAACATGCAGTAACCATCACTGATGTTGAGCAATTAGCTGGTGCCATGACTGAACAGTTGGCAGAATTATTTGATAATAAAAGCCCTGACAAAAAACACAAAAATAAAAGAAGAATTATTTAATCAAAATTATATTTTTTATATATTTATGAATGCTCTTCCTGTGAATTTTTGATCAAAACCTCAGTATAAATCTTCAATACATCTAAATAATATAAAACACCTATAACGTTAGATATTGTTTTCTCACTCTCAGGTCTAACAACAAATAGATAATCCACATTATCTTGTTCAAAAATATGAAGAGCTAATTCGAGTGAATTATCCAACTCAATAGAGTCATTTTTTTTGAAAATATCTTTTTCAAAATCTTTGTGATCAATTAAATCTGAGTGATTTTTTTTCATTACATTTCCAACACTTTTATTCCGTAATAAATAAAATTGAGGACCACTAATTAGATTTAAATTTCGACGCGTTAGCTGGTTCAAGAAAAAAGACTTATCTACAAATTTACTTGTTAATGCGGTAGACGTAGAAACAGCCGCCATAACAGCAAGACCAACTTGCCAATTCCCAGTTAGCTCGAAAACTATTAACGTAGTCGATATTGGGGCCCCCAAAACAGCGGCCGCAACAGCACCCATCCCAGCCAATGCATACAAAGTTTCTGATCCAGAAGCAGTTGGGAAGATTGAGGTAGCTAGTAATCCAAAACCTAAACCAGTCAAGGCACCAATCATCAATGAAGGCGAAAATATACCCCCACCCATTCGGCCAGCCATTGTGACAACAACTGCCACAACCTTAATTATAGCAAATATAATAATTGTCTTAAGTTCAAACTGCCCAGTCAAAGCATTAGAGGTTGTTTCATATCCAACACCAATTATATGTGGAAATTTTATAGCTATAATACCTAAAAAAAATCCTGCCACCGTCGGCCTCAACCAAATTGGAATATTATTTTTATGTTGAACCTTACTCGTAAAATCATCAATCAGAAATATTGTCTTTATAAAAACTATGGAAACCAATCCACAAACCAATCCTAAAATCATAAAGGCAGGTAACTCTGAGTAAAAAGCAAATGTCGTTTCATTTCCTAATGTGAATTCTGTCACATTTCCATAAAAAAATCGGCCAATGATTGTACCAGCGACAGAAGCAATCGCAATAGGTGCAAAAGCATGGATTGCAAAATGCCTTAAGATAACCTCAAGGGCAAAAAGAGTTCCAGCAATAGGAGCATTGAATGAGGCACTCACCGCAGCTGCGACTGCACATCCCAATAAATCACGAGCAGAAATATCCTCAACATTCATGAAATTTGAGATCCAAGTTGAAATAACTGCTGCTAAATGAACCACCGGGCCTTCTCTACCTGTTGAGCCCCCAGTTGTTAATGTTACCAAAGACACTAAAGTTGAAACTAAACCAAACTTTAAAGACAGTCCCCATCAAATTAATGGTTGCGCCCTCAATAACATCAGATACAGATCCGTTTCTATTCTCCCCTGAAAAAAAATGGAGAATTAAACCCACACTTAAACCACCCAAAACTGGCAAGAGTAAAAGCCATGCCCAAGGTATATCATGAATTTTTGACACTAATGTGATTTCATCAGTTTGATAAAATACTTCTTGCAACGATGAAACAGAAAATCGGAATAAAACTGCTGCAAACCCACCAACAAGACCTACAGCGAACGCAACTGTCCAAAACATGAGAGAGATTGGTTTTCTATTACGAAGGTATTTTGAATAAATATCTATTATTATTTCTCTCGTTTGCAACCAATCATCCTGGTTTAATAGTTTCCAATTAATTTGGTTGTCAGTAAAACCTATAAATAAAAATATTAACAGCAGCTTTAAAAAAAGAAATCTATCTTTTTTTTCGCTATAAAATGATGAATATAGTCCCTTTTAACCCCTTAATAACACCTTTGCTGCTGACCTGGCTTCCGATGTGATCGTGCCACCAGATAACATTCGGCCAATCTCTTCCATTCTCTCAGTTGGGCTCAACTGTACAATATTAATAGAATTTAAGGAGTTTTCTGTATATTTGATAACCTTAATATGATGATTGCCCAAAGCAGCAACTTGAGGACTATGTGTAACTGCTAATATTTGAGAACCACTCGCTAATGATCGCAAACGACGCCCCACAGCATCGGCCGTAGCCCCACCAACACCACTATCTATTTCATCAAATACCAAAGTCACTCCATGATTTAGATCAGCCAATGATACCTTCAAGCCAAGCAAAAATCTAGAAAGCTCTCCTCCTGAGGCAATTTTACTTATTGGCCCAAGAGGCAGACCTGGGTTCGTTGCAACATTAAAACTTACTTTATCATTTCCGTTAATACTCGAACTCACACTGTCAATACTTGTTTTGAACACTGCTTGTTCCAACTTTAATGCCGGCAATTGATCTCTCATAGCATCATCAAGTTTTTTCGCTGCTATAATACGATTTTTGGTTAAACCTTGGGCTACTTCATTATATTTTTTTTCTAAACCAATGATACGAAGTTCTGTTTCTTCCAAAGTATCAGTAAAAGAATCGAGTTCCTTAAGTCGATTAGATAAATCAATAGATAAATCTCCCAGCTCATTAGGTGAAACTTTATATTTGCGGGACATTTCGCGTATAGAAAACAATCGCTCCTCAACTTCTTGTAATACATCACCTTCAAAATTTAAACTCGACAGATGGCTCAACATATTTTTTGTAGCACACATAATCCCATTAGATGCATTTTCAAGTAACTCGATAGTTACTTCAAGATTAAGCTCTGAATTTTTTCCCAATTGTGTTAGGCTTCGCAACGATTCATCAATATTTTTTTCAACTAAGTCAAGTGCATTTATAGGATTTCTGAAGTTCAACTTTAGTTTTTTCTGCCAATTTAATAAAACGTCTACGATCATCCAGCGTTATATCTTCATCAAATTGAGGCGCTAAAGTTGTTAATTCATTAATTGCATGTTTTAAATATTCTTCATCGTTCTTTATTTTCTCAGCTTTATTTGTCACTTCAATTAGCTTATTTTTCTCAATATGCAGAAAGTTCCAAATATCTCGCAAGTCATTAATTTGGCTCTCCAATCCTCCAAAAATATCTAATAATTTCCGTGGCCCTTGATCTGTCCGCAGTCCATTATCATCATTTTGATCTTGGATTTCTATTAATGATTTTGAAAGCTCTCTTAATATTTGATTTGAACAACGTTGATCGTTTATAAACGCAACCTTTTTCCCATCACTATAATTTATGCGTTTTATAATTAATTCATTATCGTAGTTCTCAAAGCCAGCTTGTTTTAAAATTTTCCAAACATCATGGGTAAACGGTAGATTGAAAGTTGCAATTACTTCTCCCTGTTCAGCACCATGGCGGACATAGTTAGCCCGACCCCTACCACCTAAAACAAAATTCATGCAGTCCAACAAAATTGATTTACCAGCGCCAGTCTCACCGGTAAATACATTTAAGCCATTAGTAAAATTGATTGAAATTTTTTCTATTAATAGAATATTATGAATTTCTAAGGAAGATAACATTAATCAAAACTCATTATTTTTTATATCCAATCACCGCGAATTACTTGACGGTAAACGTTCCCTAACCATCCCTTGAAATTATTAACATTTGATCCAGTGTCTACGCCACCCAAAAGATCATAAGTATCTTGGTACCAAACAGATGACTTGAAGTTGTGTCCCAAAATTGCCCCAGAAATTGTTGCTTCATTTGTTAATCCTAGTGATAAATATGCCTCAACTAACCGGTGCAGAGCTTCTGGCGTGTGACTAGTAGTTGGGTATTCTTCAATAACTATTTTAAATCTATTAATTGCAGCCATATAGTGACTATTCTTCAAATAATATCGACCAATTTCCATTTCTTTTGCAGCTAAATGGTCAAATGCCAGCTCAATTTTCAGTGAGGAAGGCTTTGCATATTCACTATCTGGATATCTCTCAACAATTATTCGAAAGGTTTTTAAAGCCTCATAAGTAGTTGCTTGATCACGACCGATTTCATCAATCTGATCATAGTGACTTAAGGCAATTAGGTAATATGCATAAGGAGTGTCAGCGTCAGCAGGATAAAAGGTTATAAATCGCACAGCAGATCCCCTGCTGCTTTCATAATCTTTTTCATGATGGCATCACAGCACTCATTAATAAGGCCCGTTTTGCTAAACCAGAATATGGGTAAAGTCTTTCAATATCCAAGAATAATTCTGCTGCCTTTACTTTATCACCATCATCAAATTCTTTTTTCGCTTTAGCATAAATTTCTTTAGCAGATAGATCTTCCAATTTGGTTTCAGTATTTGAGCTAGTACACCCTATTAGAATGCACATAAAAAATCCAAAAATCCAAAATGTTTGTTTCTTGAAAACCCTCAAAAAAGCCATAACTGATCGTTCCTAAGTAAAGACACACCTGATGCCCGTTTAATATATAAATGTAAACTTAAGCAACAAGCTTTAATTAACTCATTAATGCAATAAACCTTAAGAAATTCAATCAGACTTTTTAAAATTTAGGTAAGTCTTCTTTAAGCACCCCAACGCCTGGTAAAACGGCAGCCGTTTCGTTAGAGCAGATACTCATTTCAAAGGCAGAGGAATCAGAAAACAACTTTCTAAGCAGTTGATTAGTTTCTGAGTGTCCCGACTTTATTCCTTTAAATGCTCCAACTATCGGTGCTCCAGCTAACGCTAAATCACCCAATACATCTAACATTTTATGCCTCACACACTCGTCTTTATACCTGAAACCTTCAGGGTTAAGAATTTTATCTCCATTCACAACTATAGCATTTTGAAGATTACCACCTAAGGCTAATCCATTTTTTTGCATCTTTTCCACATCTGAGTTTCTACAAAAAGTTCTGCTATTACTCAACTCTTTAACGAATGATCCGTTAGCCATGTTAAGTGACTTAGCTTGATAACCAATCGCCGCATCTTCAAAATCTATCTCAAAGTCTATCGAAAGGTTGCTGGAGGGACTAATACTCGCATAAGCACTATCAGTCTTCACAATAACTTCCTTTTTTACATGAATGACTCTAACAGGTTGGTGAAGTATTTTTATTCCACCAAAAAGTATTTTTCGCACAAACCAATCAGCACTTCCATCCATGATTGGTATTTCGGGTCCATTAACCTCAATTAGTGCATTCTGCACCCCACAGCCTGAAAGCGCAGCCATTAAGTGCTCTACGGTAGAAATTGAAACTCCATTTTCATTAGACAGTTTTGTACATAAAACAGATCCACTCACATTTAGATAATGAGCCGCAATCATATTATCTCTGTCAGTAATGTCCGTCCGTCTAAACCAAATACCGTATTGAGCTGCAGATGGCTTTATTTTCACCGATACCTTAGTTCCAGAATGAAGTCCTATACCACTACATTTTATTACCTGTTTAAGCGTTGTTTGCAAAACTATCTCCAATTTTGTGTCCGAATTTTATATTCAGATCTTCATTATTTAAATTTTAGTTACGTAAAGTAGATGATTTCTGATTATTAGACAATTCAAAGATTATGACGTTTTGTAACAAGAATGAAATTGACTAAATTTTTAATAATTATCATTGAATCAATAGCTTAATTGTATTTTTAATTATAAAAATTTTACCTAGTTTGCTTGACGTCTCAAGAATGCAGGAATTTCAATATTATCTTTCATATTATCTTGCATTTCTTCATCATCTTGCTCTACTTCCAAAGCAGGATCAGTCGATGAAGGCGCGCCAGTCATTCTATTAATTAAATTATTAATACCAAATCTGCGATTTTTTTTCTGCGATTTGTCAAAGCCTCTTTGTTCTGAAGTTAGAGATAACGCTCTGACACTATTATCCGATTTTTCTTGATTAACTCCGGTATTACTAATATTTAGATTTTTTTTTACATCGTCCTCTTTATAAGTTTCGACCACTGCCTTCAGTTTATTTAGTGTTTCTACTGACGGCGTACCAGCAGCGGGTGCTTTTGGGGGGATGAAATTCAAAAGATCCGTATCACTAAAACCAGTAGTCATTGGTGCGACAGCTTCACTTGTCTCTGATCTATATATTGGTTCCGGAATAGTATCGCTGAATTCAGCATTTTTACCTTCTTCATTATCAGAATTTGAGCCAAATTCGCTTTCTGTGAGAGTTTCATTAAATAGACTTTCCTGATCAAAGCTATTAGTTTTTTTGGTCAAGCTTTCATCTTTTGGTACATCAGTCGCCAAAGGCTCAGCCATTGTCCTTCTAGTTACCGGCGTTTCCTGATTAATATCGTTGGCATCAATCCCAGTTGCTACTACTGAAACTCGCATCATACCATCCATATCTTCATCGACTGTAGAACCAACAATTATATTAGCATCTGGATCAACTTCTTCTCTTATTCTATTCGCCGCCTCGTCCAATTCAAAAAGTGTAAGATCGTGTCCACCCGTAATGTTAATTAAAACACCCTTCGCACCTCTTAAAGAGATTTCATCTAATAATGGATTATTTATCGCTTGCTCTGCTGCCTTTATCTGCTCTACCTTCTCCTTCAGCTTCGCCAGTTCCCATCATTGCCTTACCCATTGAAGCCATTACTGCACGAACATCAGCAAAATCCAAATTAATAAGACCTGGTCTTACCATCAAATCAGTGATCCCTTTTACACCTTGGTAAAGGACATCATCTGCTAAATTGAATGCATCCGCAAAAGTTGTTTTTTCATTAGCTATTCTAAACAAATTTTGATTTGGTATGATAATTAAGGTATCAACAACCTTTTGCAAAGCCTCGACGCCTTCCTCGGCTTGCCTCATACGTTTTGCACCTTCAAATTGAAATGGCTTTGTAACAACACCAACAGTCAAGACTCCAAGCTCTCGAGCAGCTTGAGCAATAATTGGTGCAGCTCCTGTTCCTGTACCACCCCCCATACCAGCAGTGATAAATGCCATATGAGAGCCAGCTAAATGATCAACAATCTCTTCAATCGTTTCTTCAGCTGCGGCAGCTCCTACTGAAGCACGAGCGCCAGCACCCAGACCCTCTGTTACTTTAACTCCCATCTGTATTTTATTTTTAGCATTTGATTGTTGTAGGGCTTGAGCATCTGTATTTGCTGCAACAAACTCAGCTCCTTCCAATTTTTTCTCAATCATATTGTTTACGGCGTTACCTCCAGCTCCACCGATGCCAAATACAGAAATTCTGGGTCTTAGATCATTTTGTCCTGGTACACTTTATCTATTTTAATATTCCTTCTCACTTTTTTGTTTATTTGTATTTACCTGTTTTTTTAACTTACAATAACCAATATAAGACCATTGGTCACGAGAAAATTTCAACATATAGTTACTTTTTGTGTCTGGAACCCCGATATTTAGATTTTTTTCTTAATTTTTACCAATTTTCGCGCAACCATTTTGTCATCCGTTTAATCGAACGTTTCACCATTTTTATTTGTTAATTCAAAATCCCACCACTCATCTTGTGGATATGCAGCAAAAAGGGCCAAACCAACAACTGCCGAAAACCCAGGTGCCGAGGCAGCTTGAGGCAAACCTCTAACCCTTAATGGTCTTCCCATTCGTACCTGTTGACCCAAAATTTTAGCCGCTAATTGATCCAATCCAGGTATTTGACTAGCACCGCCAGTTAAGACAATTCTTTGACTTGGCAAAAACTCAAAACCAGCTGAAAGTAATGTTTCTCGAACACCTTCTAAAATTTCCTCAACTCTTGGTCGAATAATTCCTATTAACTCTGATCTTGTAACCGACCTTTTATCATGCTCCCAATCTCCAGTATCACCGCCTATTTGAATGGATTCTCGATCATCCATTCCAGTTGCTAAGACACCTCCATTCAGGTTTTTAATTCTTTCAGCTAAATTAATAGGAATCTGCAACCCATGTGAAATATCAGATGTAATATGATCACCTCCCATTTTAACAAAATCACCATAAACCATGTGTTTTTTTAAAAAAACTGAAACTCCTATGTTGATTATCCATATCCACACAGGCAGCACCAATTTCTTGCTCATCCTCCACCAATGAAGAGATTGCTGGATACATACGCAGATGATGCAATACCTGCCAATTCTAAATCACAACGTTTTACACAATGTAAAATGGCTTCGATTGAACTTGAATCCACTGTAAGTAAATGCATATCAACCGAAAGATTCTTACCAATCTGCCCACTTGGATCTAATAATCCATTTTTGTTGTCTAAAGAAAAGTTCACAGGATGAGCGTGTAATGCATCACGGTTAGACCCATATTGTGGCACTTCACAGCTCCCCAAAACATTTGCAATGTCGCGAGTATCAACCAGTCCATTCTGAGTAACACTACTTCCACTCAAACCGTACGACCGAGGTCTACCTCCAGAAAAGCACGCGATTATATGATCTACCCTTACCCCAGCCATTTTTTGAGCAGCCTGTACTGCCGTTCTGATTGCACGCTCTGTCTCACGAATGATATCTATATCCCCAAATTTTACACCTCGTGATTTGATCGTTGAGACTCCGATTATTCGAAAATCAGCCTGACCAACCATTGATCCAACTGAATCTTCCAGCTCTCTGGGTTTAACACCATCAAACTTTAAGACAAAACAGGCCACTTTCGAAGTTCCAACATCCAAAACGGCTATAACCCCTCTTTGAATTGCAATTTTCCTAGCTTGCCTCATAGCTCTTTGCGTTTCATACAAATTGGTCATCAAATCTCCCCTTCATAAATATCATTGAGTTTGATCTCGATCATCTCAGAAAACGGCTTACCTCTTCTAATTGTCATTCGATCAATATTTCTAAAGTCTAATACGCTGAAATTTAAAGAAGATAATTCATAAGACTTATTAAGCACAGCTATATTGTTTAAAACCAGAGCGATATCTTGGGCAGGCAACATAACTCTTCTCTTTCCAGTAAGAATTATGTCCCACCGTCGATTTCCCACTCTAACCAGGCCAATTATCTCGTTCAAAAATAGATCAGTATTTTGGTAAATAAATAATGCCTCTTTGACATAATTATTAGCCCCATGACCCGCAATTAAGGGTAAATTATTTTGTTTTTTTCGATTTGCAGCAGCATCAATACTTACTCCGTTTGCATCAAGGATCTCCAAACCTTTATTATTCTGCCAAAAGACTGCAGGTTTTCTTTCCAAAATCTCAACATGAATAATATTTTCAGCTATATATAATTCGACTTGTTCTACGGCTTTCAATAGCTGTACTTTCAACTTAAGATCTTGAAGATTAACGTCATACGAACTCACTGGCAGATCTATGTTCATAGCATTCCGCACATCGCTCAACATGATACGATCTACGCCATCAATTTTGATCAAATTTATTAAAAATTCCGTCACTATTTTTAATATTTTCTTTAAATTCACGCCAACTAATTTTCCAAACGTCTATATTTTCAGTTCTCGAAAAATATGTAAAACAAATAATCATAATTAAAAGAATAGGAAGCCCAAACTTTACGATAAGTCTAATAAATGGAGTGAGCCACAACCGCTCCAATCTATAAAAAAAGCGGCTTGGTGTTGGATCATTTTTATTATTTCCTAAACTGTTATATGGGAGGATCTACCTAATTTTTGACATAGATTTTTAAATGGAATTCCACAAAATTCAGCTTGCTCAGGGGTTAGAGAGGTTGGACACATTCCTGGCTGAGTGTTGGTCTCCAACAATTTCAATCCTAATATCCCTTTTGTATCATCCCACCTGAAGTCGGTTCGACTCAATCCTCTACATCCTAGTGCAAAATGAGCAGACAAAGCGTGTTGCTTACATAAATCAAAAATATCTTTCGGTAAATTAGCTGGCACTTCATGAAGTGAGCCATTTTCAGTGTATTTTGCATCATAATCATACCAGTTATCTGTAATTATTTCTGTAACGGTTAGTGGGGCTTCGTCCAATACTGTCACAGTTAATTCACGTCCTGGTATAAACTCTTCCAACATTACCTTGCCATCGTAGGCATAATCATTGATCTCAATGCTCTCAGAATTATGAACAAAAGAAACTCCTACTGATGATCCCCCATTAATTGGCTTGATAACATAGGGAGGTTCCATAAAAGATTTCGTATTAATTAAGTCTGCAGTAATAGTAACGCTCCTTGCACAAGGCAACCCAACAAAGCGATAGACAGCTTTTGTTCTATCTTTATTCATAGCCAAAGCAGATGATAAAACCCCAGAATGAGTATAAGGTATTTTCATCCATTCCAAAATTCCCTGGATACAGCCATCCTCCCCCCAACGCCCGTGTAACGCATTAAATACCACGTCTGGTTTAAGTATATTAAGTTCGCGCACTATGTCTTTATCAGCATCAATCTCAGTAACCTCAAAGCCAATAGACCTCAAAGCATGCGCACACTGATGACCAGACACTAATGAAACTTCACGTTCGTCAGAACATCCACCCTTTAAAACTGCAATATTTCTTATTTTGTTATAATCCATTTTAGATATAAACTTCTATTTTCTATTTTTGTATTTTTTTTTAGAGTTTTTACCAACAAGCTTTATCTCCCACTCCAATTTGACACCACTGTGATCAAATACCTGCCTCATAATTATCTCACCAAGTTCCTCTAGTTGAGCAGAAGTAGCCTCACCAGTATTTATTAAAAAATTTGAATGCTTTGTTGAAACTTTCGCGCCACCTAACTGAAAGCCTCTAAGACCAGCATCTTCAATCATTTTCCAAGCTTTTAACTCATTGGTATCCTCTGCTTTACCACTGGAGGCACGACCCGATGGGTTTCTAAAAGCCGAACCACAACTGAGTTCACCCCTTGGTTGTGTATTATTACGATTTTCTATCATATCTTCCATTTTAGAATTCAAATACTCCGGATTGGACACATTGGATTTAAAGAATGCCTTTGTCATAACCCAACCATTAGGAATTTTAGATCTTCGGTAAGAAAACTCTAAATCTTTACCACCTAAGGTATGCAACAAGCCTTCACGAGAAATAAACTCTGCAGAAACGAGTACGTCCTTGATATATCTACCATAACAACCTGCATTCATGAAAACGGCGCCTCCAATTGTACCAGGAATAGTTCGCAGAAATGTTAAATCAATCCCTGCAACTGCTGCCTTTTGCGCCACATGCGATCCAAAACTAGCCGCACCGGCTACAACCAAACCATCGCACTGAATAACTATCTTATTAAACTGCTTACCAAGGCGAATACAAACTCCATCAATGCCACCATCTCTAATTATTAGATTGGAACAAGCGCCCAGTACGAAAATTGGTATCTTTCTGTCAATTTTTGCAAAAAATTCCTGTAAATCAAGAATGTCCTTTGGCTTAAACAATATTTCCGCTGGCCCACCAACTTTAAGCCAAGACATTGTTGATAAAGGGAGATTTTTTTTTATCTGACCTCTTACATTAGGCAAATTTATCATCGTTTTGTATCCATCATATTATTAGCCCAAGTCGATATACTTCCAGCGCCCATAAAAACAATCATATCATTTGGTTTTGCATAATTTCTTATAAATCTTAGTAAATATTTTTCATCCTCTATTTTATGGGTTGGTTTATTAGAATACTTAGATATGCGAGATATTAATTCGTCACTAGTAACGCCCTCAATACTTTTCTCTCCTGCTGAAAATATTGGCGTTATACCAATTATATCTGCATCGCCAAAGCAATTGCCAAATTCTTCAAATAAATTTGAAAGTCTGCTAAATCTATGAGGTTGATGAATAGCTATAACCCTTCCACCTGTAGCTTGTTTAGCAGCCTTTAAAGTTGCACTGATTTCTGTTGGGTGATGAGCGTAGTCATCTATTATGATAACATCATTGAATTTCCCAAGATTGGTAAAACGACGGCTAACTCCTCTAAAACCAATCACTCCCGCTCGGATGTCTGCGTCAGTCACCCCCAAATGAACTGCAACGGCCACAGCAGCTAATAAATTAGATACATTGTGATCCCCAACCATTGGAAATTCTAAACCATTGATCTCCTGCGAACCATCAGAAAAAACAATGTCGAACTTAGTTTTTCCATTTTTAACTGTAAGATTTTTTGCTCTCACGTCAGCATTACTATTCAAGCCAAATGTCACAATTCTTCTATTTTCAACTCTTTTAATAAGAGTTCTAACATCATCATCATCAGCACATAAAACAGCCAATCCATAAAATGGTATTTTAGAAATAAATTCAAAAAATGCTTCTTTCAAATTTTCAAATGAACCATAATATTCCAAATGTTCTGGATCAATATTAGTTACTATCGAAATCGTAGATGGTAGCTTAGTAAAGCTACCATCACTTTCGTCTGCTTCGACGACCATCCATTCACCAGTCCCAGTCCGTGCATTCGATCCATACGCATGAATTATGCCACCATTAATCACTGTGGGATCAAGTCCACCCGAATCTAACAAGGCGGCTACCATAGTGGTTGTGGTAGTTTTACCGTGTGTTCCAGCAACAGAAATATTAGATTTTAGCCTCATTAATTCAGCCAACATTTCAGCCCTAGGAACAACTGGGATATTTCTACGGTAAGCTTCCTGTAATTCAGGATTATCAGACCTTATTGCTGATGAGACTACAACGACGTCGACATCAATTAAGTTTTTTGCTTCTTGTGTTAAGAAAACCTTAGCCCCAATTTTTTGCAAACGGGTTAGAATTTTACTGGCTTTTAAGTCTGATCCTTGTATTTGGTAACCATGAGTAATTAAAACTTCTGCTATTCCTGACATGCCAATGCCACCAATACCAATAAAATGGATAAAACCTATTTGGGGTGGAAGTTTGGTTTTTATCGTCATGATATTGATCTTAAGCTTTTATTATCAGCTAGTGACATTACCAACTCAGTTAACTTTTTAGTAGCATCTACCTTGCAATTATTGTGCGCTGATTTCGCCATTTCAGAAGAACGTTTAGGATTTAAGATTAATTCATGAATAATATTTCTTAATTTTAAGGCTGTTAATTTATCTTCCGTTAATAAGATTGCAGCATTGGCAGAAACTAATGGTAATGCATTAGCCGTTTGTTCGTCACGAATTGCAGCTTTCAAAGGTATTAAAATAGAAGGTCTACCTATCATTGAAATTTCAGCAATAGTAGAAGCTCCCGCACGACTTATTATTAATTGAGATTCGTTAATTTTCTTTGGAATGTCTGAAAAAAAATCTTGCACATTGGCACTTATTCTAGAATTACAATAAAAATCATTGACCTTACTTTTATCTTCTTTGCGCGCTTGATGCGTTACCTGGAGATTTTTTATAATATTATCTGGTAATAAACTCAAAGCTGTTGGCACCACATCAGACAAAATTTTTGCCCCCTGAGATCCTCCTAGAATCACAATATTAACTGGGTAATCACCTGGTGGAATATAAGGAGAATTCTTCAGCTTCATTATTGATTGACGAACCGGATTTCCACAATCAATAGCCTCAACATCTTTAGGTACCTTTGTTGGCCATACACCACACGCAACAATATTAGAACGTCGCACAAAGAATTGATTAACGCGCCCAAGCACGCCGTTCTGCTCATGGATCAATAAAGGGACACGAAATAAAGTTGCAGCAAGCATAGTTGGAAAAGCTGGGTACCCTCCAAAACCGGCAACAACTTGGGTGTATTTTTAATTATATAAAAAATCGCTGAACACGTGCCTAGAAATAATTTAAAAATAGCATTTATTTTTTTAATTAAATTATTCCCAGAGAATGTAGAACTTGGGATTGTAACTACATCTACTTTTTCGTCAAATTGATTAGCGTATTTAGCACCTCGATCGTCCGTCAAAAATTTTACACGCCAGCCCTCTTTTAAGATACAATCAGCCAAAGCTTGTGCTGGAAATATATGGCCCCCTGTTCCTCCAGCAGCAATAAATAAAAGTGGTTTATCAATTTTCTTCATATCTATGATTTACCAACTTGGTTTTGACCTATTGCGTCACCTATCACTCCTTGAGCACGTTCTCTGGTGAAAGCCAAAAGCATGCCTAAAGCAATACCTCCAGCAAGTAGACTAGAACCCCCGTAACTAATAAAGGGTAATGTCATTCCTTTTGCTGGCAGCAATCTAACGGCGACACCTAGGTTTATAAGTGCTTGAGCAGCAAACAAAACCGCCAATCCAGTTCCAGCTAGTCTAATAAAGGAATTTCGTTCTTTGATTAATCGAAATAAGGATCTTACAGTTATGCTCAAATAAACAAAAATTATCAGCAATACAAAAATCAAACCATATTCTTCTGCTGCAACTGCTATAATAAAATCAGTATGTGCATCGGGAAGTACACTTTTTACTATTCCTTCTCCCACTACCACACCAAATATACCTCCCTCTTGGATAGCATTGGTGGCATAGCCAATTTGAGTATTTGGGTCTATTTCTGCAATTAGAAACCCGTCGATCCTTCGCGCAAAGTGCTCTGAAATATTATACGCCAAAATACCAGCACCAAGGATAGACATAACAACGACCAATAATAAAATTAAAGGAGCACCAGCAACAAAATAAATCATTCCCCAGCTTGCAAGTATCAAAGATGCTTGACCAAAGTCAGGTTGAATCGCCAAAAATAACGAAACTAAAATAGCGATAAAAAATGAAATCAGTTTTCCTGGTGGACCATTTATTTCTGAAGAAGATGCTATTAACCATGCAGTTAGGATAACAAAAAATGGCTTTAAAAATTCTGACGGCTGCAATGAGGAAAAGCCTAATGAATACCATCGAATAGACCCTTTGCCAAAATCGGTACCAAAAATTGGCAAGAGTGCTAACGCTATGAAAGCCAATAAAAAGCCAATAACACCAAGGCGGCGTATCGACTGTGGGGACAGCATCGAAAAAAATACCATGACTAATATAGATAAACCACCAAAACATAATTGCCTATTTACATAATATAATGGCATATATCCGTTTTTTACTGCGAGTGGAGGAGATGCTGCTAAACCAAGCAGTATACCTATACCAAAGAGTCCCAAAACAAATGCCAAGGAAACTCTATCAATGGTATGCCACCAATGCGAAACAATCGGCTCTCTCGTTGGAGATGATACCGATCCATAAACTATGTCAGTCATAAGCGCTGCCGCCTGCCTAAAATCTTTGTTGGTTTGTCCAACTTTTTATTGACCATACTCTAACGTGAAAAAAAATAATTCGCTAGAGAAAAATTATATTTCTAGCTCGCTCACCAATTTAGAAAAATGCAAGCCACGTTGTTCAAAATTTGCATATTGATCAAAGCTAGCCGCTGCTGGAGATAATAATACCGTATCTCCAGGAATTGCATTTTTATACGCCTCCGCAAGCGCTTCGTCTAAAGTTTGAAAAATACTTTGAGGTGAACCACTTATTTGTACAGAAAAGTCTAAAGCACTTTCGCCAATTAAATAAGTTTTCTTTACCGAGCCAAGATGCTCCATCAACGACGTAATACCGTCACCTTTTCCACGCCCCCCAGCAATCCAGTGAATATTAGAAAATGAATTTAAAGCGCTTAAAGTACTAGTTGCATTTGTAGCCTTGCTATCATTAATAAATTTAACACCACTTAAAGTTGCTATTAACTCTGTGCGATGAGGAAGCGCATTATAACTTTTCAACGCAATAAAAATATCTTCTGGTGAAATTTCTAAAACTCTACAAACTGCATAAGCTGCACATATATTTTGAAGATTGTGGTAATGCAGGCAAGCCAGCTAAATTTGCTGGGATAGCTAAATAATAGTAGAAAATACAACGCTTACATTCAAACAAATTTCTGCCATCAGAAAAAACAGACTGTTCATCATGGGCTAAATTTATTTTTGTTGAGATTTTTATTACCTGACTTCCTTTTCTAGAACGCAAATCACTAGTGATTGCCAAGCCTTCTTTTTCATCCACCCCAACGACTGAAATCTGATTTTGATTTGATCTAAATAATCTTCTTTTAGCAGAAAAATATCCACCAATGCCCCCGTGTCTATCCAAATGATCAGGACTAAAATTTAAAAAAACTGCAATATCTGGAATTAACAATTTAGCAACTTCAATTTGATAACTGCTCAATTCCATTACAGTAGTTTCAACTATATTAGCAGGACTAAGGTCAAAAAGTGGCGTGCCAATATTACCGCCAATTTGAACATTTCTATTAGAGCCATTTAAAATATGATGAATTAAGGTACTTGTGGTAGATTTGCCATTTGAACCAGTCACAGCGATGGTCCTTGGCATGCCAGAGGCCTTATCATCAAATGCTTGTGAATAACTTTGAAAAAATAAACTGACATCGTTATCAATTGGAACCTGATGTCTCCAGGCTTGCTCCACAATTTGGTTTACTCGGGGGTAGATATAAGGAATGCCCGGTGACAATAATAACAATGAAAACTCATTCCAGGTTTTTGAAACTCTAAGATCTTCGATAATTAAACCAGCAGTTTGAGCATTATCTCGCGCAGTTTTGGAGTCATCCCAACATACTGGAATTGCCCCACCTCGCCTCAGAGCTAATGCAGATGAAAAGCCTGATCGACCCAAGCCAAATATAGCTACTTTTTGTCCTTTGTAACAATCAATTGATAGCAAATAGAAAATCCCTCTAAAATTTATCTTATCTTAAGTGTTGCCAGACCAATCAATGCTAAGATGACTGAAATGATCCAGAATCGAATTACTATTGTACTCTCTGCCCATCCCTTCTTTTCAAAATGATGGTGGATTGGTGCCATTAAGAATACTCGCTTGCCAGTCGCTTTAAAATAAAAAACCTGGATTATGACAGATAGTGCCTCTACGACGAATAAACCACCAACAATTGCTAAAACTAATTCATGCTTTGTAGAAACAGCAATTGCTCCTAATCCACCGCCGAGCGCTAAAGACCCGGTATCACCCATGAAAACAGCAGCTGGAGGAGCATTATACCAAAGAAAACCTAATCCTGCTCCTATTAACGCCGAACAAAAAATCAATATTTCACCAGTTCCAGCCACATAATGGACATCTAAATACTCGGTAAAGTCTGTTCGACCAACAGCATAAGCAATAATTCCCAAAGTACCTCCTGCAATCATAACAGGCATAATCGCCAAACCATCTAAACCATCCGTTAAATTTACTGAATTTGCTGCCCCGACAATTACTATCATTGCAAAAGGAACAAAAAGAATACCTATATCAATCAACAAATCCTTAAATATTGGTAATGCTATGGTATTTTGTAGTCCTTCTGGATGGCATTGTGATGCCGCGAACCCACCAACTGCAGCTACCAATAGGCCAGCCCCAAATCTAAACACTCCCGAAATTCCTTTGACATTCTGTTTTTTTACTTTTTGATAATCATCCAAAAAACCAATAATACCGAAGGAAATCGTTACAAACAAGACTATCCAGATATAAGGATTAGATAATTTTGCCCATAGTAACGTTGATGTAACCAAAGCACCAAGGATCAATACACCACCCATCGTAGGGGTGCCAATTTTTTCTATTAGATGTCTTTCGGGACCATCCTCTCTGATAGGTTGGCCTTTACCCTGTTTCCTTCTTAAAAGATTAATTAAAGGTTGACCAAAAATAAACCCAAAAAGTAAAGCTGTAAAAAATGCCCCACCAGACCTAAACGTAATATACCTAAATAAATTAAATACATCACCACCATCAGAAAAATTTATCAACTGGTAAAACATATTAAAATCCTTTTTAAAATTCTTTAGGTAAACACAAGCTAGTAATATTTTTTAATTTATTTACAACCTCTATCATCCTTACACTTTTGGAACCTTTTACTAAAATGACATCATTTGAACTCACTGCACTAATAATAAAAGAAGATACTTCAGATGAACTTTCAAACCACATTTTGGAAATCTCATCAGGTAAAGCATCATGTAAACATTTCATTAGAGGCCCTACCAAATAAAAATCTGTAATTCCCTCAACCTCTTGCCAATTTGATATTCCCTCATGAATAACAATTTCTTCGGAACCGAGTTCCAACATATCACCTAAAATAGCTATTTTTTTTCCTGAACCTTCTTTGGTTATATTCCTCATATTGTGTATATTTCTTAAGAGTATTAAACCTGCTTTTAATGAGGTTGGGTTGCTATTATAAGAGTCATCAATCAAATCAAAATACAAATTTGGATTACCATTATTTAGTTTAACAATAATGTGCTCTCCTCGCCCTGATGGTGGTCGCCAACTATTCAGACTCTTTATTGCGGTAGTAAAGTTACCAGTCACGATATTAACTGCCGCCAGGGTAGCTAAAGCATTTATAGCAAAATGTTCGCCTAATGAATTTAATTTAAAATTAAAATTAAAATTATTGTGCTTTGCTGTTACACATATTGAATCATTGTTGACTTGAATATCATTTAAGGACCAATCAGCAGCCTTTCTTCCAATTGTGATAAACGATCCATCACAATTTTTTTTATAAGTTCTCTCAATAATAGATAAATGCTCAATATCAGAATTTACAATTGCAACGCCATCTTTTGCTAATCCATCAAATATTTCCGATTTGGCCAACGTTATTTCAGACAAATCCTTAAAAAATTGCATGTGAGCCTTCGATACCGAAGTAATTATGGCCACGTTTGGTTTCGATAACAAACTATGTTCTCTGATTTCACCACTTTGGTTCATTCCTAGCTCTATAACAGCATAGTCAGCGTTAGCTGGCATTCGAGCGAGAGTTAAAGGCACTCCCCAATGATTATTGTAGCTTTTAACAGAAGCGTGTGTCCGTCCTTGAGATTTTAGGGAAATTTTAAGCATTTCCTTCGTAGAAGTTTTACCCACAGAACCTGTTATGGCTATTAGCTTTCCATGAAAGCGCCTTCTCGCAAATTGAGCTATATTTTTTAATGCCTTTGCAACATCAGTAACTATTACTAATGCAGCATCCTTGTCCAACCCCAGAGGAATGTGAGAAACAAGAGCTGCACTAGCTCCTTTTTCAAATGCAGCTTTAACAAAATCATGCCCATCTCTCTTGTCGTTCAAGGCAACAAATAAATCGCCCTTAACAATTGATCTAGTATCAATTGAAACTCCATCTACATGCCAGTCTCCTATCACTTCGCCACTAGTTGCTTCTTTTATTTCTGTTGAAGTCCAAAGTGGCATTTATACTGGACCATTTTCTAATACTTCAATAGCCATACTAGCTTGCTCCACATCGTTAAAAGGAAAAATGGTATCACCAATTATTTGAGTAACTTCATGACCCTTTCCCGCAATCAAGAGAGCATCTCCCTGCTTGAGCTTTTCTATACTAATTAAGATAGCTTTGGCGCGATCTCCAACCTCTATCCCTCCTTTACAACCCATTAAAATAGCCTTTCGAATCTTACCAGGATTTTCACCACGTGGATTATCGTCCGTTACAAAAGTCATATCAGCATAATTATCTGCTATACGACCCATAATCTCTCTTTTCCCTTTATCTCGATCACCACCCGCACCAAATACTACAATTAAGCGACCCATAACATGTGGTCGCAAGGATTTCAGTGCTGTTTTCAAGGCATCTGGGGTATGAGCATAATCGACAAACACGGGAGCTCCATTAAGGCGCACTCCTGCCAATTGCATCCTACCAGGCACTGATAAAAGTTTTGGTAAAAGATTAAATACATCACCAATGTCAGCACCACAAACTATCGTGAACCCAATCGCTAAAAGAACATTTTGAGTTTGAAAAGAGCCAACCAATCCTATTCGAGATTGATATACAGAGTTACCAAATTTACATCTAATTGTTTGTCCTGTCTCATCAGATTTAATTTTTAAAATGATTAAATCATTTTCTTCATCTTTGCCTACCGTAAAAGTTTTTAATCCACGTTTTTCAGAGCGACGTTTAACCTCTGAGCTTTTGTCATCATCGGAGTAAATAACCGCAGTGCCATTATCCTCTAAAACTCGTTCAAACAAACTCATTTTTGCTTCAAAATATTCTTCAAAATTTAAATGATAGTCCAAATGATCATGTGAAAAATTTGTAAAAGCAGCAGCTTTCTTTAAAATAGCAAAAGCATGAATTATTTCAATAGTGAGAGGATGCTTCCATAGCACAATGTGAAATCCCTTTTTTTGACAAATTATTTAGCAAACTATGTAAAGCCAATGGTTCTGGCGTAGTATGTTGAACACTTGCGCTATAATCTCCTTCAACTCCAATTGTTCCAATACTAACAGAACTAAATCCTAAACCGGTCCAAATTTGACGAGTAAAATTTGCAACCGATGTTTTCCCATTAGTGCCTGTTACAGCAACCATCACTTCTGGTTGTTTATCCCAAAATTTGTTTGCCAACTTAGACAATAATAGTCTCAGCTCTGGTAAGACAATAACAGGTATTCCACAGACACCTATGGTTTCACAAATAATTTTGTAGCCTTTTTTATCTGTTAAGACTGCATGAGCACCATTTTGTATAGCTTGAGAAAGATAATCCGCACCATGTTGTGATGATCCCTGCATGGCAACGAACAAGTCGCCAAACTTAATCCTTTGACTATCTACTGCAATTCCAGATATTTCGACATCTTCAACATCACTGGAAATTAAATCAAGCTCTTTAAGAGTAAATAATTTTTTATTCTCTGATGACACAAAAATCCCTTAATTACCCACCAACAATAAACCATCATTTATTTTGTTTTGCAAATTAGGCCGAACCCCTAATAAAGGCGCAGCACGATAGATAATTTCAGATGATATTGGCGCTGCAGTCCATCCAGCAGTTCTTCTAGATTTTAACCCAGTTAGAACCACAGGCTCGTCTAAAGTCACCAAAAGGACATATTTGGGAGCCTCAGCAGGAAATACAGATGCGAAGGTCGTGATATTCTTTTTATTATAGTACCCTCCAGTTGGTTTAACTTTTTTTGCTGTACCAGTTTTACCTGCAACAGAATAACCATGAACTCTTGCAGCACTAGCCGTACCTCGCTCTACCACCTGATATAATATGTTTATCAACGTTTGCGAAACATCAGATCTAATGACCCGTTTTCTAATTTTATCAGTACCATTGCGCTTCAATAAAGTTGGATTTACCTTTAAACCTCCATTTAATACCGAAGCAAAAGCTGCTGCTAGATGCAAAGGGCTAGATGAAATACCATGACCATAAGAAATCGTCATTGTAGATATTTCACTCCAATTAGAAGGATATTGAGAGGTGATTTGTTTACCTTCTACCAGTTCAATCCCTGTGCTTTCAAAAAATCCTAAATTTGTTAAAAATTCTTTCTGACGCACCCCACCCAATTCTTTGGCTAATCTGGAAGTGCCGGTGTTAGAACTCTTAACGATCACATCGGTAAATGATAACTCCTCAGGCAAACGGTGGTAATTGCTTATTCTGTGCTTACCCCAAATAATTGGGCTAGATGTATCGACAAGAGTATTTTGATTTACAATACCATCTTCCAAAGCCATTGCTGCCGTAAATACTTTGAAGACTGAACCAAGCTCATAACGACCTTGCACAGCTTTATTAAATAATGAACTTTGTGAACCGTTCTTTTTAGATGCTTTCTGTACTCTGTCATTTGGATCAAAATCCGGCAAAGATACCATGGATATTATCTCACCTGAATGAATATCCATTAGTATCGCCGCAGCACCCTTTGCGTTCATTAACTGCATCCCACCTTGAAGCACATGCCCAATTGCACTCTGCACACCTAAATCTAAGGACAAAATTAAAGGATCTCCACTACCCAATTCATCTTGCAAAAATTTATCAAATTGTAGTTCCACACCGGCAGATCCAACCAATTCTGCAGAGTGTACGCTCTGTCTTCCATATCTTACTCCACCTAAAACATGTGCAGCCAATCGACCATTTGGGTAAAGTCGCATTTCTCGCGGACCAAATTTTAGACCAGGTTCCCCCAATTCATGTACTGCTTGCATCTGCTCAGGTGATATTTTGCGCTTAATCCAGATAAACTTTTTAGGTACCTTCAAATTGGTTTATAAGATTCAATAACTTTAAATCTGGAAAAATTTTAACTAATTCCTTTGCCGCAGTCTGTTTGTCAATCATTAAATTAGGTTTAGCATAAAGTGCATTTGTAATTAAGTTTGTAGCTAATATAGAGCCATTTCTATCAAGGATATCAGCCCTTTTTGTAAGTGTTTGCAATATTTGGGTTGAGGAAATTGGTTCAGCAGGCGTAATCATTGAAAGCATCCCCATTTTCAATCCAATGGCTAAAAATGACACAAAGAAAAATCCTATTAATACTAATAATCGGCTTTCACTTCTAATCCTTGTAACTTTTTGGATTCATGTCGTTGGCGAATATTTTCTCTTTCAATATGGTCTGGATTCTGTCCATTTTTACGGGCAGAAATTATTTGGCTAATTGGTCGTAAAGGTCTGCGGGTCATTCGTTACTATCATTCTGTTTTAAAGTTTGACTGATGTTTTCATCATTATGGGATATTTTTTTTAAATTATAATGAGCTTTAAGTTCAAAATTTTGAATACTCTCAAAATGTTTGGTGTTTAATTCAATCAACATTAATTTCTCAAAATTCATATCTGCTAATGCTCGCAACCTGTCAGGTCTATTCAAATAAGCCCATTCTGTCCTCAAAACACTAAGTTTCTCTTGAGATTTTTTAATATCACGATTAATAGTTTTTATATTCTTTAATGCTGATTTAGCTTGAAAGCTCTCTTGATAAGCCCAGAATGCCAGAGAAATTACTGCGATAGTAGTAAGGAAATATATTAAATTTTTCATTTATTTGTGGCTTCTAAATTAAGAAATGGTAATCCGAATTTAGTTCTTGGCTTAGGCTATCGATTAAATTTAATTTTTTTTGCATTCCGTAATTTTGCTGATCTTGCACGTGGATTAAAACTTATTTCACTATCTTTTGCCACTAACGCTTTTTTAGTAACTTTCTGAAAGCTTGCCACTTCTTGTGGTTGCAATGGTTGGTAACGATTGCCTTTAGGGGAGTCTCCTGAACGCAATTGAATAAACCTTTTGACGATCCTGTCTTCAAGTGAATGAAAAGTAATTACAGCTAACATACCATTTGGAGATAAAATACGCTCTGCTGCCTCCAAACCGTCTATCAATTCTTGTAACTCATTATTTATGTAGATTCTTAGTGCCTGAAATGTCTTAGTCGCTGGATGTGTTTTTCCATATTTTGGCGATCTTATACATTTAGTAATAACGCTTGCTAATTTATCAGTAGAATCTATTAAACTTTTGGAACGCTCCCTTACGATTGCACTAGCAATACGACGAGACAACCGTTCTTCGCCAAAAGTATAGATTATATTAGCTAAGTCATTCTCTGCATAATCATTTACTATGTCATAAGCAGAAACCCCAGCCCCACTCATCCTCATATCAAGTGGACCTTTTTTTTGAAAAGAAAAACCGCGTTGTGCTTGATCAATTTGCATAGAACTAACGCCCAGATCCAATATGATACCATCAACAGATTCAAAACCTTGATTATTTGCGATAACATCTAATTTACTAAATTCTCCTAAAGTAAATTGGAACCTTGAAGGATATTTTGATGTCCATGTCTCTGCTGTTTTATTGACATTTGGATCTCGATCAATGGCGATTAAATTGGAAATTTTGGTGTCCAATAATGCCCTGCTATAACCACCGTCACCAAATGTGCCATCAATCCAAACACCTGAAATAGGTTCCAAATTCTCTAAAAATGTATTTAATAAAACTGGGATGTGTCGTGAATATTCAGTTTGGTCCTGAAGGTCCACATTACTCATTAGTCAAGGCCTTCACCTTCTAACAAAAACAATGGATCAAAATCATTTTCTTTGTCGTCGTACCAAAGGTCTATTTTAGCCTCATGTTCTGCATATGCATCAGGTTGCCATATTTGAAATGTATCTCCAGAAGCAACAAATACAGCATCATTAATAATTCCAATTTTCTCTCGGATCTTTTGAGGTAAAACCAGACGGCCAGTTTCATCGATATTTGTATGCAGTGCTTGACCGGAAAACATTCGTTCAAGCATCCTTCTAGCTTTTGACCCTCTTGGCAAAGCAGCAATCTTTTCGTCAACTTCGTTCATTGAAGCTATACTAAAGCCCTCTAAAAATTTACGGTTTATATTTCCATAAACGATTATTAAATTAGGATTTAAACCCAGGGCATAATCAGGATCATGTTCTTCTAAAACACGCCGAAAAGCTGCAGGTATAGAGACACGACCCTTACCATCCACTTTATGTATGCTTTCACCTCTAAATCTTCTACTCATTCGGTTTTTCCAATCTTCTTAGCCCTTAAATGAGTGACGGCGGATCGTGCTGCTGCCGAAGCTCGATCCGCCGCATTCGCCCATTTGGACCGGTCTGATATGTCGCCACCTGGGGGGGGTGTCTGCTCGCGCATCTATCAAACCATCAACGACAATTAAGCGGGGCCCGTATGAAACCTGACTTTGCGTGAGGATCTTTATGCCCTCTTAAGCGTCCCGTATTTATCGTACCTATAGGGATGACATGGGAATTATGGAAATCAATTGTTTTTTTAATAAACTTGAAAATAATGAATGGCAAAGTATCTCAGAGGTCATAAAATAAGCAAACTTAGCCTATATAGATGATGATCTTCTCAAATACACAAGATGTAGTATTTAAATTAAAAATAATAAAAATCCAACAATTATTTTTAAAAATCAAACCATATAGAACAAAAAATGAACACTATTCATAATATTGTTAAATTCAAAATGTATTATAAAACTGATTCGTTAGTGTGGGAAAATAACAATCTAAGCCATTCCCTCAGTGATAAGCTTATCAGCAAGTACTTTATAAGCTAATCCAGCTGGATCTTCCGACAAAGCTATCGGTTCACCCTTATCAGAAGACTCTCGAATACTTTGCACTAAAGGAATTTCACCTAAAAAAGGAACTTGAGTATCTTCTGCTTCATGTCTAACACCCCCGTGACCAAATAAATCTTCTCTGGCCCCACAAGAAGGGCAAATATAAGACGACATATTCTCAATCATTCCTAAAACTGGAGTTTTTGTTTTCTCAAACATATTTAATGCTTTTCGAGCATCCAATAATGCGATGTCTTGCGGTGTTGATACAATAATAGCTCCAGTCACTTTAGTTTTTTGTGCTAAGGTCAGCTGCACATCACCAGTGCCAGGCGGCAAATCGATGATCAAGACATCTAAACGTCCCCATTCAACCTGTCCCAACATTTGTTGGAGAGCTCCCATTAGCATTGGGCCACGCCAAACAACTGCCTGATCTTCCTCCAACATCAATCCAATAGACATCATTGTCACACCATGTGCTAATATTGGTATGATAGTTTTTCCATCTGGGGAGGAAGGACGGGTGCTCACACCCATCATTCTGGGTTGCGAAGGACCGTAAATATCTGCATCCAAAAGACCAACACGGCGTCCTTTTTTAGCCAATGCTACTGCTAAATTACTAGAAAGAGTTGATTTACCCACTCCACCTTTACCAGATGCAATTGCGATAATTCTATCAACACCTTCAACTGGTTTCATAGTGTCTTGAGGTTTTGGATGCCCTCCAATAACTAATTTTGGAGGATCGCCTTTAATATTCTCAGCTGTTTTATTGTGCGATGTTAAAACAATAGATACTTTATTAATATTCTCTAATTTTTCTATTTCTTTTCGAGCTAGGTTTGTTACTGCCTCAAAATTCTTTACTTTAGAAGCATCAACCTCAATTACGAAACTAACCTCACCATTGGAAATAGTGAGTGCTCTGATCATGTCTAAAGACTCTAAGTTTCCACCACCAGGTAGAGAGATTCCTTTTAGAACTTCCAAAACATTTCTTTTTAATTGGCTCATTATTTTTCTTTTCTTAATTTTTATCTTTTCGATTTATTTAATTTTTTTAGCAACGTAAACGCACAATGCGATACCCTCTTCTAACATTAATGAAATATTTATTCTTTTTGAGTAAATATTTTAAACTTATCACATTACATCTAAGCTATTAACACGAAATAACAAATAGAATTTAAACACCGCAAATGTGTAATTATTATTAGTAGAAAATAAAAGGTATGCAAAATATGCATAGCGGTTTTGCCGTATTGTCTGTTTTTTTTCTATCAGCTTAGCCTTAGGTGCTTGTTTATAAATAACCAATTCAAAAAAAGGCAACTACCCATGGCAGTAATTTCAGACATACCAAAAAGTGCAAGCATACGTGAGCGTATTTTTAGAAGAATTGAAGACATATTCGAAAATTATTTAAGGGCTAGAGCAACCTCTATCACAATTAGAGAACTCAACAAACTATCTGATAGAGATCTGGCCGATTTAGGAATGAGTAGATCAGAAATTATCTCTCGAGCAAAAGTAGCAAGTAGCAAGTAGCAAAAATTGAATTTTTATTATCTAAAACAAAAGTTCCATTTGTTTAATTTTTGTTTGATAAAATGGCAGCGCTGTTCTCCCTCAGCGTTGCCATTATTTTTAATAATTTCTGCTAATTTAACAGAATGCTCTTTCCAATTTCCAAACAATCCCGTATTGCATCACTTTCACAAAGCTTATGCACCCTTGGAGGCGTCCTGCCCTTAAAACATTGGAGAATTATTATGGCTGGAGAGATCCCTGATCTTGAAGTTCTAGCACGTACGGGGACAGGCAAGGGCGCCGCTCGTCAGGCACGCCGCGATGGCAAAGTTCCCGGTGTAGTTTACGGTGGTGGACAAGACCCTCAAGCAATTAATGTAAAATATAACGTACTATTCAAAATGGTAAAAGCTGGTAGGTTTTTATCCACTCTATTTAATTTAAAAATAGAGGGGCAAGAAGATGTTAGAGTTATATGTAGGAATGTACAAAGACATATAGTGAAAGATTTACCAACTCACTTAGATTTGATGAGATTACGTAGGTCATCTAGAGTTAATCTATTTATACCAGTAGAGTTTATAAACGAAGAGGATTCTCCCGGATTAAAACGAGGTGGCGTTCTAACAGTGGTAAGAACTGAGGTTGAACTAAAAGTTACAGCTAGCGATATACCAGAAAAATTAGTCGCTAATCTGGATGGGTTGGACATTGGAGATGGGATAACAATATCTAATATAGAGATGCCTGCTGGCTCTCGTCCAATGATAACGGACCGTGACTTTGTTATTGCAAATATATCAGCACCATCGGCATTGAAATCATCAGATGAAGAAGAAGAAGTCGTTGAAAGCGTTGAGAGCACTGATGAAGGCGAAGAAAACAGTGACAACAATTCTGAATAAAAATTTAAAAACCTATCTAAGGAAGGAGTTATAAAACTCCTTCCTGTAACGTTTATTTATCGTTAAAGTTTACTATATTGCATTAAATTATAAAAAAACTACATTGAAAAAAAGTATGATAATGAGGCATTAACTTGCAAATAATTGTAGGTCTTGGTAATCCAGGAAAAAAATACAAACAGAACCGACATAATGTTGGGTTCCAAGTGCTAGACGCTATATGCGAGTATCATAGTTTTGGACCATGGCGTAAGAAATTCCAATCGCTGGTTTCAGAGGGTCATTTTAATTCTAAAAAAGTAATTTTGATTCACCTTCGAGTACTTGAACAAAAACTGGTCCTGAAGTCATGAATTTTTTTAAATTAGATGTTACCAAGTTAACAGTCATACATGATGAGTTGGATTTGAAAGTTGGTAAAATTAAGTTAAAAAATGGGGGTGGTAGCGCGGGCCATAACGGATTAAAATCAATAGACCAGCACGTGGGACAAAATTATTTAAGATTAAGAATAGGGATAGATCGCCCACAGAATACTGGACTAGTTGCTAAATATGTCCTAAGTGACTTCTCTATAAAAGATAAAAATCAAATTGATGCTGTTATAAAACATATCTCAACATATTTTGAAAAATTGGCAAATGATGATCAGCAATTATTTTTGATGCACATTAATCAGCTCCTAAAACCAATTATGGCTGATACAGCATCAGAACAAATAATGAGTGAAAATTTATCCAATGTTAGAAGTACACAAAACAAACTATCTGCACTTCAAAGATTAGTTAAAAAATTTAAAAACTGATAACAAGAAGGATTTAAGAGCTTTGCCTGTAAAAATGGAAAAATCATTAAATATTCATGATAAACCTTTAGATGCTTGCTCAAAAAATCCTAAAACTGGTTTCTTTAGAAATGGGTCATGCGATACATGCAAAGAAGATCATGGTAGTCACACAGTATGTGCGGTCATGAGTGATGAGTTTCTAGCATACTCAAAGTACCTTGGTAACGATTTATCCACACCACGACATGAATTTGGCTTTGAAGGATTAAAAGCAGGAGATAAGTGGTGTTTATGTGCATCAAGATTTCTTCAGGCCTACTCAGAGGGAGTAGCGCCTAAAATATATACAAATGCTACCCACAAAAAAGCACTAGAAATCATACCTCTTGAAGTTCTTTTGAAATACAAATTGGATTAATACTTATAAGAGATGGTTCATTAACTTACCGCAGGTAATTAGGTTTTTATATCAATGCCCAGAGCTTTAGCGACAGTGAAAATGTCTTTGTCGCCCCTTCCACACATATTCATAACTATTATATGTTCCTTAGGTAAACCGGGAGCAATTTTCAAAACATGGGCAAGCGCATGACTTGGCTCCAACGCAGGAATAATACCTTCTTGTAAACAACATATCTTGAAAGCATCAAGGGCTTCTTTATCTGTTATGCTCACGTATTTAGCCCGGCCAATCTCATGTAACCAGCTATGTTCAGGCCCAATACCAGGGTAATCTAAACCAGCTGAAATCGAAAATCCTTCTAAAATCTGTCCATCATCGTCTTGTAATAAATAAGTTCGATTGCCATGTAGCACCCCTGGACGTCCACCCGTTAAGGAAGCACAGTGCTCCATTTTATCATTCACTCCTTTGCCACCAGCTTCTACTCCAAGTAAGTTAACAGAAGGGTCATCTAAAAACGGGAAGAACAGACCCATAGCATTTGAACCACCGCCTATTGCAGCGATCAAGGTATCTGGCAAACGTCCTTTTCCCTCATGTGTTTGCAGTTGTTGACGAACTTCTTGACCGATTATTGATTGGAAATCTCGAACCATAGCAGGATAAGGGTGTGGACCAGCAACCGTTCCAATACAGTAAAAAGTTTCAGTAACATTAGTTACCCAATCTCTCAAAGCATCATTCATAGCATCCTTTAAGGTTCCTCGGCCCGAAGTAACTGGTATCACTTCAGCACCTAGTAACTTCATTCTGAAAACATTTGGGGCTTGTCGCTCCACGTCATGTGACCCCATATAAACTATGCATTTTAATCCAAATCTAGCACAGACTGTAGCTGTTGCAACACCGTGTTGGCCTGCTCCTGTCTCAGCAATTATGCGAGTTTTTCCCATACGTCTGGCTAATAAAATTTGACCCAAAACATTATTAATTTTATGAGCGCCTGTATGATTCAACTCATCACGTTTCATATAAACTTTAGCACCATTCAAATATTTTGTTAATCTTTCCGCAAAATATAAAGGGGAAGGTCGACCAACATAATGTTCCCATAAATCATCCATCTCCGCCCAAAAAGCTTTATCTTTTTTTGCTTTCTCATATTCAGCTTCTAACTCAAGTATTAAAGGCATTAAGGTTTCAGAAACAAATCGGCCGCCAAATTGACCAAATCGACCATTTTCATCTGGTCCGTTCATAAAACTATTAAAAAGACTATCTTCCATCTTTGTCACCATTTTTAACCACATTAATAAAATTAGCAATTTTAGAGTTATCTTTCATACCTAACTCTATTTCAACACCGGAAGAAACATCAACTTGTGTCGCACCAGATATATTAATTGCGTTTGTAACATTTTTGGAAGTTAAACCACCTGCTAATAGCCATGGACACTTAAACTTTCGATTTGAAATAAGCCCCCAATCAAAAGTTAAGCCATTACCACCAGGTAAATTCATTAAAGGCGACGCTTTCGTATCAATCAACAATTTATCACAAACCATTTCGTATCTGTCTATCTGATGCAAATCAGATTTATCGGCAATTCCAATCGCCTTTATAATTGGAATACCAAATTGACGTTTTAAGTCCGTTACTATTTGGGGTGTTTCTTGCCCATGCAATTGCAAATAATCCAACTGAGTTTTGGTCAAAATGGCCTCTAATTCATGCAACGGGACGTCAACAAATAAGCCTACTTTTTTTATCTTTTTTGGTATCAAATTAGACAAGTGATTTACATCTATAGGATTAATATACCTTGGCGATTTGTTATAAAACACAAAACCAATATAATCAGCACCACTTAAAACAGCCTGCTGAACTGAGGATTTTGACTTTAATCCACAAATTTTTACTTTAATCATAGCGGTAATATCTTCCACAAAATTTACTAACCTTAGTCTAATTTATTCAATATTTTCAAATCAACATTAGCAGTTTTTGACTTCAACTCCTGAACTTCAGCTCGTAATGAGTTCACCTCTTTTTTATATTTTCTCAGATTTAATCTATATTTATATTGCCTAAAGTATTCAAAAATAAATCCAAATATAACCCCAATTAATAATACTAGATATACGATAATAAACAGTGGCATTGGGAATATAGAACGAGCAATCAAAGTATTACTAAAAATATTTGGAAATAAATATACCTGTACAGTTTGATTATTACCTAAAGCAAATACAACAAGTAATACGCCAACTAAAACCCATACCAGTAATTTGATGTATCGCAATAATCAATTCCTTTATTGAGATTATCAATTGCGATTAAGACGATCTCGCAATAATTTTCCAGTCTTAAAAAAAGCGACTTTTTTTTCTGCTACGTCAACTTTTTCACCAGTTTTCGGATTTCTTGATATTCTGGAATCCCGCTTTTTAACAGAGAACGCTCCAAATCCCCTTAACTCAACTCTATCACCCGAAGCCATCGCAGTGATAATTTCATCAAATATTGTAGCAACAATTCTTTCTACGTCCCTTTGATAAAGATGTGGATTTTCATCTGCAATTTTTTGGACTAACTCAGAACGTATCATATAAACCTCCATCTGGATTCAAACGAATTCTATTGTAGCCCAAGTGTTTCAGAAGTATTAGTAGGCAACTCAATTGGTAAAAAAGATAATGTATTATTATAAGTATTTTTATTCAAAAGTATCATTTTTTATTTAAAAATAATAACTAAATACATGTTTTTCTATAATATTGGCACATAAAAGCTCAACATATTAGCCTATTATGATTCGGAAATTAGTGCTCCCAACTCCGAGAGCACTAATAACTAAATCTACTTTTCGCTCTGATCTTTTAAAGCTACACCTAAAATATCACCCAACGAAGCACCAGAATCGGTTGACCCATACTGCTCAACAGCTTCTTTTTCTTCTGCAATTTCTCTCAATGAAATAGATAGTCCTATTCGTCGAGATTTTGAGTCTAAACTTGTAACTCTAACATCAATTTTATCTCCAACAGAGAATTTTTCTGGCCGTTGTTCTGATCTATCTCGCGACAAGTCAGAGCGGCGAATAAAGGATTTCATGCCGTTGTAATTAACTTCAATACCACCTTCTTCAATCGAAGTTACCTCAACTGTAATAATAGCACCTCGTTTAATTCCATCAACTGCCTCAACAAATTGATCAGATCCAAGCATTTTAATACTTAAGGAAATACGTTCTTTTTCAATGTCAATTTCAGAAACGCCCGCAGTAACAAGATCGCCCTTTTTGAAATCTTTTATAGCTTCTTCGCCAGATTTATTCCAATCGATATCTGACAAATGCACCATTCCATCAATATCATCCTCTAATCCAATAAACAGACCAAATTCAGTAATATTTTTAATTTCGCCTTCAACTTGACTTCCAACAGGATGTAACTTTTCGAAACTTTCCCATGGATTTCCTTGGGTCTGTTTCAAACCAAGCGAAACTCTCCTTTTGACGTCATCAATCTCTAAAACCATAACTTCAACTTCTTGAGATGTGGAAACTATTTTACCTGGATGTACATTCTTTTTTGTCCATGACATTTCCGAAACATGTACTAGCCCTTCCACTCCCGCAGCCAGATCAACAAAAGCTCCATAATCAGTGATATTCGTTACACGTCCAGTATGTATGGAATTTAATGGATATGAAGCAGATACAATATTCCAAGGATCTTCTTCTAATTGTTTCATTAACTCCCCAACTTGACGATCCATTTCTTCGATTTTGATAACTTGTACATTAACTGTCTCACCAATAGATAGTATTTCTGAAGGATGATTGATACGGCGCCAAGCCATATCAGTTACGTGAAGAATGAAAACCCCACCTAAATCAATAAATGCACCATACTCAGTAATATTTTTAACGATGCCTTCGATAGGATCTCCTTCAGCCAATTTACCTACTACTTCAGCTCTTTGCTCCGCTCTGGACTCTTCTAATATAGCTCTCCTAGAAACAACTATATTGCCTCGTCTTCGATCCATTTTTAAAATCTGGAAAGGTTGTTTCATACCCATCAAAGCAGATGCATCACGGACTGGTCTAACATCAACTTGAGATCCAGGTAAGAATGCATCCACCACCCAAATCTACTGTAAAACCGCCTTTTACTCTACCAAAAATCACCCCATCAACTCTAATTTCGTCACTATATGCTTTTTCCATAAGATCCCAGGCTTCTTCTCTACGCGCCTTATCACGTGAAATTACAGCTTCGCCCTTTGAGTTCTCAACACGTTCGAGATACACCTCGACTTTATCGTTAACATTTATCTCTGGAGCTTCTCCGGGATTTGCAAATTCTTTCAAATCCACTCGGCCTTCCATTTTAAATCCAATATCAATTATGGCTTGCCCAGCTTCAACAGCTATAATTGTACCTTTAACAACGGAACCCTCTTTTGGCACATCAAGTTCGAAGCTTTCATTTAGGAGGGCTTCGAAATCCTCCATGGTGACAGATGCAGACATACGGTCTAGTTTCCTTTTTTTTAGTTTTCTGGCCACACGGTTGGTTCCATGGGTCTTATGGTTTCTTAAAGTCGACTATAAAATTTTAGTATCACGTCAAACAAGCAAAAGGCCGGTTTAACCCAGCCTAATTTAAATTTTGAAGTAATTCCCCGCAAACAATAGTCTTAATTCGCCCCATATAGAGCAGATGCATCTCAAATACAAGCAAAAGGCCGGTCAAATCGAGCTTTTTTCAGTAATAACTTTATCAACCAATTTCTTCGCAATATTGATTGCCTCAATTATGGATAAATTAGAAGTATCAATCAAAAAAGCGTCATCTGCCTTACGCATTGGTGAAAGCTCTCTGTTAGAATCCATTCTGTCTCTAACCAAAATTTCTTCATAAACTGTTTTAAGATTAGTTTTAATTCCTCTGGCCTGCAGTTCATTAAATCTTCTTTCTGCTCTCACATTGGGATCAGCAGAAATAAAAAACTTAACATCAGCTTTTGGACAAATAACAGTACCAATATCACGACCATCTAATACTGCACCTTCAGTTTTTTCTGAAAAATATTTTTGGAAGTCCATTAAAGCTAATCTAACTTCAGGTACAGCAGCAATTATTGATGCCTCTTTTGCTACGTTTAAATCACGAAGGTTTGACTTAAGCAGATCTTTTTCATGCAAATTCTGGGCTACTTTGTTCGGGCTGAAAATTGGTTTTCCAAGGCTTTTGAAGCAATGGCTCTATATAACAGACCAGTATCAAGATAAGAAAAATCAAATATTTTTGCTAGTTTTAATCCTATAGTTCCCTTCCCCGCAGCAGCTGGCCCATCAATTGCCACAACAAAACTCAAACGACTTCTCTTTTTATATTTGCACCCAAGTTCCTCATTAGTTCCTCAAAAATTGGAAAGCTTGTGTCAATTGGGCGAGCATCATCGACTGTAATTTTAGCTTTTGAGGCAAGTCCTAAACAGAGAAATGACATAGCAATCCTATGATCTAGATTACTTTTGCAGACCGCACCCCCCATTACAGAGCCAGGCCCTTTACCAGAAATTTCCATGGAGTCTTCAGTCACATGAATCTTAACACCACAAGATATCAAACCCACCGCCATCGATTCAATCCTATCCGACTCTTTAACCCTTAGCTCTTTGATTCCAAAAAATTTTGTCGTGCCCTCTGCGCAAGCCGCCACGCAAGCTAAAATTGGATACTCATCTATCATTGAAGGAGCTCTAGTCGCTGGAACATCAATTCCTTTTAAATCAGGAGAATACTTAGCCCTAATATCTGCAACTGGTTCACCACCTTCCTCACGCTCATTTTCAAACGTGAGATCAGCTCCCATCTCAACCAAAGATTTAAAAATACCAATACGTGTTGAATTCATATTAATATTTGGCACAACAACTTCAGAATTTTCGACAATTAATGCTGAACAAACAATAAATGCTGCTGAAGACGGATCTCTAGGGACAGACATATTTTGTGGTTTAAGCTCAGGATAACCTGTTAACACCGACACCCAACCTTTTTTTGTATGTTCAGTTGAAATCTTTGCTCCAAAATTATGGAGCATGCGTTCGGTATGATCTCTAGTTAAATCAGTTTCAGTGAATATTGTTTCACCTGGGGCATTTAAACCTGCTAATAAAACAGCAGACTTTACTTGGGCAGACGCATAAGGACTATGATAGGCGATCGGAATTGGGTTCTTTGCACCCACCAATGTTAACGGTAAAGAATTATTATCTTTGCCATACGCACTCGCTCCAAATTCTTTTAAAGGTTCAATAATACGCCCCATCGGACGACTTCTTAATGACACATCGCCAGTAAATGTTGCAGAAATATTTGAAGTAGATATAGCTCCCATAATTAATCTTACAGATGTTCCAGAATTCCCACAATCAATCACATTTTCAGGAGCGGTGAAGCCTCCGACACCAACACCCTGAACAATCCAATCTTTATTATTATCTTGAGAGATTTCCGCACCTAATAAGCGCATAGCGTTAGCAGTACTCATAACATCAAATGAATTTAATAATCCACTGATCCTTGTTTTACCTAAAGCGAGTGAACCAAAAATTAATGCCCTATGCGAAATCGATTTATCACCAGGGACATTTGCAATACCCTTTAAAGCAACCCCACCAGAAGCTGTGATTTTAATTGCTTTTCCATCTGAAACCATGCATCACCTTATGAAAGATAACTTTTATTTAATGAAACCTATCATCTTTTCTGAAATGTTAAATAGTATGATCGTCGGCCAGCAGCAATGGCCTTTCTTTCATACCTCGTTCTAAACCATCCCTTCCATGGTTTTCTCCAATCTTGAGGACCTTCGCACATCCAAATCAAATCATCATAGATATTCAAATTTTGCATTGCCTGCCTGACGTAGTCTCCAATATCCGTAGCAATATAAATAAATCCAGAAGGCTTCAATAAAGGAATCAAAGGATCTAAAAATTCTGGCGAAACAAAACGTCGTTTATGATGTCTACTTTTTGGCCATGGGTCTGGATATAGCAAGAAAATTCTTTCAAAAGTTAACTCAGGAACAACATCCATTAAATCTCTTACATCACCCGGATAAATTAAAACATTACTTATATTTTTTGTCTCTAGTTTTCCCAAAAGTGTTGCGACCCCATTAATATACGGCTCACAACCAATTATATTAACTTCTGGATTCTCCATCGCTTGATGAAATAAATGTTCTCCAGAACCAAATCCAATTTCCAACCACACAGGATTAGAATTTGAAAATATATTTACCTTTTTTCTACTTGGGTTTTCATCAATATCCACACCGATTGGAAGGTATTTTTGCAAATTAGACATATAACTCTTCTGAGCGCTTCGAAGAGCCTTACCTTTACGGCGCCCATAATTATTTCTCCATAACTCAATCAATCACACACCTAATTCAATTATAAATATAATCATCAAATTTGTTTAAAAATCTTAATTTAAAATTGCGTTTTAATCTATTAAACACTATTCTTAATTGCTTCAACTAAATCTGTTTTCTCCCAAGAAAAACCGCCATCATCATCAGGTGATCTTCCAAAATGTCCGTATGCGGCTGTTCTAGCATATATTGGAGAGGCAAGTTTAAGGTGATCTCTAATACCTGTTGGTGTAAGATCCATAATCTTGCTCACGATAGTTTCAAGTTTACTTTCATCCACCAAGCCAGTTCCGTGCATATCACAATAAATTGATAAAGGTTTGGCAACCCCTATTGCGTATGACAATTGTATCGTACATTTTGATGCAACCTTTGAGGCAACTATGTTTTTTGCAAGATATCTAGCAGCATAAGCAGCTGATCTATCTACTTTTGTTGGATCTTTTCCTGAGAATGCTCCGCCTCCATGCGGTGCTGCTCCACCATAAGTGTCAACTATAATTTTTCTTCCAGTTAGACCAGCATCACCATCTGGCCCTCCAATGACAAAAGCTCCTGTAGGATTAACGTGCCATTCTGTTTTTGGTGAAACCCATCCTTCTGGTAGCGCCTCCAAAATATATGGTTTAACTAGATCCTTAACGTCACTTGAACTCATTTTAGCATCTAAGTGCTGAGTTGACAAAACTATAGAGGTAACACCAACAGGCTTACCATCTTCATACTTAACAGTTAATTGTGATTTTGCGTCTGGGCCCAGTTGTGGTGTTTTACCAGCTTTCCTAGCCTCAGCTAAAGTTCGTAAAATTGCGTGACTATACTGAATAGGTGCTGGCATTAATTCTTTTGTTTCATTTATTGCGTATCCAAACATTATTCCCTGATCTCCAGCACCTTTATTATCCACACCTTGCGCAATATGAGCTGACTGAGGATGAAGGTAATTATGAACAACAAGATTTCTCCAATGAAACCCATCTTGCTCATAACCGATATCCTTAACGCAATCTCTTACAATACCATCAATCTGTCCCATAAAATCATTCAATTTTTCTCTGCTTGAAAGACCCACCTCTCCCCCAACAATCACTCTATTTGTTGTGGCGAAAGTTTCACAAGCAACCCTTGCTAAAGACTCTTCAGATAAAAAAGCATCAAGAATTGAGTCTGACACTCTATCACAAAGTTTGTCAGGATGACCTTCTGAAACAGATTCAGAAGTAAATAAATAATTTTTACGGGACATATTTTGCTCCAAATATATGTTTTCTCACGCCAGGAAGCCGTTGTGAGATTTAAATGATCTTTTGGATAGACTCAGTGATAGGTATCGTCAATCACTATTTTTTTCCTTCTAAAGAAAATCATGAAAAACCAAATAAATATAATAAAAAAATTAACGCGTTCTCCTGTTAAAGAATAAAACGTCTTTTTGACCTTTAAAGGTAATAGAACATCCACATACCCCCTCAAACCTAATCCAATGCTAGCTATAGTTTCCCCATATGGGTTAACAATTGCGGAAATCCCTGTATTCGCAGATCTAATGACAGGCAATCCTTGCTCAATAGCCCGCATTTTTACTTGCTGTAAATGTTGACTTGGACCAGCCCAATCACCCAGCCAAGCGTCATTTGTTATATTAACAATAAAATCAGGTCGGCTTTCGTGATAAATTTCTTGAAAAAAGATTGCTTCGTAACATATCAAAGGTCTAAATAATCCAATTTTAGATGATAAAACAGCAACTGCATTTCCAGGAGAAAACCCAATGTTAGAAAAATTTTCTGTGAATATTAAACCTAATTTTTCCAAATATCTTAGAATTGGAATATACTCACCAAATGGCACTAAATGAAATTTATCATAAGAACCACTAACCAAACCATCATTATTTAATAACACCAAACTATTATAAATATTATTTTTGTTTTGACGTCTTATTCCTAATATTAATTCAGAATCTGTTGGATTATCATTAAATTTTTAAACTCGGCAGTTGCGTCATCCAAAAAAGGCACAATTGCAGATTCAGGCCAAATTATGAGATCAACTGTAGCCTTTTCACCACTAGAGGTTAAATCCAACAAGACTTCAAAATATATTGGTGAGTAAAGGGGATCCCACTTTTTTTCTTGAACTGCATTAGGTTGAACTAACCTGACTATCTTAGTTGAGAACAGTCTATCCGATGTTTTTAACTGAAAATATGTAACCGAGAATAACACTAAAAATATAATAAGACTGCTCAGCGCTGGCCTGATATTATTAATTTTAGAAAATGGTAAAGCTGTTAAAATAAATGTCATACCTGTTAAGCCAATTGGTCCAACCCACGCTGACAATAACGCAATTGGAGTATCTGTCCATATATACCCAATTAACCCCCAGGGGAATCCCGAGAAACAGTAAGATCTAATTACTTCTCCAACAATTAAAGCTAAAGCTACAGTTAATGTCGATTTACTACGAGATATTTTTAATATTAGATATGTGCTAAATGTCCAGAAACTAGAACAAAAAAATACTAATGCTAAAAAAGCAAATGGTGCAATCCATATATAACTTTCTCCTTCGACAAAAAAAGGTTCCATGATCCAATGCAAAGAAAGGCTGAAGTAACCTAAACCAAACATAAAGATAATTTTCTCATGCCTAATTATTTTTTGATAAGAAATTACATAAAATAGTATCAACAAGCTTACAACTGCTATGGTTGTTAATGCCCACGGCGCTTGACCAAGAGCAACACAACAACCTAATACAAAAGATAAGAGCCCATAATTACTAAGTGGAAAAACTTTAAATTTGATCATTTGCGGGTAAACTCACCCTTAAACGCTTTATTCGTCTTGGATCGGCATCCAAAACCTCAAATTCCACTCCAGATGCGTGCATTATAAGCTCTCCTCGAACTGGGACATGTCCACACAATTGGGAAACAAGGCCACCAAGAGTGTCAATTTCATCTTCTTCGTCGTTATCAATTAATGACAGACCTATAAACTCTTGAAAATCGATCAGCGGTGATTTTGCTTGTGCAGATATTACACCAGGTCTTTCATTGAACCACATGGCATCCTCTTCCAAGTCATGCTCATCTTCTATTTCACCAATCATCGTTTCGATTAGATCTTCTAAAGAAATCAATCCACTTGTTCCGCCATATTCATCAACAACTATAGCCATGTGTATCCTTTCAGATTGCATTTTCTGTAAGAGGATTAAGACAGGCATAGAAGGAGGCGCAAACAATACAGGACGAACCATTTTACGTAATTTTAATTTTGTTTCAAATTTAGAAAAACCGTGTTTTAATGCTAAGTCTTTCAAATGTATCATACCTATTGGAGTGTCCAAAGTTCCATCAAATACTGGCAACCGTGTTAACCCACTTTCACGAAAAACTTCAACTAAGTTATCCAAAGCAATATCAAATTGAACTGATATAATTTCCGCCCTTGGGATCGCTACATCGTCTATTCTTAGTTTAGCTACTCCACCTTGCTCGACGAGCGTTCCTGAAGTAATATTTGCAAACTTTTCTAGATCACCCTGATTATTTTCAGTTTCCAGATCTTTTTTTAACTGACCCTTAGACGCAAATAATCTTGTAAAGAATGTTTTTTTAGATTTAGTATCCGGCGCGCGACGCGCTGCCCTAGAGGGGCCATCTGATATATCACTCATAAATTTTAATTCACTACGCTAATGCGTGTCTGCCTTTCAAATATTTCAGCCATAAAAGATTCACTTCTGACCATATGGGTCTGATATGAGAGCTTTTGCAAGTATTTCAACCTCTATCTTTTCCATTATTTTCGCATCAAGTTCAAGATCATGCGCAAAACCAAGTAAATGTAGAGTACCATGAACAAGTAAATGATGCACGTGATCATAAAAATTCTTACCCTGCTCCTTAGCCTCTGCCATGGTAAATTGATAGGAAACAGCCATATTTCCCAAAAAAATAATACTTTGGTTCAAAATTGAAACTCTAAACGGCATCTCTCCACTTATTTTGGTTGATAAATCTTTCTCAGGCCAAGACAGTATATTGGTTGTTTTACTTTTATCACAGAACTCATGATTTAATTCTGATATTTTTTTGTCGTCACAAGTTAAAATTGCAACCTCAAAAATACTAGGGTCGTAGTTCAAATATAATAGAGTTGAAGATATAGCATTCTCAGCTAAGGTTTTAAAAATTTTCTGATCCCAACCATGAGATTCATTTATCACCTCAAGTAAAATTTTACTTCGCACTATGACTTTTCCTCCAATGCATATGCATTGATAATTTTTGCAACAAGTTTATGCCTAATAACATCCTTTGAAGTAAAGTAATTGAATGATATACCTTCTACATCTTTCAAAAGAGCTTCAGCATTTTTCAAACCTGATAAAACTCCTCTTTGTAGGTCAATCTGCGTTATATCTCCAGTGATCGCCATTTGAGAGCCCTCACCCAGACGCGTCAAAAACATTTTCATTTGCATCGCTGTTGCATTTTGAGCCTCGTCTAAGACTACAAATGAGTTTGAGAGTGTCCTTCCTCTCATAAAAGCTAACGGAGCAATTTCGATCTGTTTATCTTCTAATAGTCGCGTCAATTGCTTCCCGGGAAGAAAGTCGTTTAAAGCATCATAAAGTGGTTGCATAAACGGGTCTACTTTATCCTTCATGTCCCCAGGTAGAAAACCAAGTCTCTCTCCTGCCTCAACTGCCGGACGGGATAAAATTATTTTATCCACATGTCCACCAATAAAGCGAGAGGCTGCAATTGCAACGGCAATATAATGTTTTTCCAGTTCCTGCTGGGCCAATTCCAAACACCATTTCATTATTGATAAAGCTTTTTATATATTTTTTTTGAGCTTCTGTTCGAGGTTCGACTATTTTTTTTCGCGTCTTTATTTCATAGCTTGGAGTATTTTTTTGCAAATTCTTATTCAACTTGCCCAGATTATCTATCTGTCTTAGTGTTGCATCGATTTCTGTTTCCGACACTGATTTTCCGTTTAATAAGCGGTGATAAAGCACATCCAAAATTTTAAGGCCAAGTTCTTTTTCATCCCCTATTACTGTTATCACATTTCCACGGTGAGTAAGTTCAGCCTCAATACTATTTTCAATATAGGCCAAATTTCCATCAAATTGTCCGCACAATTCAGCAAGCAATCCGTTATCAGGAAAGACTATGTCATTTCCATCCCTAACTAACTGATACTCAATAGATTTTTTATTATTCAATAAATTTTATAATTTAGGTTTATAGGTAATAATATTATAAAAATGATAAAATATTTCTACAATCAACTCAATATTATAAATTCAAATAATTGAATCACAGTATTGATTTTAATTCTTAATAAGGATTTATTTTTTATATCAATACGCCACCCAAAGAATTAGCTTCAGTATTGATTATTTTTACTGATTTGATATCACCTTTTTTTAAAGAACTGCCAATCACGTGCACTGCATGTAAGTATTCACTCTTTCCACCCATTTGATTGTTAAGCCTACCTGGCTTTTCAAACAACACCTTTACTTCTTTTCCAATCATACTTTTTTGAATGTCCATTTGCTGTTTCGATAATAACAACTGCAGCTCTGCCAAACGATCTTTTTTTAAACTTTCACATACTTCTTCTCGATTTGCTGCTGGAGTTCCAGGCCTTGAAGAATACTTAAATGAATAAGATTGTCCGTATTTTATGTCTTTTACCAATTGTAAGGTTTCCAAAAAATCTTTATCAGTTTCACCAGGAAACCCAACAATAAAATCACTCGAAAGCAATAGAAATTTCAATATTTCTAAATTTTTCAATAATTTTTCTATAATCATCAGCAGTATGTTTGCGGTTCATTTTTTTTAAAATACTGTCAGAACCAGACTGAACAGGTAAATGCAGATAAGGCATCAGCTTGCTGCAACTTCCATGTGCTTCGATCAAGTCTTCTGTCATATCATTCGGGTGTGAAGTGGTAAATCGAATACGCTTTAAACCATCAATTTCCGATAATTTCCAAATTAATTTAGATAAATTAAATTTTACTCCAAAACCATTTTGAGAATAGGCATTCACATTTTGGCCCAACAAATTTATTTCCACTACTCCGCGGTCTACTAGTGAGTTAGCTTCATCAATTATTTTCTCGGGGGATCGGCTAACTTCTACTCCACGCGTGTAAGGTACCACACAAAATGCACAAAATTTATCACACCCCTCTTGCACTGTGAGAAAAGCAGACGGGCTTGATCTTTTTGTTAAATCTTTAGGTAAATGATCAAACTTATCTTCTTCTGGGAATTCAGTGTCTAATGCACGCTTACCTTTGTTTACTGTTTTCATCATCGTTGGAAGCCTGTGATAAGATTGAGGTCCAACAACAAGATCAACAGCAGGTTGCCTAACCATTATTTCTTTACCCTCTGCTTGAGCAACACAACCTGCCACACCAATTTTCAAATCTGGTTTATTTGCTTTCAAAGATTTCATTCGTCCTAATTCAGAATATATCTTTTCAGCAGCTTTTTCCCTTATGTGGCAAGTATTCAATAGAATTAAGTCCGCATCTTCTGCGGATTTTGTTTCCACATAGCCAGATGGTTTCATTGCTGATACCATACGTTCGCTGTCATATACATTCATTTGACAACCGTATGTTTTAACGAAAATTTTTTTCTCAACAGTCATGAACCTATCCAAACTATACCTACAAACATAATTGCTCATTTACACCGTTCAATTAATCACCGCAATGGTTGTATTAACGAGTGCACTTTTAGCTTGAAATTGTGTTCAATTAAAATTTATTAATATATCAACTTGCAATTTAAAAAATAGAGACAAAATATGAAAAAACCAAATGAAAATCCCATTCACTTACCATCGAACGAAGTAATTCTTTCAATGTCTGGATTAGAGTTTATGAAAAAAATAGAAAATGGTGAACTTCCTGTCGCACCGATTTCTCATACGTTAAACTACGAATTAAACCATGTATCACTAGGGCGAGTTATATTTCGTGGAAGTCCCAGATTTAATGCTATGAACCCAATTGGAAGCGTTCATGGAGGGTGGTATGGCACACTACTAGATAGTGCGATGGCATGCGCTATAATGACAAAAGTTCCTAAGGGGTCGGTTTATACTACATTAGAATACAAAATAAATATTATCAAACCAATTCCAATTGATATGCAAATTGATGCAATTGGTGAAGTAAGTCATGCGGGAAGATCTACTGGAACTGCTGAAGGACGAATTATTGGTACTAAAAATAAAACACTCTATGCTACGGGATCAACTACCTGCATAATAATACCTTTGGTAAGTAGTAAATAAATGGTGCAATATGAAGTAATAAAAAAACAGATCAACGCATAGAGTAATACAGCCCAACAACATGCTCTGCTTCGGCGAAAAAAAGCCACCTTATTACAGTGACACCTATCAAATGAATTACTAAAGTCAAAATTAAGGTAATAATATTAATTGGTATTGATAACAGAATAAGCCCTGGCAAAAGCCCTACAAATAAAAACCCGATTATTCTTAACCTTTGGCTGTGTTTTCGACCTATAATATAAACCATTTCTTTTAAAAGGTAATTAGTGCCCGAATGGGGTCCTTCCAGTAATCGGACGTCACCAATTTGACCTAAGCCTGTTGCAGTTTTTATGTTTGATCCCGATTTATTGAAAGATTTATCTCCTGTTTTCCAAGAAAAAATCTGAATAAACCCTGAAATAATCAAGATATATGATGCAAGTTTAATTTCAGAAGCTATAATTGCTCCACCGCCTAAACTATAAAGTACAAACAATATTGGTGTAAAATAATTATTCCATCTTGGGACTGTTTTTAATTGTCCATAGATCATCGAAGTACAAATTATTGTTAACAACGCCAATCCAGAGCATAAGACACCTAGTAATGCATAATCCACTTGAAAAAATATCTTACCAATAGCAAACGGTGCAATTAAAATTAGTAGATACAGAAATAACACCTTCGCGACTTAACCAACTTGTGCGCCACTGACTGAAAGCTTTTAAAAACCGTTGAGGATTACCGAGATGAAAAGTTGAGCTTAATAATCCAAGTAGTGAAAACCCATAAGCTAAACAATAGTGCCAAAATGCCGCCCAACCAACGGTATTCGGTAGACCTAGGCCAAGCCATGTAAGTAAACCAAAGCCAAGGCCAGAAGCTACAGTGAAGATAATTACGGAGCCCGCAGGGTGCATCAGATTTTCTCCAGTGCTTTATCAAGCCAACCGAGGAAACCTTTTTGAGTTGTAGCCACTGGCTCCAAATAAGGAGCTAAAATATCAAATTCTGGAATTACATCTTTTGGCCTGGGCGGGAGATATTTATTTACCGGTTTAGTACCCAATTCTGGCATCAGATCCATGCCATCTCTTGCAGCAACTAGTAAAGACACATCAGAAGTTTCATCAGCTAGATCACCAAAGTGCCGCGCACCTGACGGGCACGTGCGCACGCAAGATGGTACACGATCTTCTTCAGGCAGGTTCTCGTTATAAATACGGTCCACACAGAGAGTACATTTTTTCATGACGCCAGCAGCCTGATCCATCTCACGGGCGCCATAAGGACAAGCCCAAGCACAAAGGCCACAACCTATGCAGGCGTCTTCATTAACCAATACAATACCGTCTTCTTGGCGTTTGTAACTCGCACCGGTCGGACACACCGTTACACAATCAGCAGTCTCACAATGCATACAAGACATGGGGATATTCACAGTTTTACTATGGGGACTATCTCCAACCTCATAGGAGTGGATACGGTTGAGCCAACTACCACTAGGGTCTTTGCCATGGGGTCGCTCATCGCTCAAAGGACCAATCGTGCCTGAGGTATTCCACTGTTTACAAGCTGTCGCACACGCATGACAGCCAACACATGTGTCTAAATCAATAACAAGACCTAATTAGGTTTGAGTTTTCTGTGGTAATTAAGTCATTAAATTCTTTTCCATATTTAATATCTTTAGGCGCAGAGCCCACTGGAGACTTTTGAGCCGAAGGAAAAGGCTCTACATGAGTTGCTATCTCTACCTTTTCAATCTTAACTCGCAGATCAAACCAGGCAGCTTGACCCGTTATGGGATCACTATTAGACCAACGCATACCATCCTTTTTAGGTGGTAATAATTCGTGAATAATATGGTTTAATAAAAATCCTTTATTTGATTCTGTCGCATCATCCTCTAGGGCCCACGCACCCCTTCGCTTCCCAATCGCATTCCAGGTCCAAATCGTGTTTTCATTTAAAGCATCCATACGAGCGACTGGTACCTTTATTGATCCATGCCTTGAAGTGATTAATGCCCAATCTCCTTCATTAAATTTATTCATTTTCCAAATTTTCTTTGGCAAATACATCGGATTATGGCCATGAATTTGCCTTAACCAAGCATTTTGGCTTCCCCAACTGTGGTACATTGCCATTGGACGTTGGGTCAACGCATGGATTGGATATTCATCAAGATCCGTTACTTGATCTTCAAAAGTTTCATACCAAATAGGTAAGGGATCCATAGTTTCTAGGATTTGCTTACGGAGATGATCTGGTGGCTGCTTATGCCCAATACCACTAGCAGATAAAATAAACTTTTGCATTGGTTCGATATATATATCAAAAAGATAAGGAGCTGGTTTATCAAAAAGACCAGTCTTTACAGCCCATTCTTGATAATCAGCATTCCATGGCTTAAAAAATTGAGCCGCTTCTGGGATGTCTTTTTTCCAAAAACCCCCATTATCAATGTAAGCTTGAATTTGGTTTGGATTAGGTTCTCCTCGCCCCTCATCATTACCATTCTTACCTCTGAAACCGGATAGTGGTCCAACGCCTGGCCGTCGTTCATGGTTAGTTATGTAGTCAGCGTAATCCTTGAATTTTGGCTCTCCATTTTCGTTTATAAAGCCTGGCAATTCTAACCGAGCACCTAAGTCTAATAAAACAGATTGAAATCCACGCACATCTCTATCAGGCTCTATGACTGGCCACCTAATACTATCAGCAACTGCGTCAGCTTCACAAATAGGTCGATCTAAAAGACTTATACAATCATGTCTCTCCATGTATGTGGTATCAGGCAAAATTAAATCAGCATAAGCTACCATTTCTGAAGAGTAAGCATCTGAATAAATCAGTTTAGGTATTTTGTATTCACCATCATCATTTTTTGCTGTTAACATTTCCATAACACCAGTTGTATTCATCGAGGAATTCCATGACATATTAGCCATATACATAAACAGCACATCTACTGGATAAGGGTCACCAGCATAGGCATTACTAATAACCATATGCATCAATCCATGAGCAGACATTGGATTCTCCCAAGAAAATGCTTTATCTATTCGAATTGGTTTACCATCATCATCAACACATAAATCTTCTGGTCCTTGAATGTACCCAAGATGTGGACCGTCTAACGGTTGCCCAGGCACTACCTTGCAGTGTGGTTTTGGATGATTTGTGGAATGCTTTGGATAGGGTGGCTTAAAACGAAAACCACCCGGAACCTCTACACTACCTAAAATTATTTGAAGTAAATGCAAAGATCTACATGTTTGAAAACCATTTGAATGCGCCGAAATTCCTCTCATCGCATGAAAGCTAACGGGCCTTCCTATCATCTTGTCGTGTTTTTCTCCTCGAAAATCTGTCCATTTTTGATTAATTACAATCTCTTCCTCAAAGGCAACGCGGGCTAATTCAGCCGCAATCTTTTTTATTCTGTTCGCCGAAATACCAACCGTTTTTTCGACTGACTCTGGAGAATAATCTTCAGACATATACCTTTTTATTAATAATTGAAAAACTGAAACATGACTAGTACCACCTTTTCGATAGCTACCAGTTAAATCAGGACTTACCCCACTTGCATTCCATGCAACTGCCTTTTTAGTTTTACGGTCAAGAACCAAAGGTTCACCAGCTTCATCTCTAATGAACAAACCAAAAGTTTTAGATTCGGGCTTACTGTCAATTAGATACGGCGCATTTGTATAACGAATAAGATATTCTAAATCGATCTTACCAGCTTTCATTAATGTATGCACCAAGGATAAAATAAATAAACCATCTGTACCTGGCGTTATTCCAATCCACTCATCTGCAATTGCATTATATCCAGTTCGAATTGGATTAACGCCTATAACTTTAGCACCCCGTTTTTTTAGTTTACCCAAACCCATCTTAATTGGATTACTATCATGATCTTCTGCAACACCGAAAATCATAAATAATTTAGTTCTATCCCAATCAGGTTGACCAAATTCCCAGAAAGCACCTCCCATGGTATATATGCCTGCTGCTGCCATATTAACTGAACAAAAACCACCATGAGCTGCATAATTTGGAGTTCCAAATGCCTGCGCCCACCAACTAGTAAATGACTGTGATTGATCTCTTCCTGTGAAAAATGCTAATTTTTTTGGATCAGTTTTCCTCACTGGACTTAACCAATCTGTCGCAAGCTGTAGAGCCTCATCCCAACTTATTTCTTCAAATGCACCACTGCCCCTTGGACCAACTCTTTTCATGGGTGAACGCAAACGTGCTGGTGAATAAATTTGCATAATCCCAGCCGAGCCCTTTGCACAGAGGACACCTTTATTCACAGGGTGATCTCTATTCCCCTCTATGTATTTAACTTTACCACTTTGTATATGAACATCTATGCCACAGCGACAAGCGCACATATAGCATGTGGTTTTTCGAATTTCATCATTAACCTTTGGGCTCAAATTCAATGCAGGTTGAACAAATTTACTCACTAAACAAACCTTTTATTAAAAGCACTGAACCAATTTTGGTTAAGTAACTACCAGTTACAAAATATATAAACATATTAAGATATAAATCACAGTCATTTAACAAAATACAAGTTAAAAAACTATATTTTTGAACTATCACTAAGGATTGTGGCTAATGCTACAGATGCAATACGAGCTGCTGCTGGATCCGACCTGCTCGTTAATAATATTGGCACTTTGGCGCCATTCACAATCCCTGCGGCACAACCTCCAGCCAAATAAACCAATGCTTTAAAAATAGCATTTCCTGAAACAATATCTGGAACTATTATTGCATCAGCTTTGCCTGCAACTGGATCATTTGAAAATCCTTTAACTTGAACACTTTTAGGAGATAAAATGAGATCTAACGCCAAGGGACCAGAAAAATCAGCGCCTTTAATTTCTGAAGTAGCCCACTCATTTAAGGTCGCCGCGTCCATACTACTTTCCATTGAGGCACTCGGGACCTCAGTAGCAGAAAGAAATGCCACTTTTGGTCGCTGATTACCTAGCACATGCAAAATATCCACAGCAAAACGCGTTGCTTCTTTTCTAGTTGTTAAATTAGGTTTTATATTAACAGCGGCATCAGAGATTAATAAAGGACGCCGATCGCTTGGATGGGTAATAAAAAAAGAATGTACTAATCGCTTTCCAGTCCTTAACCCGGATCCTTTTGTTAAAGTGGCTTTCATGAAGGTATCAGAATGAAGGTCACCTTTCATTAGAATATCCCCATGACCCAATCCGCATAATTCTGCCGCTATCTTAGCACTAGATTCCTCTCCTTGAGCCTCTACCATTTCAAATTTTGAAATATCCCATTTTAAATCATCAGCTTCAGCAGTAATTTTTGTTATATTACCAACAAAAATAGGGGTCATAATTCCGGCCAATGTAGCTTCTAAGGCCGCTTCCATAGGCAATTTAGAGCCAGCATTTGCCACCACCACATTTGGTGTTTTTAATTTTAGAGCACGGTTCAGTAAATCTGCAGAACAAACTATTTTTTTTGAACTTAAAAACGGTGAGTTATCCATCAAATTATTTAAACCCTTCGATATTTTGCGAATCTTAATCGCTTGATATCTATTTAAAACTTAACATTAATCAGGCCACTCTATTATTTACAAAAACTTTAAACCCTCTCCATTCCTACATAAGTCATATCCAAAGGATTAATCCCAGCAACAGACACAGGCTTTTTCATTGCGTCTCGCCGAAATGGTTCTCCTAATTCTTGATTCAATATGATTTCAATAAAGGTAGTCTTACCCTCGTTCATTTGGGCTTTAATGGCCTTATCAAGTGCATCTCTTAATGAGTCCATGTTATCGACTTGCACTCCTATTAAGCCACAAGAAACTGCTATTTTTGCATAAGATACTCTGGTATCCAGCTCGGTGCCTACAAAATTATCATCATACCATAAAGTAGTATTTCTTTTCTCAGCGCCCCATTGATAGTTTCTAAAGATAACCATCGTTATACCTGGCCAATCCTCCCGACCACAGCTAACCATCTCATTCATTGAATTCCAAAAGCACCGTCACCTGCAAAACCAATCCACTGGAACATCAGGACAAGCAATTTTTGCACCACAAATTGAAGGAAAACCATATCCACAAGGGCCAAAAAGACCAGGAGCTAAATACTTTCTTCCAACTTCAAATGTAGGATAAGCATTTCCAATCGCACAATTATTCCCAATATCTGACGAAATTATAGCATCTGTTGGTAAAGCAGATTGAATTGATCTCCACGCCATTCTTGGTGACATTTTTTCAGGCTCTCTATCACGCGCTCTTTCGTTCCATGTTGTGCCTGGATCATCATCTTCATGATCCATAGACGTTAACTCTTGCGCCCAGGCCGACTTTGTTTTTGAAATCACTGTTCGTCGTTCTTGACGACCCTGATCTCCAGCGTTTACACTAAGTTTTTCTAATAATGATGCAGCCACTTTTTTTGCATCACCAACAATACCAATCGTAACAGGTTTCGTTAATCCAATCCTATCAGCATTTATATCTACTTGAATAATAGACGCATTTTTGGGCCAGTAATCGATGCCATATCCAGGCAATGTTGAGAATGGATTAAGTCTGGTACCTAGAGCAAGCACAACGTCCGCCTGAGAAATAAGTTCCATTCCAGCCTTTGATCCATTGTAACCAAGTGGCCCCGCAAATAATGGATGCGATCCTGGAAACGCATCATTATGCTGATAGCCACAACAAACTGGAGCATCTAGGCGTTCTGCTAATTACTATTGGAACTTTACCACCTATAACAACACCAGCAGCACAAGATTACTGGACGTTTTGCATTACTTAAAAGGGCTGCAGCTTTTTTAATTGCCTCCTCCCCACCACTGGGAAGCTCAAACTCTACTACAGCTGGCAATTCAATATCAACAATTTGGGTCCAATAATCTCTTGGAACATTTATTTGAGCTGGCGCCGAGGCCCGTTTGGCCTGCATAATGACTCTATTCAATACTTCCGCTATTCTAGAAGGGTCTCTCACCTCTTCTTGATAAGCAACCATATCTTTGAATAATGCCATTTGCTCCACTTCTTGAAACCCACCTTGCCCAATGGTTTTGTTAGCAGCTTGTGGTGTAACCAACAAAAGTGGGGTGTGATTCCAATAAGCAGTTTTTACAGGAGTTACAAAATTAGTAATTCCCGGTCCATTCTGAGCAATCATCATTGACATTTTTCCAGAAGCTCGAGTGTAACCATCTGACATCATTCCAGCATTGCACTCATGAGCAGCATCCCAAAATTTAATTCCTGCTAAGGGAAATAAATCTGAAATCGGCATCATGGCAGATCCAATAATGCCAAACGCGTGTTCTATACCATGAATTTGTAAAACTTTTACAAAAGCTTCTTCTGTTGTCATTTTCATACAAAATTATTCCTTATTAAAACTAAATACACTCGTTCAAGAAAATATTATGTCTCAGCTCAAACATTCTGAAAAGACAATATTTTCAACCAAATACTGATGACAACGCCACATCCATTGATGAAATTATTTCATTAATATCATCTTTAGTCGCGATCAATGCTGGCGACAGACAAAGCGTATTATTTAAGCCAGGTAACGATCTATTCGTCATCCCAATTATAACCCCCTGCGACATGCAGTTGGCGGTCACGGCGGCAACTAACTTTTCATCCATCGGCTCTTTACTATCACGATCACTCACCAACTCAGCCCCCAAGAATAATCCCTTACCACGGACTTGGCCAATAACTTTATGTTTATCCTGCAAATTTCTTAATTGATCCATGGCATAATCGCCCATTTCAATAGTATTTGTTAGCAGATCCTCATCTTCTATTATTTTAATATTTTCAAGCGCTGCAGCAGGTCCCGCAGTGCAACCACCAAAAGTTGAGATGTCCCTAAAATAATTCATTGGATCACCTGAGTTGTCTTTAAACATATCAAACACTGCTTCAGTAGTAACGGTACAACTAATGGCCGCATACCCAGATGCCACTCCTTTTGCCATCGTAACAAAATCAGGCTGTACTCCGTAATGTTGGTAACCAAACCATGTGCCTGTTCTTCCAACGCCACATACAACCTCATCAATATGAAGCAAAATATCATATTTCTTACATAGCGCTTGAATACCTTCCCAATAACCAACTGGCGGTGTTATCACTCCACCTCCTGCAGTTACTGGCTCCAAACACATTAATCCAATCGTATCTGGCCCCTCTCTCAAAATGATCTCTTCAGTTGCTTTAACAACCTGCTCACCATAGTTTTCTGAACTTTCGAACTGACTTCGATATTCTAAGCAATGCGGAATTTCAACAAAACCTGGCGTAAATGGTCCATATTGAGCGGCTCTTTGTGGCTGCCCACTGGCAGATAAACATGTTATTGTGGTGCCATGATAATCGCGATCACGGTATAAGATTTTATTCTTTCTACCACCATATTTTTTTTCTGATATCTGACGAACCATTTTAAACACTTTCTCATTCGCTTCAGAACCAGAATTTGCATAATAAACTCGACTCAATCCTGGCATTTTTTGAAGCAGCTTTTCAGCAAACATCGAACCAGGTATCGAGCCAGCTGTCTGAGCAAAATAATTAAGTTTTATAAGTTGGTCACGGACTGCATTTGCGATGCTTTCTCGGCCGTAACCAACATTTACTGTCCAAACTCCACCAGAAACTGCATCTATATGCTCTTTGCCATGCGCATCCCAAACCCGCATGCCTTTACCCTCAACAATAATCCTAGGGTCTACATTTTCATAAGCTGCGTGTTGACTTAAATGGTGCCAGATATGCGCTCTATCACTCTCAATTACCGCAGTAATATCATTAGCATTAAGGTGTTGGTTCATAAGCTCTCTCCTTAAAAAATTTTTATCACAAAATCTTTATCACTATATAAAATCCGAATCTTTTATACAATATTCGCATAATTAGTTTAAAGTATTACTACCATTTTACAAACGCAGAAAATGTGAAGTACCAGAGTCATGATAATAAAATGGTATCCCATTATTACGATTGCCTTTCAATTTAGATAACACCTCCGAGAGCACTATTTCAGTGATAAATGGCAGATCAAGGTTTTGGGTCGAATTTAATTCTATCCATTGCAAGTGGCTAAGTTCTCCAGATGCCTTTGAGAAATCATCTAAATCACCTTTAATATTATCTGAACTTAACAAAAAAAATCTTGCATCAAACCGTCTAGTACGCCCTGGTGGCGTGATTGCACGAAAAACAAACTCAATATTATCAGCACTGGGTTGATATCCTAAGGCAAAAAAATCTTTCCAATTTTTTGGAATTGAATCCATCTTTGTTTTTGATTTAGAACCCAAAATCAACCCAGTTTCTTCCCACAATTCCCTGATTCCAGCCGCAATGAGTGGTTCTGCCAATGAAGGATCTGCTTTCAATCTGAGCTTCTCAATACATTTAGTTGGAATATCACCATTAAAATCTATTTCCGAGTCGCCTGGATCTAACGCCCCTCCAGGGAAAACAAATTTATTTGGCATAAAAGAAGCATTCTTTCCTCTCTGCCCCATTAGTACTTCAGGGTTTTTTTGTGAGCCACGCAGCAAGATAACAGTAGCAGCGTTTTTAATTTCCATTTTTTCCATTAGGAACCCTGTGTAATTACCATCAAGCGTCAGATACTAAATGATTGAATATTTTTCAGCAACTCAAAATCCATGCATACACTTAGCCCACTGGAGCCCTATCAATGCGCCCTTGATTCTTGGCAGAAGATAAAGAGCTAATACAATTGCTAATAAGCTCAGCCCTACAGCCATTGTTAATGGCTCTGGTCTTAATGTTTCATAACTAATTAGAATCAAAGGCACTAGCAAATGTCCCAAAACTAAGATGGTAATATAAGCTGGCCCATCATCAGCCCTTTGATGATGAAACTCTTGTGAGCATGAGCTGCAATCGTTTGCAACTTTAAGGTAGGACTTCATTAATTTACTTTTACCACAATTTGGACAAAGCATTTTCCAACCTAGAATAAGTGCATTTCCTAAAGATCGATCTCTATCAGCAGCCATAATTTTCCTTTAGAGTTACACTAGTGTCATCACTGAAGTAATGCTATTGCTCAGATATCAATTGCGGCTCCTTGTCGCAAATAAAATGATATTTTAAAATCGTTTAGGAATAATTAGTCAGGGTTCGTTTTGGAAATCTACATTTTAGTACTTTTATTTTTTACAGGTTTATTTGCTGGTGTATTAAATGCAGTTGCAGGTGGTGCTACTTTCTTTACATTTCCAGCACTTATGTTAGCCGGACTTTCTCCACTGTCAGCAAATGCTACCAATTTTATTGCTACAGCACCCGGTAATATTGCAGCATTACCAGCATTTTGGGATGAATTAAAAATAATTGGAAAGAAAATCTTTGCTCCACTAATTATTTCGGCAATTGGAGGCCTTTTAGGAGCAGTTGTATTATTTAGTTTAGGGGCAAATATCTTTAAAAATTTAGTGCCCTACTTAATGGGGTTTGCAACAATATTATTTCTTGCAGCACCAAGACTACGCAAATTGGTTCTAAATACAAACTTGAAATCAAAAATAGTACCTTTAGTACTTCTATTATCATTTGCAGTTTATGGCGGATACTTTGGGGCTGGATTAGGCCAAATCGCTTTGGCTGTTTTAATTTTAATTGGATTTGAAAACCTGCACAAAGCTAATGCAATGAAAAACGCAGTAATTGCATCCATTAGCCTTCCCGCTTCTATAATTTACATTTACTCAGGTGAGGTTTTCTGGCCATATGCGTTGGTAATGGCCGTCGGAGCTGCAATAGGTGGCTTTACTGGTGGAAAAATTTCAAAATCGATACCACAAATCTATCTAAGAGTTTTTATAATTGTCTTGGGAACTCTTTTGACGATTTATTATTTTATAATTATTTATTTATAATAATTTAATTCTTAAATTTAAAGGTCAATCATGGATGCCGAAAAAGCCGAACTAATTGCTATCAATGCATTAACATGGATACTTCAAAATCCCAATTATTTATCATCATTTATTGGCATTACTGGTGTAACACCTATTGATTTTAGAAAAAATGCTACTGAAACAGAGTTTTTAGGTTCAATTCTTGATTTTATCCTTAGTAAAGATATGTACACTTTAGAATTTTGCGCCTCACACGATTACGAACAACAATCTATTTCTATTGCCAGGCAGTTCTTACCTGGTAGTCACCTTCCAAATTGGACCTAATAAATGCACTCTAAATATAAAACATAAACTATCATAAAAATACGATTTATAAAGAACAATACAAGAACACTACTTTTAATCTGATCAAAAAAGGTTTATGCTTTTCCAAATAAATTTAATATTTGAGATTATTGTATGACTACTTCCTTATCTGCTCGCGCATCAGCCGCAAGATCACAAATGTATCTTGACGATCTGAATGATGAGCAACGTCAAGCAGTTGAAACGATCAACGGCCCAGTTTTAATGCTAGCAGGTGCAGGAACTGGCAAAACTAGAGCTTTGACAACAAGAATCGTTCACATTTTAAATTTAAGAAAAGCCCGCCCAAACGAAATTTTAGCTGTGACCTTTACCAATAAAGCGGCGAGGGAAATGAAAAACCGCATTAAGTTCAATATTGGTGACGTGATTGAAGGAATGACTTGGGTAGGAACATTTCATTCAATTTGTGTAAAAATATTGAGATCTAACGCTGAGCTAGTAGGTTTAAAATCAAATTTCACAATACTTGATACTGATGATCAATTGCGACTACTTAAACAGTTAATTCAAGCAGAAAATATTGACGAAAAGCGCTGGCCACCTCGCCTTCTAGCTCACCTTATTGATAGTTGGAAAAATAAAGCTTTAAGACCAGATAATATTCCAACTAATGAAGCGTCTCTCTTTAATGGTCGAGGAGTGGAACTGTATTCTTTTTATCAACAGAGGTTAAAATCTTTAAATGCTGCCGATTTTGGAGATTTACTTTTGCATGTAGTCACAATCTTACAAAATAACACTGATATTCTAGCGCGTTACCAAAGACAATTCAGGTATATTTTAGTAGATGAGTATCAGGATACTAACATTGCTCAATATCTTTGGTTAAGATTGCTGGCATCATCTCACCAAAATATATGTTGTGTTGGTGATGACGATCAATCAATTTATGGTTGGCGCGGTGCAGAAGTAGGAAACATTTTAAAATTTGAAAATGATTTTAAAAACTCTGCAGTTATTCGCCTCGAACAAAACTACCGATCTACCAAGCATATATTGGGTGCTGCATCTCATTTAATACATGGAAATAAAGAAAGGTTAGAAAAAACACTTTGGACTGATCAAAGTGGCGGTAATAAAGTTAAATTAATTGGTCATTGGGATGGAGATGAAGAAGCGCGGTGGATTGGGGATGAAATTGAAGCTGCAGAATTAGGGAACTCAAGCAAAGACCCTGTAAGTCCAGAAAATATTGCAATTCTTGTCCGGGCCTCACATCAAATGAGAGCATTTGAAGATCGCTTCATGACAATTGGGCTTCCTTATCGAGTGATTGGCGGACCTAGGTTTTATGAACGTGCAGAAATTCGAGATGCAATGGCTTATTTTAGAGCAGCAATTTCTAAAGAAGACGGGCTAGCATTGCAGAGAATAATAAATAAACCAAAGCGCGGCATTGGCGATAAAGCTCAACAAAAAATAAATCTAGAAGCGCGGAATAATAATATTTCTTTGCTGGATGCTGCAAAATCTTTATGTGAAAAAGAAGAACTTTCTGGCCGGGCAAAAAAAGAGCTGAAGATTTTATTAGCGCAATTGGATCGCTGGCATAGAATATCATTAGACAAAACTTTTAATCATATTGAGTTAGCTGAAATTATTTTAGAAGAATCTGGATATATCTTATATTGGCAAAATGACAAATCTGCTGAGGGAAATGTTGAAAATTTAAAAGAGTTAGTTAAAGCACTCGATCAATTTGAGAATTTACAGGGTTTTTTAGAACATGTTTCACTTGCAACTAGAACGAAACAGATGATAACGCTTTGAAAGTTTCCATCCATACCCGGCATGGCTCAAAAGGCTTGGAATTTAAACATATTTATTTGCCCGGGTGGGAAGACGGCTTATTTCCTTCTCAAAGATCTATGGATGAAAGTGGAAAATTTGGTTTGGAAGAAGAACGAAGATTAGCTTATGTAGGGATTACGCGGGCGGAGGAATTATGTACCATAAGTTTTGTAGCAAACCGACGTATATTTGGACAATGGCAATCTGCCCTGCCCTCAAGGTTTATTGATGAATTGCCCGAGGAGCACATAGAAATTTTGACCCCCCCTGGATTGTATGGCGGAAGCTTCGGCGCTGCCGCACCAAATGTATCATCATTTTCAGAAATCAATGATAAGGAAAACGATACATACAATTCACCAGGCTGGCGAAGAATGAAAGAAAGATCACGCTTTAAGGAAACATTTGTAGATAACACCAAAGATCTAGGAATCTTAGAATCTGAAGCTGTCAATATTTCTGATCTAAATGGACGAATATTCCACCAAAAATTTGGATATGGTAAAATAATATCAAAAGATGGGGACAAATTAACTATTTTATTTGAGAAAGCAGGTGAAAAAAAAGTCCTGGCAAAATATATAATAAATGCTGATAAAATCCTCAATTAATAAATTTTATAATGAGCAATATTATAAATTACTTGCTCAATTAAAAAAGCTATATTTAGAAAAAGTGTAATATCCGTTTTAAAGATAGTACATTATTTTAAATACCTATAAATGATGCCTGAACGTTAAGCTTTCTAATAATTGAGAATATAATTAAACTATCAAACAAAAATACATGGTTATAGGGCTTGGCCTTTTAATAAGACCCATCTATACGATCTGATTTAAACATCGCAAAGGAATTAGAATGAACCGGGCTAGCGCTAACGTAAACCTTATGATTAAAGCAGCACGGTTTGCAGCAAAGAGATTACTTAGGGATTTTGGCGAAGTAGAGAACCTACAGGTAAGTCAAAAAAGCCCTAGCGATTTTGTAAGTCGAGCAGATCGAAAAGCAGAAGAGAGTATTAAAACAGATCTAACAGAAGGGCGCCCAAATTATGGTTGGCTAGGGGAAGAGAGTGGTGCGAGTAAAGGAACAGACCCAACAAGACGTTGGATAGTTGATCCCTTAGATGGAACTACAAATTTCTTGCATGGGCTTCCACATTGGTCAATTTCAATTGCGCTAGAACATAAAAATGAAATTGTTTCAGCGGTAGTTTATGATCCTCTAAAAGATGAACTGTTCTGGGCAGAAAAAGGTTCAGGATGCTACATGAACGAAAAAAGATGTAGGGTCTCTAACCGAAAAACTCTAAATGAGATGATTTTTGCCACAGGCGTTCCTTTCGCTGGTAGAGCAGGTGATTTACCCAAAACACTCGCAGAATTGGATAGATTAATGCCATTGTGTGCAGGGGTAAGAAGGTTTGGTGCTGCCTCACTAGATCTAGCTTATGTAGCGTCAGGAAGATATGATGGGTATTGGGAAAGAGGATTGCAAAGCTGGGATACTGCTGCGGGAAGATATTGGTCAAAGAAGCAGGAGGCTTAGTTGAGCCTATAAATAAAGGCGGTGATGTTTTAAAAGATGGTGAGTTAATTGTCGGTAATGAAATAGCATTCGATAATTTTGCAAAAATTATTCGCGATAGTTGATTTCAATCAATTAGATTTAAAATAGCTTCACCAGCTTTCATATTTTTTGACACCCTATCATATTTTAGATGTGCAATAGCCCGCCCACCACCTTGAGAAAACAAAGTACCACAAATCCTTTCATTCGAGAAAATTGCAGTGCAAATGAGGGTGCTTTTGAATGTATTATTGTTGAAAAACCTTTTTTTAATGTTGTCTTATGCTTCATTCGAGCAGTCACTTCCTGTCCAACATAACAACCTTTCTTAAAATTAACGCCTGATAATCTTTCAAACCCAGCTTCAAGAATATAAGTTTCATTTGGTAAGAGTTCCACACCCGATTTGGGAATACATGCGTCAACATACAATTGAGCCCAATTGGTTGTTGGCGTTTGTCCTTTAACTCCATAAAGCCGCCAACCCAGGCTAGAATGTCGAGGATCTTTGAACGCATTTTTTGGAATTACTCCCTGCCCTCTAGATACAGGCAAGTCAGTAGAACTTATGTTCACATCAGCTCTTAATTTGTACATCAACAGTCTAGATATAAAATTTTCTGCAAGTGACTTTTCAATATCAATTAAAATATCATCATTACTACGAAGGAGAAAAAAATCGCTAAGGTACTTCCCTTGAGGCGTTAGTAGCGCAGAGTAAGTAAGATCATTTTCAATATTATTTGTTATTAATCCATTTAAGAAATTTTCTTTATCGCTTCCACTAATTTTAATAACCTGCCGATTCTCACAAGATTCTAATATCATTTGATTTTCGTTGTCCAAAAAAATAAATTCATACAATTAGTAATGTTTATAAAGTATTTGGGGTAACAATCAAATTTCTATATAAATGTAAACTTATAATAGAAATTAATATAAAAATATTATTTAAATTCATTGATTCTTAAGCGAAATTTCTCTCACTAATGTGAAGTGTCTTGTTTTTACGAAAGATTCAGATTAGGCATGCGGCGATTTTGAACCCTCACTTGGAGAAATAAATGGGACGAGCTAAAATAGCGTTAATTGGTGCAGGAAATATAGGTGGTACACTAGCACATCTTGCTGCGGTAAAAGAATTAGGAGACATCGTTGTTTTTGATATTGCAGACGGATTGCCTCAAGGTAAATCCTTAGATATTGCCGAGTGTGGGCCAGTCGCGGGGTTTGACGTAAAACTGCGAGGAGCGAACGATTACGCTGAGATAGCAGATTCACACATCTGTATTGTCACCGCTGGAGTGGCAAGAAAACCAGGTATGAGCAGAGACGATTTATTAGGTATTAATTTAAAAGTGATGAAATCTGTTGGAGAAGGAATAGCTAAATTTGCACCAAATGCTTTTGTTATCTGCATTACTAATCCTCTTGATGCAATGGTTTGGGCACTACAGAAATTTTCAAAATTACCAACTAACAAAGTGGTTGGCATGGCTGGTATACTTGATAGTGCAAGGTTCAGACACTTTCTTTCCGAAGAATTTAATGTATCAATGCGTGATGTTTCAGCGTTTGTTTTAGGTGGACATGGAGATACCATGGTTCCACTTACTCGGTACTCAACCGTCGCTGGAATCCCGTTACCAGATTTGGTTGAAATGGGCTGGACGACGAATGAAAAATTGGAATCAATAATACAAAGGACTCGAGACGGTGGAGCTGAAATCGTTGGTTTATTAAAAACTGGTTCAGCTTTTTATGCCCCGGCCACAGCTGCAATTGAAATGGCAGAAGCTTACTTGAAAGATCAAAAGAGGGTCCTTCCTTGCGCAGCATACGTAGAAAACGCCTATGGATTAGATGGTACTTATGTTGGAGTTCCAACCATAATAGGGTCAAGTGGTATTGAAAAAATAATTAATATCAAATTGGACAAAGAGGAAAAAGCAATGTTTGATAAGTCTGTCGAAGCAGTCAATGGATTGATTGAAGCATGCAAAAATATTGATAATTCATTAAAATAAAATACTAAAATTAATTTTTGTGATCACAATAAAATATTTGTGATCACAAATTCAATTAATTTGATATATTAAGTCCGTTATTTAAGATTTTATATTTATTAAGTTGGATTTGTATGCGACCTATCCATAAGTAAAATAGATAGGTTAGCAATGAATATCCACGAATATCAGGCGAAAGCCTTACTTTTAAAATACAACATACCAACCTCTATCGGATGCTTAGTTCTTACTCCAGAAGATGCGGAGGTAAAAGCAAATGAGCTCGACGGACCTTTGTGGGTAGTTAAAGCACAAATTCATGCGGGTGGACGTGGTAAAGGTAAATTTAAAGAGGCCTCTGCTGGGGAAAAGGGTGGTGTAAGGATAACAACTTCTGCTCAAGAAGCTGCGAATGAAGCAAAAAAAATGCTGGGCAACACTCTTGTAACTCACCAAACTGGCCCATCAGGAAAGCAAGTTAATCGAATTTATATCGAAGATGGTTCAGAAATCGAAAGAGAACTTTATCTTGCTCTTTTAGTTGATCGAAACTCTAGCAGAATAACATTTGTGTGTTCAACAAAAGGTGGAATGGATATTGAAGAGGTGGCAGCAAAAAATCCAAAAGATATTATTAATTTTTCTGTTGACCCAGCTTCGGGTATGTCACCATTTCACGGAAGGCAGATTGCATTTACTCTTGGCTTAAGAGGAAAACAAGTTAATCAATGCGTAGAATTAGTAAGTAACTTATATCAATTATTTATTGATAAAGACGTAGAAATGCTAGAAATAAATCCACTTATTGTTACTAAACAGGGTGTACTCAAATGCTTAGATGCAAAGATGGGCTTTGATGGTAACGCCATATTCAGAAACAAAGATATTGCAAAATTGAGAGACGAAACTGAAGAAGATGCAAAAGAATTAGCCGCTTCTAAATTTGATCTTAATTATATTGCTCTTGATGGAGAAATAGGATGCATGGTTAATGGAGCAGGGCTAGCTATGGCAACTATGGACATAGTAAAACTATATGGTGCAGAGCCTGCAAATTTTCTTGATGTAGGTGGTGGTGCAACAAAAGAAAAAGTCACAGAAGCATTTAAAATCATAACTTCAGATAAAAATGTGAAAGGTATTTTAGTAAATATATTTGGTGGCATAATGAGATGTGACGTTATTGCAGAGGGTGTAGTTGCAGCAGTTAAAGAAGTAGGGCTTAAAGTTCCACTCGTAGTTCGCCTCGAGGGAACTAATGTTGATCAAGGAAATGAAATCATCAGCACTTCTGGATTAGATGTAATTGTAGCGGGCGATTTAGGCGATGCTGCAGAAAAAATTGTACAAGCCGTAAAAAAACAAAATAATTAGGAAAACCCGAATGTCCATCTTAATAGACCAACATACAAAAGTAATTTGCCAAGGTTTCACTGGCTCACAAGGTACATTCCATTCAGCGCAGGCAATTGATTATGGAACACAAATGGTAGGAGGTGTTACTCCTGGCAAAGGTGGGCAAGTGCACTTAGGGCTTCCAGTATTCAACTCAGTTCACGAAGCAAAAGCATTAACGCAAGCAAATGCAACTTCCATTTATGTCCCACCGCAGTATGCAGCTGACAGTATTTTGGAAGCTATTGATGCGGAAATAGAATTAATTGTATGCATAACAGAGGGTATTCCAGTACTGGACATGGTAAAAGTCAAAAGAGCGTTGATAAATAGTAAATCAATACTTATTGGCCCAAATTGCCCAGGAATCATAACTCCAGATGCATGTAAAATAGGAATTATGCCTGCCCATATTCATAAAAGAGGCTCTGTTGGTGTGGTATCAAGATCAGGGACGTTAACATACGAAGCGGTTGGGCAAACAACAGCAACTGGATTAGGTCAATCCACATGTGTTGGAATTGGTGGAGATCCAGTAAATGGAAGTTCTCATAAAGTCTTAGAATGGTTCCTTAACGACGACGAAACACAATCAATTATAATGATTGGTGAAATTGGTGGATCAGCTGAAGAAGAAGCCGCACAATTTTTAAAAGATGAAGCACGCAAAGGTAGATCAAAGCCTACTGCAGGATTCATTGCAGGAAGAACTGCACCACCAGGCAGAAGGATGGGACATGCTGGAGCCATCGTTGCTGGAGGAAAAGGCGGAGCAGAAGATAAAATTGAAGCGATGAAATCAGCTGGAATAATAGTGGCAGAAAGCCCCGCTGATTTGGGAATTTCAGTATTGAAAGCAATTGGATAAATGAACAAAATTTCTAAATTAACAATAAAGCAAAAAATTTAACTAATTTCTATTTTGATGAGGTAATCAATTGTCAGATATCAATGAAAATTCATCTTTAAGCTCTGAAAGCTTTCTGCAAGGCAACTCAACGGAATATCTGGAAAATTTACAGGCCAATTTTTCAAAAAATACTCAAGATTTAGATCCACAATGGCAAAAATTTTTTAACACTATTGGGGACGTAAACTTAGAAGGACAAACTGGCCCTTCATGGACTAGACCAGACTGGCCATTAGTAAACTATGAAGAATTTGAAACTAACATAGATTTAGAACAAAACCACATCGACAAAATAAAATCTAAAGCAATAAAAAACAATGTGGATGTTGATGAAAATGGATTGAAGCAAGCAGTTTTGGATTCTGTAAGAGCACTTATGCTAATTAGAGCATATAGAATTAGAGGACACTTAAAAGCGAATCTAGACCCTTTGAATATTTTGAAAAATAACACTCATCCTGAATTACAACCAGCAAACTATGGGTTTCACGAAAGTGATATGGATCGTCTTATTTATATTGATAATGTCTTAGGTTTAGAATTAGCGACGATGAGAGAAATTGTTGATATCGTAAAACGGACATACTGTGGGACGTTTGCACTTCAATATATGCATATATCTAATCCTAGTGAAAGCCAGTGGTTAAAAGAAAGAATTGAAGGTTATGGAAAAGAAATAAACTTCACCAAAAGAGGTCGAAAAGCAATTTTAAACAAGCTTGTACAGGCAGAAGGTTTTGAAAAGTTTTTACATAAAAAATATGTTGGTACAAAACGGTTTGGTTTGGATGGTGGTGAATCTTTAATCCCAGCAATGGAACAAATTATAAAACGGGGCGGCGCTTTAGGTGTTAAAGATATAATCATTGGAATGCCTCACCGAGGTAGGTTAAATGTTCTAGTTAACGTTTTGGCAAAACCACTCAGGGCCATTTTTAATGAATTTCAGGGTGGTAGTTTTAAACCTAAAGAAGTTCTTTTTGATGGAGACGTTAAATATCATTTAGGCGCAAGCTCTGATCGTGAGTTTGATGGGAACAAAGTTCATTTATCTTTGACAGCCAATCCAAGCCATTTAGAAGCTGTTAATCCGGTCGTGCTCGGTAAAGCGCGGGCAAAACAAGAGCAATATGATGATGATACCCGTCGTAGTGTTATGCCCATTTTACTTCATGGCGATGCTGCATTTGCTGGCCAGGGCGTTGTTGCAGAATGCTTTGGCCTTTCAGGTTTAACTGGACATCGCACTGGTGGAACAATGCATATTGTTATAAATAATCAAATTGGATTTACCACAGCACCCCATTTTAGCCGTTCTTCACCCTATCCTACAGACATTGCTTTAATGGTCGAAGCACCAATTTTTCATGTTAATGGTGACGATCCAGAAGCTGTTGTACATGCAGCAAGAGTAGCGACAGAATTTCGCCAAAAATTTGCAAAAGATGTTGTATTAGATATTTTTTGTTACCGCCGTTTTGGACATAATGAAGGTGATGAACCTATGTTTACTCAACCATTCATGTATAAAACTATAAAAAAACATAAAACAACATTGCAATTATATAGCGAAAGACTAATTGCGGATGGGTTAATGCCAAAAAGCGAAATAGAAAATTGCAAAGATAATTTTCAGAAAATTTTAAATAATGAGTTTGATGCAGGGAAAGATTACAAACCAAATAAAGCTGATTGGTTAGATGGTCGATGGTCGCACCTTAATCAAAATAAGGAAAATTATCAAAGAGGAAGCACTTCAATTTCTTCGAAGTCCTTTGATAAAATAGGCAAAGCTCTAACAAAAAAACCTAAAAACTTTCAATTACATAAAACAGTTGAGCGACAATTAATTGGAAAAGCAGAAATTTTGAAAGCTGGTGAGGCGTTAGATTGGGCAACCGGTGAGGCACTAGCTTTTGGCTCACTATTGCTTGAAGGCTTTCCTGTAAGATTGTCTGGCCAAGATAGCGCACGGGGAACCTTTAGCCAAAGACACTCAGTTTTAATTGATCAAGAAACAGAAGAAAGACGATATCCATTAAATCATATTGATAAAAATCAAAAGCACTACGAAGTCATTGATAGTATGCTATCAGAATATGCTGTTTTAGGGTTTGAGTACGGATATTCTTTATCAGAGCCAAATGCACTAGTGGTTTGGGAAGCTCAATTTGGAGACTTTGCAAATGGTGCTCAAATCATGTTTGATCAATTCATCTCCAGGCGAAGCTAAATGGCTTAGAATGTCTGGTTTAGTGATGCTTTTACCTCATGGATTTGAAGGGCAAGGACCTGAACATTCATCAGCTAGACTAGAAAGATTTTTACAACTTTGCGCTGATGAAAATTGGATTATCGCTAACTGCACTACTCCAGCAAATTATTTTCATATATTGCGCCGACAACTACACCGAACATACCGTAAGCCTCTAGTTCTAATGACCCCAAAGTCTCTATTAAGAAACAAATTTGCTGTTTCACCAAAAAAAGAGTTCGTTGAAGGATCTAGTTTTCACAGGGTTTTATGGGATGATGCTCAAAAGGGAATTTCTCAAACAAAACTTAAGGAAGACAGTAAAATCAAACGAATTATCGCTTGTTCTGGCAAAGTTTACTATGACCTTTTACAGGAAAGAGATGCACACAATTTAACAGATACTTATCTATTAAGGGTAGAGCAATTGTACCCTGTTCCAGCGCTAGCGCTCACTAAAGAACTTGGTAGGTTTAAAAATGCAGATCTAATTTGGTGTCAAGAAGAACCTAAAAACCAAGGTGCTTGGAGTTTTATTGAACCTAATCTAGAGCAAATTTTAGGCAGGTTGAAAGTTAAAGCTAAAAGAGCAAATTTTGTTGGTAGACCCCCATCAGCATCTCCAGCTACTGGCCTTGCGAGCCAACACAAGGAACAACAAGAAAAGCTTGTATTTGAAGCTCTTAATTTGGAAGGAAATTAACGAATGACAATTGAAGTTCGCGTACCAACCTTAGGTGAAAGTGTTACTGAAGCAACCGTTGCTACTTGGTTCAAAAAACCTGGCGATTCAGTATCTATAGATGAAATGCTCTGTGAATTAGAAACCTGACAAAGTTACAGTAGAGGTCCCCTCACCTGTTACAGGAAGATTACAGGAAATTATTGTAAAGGAAGGTCAAACAGTAAGTGTTGATGCCCTCTTAGCTACATTATCAAAAGAAGAAAATCCAAAACCGCAAATTGATAAAGATAAAATCGACCAGGAACCTTCAAAAGAAAAGCCAAAATTAATTGATAAAGATATTGAAAATGCTCCATCAGCAAAGAAATTAATGCAAGAGAAAAATCTTGATCCTGACAAAATAATTGGAACTGGTAGAGACGGTAGAATAATGAAGGAAGACGTTCAAAACTTACCATTATTATCAGATTCTAACAATAATATCGAAACTAAAAAGAACGATGAACATCAAGAACGGGTAAAGATGAGCCGTCTTCGTCAAACAATATCAAGCAGGCTAAAGGAAGCACAAAATACCGCAGCAATTTTGACTACTTACAATGAAGTGGATATGTCAGAAATTAAAAAGATACGAAGTGATTATAAAGAATTATTTATTCAAAAACACGGAGTCAATCTTGGGTTTATGTCCTTTTTTGTGAAAGCTTGTAGTCATGCATTATTAGAAATTCCCGAGGTGAACGCTGAAATTGATAATGATGAGATTATTTATAAAAAATATGTGCACATGGGAGTGGCTGTTGGAACGCCAAATGGCTTAGTAGTTCCGGTGATTAAGCATACACATAAATTAAGTTTTGCAGAAATCGAAAAGGAAATTGGAAGATTGGGCCAAAAAGGTCGTGAAGGAAAGTTAACAATAGACGAAATGCAAGGGGGGACTTTCACCATATCAAACGGTGGGATTTATGGATCTTTGATGTCTTCTCCAATTTTAAATCCACCCCAATCTGGAATATTAGGGATGCATAAAATTCAAGACCGGCCTATTGTTATGGAAGGTCAAATTGTTATCCGTCCAATGATGTACTTAGCCCTCTCTTATGACCACAGATTAATTGACGGTAAGGCAGCTGTAACTTTCTTGATCAGAGTAAAAGAAGCTCTTGAGGATCCCCGTAGATTATTAATGGATCTATAATGATTGAATTTGACCACATAGCAATTGGTGCCAGTAATTTAAATGATGGTGTAGATTGGGTTGAATCCCAATTGCAGGTTAAAATTCCTATGGGTGGGAAACATGACAAAATGGGAACCCATAATCACGTGTTATCTTCAGGCAATGATACATATTTGGAAGTGTTGGCAAAAGATCCATCTGCTCCACCTAGCGGTAGACCCAAATGGTTTGGTTTAGATGATCCAAAAGTAGAGCTTTCTCTTTATAAAGCTCCTAGAATAATTGGGTGGGTTTGTAGAACAAAAAATATTAAACGAACCTTGGCACTATTAGAAGATTTGGGCGTAGAGACAGATCTTGGCAAACCAACTGACATGAGCCGTGGGAGTTTGAAATGGAAATTTTCTCTCCGCAAAGATGGTTTAATTCCACTTTGGGGCTCTGCCCCTATCCTGATAGAATGGTCAGATTCAAAGCACGTCTCCAATTACATGGCAGATGAAGGCTTACGCTTTAAAAAACTTCATATTGAAACTCCTCATAAAAATGCTCTTCAAAACCTCTTATGGACCCTTAACTTTAATGACGATCGTTTCTCAATTAATAAGGCCAAAGATACTTGCATCACTGCAACGTATCAATTGAAAGATGGCAAGGAAGTGTCGATTAATCAGCGTGAAACAAGGAATTCAATATGACTAATTTTGATGTGATTGTGATTGGTGGAGGCCCTGGTGGCTATGTTTGCGCAATTAGATGCTCGCAATTAGGTTTAAAGACAGCCTGTATTTCTAGCCCCGCACTTGGTGGAACTTGTTTGAATGTTGGATGTATTCCATCAAAAGCTTTATTGCATGCTAGCCATCAACTACATGAATCAAAAAATAATTTTGCAAAAATGGGCATAATCTCTGAACCACCTGTTGTGGATTGGAAAGAAATGCAAAAATACAAAGACATGATTATAAAGCAAAATACGCAAGGTATTGAGTTTTTGTTTAAAAAAAATAAAGTTAACTATATTAATGGCCATGCACATTTTACAAATAAAGAATGGATGGCGTAACAACAGACCTACACGAGCAATAATAATTCGATCAAGTACATCTAACCGCATTTCTGCTAGTGCTTCATAGATGAAGAGTTAATTGTTAGTTCCACAGGTGCGTTAAGCTTAAACAAAATACCAGCAAAAATGGCCGTTATAGGTGGTGGAGTTATCGGATTAGAATTAGGTAGCGTATATAGCCGCCTTGGAACAGAAGTGACAGTGTTAGAGTATCAAAATTCAATTACTCCTGAAATGGATAAAGATGTCTCAAAAAACCTACAGCGGATTTTAAAACAACAAGGTATAAAATTTAAAACAAATTGCGCCGTTAGTACAGTTGAAAAACTTAAAGGCAAGGTAAGGGTAAACTTTATAAATAACAAAACAGAAAGTAATGAGAAAATTGAGACAGAAATTGTTTTAGTGGCTACTGGGAGAAAAGCATATTCTAATGGATTATGCTTTGAAGAAATTGGGGGGCTTGTAGATGAAAGAGGCGGTATAGAAACAGATATGAAAAACTTAACAAACTTGTCATCAATTTACGCTATTGGCGACGTCACTAATGGGCCAATGTTAGCGCACAAGGCGGAAGAAGAAGGAATTGCAGTAGCAGAAACAATTGCGGGGCAAAAAAGCCATATTAATTTTAACCATATACCAAATGTCATTTACACAAATCCGGAAGTTGCTTCTGTCGGAATGACCGAAGAAATGTTGAAAAATATTAATAAAAGTTATAAAGTTGGAAAATTCAATTTTGCTGGTAATGCACGAGCCAAATTAGTTTTCTCATCCGCTGGATTTGTAAAATTATTAACTGATAGTAAGACTGATAGGATCTTAGGTTGTCACATAATAGGACCTAATGCAGGCGATATAATACATGAGGTCTGTGTCGCCATGGAGTTTGGTGCTTCAGCACAAGATTTGGCTATGACCTGTCACGCACACCCAACATTTTCTGAGGCTATTAAAGAAGCTGCACTTTCTTGTGGTGATGGCGCAATACATTCTTAAATAATTTCTTCAATAGTTTTGTTAATTACCTGATCAGCATCCTAAGTCCATTTGTTACGTCAGTTTGAATCATTAGTCTCAATTTTTGTTCATCGCTTGATTTTAATGCTGCCAATATAGAAACATGATGTTTTGGAGTCTCTAGAACACCTATTTTTTCATAAAGCACTCTCATTGTTGGTCCAATTTGTAACCAAATATTTTCTACCAAAGCCAACATTGCAGGGGCTTGCGCCCTCAAATACAAGCTGCGATGAAATTCCAAGTTTGCTTGAACATAGGAAATAGGTTCTTTTTGTATAACAGCCTGTGCAATACGACTATTAATAAGTTGCATTCTGTCAATCAATGCCAAATGCGCGCGTGGTAGAGCTCTCGCTGCAATTTCGGGCTCTAACAAACCTCTTAAGGCATTCAACTCTTCTAAACGATCATTACTTAATATAGGTGTCATAAATCGTCCAGTATTAGTCACAATTAGTGCACCTTCCGCTGCTAATCGACGCAACACCTCTCTGGCAGGTGTCATTGAAACATCATATAATTGAGCCAAACCCCTTAAGGTCAGTGAATGACCAGGCCTTAAATCCCCTAACATAATTTTTTGACGCAATTCTCTATATATTTTATCTTGTAAAGAAGGTTCACTTATTTTTAAGTCAATAACCATAAGTAAAATATGTGATCACAAAGTAAAATTGTCAATATAAAAGATACAAAAATTTACTTTGTGATCACAAATAAATTATATGCGTTAATAATTAAATATTATTCTTTCTACCAAAAATAGAATATTTAATAGGCAATATTCGGCCAATTCTAAAAATCAATGAAAAAAGCCACGGGAAGTTAATAACACTCTTATTAGTTAACATTCCATTTGCTATTATTACCGCTGCTCTTTCAGTAGACATCTTGAAAGGCATATAGAACTTATTTTTTAAGGTAAGTTTCGTATCAACAAACCCAGGGTTAAACAATTGAACTCTAATTTTCGATTGATAAAAATCTGCACTTAAATTTTCTGCAAGATGCATCAAAGCTGCTTTACTTGCCCCATATCCAATCGATCCTTGTAATCCAGTAAAACCAGCCAATGAACCAATAATCACAATATGTCCCTCATCCCGCTCAACAAAGCCTGGAACACATGTACCCAAAACCCGCAAAGCACCCATGAAATTTGTATCTGCCATCTTGATTACTTCTTGCTCATTCCAATCCTGAGCATGCATAGGAGTATAATCTCCAGCTAAGTATACAACACCATCAATTTTGCCAACCGATGCGAATGCAGATTTAACACTATCAATGTCAGTTACGTCACACGGCACAACTTTTACTTGTTTATCAATTGACTTAGAGAGGTGAAGTAACCTTGTTTTATTTCTTGCAGATATGATCAGAGACACTCCGAGTTTATCCAGTTTTTTAACTAAATCATACCCAATTCCATCGCTAGCGCCTACTACCCAATAAGTTTTATTTGAAATATTTCTCATTTTTCTTTTCTAAAAGTGGCAACCAACTCTCCAACCTTAAATCCAAATTTTCTAAATTCTGATCGATTGAAAATAGTACCATTCTCCAGAAGATGCATCCAATCAATAACCTTTATCACATGTCCCCCTAAGTCTTCAGAAAGCTTTAACTTATAGCTTAACATAACTGCTGATCCGTATTGTTGGCCCACCGCCTTCCCAATAATATCATCTGCTGTTCCAATAATCTTACCATTACTATCAATTATTAAATTCCATTTCCTGATTTGGTTTTTGCCAGTAGAGAATTGAAAATTCTCAATAAAACTACCTTCATTATTGACCCAATTCCCCAAAAACTGAGCAGTAAATGTACTCGAAAGTCGCCCTGAAATTCCATAAACCATACCTTCAGCCACCAAATTACCTTCTAAAACTTTCCTTATATCAAAAATTTTACTGTCAGATTTAAACTGTGATATTTTTTGATTTTTAAAGGAGAATAAATTTATTTTAATAAAACTAATAAGCAAATTAACCAAAATAATATAAAAAACCCAGATCAATTCAGTTTCCTTTCGAATGGTCCAAAATTTAGAGTTAACAATGCAAGAAGTTTCAACAAGCATGGTATTATAGAATAAAAAATAGTTAAGCTCATCAAGTAAGTGTTAGGCTCTGTCCTACCAATGGCAAATCCTGTTGCAGCAAGTGCCGGCAAAATTATACCCACTGATAAAGCAAAAGTAGATTTATTAAAAAAATTCCATATTCCAAAAGCGACAGAACTATCAAAATCAGAATTCGATATGTGCTTAGCGTACATGGCTGGAAGAATAGACATGTGTTATTTAAACTAGCACCAGAGAACATTATTGATATTGAAACCTTATGTCTCCTGATCCAATTAAACAAGTGAACAGAAAAGTAATGATAGCCAGTGACATTCCAATTGAAAGAATAAATTTTAATTCATATTTAGAGGTCAACTTTCCCCAAAAGGGTATTGAGATAGCCGCGCTAATAAAAAATGTAATGAGAAATAATCCAGCTAAGTCAGTGGCTTGCAAGCGCGACTCCACATAAAATAAAAATAATGTAGACGTAACTGCTAAAGGACTCGTGTTTAAAAAAGACAGGATCAGAAAACTACGGGTAGTTTTATCTTTTAATAGTGACATGGCGTTATTTTTTGGTTGAAATTTGGATTTATAATTCCAAGACCCTCTCATCACAAAATAACTTATCAAAAGAAGAATTATAACAGAAAAAGCAAATCCCTTCATCGGATTGAGGTCAAATTTACTCAATATACTAGGCAACAAACAAGCTAGAACTATTCCAACTAAGGCTCCAGTTTCACGCCATACAGATAATTTCGAATGAGAACGCTTATCACTAGATTCAACAAAATTAACACCTTGAGCATAAAAGCAAATATTTAGATAAGAGAAGGCTGTAAACATTACGAACAAGCATAAACAAACATAAGCTACAGGTTCAAAGATTGGCTCTACGGAAAAAAAAAGCCAAAGACTAATTATGAGGGAACAAACAAAAAATAATATTGACGTTTGCCTATATTTACCAACTAATTGCGCCAATCTACCCAATAGAGGATCTTGAACCACATCAACCAAACGCAGGCATAAAAAAATTATTCCAAGAGAAGTTAATGAAAAGCCATAACTATCAGCCAGATATTTTGGCGCATAAATGTATATTGGAATCCCTACTGCAGCTAATGGCGCCGCGAAAAGAGCATAGCGCCAATAACCTTCATTATTATTAGAAATTAGGTAATTGCTCATCTGCTTACTGCTTTTGAGGGTGGTGTTGGCCTTGAATTAAATGAAGCTTTTTTTATCCATAGCCGGAATGCTTGAAAATGAATTAAGGAAAGAATCCTCATTGATCCAAATGGCCTTCTCAAAAGTGCCGCAAATATAGATTTAGTTGTCAAAGGACTACGGTCTCCAACAAGGGTTGCTGTGACACCACCATACTCATGCTTGTATTCGATTTTTATAACAATTTTTTTGTTAGTGATGTCAAACGTAAAACCGTATGTTCCCAACATAGGTTGGAAAGGTGACACATGAAGAAGCTTTCTACCAACCATTTGACTTTCAATAGTTATTTCAGCCAAGTCTTCATTAGAGCAAAGATAACTATGCCGGTCACCAAAAGTGTTATTAACTTCTACAATCACCACCTTTAGCTTTGCATCTAAATCAAAGCACAACCAAAAGCTAATCGGAGTAAATTTTGTGAAAAACATTCTGGGTTGGGCTAATAAACTCACCTTCAAGCCAGGTATGGAAATATTATTATTTCTTAATGTATCGCGCGCCCAATTGTGCCCTTCTCCCTGACCTCTTATGCCACCATGATCATTGTCAAAAATAGAAAATAAATTAATCTTATTATGCGAAAAACCTCTCACATCATTTTTTTGCTCATCACTCAACAGTACATAGTCGACGCCATAACTAAATGAATTTTTAATTTCTCCTTTTCTAACATGGTAAGTTTTCGCTTTTACATACTCTAACATCATGCAGCTACTTTTTTACTAATTGAAGCAATTAGCTCAGAAACGCTGACAGCACTTGCATAGCCATCTTCATGAAATCCGTACCTTGTCCATGCCCCACAATAATATGTTAGATTCTCACCTTGAATTGCTTTCAATTTTTCCTTTTCACAAAAGCCTGCTTATCAAAAATGGGATGCTCAAACAGTTTTTCATCATAGATGAGGTTATCATTAATATCTGAAGAAGGATTCAAAGAGACAAAAATCTGTTCCTTGGTTGGCAATGACTGCAAAGAATTCATCCAATAAGTAATTCCAACTTTTGGATCAGGGCGCATTGTTTTTGATTTATAAACCCAGGATGCCCAAGCTCTCTTCCGTTTAGGCATCTGAGTAACATCAGTATGCATGACCGCCTTATTCTTTTGATACTTAATTGATCCAATAATAGATTTTTCTGCATCGCTCATGATCGACTAATAAAGGAAGAACCTGATCAGAATGACATGCGAAAATCACTCTATCAAATCTTTCCCACTCTCCCTTCTTAGACTTCACATAAACATTCGTACCATTTCGTTTAACCCCAGTAACCTGTGAGTTTACTCTAATAGATCCACCAAAGCGATGTATCGCCGTAGCCATTCGTGAAAGGTACTGTTCGCTTCCACCATCTACCGTATACCATTGATTTGTATTCCAAGTTAACAATGAGTGGTTATCAAAAAATTGAACCAAAGATTTAGCAGGGAAACCCTTCATTTGTTCTGGTGTAGCAGACCAAATAGCACCTGAAATTGGCAAGAAATAATAATTACGAAACCAATCTCCCATTTTCATCTTATCAAGAAATTCTTCCAAGGACATATTTGGGTCCCGAGACAAATCAACAGCATTCTCATTAAAGCGCATTATATCACGCATCATATTCCAAAATTTTGGTCTAATGACATTCCTTCGCTGAGCCGCCATCATATTAAAGCTACTCATGCCGTATTCTATTGCTCCATCGCCAATAGATGCAGCAAAACTCATATCACTTTTCTTCACTGGTACATCTAACTCTTTAAACATCTGAGATAATTGAGGATAATTTTCATAGTTAAAAACTATGAAACCAGTATCCACTGGTACGTCAGCATTTTTACCTGCTAAAATAGTTCTAGCATGCCCCCCAATTTTTGGCGCTGTTTCGAATAATTTTACTTCGTTACTTTGGGACAGCAAATAAGCGCATCCAAGTCCGGACACTCCCGCACCAACTATTGCAATTTTTTTTCCAGCAATATCTGGTGCAGATTGTGTATTACCTCAATGATTTTTCTATATACGAATAAGTTTTGATATTAGATCATATTTTTATTTGTGATCCAATATCCACGACCCCGCGTAATGATTGCATGATACTTTTAAAAACCATAAGTTACGACAGTAACCCAGCGTACCCTATTGCCAACTTTAGAGATTTTTTTAGAATAAGTAAGAAGAGTATTGATGCTTTTATGAGTAAAACTTAGCCGATAATTGGTCTGATAGTCTAAAAAAATTAGCAACTGAACGGGATCTACAAGCTTTCCGTGAATTATTTGATTATTTTGGCCCAAGAATTAAGTCATTTCTAATGAAGTCTGGGGGATCAGTTAGTCAAGCAGAAGAATGCATGCAGGAAGCGATGGCCACAGTATGGCAAAAAGCTCATTTATTTGACCCTACAAGAGCAGCTGCATCGACGTGGATTTTTACTATTGCACGAAATAAACGCATTGACGCAGCTCGACGAAATAACCGCCCTGAACCAGAAGATTTACCTTGGGGAAATGATCCCGAACCAGACGCTTCTGATATAATTATCATACAAGAAGAGACAAAAAAGCTTGGCTTTTGCTGTGTCAAAGCTACCTGATAATCAGAGAATTTTGATTGAGAAAGCGTTTTATGGTGATTTAAGTCATTCTGAAATTTCAGAACTAACCGATTTACCTCTGGGAACAGTGAAATCACGTATTAGGCTTTCTATCGAACGTTTAAGAAGAGAATTAGGCAAAAAAACATGACAAATACAAAACATCATATTCCAAATGAAATTTTGTTAGCATATTCAACTGGATTATTACCTGAAGCCTTTAGCATCATTGTAGCCTGTCACATTTCACTATGCGATCAGTGTAGGATTGAATCAGATGCATTAGATGCAGTTGGCGGTGCCGTTCTTACCAACCAACAGGGTATAACCTTAAATGATGACAGTTTTTTAAAGACAATGGAGATGATTTCAAAAAAAGATAATAATACAACAAAACCTTTTACAAAATCAGATGGTATTTACCCTAACCCATTGAAAAATTATTTTGGAAATGCCGAGGATAAAATAAAATGGAAATCTATTGGTGGAGGCATTAAGCAATCAATAATTTTCAATAATGATGAAGCCAGTGCTAGACTTTTATCAATTCCCCCAGGTACAGAATTGCCAGACCATAGTCATAAAGGTCTTGAAATGACCATGGTGCTTCAAGGGGCATTTTCTGATGAGATTGATCATTTTTACCGCGGTGATGTTGAAATTGCTGATGATAATTTAACGCATAAACCTAAAGCTGAAACTGGAGAGTTATGCATATGTCTGGCTGCTACTCAGGCACCTTTAGTTTTCAACAGCTGGTTACCCAAACTTTTACAACCATTCATTCGTATTTAATTTTGCAAATTACAATATAACCATCTATTAGAAAACAAATTTAATGTTGGGAGTATAGAATGCAACACGGCGCGATCGCACGAATGCAGCACTTTTCTATGGAAGTAAGTAATACAGACAAGTCGATAGAATTCTATCGAAAAATTTTAGGATTTAAGTTAACTGAGCGACATCCCGCTTTTGAAGTGACGGCAATTCCAGTTGAATTGACTTTCATGAGATTGGGCGATGCCCATCATGAACTGGTTCTGGTACATAATCCAAAAAAGACTTATAGGAAGAGACCTTCGAAACCAGAAGATGATCTAGATGGGCCACCATCATTTCATCATTTTGCTCTTGAATGTGATAGCAAAGAAGATTGGCTTAAAGTAGTAGAAACCATAAGTGAAAATTCTATTGAAGTTGTACGCGGTCCAGTGGTCCATAGCAATTATGTAGCCACTGGTGATGGCTCATGGGGTGAAAATGAAGCTATTTATATACTTGATCCAGATGGCCACAGAGTAGAGATTTTTTGGGCCTTAGCCACAATCGGTAGCGATGGTACGCACATTGATATCAAAGGACAAAAGGTTCCAGGAACCAAAACAGAAGAACTTTGACTCAGAACTCTGAAATAGCAATTGTTGGTATGGGACCGACTGGTGTAACATTAGCAAACCTTTTAGCTAATAGGGGTTTATCTGTAGCAATTTTTGAAAAACAAAGTAAGCCTTATGCACTTCCCCGGGCAGTGCACTTCGATGGGGAAGTAATGCGGATTTTTCAGTCGATTGGTCTTGGTTCAGAAATTTCAGATACTTCGCGAGTGAATATCGGGATGTTGTTTAAGGATTTAGATTCAAATATTTTAATAGACTGGTCCCGCTCTCAAACTATTGATAATGGTTTCTATCCTAGTTATAGATTCCATCAACCAGATTTAGAAACTGTATTGCAGAATGGTCTCTATAGATTTTCCAATGTAAAAAATTTTTACAACTCTGCGGTGCGCAAAATATCTGATGATGGCGAAAACGTAACTATTGAACTTGAGTCCGGTGAAAGACACACTAGCCAATTTCTTATTGGTTGTGATGGCGCACAGTCCAATGTTCGTGAGTTCCTAAATGAGGAATTAGTAGACTTAGGGTTTATGCAAAAATGGCTTGTAATTGATTTAATATTGAAAATAATTTCATTAATATAACTCAAAATTTAAATCTGTGATCCTAATTCTCCAATGACCTACGTTAGAGGGACTGGAAAACGACGAAGATGGGAGATGAGATTAACAGATGAAACTGTTTCAAAAATCAGCGTTGAAGACGTTTGGAATAAGTTAGTGAAATGGATATCTCCTGATGATGCTGAAATAGAGCGCTCGGCAATTTATACTTTTAAATCTTCCTTGGTGAAAAAATGGTCAATAGGGAATGTTTTTTTAGCAGGTGATGCCGCGCATTTAATGCCCCCATTTATGGGGCAAGGAATGTGCGCAGGAATAAGAGATGTTGCAAATCTAGCTTGGAAGCTGGCCGCTGTTATTAATGGCGCAGACAAAGCCATCTTGAACACCTATGAAAGTGAAAGATCTCCTAATGTGCGAGAGTTTATCGATTTAACTGTGCGGCTTGGACAAATAATTAATCAAACGAGTAAAAGCCAAAAGGAAACAACTAAAATGGAATCGATTTTGCCCTCGTTGGGCCCAGGCTTAGGCCTGAGAGATAACATCGAAGGACAGTTAGCACCCCAATTTTTATCGATAGAGTCAGACAAAGCAGACGACTTGAACCCAAATGGATTTTATCCACTTAGCAATCAAAAGAATGGAATGAAATTAAAAGGAGTAGAACCTTGGTTAAATGAAAATAATATCACTAGTGCCTTGGTGCGACCTGATGGATATATTTTGGAAACAGTATCAAAAAATAAAATGCTAAATAATATAAATTATAGGTTTGATCCAAAGAATAATGATTTAATTAAGGCTGTTCCATCACGAAAATTTATTGGTTAATTGAATTAATTTTTAATAAAAGAAGATATCTTATTGACAAACACCCCCGATCCAACTCATTTTCCGCGCTTACGAACTTGTTCAATCATTTCTCACAATTAAGGAAACTTTAATGCCAGTTGTTGTTGTAGAAAGCCCAGCAAAAGCAAAAACTATTAATAAATACTTAGGTCCCAACTATACTGTGTTGGCATCCTATGGGCACGTAAGGGACTTACCTCCCAAAGATGGATCAGTCGATACAGACAATGATTTTGAAATGAAATGGGAAGTTGCAACAGATTCTAAAAAACATCTAAAAGCAATTTCAGATGCATTAAAAGATGATAATAATTTAATACTCGCAACTGACCCTGACCGTGAGGGTGAGGCTATTTCATGGCATCTAGAAGAGACATTACGAAAACGTAAGATTATTAAAAAAGATACTCCCGTTAGTCGTGTGGTATTTAATGCAATCACTGGTAGTGCAGTTACTGAGGCTATGAAAAATCCGCGCGCAGTGGATATGGAGCTAGTAGAGGCATACTTAGCACGTCGCGCATTAGATTATTTAGTGGGTTTCAAACTTTCCCCTGTTTTATGGCGGAAATTGCCTGGAGCAAAATCTGCAGGACGCGTACAATCAGTTTCTCTACGTTTAATCGTAGAACGAGAAATGGAAATTGAAGCCCATAAAGCTCGCGAGTATTGGTCAGTTAAAACAATTTTAAAAACACCACGTGGCCAAAATTTTGAAGCATCCTTACGAATTTTAGCAGGCAAAAAGCTCGAAAAATTTGATATTAATACTGAAACATCTGCTGAATTGGCTGTTCAGGCAATTACCTCTCGAGACCTAAGTGTAACAAGTGTTGAAGCTAAACCAAGAAGTCCGAAATCCTTCTGCTCCTTTTATGACATCTACCTTACAACAAGAAGCTAGCCGTAAATTTGGATTTGGTGCACGCCAGACTATGAGCACCGCACAACGCTTGTATGAAGCTGGTCACATTACATATATGCGAACAGATGGAATAGATATGTCGCCAGAAGCTGTAACAGCAGCCCGTGATGCAATTAAAGATCGTTATGGTATAGATTTTGTTTCTGCAGAACCACGTATCTATAAAAATAAAGCCGCAGAATGCTCAGGAAGCCCACGAATGTATTCGCCCTACAAATATGGAAGTTCCAAAATGATACTTTAGGTAAATTGGAAGCAGATCAACGTAAACTATACGATCTAATTTGGAAAAGAACTTTAGCAAGCCAGATGGCTAGTGCCAAAATGGAAAGTACTACAATCGATATTTCATCAGAGGACAGTCAAATAAGTTTACGATCCACAGGGACAGTGGTTTTATTTGAAGGATTTTTGAAGGTTTATGAAGAAGGTCGTGACGATGAAGTCGTAGATGACAGTGATAAACTACTACCACAATTATCAGTAGGTGATAAAACTGATAAAATAACTATCACCTCCAAACCAACATTTTACACAACCACAACCTCGTTACACCGAGGCAAGTTTAGTTAAAAAAATGGAAGAATTGGGAATTGGCCGTCCATCAACATATGCATCAATAGTTACAACCATCCAAACACGTGAATATGTCCGAAAGGAAGGCAACCGATTAATCGCTGAAGATAAAGGACGTTTGGTAATTGCATTTTTAGAAAACTATTTTCGTCAATATGTTGGATATAATTATACTGCTGCACTTGAAAAAGAATTGGATAATGTCTCCGCAGGTTCAGAAGATTACAAAGCAGTTCTAGGGCGCTTTTGGCGCGATTTTTCAGCTGCTATTGCAGAAACAGCAGACCTAAGAATTACAGAGGTTTTAGAAAAAATTAATGAAGTTTTAGCACCACATTTATTCCCTGCAACTGAAGACGGTTCTGATCCTCGGGTATGTGGAGCATGCGGTAACGGTAGGCTATCAATGCGAACAGCTCGGTCTGGTGGAGCGTTCATTGGATGTTCAAATTACCCAGAGTGTAAATACACGCGTGCTTTCGGCCCACCTGGTACTGAGGATGCAAGTGGCATTCCCCCTGAAGGTAAATACTTGGGCGATGATAAAGGTGATAAAATTTGTGTATTTAAAGGTCGCTTTGGTCCGTATGTGCAGCGTGGAGAAGTCACTGATGACAAAAAACCACCTCGACAATCCATTCCAAAGGACTGGCCACCAGCTGATGTAGATCTGGAACAAGCACTCCGTTTATTATCCCTACCACGTCAAATAGGACCACACCCAGAAGATGGCATTATGGTTTGGGCTAACATTGGACGTTATGGCCCATACCTTAAACATGCTGAAAGCACATCAGATCGTGGTGGAACTAATGCTAATCTCCAAGAGATTGAAGAAGTATTTACCGTCGGCATGAACCATGCAGTTCAGTTATTAGCTGAAAAAATTGCCACCCGTGGTGGTCGAGGCATTGCAGCCAAACCAATCCATGAATTAGGCGAGCACCCTGAAATGGGTGGTTCCATCAATATTATGAAGGGCAAATATGGACCATATGTAAAATGGGCTAAGGTAAACGCTACAATACCAAAAGAAATTGACCCAATTAGTGTAGATCTAAAAAAAGCTTTGGAATTACTTGAAGAACGCATTCCTAAAACCGGTAAGAAAAAGAAAACTGTGAAAAAGAAAAAAGATTAACTTATTTATAAATCAGACTATATAAATAAATAATATCTTAAGGAGAAAATTATGATTGGTCGATTAAATCATATCGCAATAGCAGTTCCTGATCTTAATGCGTCGATAAAACTATACAAAGAGACATTGGGCGCTGACGTTGGAGATCCACAAGACGAACCTGATCATGGGGTAACAGTCGTTTTTATAAACTTACCAAATACTAAAATCGAACTTCTTTATCCACTAGGTGCTAATACTCCAATTCAGAATTTCTTAGATAAAAACCCATCTGGGGGCATTCATCATATCTGTTATGAGGTCGACGATATCTTGATGGCCAGAGATACATTAATTTCTAAAGGGGCACACATTTTAGGAAATGGTGAACCAAAAACTGGGGCGCATGGACAACCTGTTTTATTCTTACATCCAAAAGATTTTAATGGCTGTTTGATTGAACTAGAAGAAACAATAAATTGACTATTAGTGCCGCAGTGGTCCTGTTTGCCGTGATTTGGTTCATGTGTTTATTCATTGTCCTTCCATTAAGAATAAAAAGCCAACAAGAAGATGGAGAAATTGTACCAGGCACACCTGCCTCAGCTCCTACCAATCCTCAACTTAAAAAGAAAACAATTTATGTAACAATAGTTACTTTCATTTTATGGATCGTATTAGTTTATATTATCTCTTCTGGTTTAATTCGTGTACAAGATATAGCTTTTTTTAATAGAACTTAAACATTGAAACCTTATACAAACTTCAATTATTCACCCAAGAAGTAATCTCTTCCATATTGGGCCTAGGCCTTTCAGGCGGAACAGTACTTTCTGCACCAACATGGATATAACCGGCAACAAATTCGCTATCTGTTAAATCTATACCTTGTTTTAAAAACTCTTTATCAGTTGATATCCAGTCAGTTAACCAATTAGCTCCCCAACCACTGGCTAAAGCTGCATTTAATAAACTCAAACAAACAGCACCAGAAGATAAAATCTGTTCCATTTCTGGTATTTTATTTGATTGTTTTGGAGAGCTGACGACAGCAATCATCACAGCGCCAGTTTTCAATGCTGTACAAGTTTTATTAATCTTTTCAGGTTCAAGCTCGAGTTCAGTTCCTCGCTTAACTATTAAATTTACTAAACGAGAAAGAGCATCACCTTGAAATACAATAAATCGCCACGGCTCTAATTTGCCATGATCTGGAGTTCGAGCAGCAGCCCTTAATAGTATTTTTAATTCTTCATCCGTTGGCCCTGGACCAACTAATGTTTTGGCAGGTCTAGATCTCCTAGACAAAAGAAATTCTACAGCTTTAGGGTTAGGTAAAAGCATGATTAAATCTTTCAGAATTAAATTTAATTAACAAATAACAAATAACAAATAACAAATAACAAACTCTTTTACTCAGGTTTATGCTTAATTACAATAACAAATTAAGATTCAATTCTTATGTTTTGCTTCTCTATGCCCAATATATATAGCAGAACCAATAATAACAAAGGCCCCCAATAAAGTAATAAAGCTTGGAACTTCGTTCCATAGAAAATATCCAACAATTCCGACAAAAATTAGTCTTAAATAAGTAAAAGGGGCTAATATCGCTGCTTCGCCATACCTATATGCCTGCATATCACCTATGCCTCGCATAAATGACGTTATTGCTAAAAGTATAATGAGACCTAAAATATAAATGGATACAATGCCGCTATAAGAGTTTTCCAGAACTGAATATGCAATTGGAATACTAATCAAAAATGTTATTAAAACTGATGAAATATATGTGGAGATTACACCATCTGCCGATACAATCCTTCTTGAATAGGCCAAGGCGACTGCAAAGAGAAAAGAGCTCAAAAGTGCCGTTATCATTGGAAAGTAAGTTCCATCAAAACCTGGTTGTAATATAACTATCACCCCCACAAAACCAATAAGGACCGCAAACCAACGCCTGAATCCCACTTTTTCCTTATTTATATATATTGACAAAACGGTTGCAAATATTGGCGCCGTAAAGAACAAAACAGTCGTAGTAGCTATTGGCAATTGTGTTAATGTATAAAACCCCAAATGTGTTGAGAAGGCAATTAAACTTCCACGTAAAATATGAAGCTTAGGTTCAGAAAATTTTAGCTTTTGTCGGAATTTAGAAAAAATAAATGTTGGGATAACCAAAAAAAATGTCAATAGACCCGCGCGGAAAAGAACTAATGATCTACTATCAAATGTTTGCCCCAATTCCTTAACAGAAATAGCCATTATACTAGCAAAAAAAACAGATATCAAAATCCAGATTAAGCCAAGCCTATTATTTATTTCTTGATTCATAGACAAGGCATCTGCCTGATCAATTGAAAGGTCAAGGATATTTGTCAAATTAAGTTAATTCATGGCAAAGGGAATTATTTAATGTTAAGATGCACCAATAATTTTTGGTGCAAAATGCTATTAATAGATAAAATGGAAAATAAGAAAAAACGTGCAAGCTCCTGGTTTCAGGAGTTAAGGGACGAAATTATAAATAATTTTGAAATGTTGGAAGACAATCAAATATATGGAAAGTTTTCTAAAAACACCAAAGGTAAATTTAAAAAACAAAAAACCATCCGCCCAGCCCCAAGTAATACCGATTGGGGTGGAGGAGAAATGGCAATTATGCGCGATGGACGCTTATTTGAAAAAGTTGGAGTAAATATTTCAACAGTTTATGGGAATTTAAGTAAAGAAGCCGTAAATATGATGACAGAAACACGAAATTTGCCTAATCTAAAAAATAATCCATCTTTCTGGGCGTCTGGTATTTCTTTGGTTGCTCATATGCAAAATCCACTCTTGCCTGCTATTCATATGAATACCAGAATGTTTTGGACCGAAGAGACATGGTGGTTTGGAGGTGGCTCTGACTTAAATCCATGCATTGAAGATGAAGTAGACACAAAGTATTTTCACAAAATGCAAAAACAGTTTTGTGATAAGCATGACCTAAAATTTTATCCTGAATATAAAATTTGGGCAGATAAGTACTTTTACATTCCACACAGAAAGCGTGCTCGTGGCGTTGGTGGTATATTTTTCGACGAACATAATACTGGAAATTGGGAAAAAGACTTTGCATTTACACAAGATGTGGGGCGAGCATTTTTACCAGCCTTTACTGGTATCATTGATAAAAAAAAGCATTTAGATTGGAATTCGGACGATAAAGAAAGAAATTGATTAATAAATTATGCCGAATACAATTTAATTTATGATAGAGGCACAAAATTTGGGCTTGCCACAGGTCATGATCCAGATGCAGTTTTAATGAGTTTGCCTCCTATGGCAAAATGGTCATGATTACTGCAGGAAAGTTTCTTTCAACCCCTTAAGGCTTTCAACATTAATTCTACATTCTTAGGATTTGCATCTGGCGTGATGCCATGACCCAAATTAAAAATATGAGGCCCTTCTGCCATCTTGTCACGAATATTTTTAGTAGCATCAAGAAGCTCTTTCCCACCATTAACCATCAATGTTGGATCTAAATTTCCTTGCACACAAGTTTCGGCCTGTAATGCTTTCATAAATGATAAAGAAATACTCTGATCTATCGCAACCGATTGTGCCCCAGTTTTTTTAGCAAATCCTTTATAAAATTGGTTCGCACCTCTTGGGAAAACAATAATTGGTATTTTTGGATTACATTTATTCCAATAATTGAAATTATTTTATTTATTGGTTTTTTTATTAATTCACAAAATCATTAGGGCCCAATGAACCCGCCCAACTATCAAATATTTTTATGACTTCGGCTCCCGCTTCAATTTGTTTTTTCAAATAATGTATGGTTGCTTCTGTAATCTTTTCCATCAAACTTTCAAAGACAAGCTTATTATTTTTAAGCAAATTATGGGCGGGGGCTTGATCCACAGTTCCTCGGCCAGCAATCATATAAGTAGCAACTGTCCAAGGAGCACCCGCAAAACCAATTAATGCTACACCAACAGGTAATTTAGATTTTAAAATTTTAACCGTTTCGTAAACGGGAGATAAAGTAGAATCAATCTCATCAATAGGTTTTAAATTATCCAAGTCCTTTTGCATGCTTATAGTTGACAACCGTGGCCCTTCACCTTCCACAAATTTTAAATCAGCACCAAGTGCCTGTGGTATCAAAAGTATATCTGCAAAAATAATTGCCCCATCAAACTGGAATCTTTTTATTGGTTGAAGTGATACTTCTGCTGCCAGTTCAGGATTATAACATAATGACAAAAAATCACCCGCTCTTGCCCTGGTTTCACGATATTCCGGCAAATAGCGACCAGCTTGGCGCATAAGCCAAACAGGTGGTATACTATTAATATTACCTTTCCATGCACCTACAAGCAATATATGCTTTCATCCTGTTGTGAAGTCCTCTAGAATAGGAAATAACGTTACAAATGAAACCTTTAAAAAGTATGAAAGAGTAAGCACTCATACAGCCAGGAGATCTTTCATTACAAACATGATAAATGCGGGTACCCGCGGTTCCCCACTAGCCCTAAAACAAGCTACTGAGGTAAGGGACCAATTGATTGAAGCTCACAGCCTAAAGATAGAAAATTTTGAAATAGTTATTATTAAAACTACTGGTGATAGAATTGTTGATCGCCCTCTAAGTAGTCAACTAGAAAATAGCAAAGAAATTGAAGAAGCATTAGCAGAAAAAAAAATAGATATAGCAGTCCATTCTATGAAAGACATGCCCACGAAGCAGCCAGCGCCGCCGCATGCGATTGTTTTTTGAAAAGAGAAGATCCGCGTGATGCATTTATTTCTAATAAACTTGAGAAATTATCTCAGCTTGACACAACTACTGTTGTGGGTACGTCATCCTTGCGGAGAAAAGCCCAAATTTTGAATTTAATGCCAAGCGTTAAGGTAGTTGAGTTTCGCGGAAATGTTCAAACTCGGTTAAAAAAATTAGATGATGGGGTTGCAGATTGTACTTTCTTAGCGATGGCAGGATTAAAACGCCTTGGACTGAACAAGTTAATTAACAAACCAATAGCAATAGGAACAATGCTCCCAGCTGTTGCTCAGGGGATCATTGGTGTTGAACGCAGAGCTGAAGATAAGAGCATCGAATCAATGTTAAAAAAGATTAATAACAAGCAAACAATGCAAATGGTAAATGCCGAAAGAACAATGCTAAAAATTCTAGATGGTTCGTGTGAAACACCAATCGCAGGGCTAGCGATTATCGATAAAAATAAAATGACTTTAAAGGCAGAAGTTTTAAGAGTGGATGGAACTGAAAAGATTTACTATGAAGCAACTGACAATATTTCTAATGCGATTAATTTAGGTCAGGAAGTTGGGGGGCATTTAAAAAGTAAAATTGGTAAAGATTATTATTAATACTATTGTCAAATTATCTTAAATTTATTTTTAAGGAACTACTTTCCCTGGGTTCATAATATTATTTGGATCTAGAGCTTTCTTTATACTTCTCATAACCTCAATAGCATTAGGATTTTTTCGACGCGACATAGATGGTAATTTGGCAAGCCCAATTCCATGCTCTGCCGAAAAACTTCCTCCCAATTCCAATACAGTTTCTTCTATAATTTCTGTGATCTTTTCACGATCCTCCAAGTTTCCCATGCCTTTGGTTTTAGGCTCCATCCAAACTGAAAAATGTAAATTTCCATCGCCCAAATGCGAAACAGTCAATGTTTCTGAATTTGGGCTAATCGAATGAACTCTACTTTTTACAGTTGTTAAAAAATTATGCACTTTATCAACAGCTACAGAAACATCGCAAGCCACCGGAACACCTTTCAAAAGCGCAACTTCATATGCTCTTTCTCTTCTTTCCCACATTTCTGATCTCTGTGCTTCAGACTTACATATAACTGCATCCAGGATTTTTCCTGATTCTAACCAAGTTCCAAATAAATTTTCTACTTTTGATTCAATTGGAATATTGCCCGTTTCATCAGGCTCAGCGTCTTCTTCTGACATTGCGCCAATCTCTAAAAAAACTCCATGCTTAGCAGGAGTCTGAAAAGGCTGTCGCATATCATCGAATCTTTCACATAATGCATTGAAATATTTCTCTGGCATATACTCAAATGCCTCAACACAATTATTAGTTATTTTATTAAGCTCGTTTAAAATAGGTAATGCATAAGTTAAATCAGGTATCGAAATCATTGCAGTTGCATAAGCCTTAGGCTTTGGAAATAATTTCACAACAGCTGCCGTTATTATACCAAGTGTGCCTTCTGAACCTATTAAAAGGTGCTTCAAATTATATCCAGAATTATCCTTGTGTAACTCAGACATCAAATCTACAATCTCTCCATTAGGCATAACCGCCTCAATCCCCAAAACAAGATCTCTCGTATTTCCATAGCGCAAGACATTTGAACCACCTGCATTTGTAGCTAAATTTCCCCCAATCATAGCCGAACCTCGTGCCCCAAAGAATAATGGAAAAATTAATCCATATTCTGCAGCAGCATCATGTAATTTTGATAAAATTACTCCACCTTCAACAATTGCAATTCGTCCATCAGCCCTAACTTCTCTAATCGTATTCATACGATTCAAAGATAATATTATTGTGTTCCCTTTAGTACCAGCAAAACATCCACCAGCTAAACCAGTATTTCCCCCTTGTGGGATTACTGGTATTTTCATTTTATTTGCTAGTTTTACTATTGCGCTAACTTCCTTAGTATTAAGAGGTCGAACCACTGCAAGAGAAGAACCATTATATTTCCCACTTGGGTCAATTTCGTACTGTGCGAGATTTTCGCCGAAATGCACATTTTCTGATCCAACTATTTGTTGCATTTTTTCAATAGTATTCATGAAAGTTCTCCAATATGGGCACCTAAGATACGAGTTAAAAAGTAATATTATTTCATATCATTTAATCAACTAATGCAATAATGCATTTCTGAATTCACTTAAAAGAATGTAAAACCCAAGGTTCATCAAACAAATATTCTTCCACATTCTTACCTGAACCAATACGGTCTATCACTGCAAAAAGACTTCCCCGACCTAGTGGCGTTAACACACTATGCCAAACGTTAATATTATAGTTTATTCCTTGCTGACCATTTGTGACAAAGGCATATGGCTTTCCTGGTTGCCCATTTTCATCTAAAGAGACTATGACAAGAAAAGGCTCGTTTGACATTGGAATAAAACACTGCGATCCAAATGGATGTCTTTCCATTAGAGATAATTCAAAAGGCAACGAATAATTTTCACTTGAAAAAATACTTACACCAAACTTGCCACCTTTACTGATTTCCAATGCTACAAGATCGTGGTGACGCTCGCATTTATTTTGATTAATAAGAAAAGGTTCCTCTTTAGTTTCAACTACATCTCCAAAATTTACAAACTTTTTTGCTGTTAATTTTTCAATAGATATTTCACGCGACATGATCACAGCTTTAGTTTAGGATGACGGTTTACATCTTTATATAAAAGATACCTGAATCGGCTAGATCCAGCAGCATAACAAGCTTGTGGGCAAAAAGCCCTCAACCACATAAAATCTCCTGCTTCGACCTCAACCCAATCTTCATTGAGCCTATAGACGGCCTTTCCCTCTAAAACATATAATCCATGCTCCATCACATGAGTTTCCTCAAATGGAATTACTCCGCCAGGCTCAAAATTTACAATATTGACATGACAATCATGTCGTAAGTCTTCAGGATCCACAAAATAGGTAGCAGACCAAACTCCATTAGTTTGTTGAGAGGTCAAGCCGCCAGGATCTATATCTTTTTCATTCGTAACAAATGATTCTGGCACATCAAATCCGTCAATTTTTTCATAATATTTCCTGATCCAGTGAAAAGTAACATTCTTAGTAGAGCTGTTAACAACCTTCCAATCAGAATTAGGTGAAATGTACGCATAACCACCCTCTATCATTTTATATGTTGCTCCATCTAAATCCAAATCTAATTGACCTGAAACTACGAACAGAAAACCTTCAGCATTAACTTCAGGTTCCGGATTCAGAGAACCCCCGTTGGGACTTACTTCCATAATATATTGTGAAAATGTTTCTGCAAAACCTGACAATGGCCTAGCTAATATCCATGCTCGAGTTTTATCCCAATTTGGAAACCTTGAAGTGACAATATCTGTCATTACCCCTTTAGGTATAAAGGCATAAGCTTCCTTGAAGATAGCACGCCCTGTATGCAAAGTTGTTTGTGGTAGGGAGGCCTCCATCTGGTGAGTAATAATCAGTCATGTTAAAATATCCTTCAAACGTATTAAAGCTATACGCTCAACCTGAGCGCAAGCCTCATTAAATTCTAACTCTGTTTCATTTTTCAAACGTATTTTAAAAGAATTCAATATACCATCTTTATCATAATCTCGGACTGCAATTATAAATGGAAAACCATGTTTCTCAAAATAACTCTGGTTAAGATCAGAGAAAGTATTAAATTCTTCTTCTGTCAACTCATCTAGTCTGGCAGATAATTGCTCCGACGTGCTAGCTTTTGTTAAGTCATTAGATACAAATAGTTTTCCTGCCAAATCTGGGTGCGCCTTAAGAACATCTAATTTTTCCTTTTTACTCCCTGCTCTAAAGCTTCTCACAAGTACAGAATGAATTCCAATAACAGTATCATGTGCTGGTCCTAATTCTAATTCAAAGGCTCGCTCGGCCACCCAATGTGATTTTTCAAAAACTTCTCCAAATGCATTTACAAATTCTGATTGTTTTAACTTGGACGGACAAAATAAATCAGTAGGAGGATGATTTTGAATCCAATGATCTGCTATTTCTATTCTTTTTGGAAACCAAACCTTTTCATGCTCACTGCAATAATCTATAAACTTTTTTAAAGCTTGCGCGCGACCAGGTCTGCCTACCAATCGACAATGCAACCCAACGCTCATCATTTTGGGTCGGCCTTTCTCACCCTCTTCATACAAACAATCGAATGTATCTTTCAAATAACTAAAAAACTGATCTCCACTATTAAACCCTTGCGAGGTAGCAAACCTCATATCATTCACATCTAAACTATAAGGTATTATTAATTGATCAAAACCTTCGTAGGACTTCCAGTAAGGTAAATCATCGTCATAGGCATCACTAATATATTTAAATTTCTGCTCCAAACTTACCAAATCTACAGTATTCATCGAACATCTACCTAGATACCAACCTTGCGGCTCTTTTCCAGTTACTTCTTTATGCAAAACTATTGCTTTTTTGATTTGTTTACTCTCTTCCGAAACCGACATGTCTTTATGCTCTATCCATTTCAATCCGTGACTTGCTATCTCCCAGTCCAAGTCTTTCATAGCTGATACTTGTTCTGGGGACCGTGCCAGCGCAGTTGCGACACCAAATACCGTAGGTTTTATATTAGCGGTTTGAAAAATCTCCAGTAATCTCCAAAACCCAGCCCTTGAACCATATTCATAAATAGATTCCATATTCCAATGACGTTGACCTACCCAAGGATTAGCACCAACTATTTCTGATAGAAAAGCTTCTGACGCCTCATCTCCATGTAAAATATTATTTTCACCACCTTCTTCGTAATTAACCACAAATTGAACAGCAATATTTGAATTATTAGGCCACTGCACCTTGGGGCTTTTGGGACCATACCCCAACATATTTCTTGGATAACGATTTTTCATCAAATAAATCCTAAATTTTGCAAACTACCTTTAACTCAACATCGATCGAGTGATTATCAAGATATTTTATCCACTGAAGTTAAATTAACAAGAAAATACATCTATGTATGAAAGTTAAATCAAGTAATTTAGTTAAAAAATATTAAATTTTATTAAAAACAAATTTTATATTCACCTGTTTTAAAGCCATTCCAATTTATTATCGGTCCCTTCAACCGTTTTATTGCCATAGGGTGTTTCCTGTCTAAAATATTATAACGCACTAATAATTCTGCTATTACCGCCTCGGAAGCACGCATGTTACCATCTTCTATTTTCAACGCTATACCCAATTTTAATTCTGGTATTATCGCTACAAATACTGCCTCCGCTCCTGTTTTTATTGCTGCTCTTTTGTCCATTGCCAGCATTAACTCAGTACAAGCACGTCCATCACCAGCAATTAAACCTGGATACTCAAGCATTGCATGACGTAACTTATAAGCGGCTCTGGTTCTACTCGAAGAACTGATTTCAGTTGCTTCAGAAATAATGGCCATAGATTGAGCTAAGCCATTTAATGTGCAAGCAAAATTGGGCGCAGAACAACCATCCATTACAGAAAGAGCATTAGAAGTATTCGTTAAATCCTCAAAACAACTCTTAATTTGAACCGGATGATCCACCTCGTGATACTCAGGCCCGGCATGCAAATGTTGCGCCAATGTCAAAAATCCGCAGTGCTTTCCTGAACAATTATTGTGGTAACGGCAGGCGGATTGATCGGTTTTCACCAAGTGATTACTGGCCAATTATCACTTGGAAATTGAACACCACAGCGTAAATCATTATCAGACCTATCAATTGCGCTTAGCCATTCCTGGACAATATTTGTATGAGCATAAGCTCCTTGATGAGACGCGCAGGCTAAGGCAAGATGATTATTATTCAAAAAATATTTGTCGGCAGCACCACTTTCAATTAACGGAATTGCTTGTAAGATTTTTGAAGATGATCTTGGTAAAGTCAACCTATTAGGATCACCCCAAGCTTCGATAATGTCACCTTTTGAATTTGAAACAACCGCATGACCGACATGAACAGACTCCTCAAAATCACCCCGCAGAACTTTGACCATTGGCACAGCCTTTGACATAAGAATTCCTTAAATGTTATTTTTATTTTAATAAAACATTCTAGGACTAGAATTACTAATTAAAATTGAGTTAGTATGCATAAAACTAAAGAAATAGTTCTTAATAGCAGTTATAGATTAATTATATTCGACAGCGAAGAAAAATAAGGCAGACATTATTGATGAAAAAACATATTATTATACTAACCTTGATGACTGTTCTTTTTTGCACGCCAGCAATATCTAAAACATTTTCCACTAACCGAGTTGATTCTAAAGAAGACTGGTCAGTTTTCATGGAAAATAACCCTTCGCAATGCTGGATTGTTTCTGCGCCTAGTAGAACGAAAGCAACCCGAAACGGAAAATTAGTAAAAGTAAACCGCTCTGAAATTCAATTATTTGCTCTTTTTGAACCTTCTCAAAGTATTTTTGGTCAAATTTCTTTTACAAGTGGTTACCCATTTAAAAATGGATCTGCGGTAAAAGTATCAATAGGTTCTTCAGAACACATGTTATCACAGACGGATGGAGAATGGGCATGGCCAAAGTCTTCAGAAGAGAACGAAGCGTTATTAAAGTCTTTGCGGCGTGGTGTAAAAGCATTGGTGTCAGGTACTTCTAAAAAAGGTACTAGGACTAAGGACACATTTAGTCTTTTGGGCTTTTCAGCCGCATTTGCAGAAGCACAAAAACGTTGTGGAACTTAAGTACTTTCCAGCCAATTAAATAAGTAAATTAGTCTACACTAAAGGATAGCTTGTTGACAACATCACCTCCTATAATAAATGACGTGATCACAATTCCTCGCAATGAACTTATTGATCAAAAAATAAATATAATAGGCCTGACTAAGCTAGCACTTTCAGAACATTTATTAAAAGCGGGTATTGAACAGAAGCACTTAAACATGCGACTGAACCAAATATGGGGATGGCTTTATCAAAAAGGTATCACCGATTTTTCAAAAATTGGGTAATATATCAAAAGATGATATAACTCTTACTGTCAAAATACTTTAGCATCAGCCTACCTGCAATAGTTGAAAAAAAGATCTCAACAGATGGTACTAGAAAATATTTACTTAGACTTTCTGGAGGACACGAAATTGAAACAGTATTCATTCCAGAAACTGACCGAGGTACTTTATGTATTTCAAGTCAAGTAGGATGCACACTGACTTGCCCTTTTTGTCATACTGGAACCCAAAAATTAGTAAGGAACTTAAATCCATCAGAAATGATTGGTCAAGTTTTGATAGCTCGTGAGGATTTGAATGAATGGCCGACTGAACAAAATAATCGAGTAGGCCAACCACGTAAATTAAGTAATATCGTTTTAATGGGAATGGGAGAGCCACTATACAATTTTGATGCCGTCCGGGACGCTATGAATATAGCAATGGATCCCGCAGGATAGTTGTTGGCCAAAATGAACTACATTCAGCCTACGGTGGAGTAGTTCCAGAAATTGGTAAGGTCGGTGACGAAATCGGCTGCATGCTAGCAATTTCATTCCACGCCACAACAGATGAAGTTCGAAATAAACTTGTTCCAATAAATAAACGGTGGAATATTAGCCAGTTACTTCAAGCTTTACGAGATTACCCAAGGCTTTCTAACTCTGAAAGAATAACCTTTGAATATGTAATGATTGATAAAGTTAATGACAGCGATGAGGACGCAAGACGCCTCATAGCATTAATAAAGGGCATTCCAGCCAAAATAAATTTAATCCCTTTCAATGAATGGCCAGGAGCTCCATACAAGCGCTCTAGCAATAACAGAATTCGCGCTTTTGCAGATATAATACATAACGCTGGTTATTCTAGCCCAATCAGGAAGCCACGAGGAGAAGATATAATGGCAGCCTGTGGACAACTAAAATCAGAAACTGAAAGAGCTAGAAAATCAAAAGCGCAGATAGCAAAAGAACTTATTAACGAATAATTGCCACTTTGAACAACAGGTTAGAGTTAAAGAAGAATGATAAAATGATAAAAAGACGACTCTTGATACTGGGATTTTTGACAACAACAATCTCTTCTTGCTCATCTTGGTTCAAAGTGAACAAAATAGAGTCTGTAACTAAATAGTAATATTTAAAAATTCGCGAAAGCTGTATCTTTACAATAAGAATAAAGCAATCAAAAGCTATAATATTGACCTCGGCTTTGCTCCTATTGGAGATAAAAAAATAGAAGGCGACGGTAAAACACCCGAAGGTCGGTATTATATAGACCGCAAAAATCCAAAAAGCGCTTACCATTTATCCTTAGGTATTTCATATCCAAACAAAACCGATAAAGCAGAAGCAAAAAAAATGGGTAAATCAGCTGGTAAAGATATTTTTATACACGGTAGAGTTGGCTTTCTAGGGCGTCGTCCTAAAAAAGATTGGACTTGGGGTTGTATTTCAGTTTCAAACTCAAACTTGAAGAAATATATAAATTAGTTAGAATTGGAACAGTAGTAGATATTCTGCCATAAAGCTTATCTAGTTAAAACTTGCGTCCACCAAATTTTTCCATCCCCTGCTTGATACCAACTCAAACCCATATAACGCGCTTTTTCGTGTAAAATAATTGATCTAGTGTCTGACCTTTGCATCCAGGCATTTAAAGTTTCCAACTCACTTTCGTAAGTCTCTGAGATATTTTCACCCAATAATTGCCCATTAAAACCAGATCTAACCACCCTATCTAAAGGAGATGAGCCATCTGATCCAAAGTGCCATGCCCTATCTTGCTCATACATATCCCTTGAATGTGCTTTTGCTATTAGGTTCAACTCTTCACTCAAGGATATTTCGTATAAGTCATTTTCAACTCTATGTTCATTTACTGCATCTAACACTTTAGTGTGAATCTTTGCTGCTTTAGATTTAGAAATCCAATAAGTGCTTGATGTATTATTGACCAGATCAACAGCATCCAAACATCCAGACAATGTTAAACCAATTATTAATAATAATGCTGAACGAAACATGTGAAATATAATCCTTTTTTTAATAAATAAAGCTTTAACTCTAAATGTGACATCAATCAAACACTTGATTAAATATAAAACTATTTTTATTGAATCGATTGTTATTCAATCATAATAAACATACAATTTAAGTTTCTTAAGGAACTTTAGCATGGTAAAAAGCATAAAACAGATATCTCGAAGAATATTTGGCAAAGTGATACTCACTAGTTCAATAACAGCGGCCTTATCAAAATCAATTTTTGCTCAATCTATTATTGAGGACAGTGAATTAGGAGAAGGGGTTGTAAGAAATATATCTAGTTTTCAGGCTAGAAATTGGACTACTTACTTTGATGATTTAAAAAATGGTGCAATTTTAGCAGATACCACTAGTCGGGCTATACACTTTTGGTCAGAAGATGAAACCATATATAAAATTTACCCAACAAGTGTCCCCATTTCAGACGAATTAACAAAACTTGGCCGTACAAAGATTGTTAGAAAAGTGGTAGGGCCCAGTTGGCGACCAACACCTTCAATGTTAAAAAACAACCCTGAGTGGCCAGAGTTTGTTCCACCTGGACCAGATAACCCCCTTGGCACACATGCACTGTATTTGAGTTGGCAATATTATCGTATTCACGGCACTCATGACACAAGAAAAATTGGTCGGAGATCATCAAATGGTTGCATTGGCCTTTATAAAATTATTATTCAAGAATTATTTTCTTTATCAAAAATAGACACACAAGTATTATTAATTTAACTAGCTTTTTTTACTGGTTAATAGTAAATACTTTAGTAGCGTTGCAAAAGTTTACTATTACTGGTTTAATTAAGCATCGAGTATAAATTCATAACCCCATGGCAAAAAGCCATGTTACATGGTTAAAATTGGAGAAAAAAATGAAAAAAATACTATTAGCAGCTGTATTTTCGTTAGCAGCAACATCATTAAGTGCTGGTTCAATGGCAACACCAGAAATGGAAGAGCCTGTAGTCTCAGCTTCATCATCAACAGGTACACCTATGCTTATTCTATTAGCACTTTTAATAGCAGTTGGTGTTAGCGCTAAATAATATAATTAGAATATCAAAGAGCCTCACCCAAATGCGGCTCTTTGATTAAATTATATAATAGTATCAATTTTTTTTGAATTCTTGATTCTATTAGTTCAACCCAACCTTATAATGGAAGTCGGATTCCAACTACTCAATATCAGCTCTTTTTTTATTATCAACTCTTTTAAAAAGCATAAAAACTTCTAGCCATTTCAGACATATCAGCTTCCAAAAAATCAATTTCTGGGGGTATTTCTTTTTTTAACAATTTTGCAATCATAGCTCAATACATCTTCTGGTGGTGCAGCTAAATCATCGCATACATTATAAATACCCACCAAGTTAGGCTTGTTAATTGAAGCTAGTAATGTTTGTGCAATATCGTCTACGTGTATTCTACTAAATACTTGCCCCTTCTTTATTATTCTTTTTGCTGTACCAGCTAATACTTTTGAAAATGGTCCCCGCCCAAGGCCATAAATTCCAGCTAATCTAAATATATTTAAAGGAAGCGCACGTTCTTTTGCTAATTCTAACCATTGTCTCTCAGCTAAGACCCGCTTATTTCCTCGTTCAGTGGTAGGTTTTAAAGGAGTGTTTTCATCCACCCATCCACCACTGTGATCTCCATAAACACCAGTAGTAGATAAATATCCAATCCACTTTAAATTCTTAGAACTTGCTATAGCGTTACCATATTCTAAAAAAACTGGGTCTCCATCCATATTAGGAGGAATAGACAATAGAATATGAGTCGCATTTTCAATTTGGGAGACCAAATCTGTGCCTGGCCAAATAAAAGCTGATACTTTGCGATTATTGATTATATTAGATTTTTCTGAACCCCTGGTCGTTGCAAAAATTTCCCAATCATCAAGAGATAACAGTCTTTCAAGTGCGTGTGCTGAGTAACCATGCCCAAAACTTAATAATTTATTATTCATAACTTATTTAATCTTTCTACCGCCCACTTGGCTGCGTCCATTAATACATAATTCGTATCAGTGAGATAGGATTCTAAATATGGAATTAATGAAGGATCATTTGAATTCCCAATAGCGTAAATTACATTTCGAATGAATCTATCTCTTCCAATCCTTTTGATTGGTGATTTGCTAAAAAATGATCTGAATTCTTTTTCAGACAATTTTACAAGTTGTTTTAATTCTGGCTCAATCAACTCATCTCGTGGGAGATATCCCATCTCATTAGCCGTCTTCGCAAATTTATTCCATGGGCACACTGCCAAACAATCATCACATCCATAAATTCTATTTCCAATTAACGACCGGTATTCAATATCGATTGGTCCATCATGCTCAATGGTTAGATACGATATACAGCGCCTTGCATCCAACTGATATGGTGCTGGGAAGGCGTTTGTAGGGCAAATATCCAAACAACTGCTGCAACTACCACAATGGTCAGTTTCTGGTAAGTCATTCGGTAAGGTAACTGTAGTAAATATTGAACCCAAGAAAAACCAATTTCCTATTTCTCGGCTAACTAAATTGGTATGTTTTCCTTGCCAACCTATACCTGCAGCTTGACCTAATGGCTTTTCCATTACAGGAGCTGTATCAACAAAAACCTTTATTTCTGATCCCACTACTTCATTGATCAACCAGCGACCAATTGATTTTAAACGCTTTTTTATAATATCATGGTAATCACGATTACGAGCATAAACTGATATCGATCCTTTGTCTTTATGTGTTAAAAGTTTTAAAGGATCTATTTCAGGAGTATAGCGATGAGCTAACATTATGATTGACTGCGTCTTAGGCCATAAAATTTTGGGATTTGACCGCCATGACTGTCGTGAATAAAGCCAATTCATTTGACCATGATAATCATTTTTTAAAAAGTTAGTTAATTTCTTAGGAGCGTCAGGGATAGCATCTGGTGAACAAATTCGACAAATATCAAATCCTTCTTTTATCGACTTTTGTATTAATTTTTCTTTAAGAGAATTCAAAAATCAAGATCCGCATAATGTATAGGTTGAGGGAACCCTGGTAAATGATCAGTGAGTAATGACCTAAAAGCAGGTCTTGATTTTATTTTTGCATACCAATCCTTAACCAGTGAGCTCCTATCCCAATCCACATCACAGCTATAATCAAGAACAGAAAAATGTGCTGCTGCTGTAAAATCAGCCAAGCTCATATCATTCCCAGCTAACCATTTTCTGTTTTCAAGCAATTTTGACATGTAATCTATATGAAATTTAATATTCAGCATCCCTGATTTCACTTTTTTGGCCTCTGGAAAACCACCTCCAATAATTTTTTTTGTGATGCGTTCATAAAATAATTTACGAGTCACTTCCCTATTGAACTTATCATCGAACCAAAACATTAATCTTCTTGCCTCTGCGCGGCCTTCAGGATCAACTGGAAGTAATTCAGAAACTGGATGTTTTTCATTCAAATACTCACAGATTGCAGTGGTCTCTTGCTAAAATAATATTTTTATTTTGTAAGACAGGAACTTGGCCAGATGGATTCAAAATAAGAAAGTCACTTCTTTTCTCCCAATATTTTTCTTCTATCAATTCAAATTCTAATTTTTTTTCTGATAATACCAATCTCACTTTTCTACAAAATGGAGAAAACGGTGCGTGATAAAAACGAAACATCAATTAAATCCTAAATAATTTACAACGAATTTAACGTGGCCGAAGGTAAGATCAATCCTGAATATACAAAGCCACAGCCCAATTATATGAAAAACCATATTTAAAAACAATTATTATGCCCTAACGTTTGATTCATCCACATTTAGTGAAATTGGGAAAGGTATATGCGTTAACATTTCTTTTGGACATATTTGTAAAAAAGCCATTTTTTCAATTTCCCAGTTATCTAAAATATTGGAACTCTTTCACACTACCAGTTTCTCTTACAGTGTTCTTCAATCAAAACCTTGAGTTGATCTACCCAATAATCAACCGATAAATCAGCTATAACTAAGGTTTCTAAGTTGATCTGCGTTTTTGCTATTTTTTGAGGATCATAAAGATAAGCCATTCCACCAGTCATACCTGCTCCAAAATTTGAACCAATTGAGCCAAGAATTACTGCAATTCCACCAGTCATGTATTCACAACCATTAGTACCGCACCCTTCAATAACCACATGTGCTCCAGAATTTCTAACAGCAAATCTCTCACCAGCACGGCCAGAAGCAAATAACTTTCCATCAGTCGCACCATACAAAACAGTATTTCCAATTATGGTATTTTTATGGGAAATTAATAAAGATGATACATGAGGTTTTATTGTAATTACACCTCCGGAAAGTCCTTTACCTACATAATCATTTGCATCACCAGTAACTTCAATTTTTATACCCGAAACGAGAAAAGCTCCTAATGATTGGCCTGCAGATCCCGTTAATTTGAGAGTTAATTGGTTAGATTGAAGTTCATTATTCATTCCAAATTTATTAACTACATGACTAGAAGCTCTTGTGCCTATTGTTCGATCAGTATTTTTTACTGCATAAGATAATTGCATTTTTTCACCATATTGAAAAAATCTAGCAGCATCATTGATAACCTGAGTATCTAAGGTATCATCAACTTCTGTCCTATTTCGTGATCGATTTAACTGAGCTTCTTTTGCACCATCAACCATTATTAACATTGGGTTTAAATCCAAATCATCTAAATTTGGAGAGGCTTTACTTACTTGGTGTAACAAGTCAACTCGCCCCACCACTTCATCTAACGAATGTGCTCCTATGCTGGCAAGTATCTCCTGAACTTCCTGGGCATAAAAGGTTATTAAATGTACTACTTTTTCTGCTGAACCAGAAAATTTATCTCTAAGTTTTTCGTCCTGTGTACAAACACCAACTGGACAGGTGTTTGAATGACATTGTCTAACCATGATACAACCCATCGCAATTAAAGCAGCTGTTCCTATACCATATTCTTCCGCTCCCATCATCGCCGCCATAACTATATCACGACCTGTTCGCAATCCACCATCTGTTCTTAAAGTTATCCGGTCTCGCAGATTATTCATTGACAGCACTTGATGCGCTTCAGTTAATCCCATTTCCCATGGAATACCAACATACTTAACGACTTGTTTGTGGAGTTGCACCTGTTCCACCATTATGGCCAGATATTAATATTATATCTGCTTTTGCTTTAGCAACTCCTGCTGCAATAGTACCAACCCCAGAAGACGCAACTAATTTTACAGTAACTTTAGCTCTTGGGTTGATTTGTTTTAAATCATAAATAAGTTGTGCTAAATCCTCAATTGAATAAATGTCATGATGCGGTGGTGGTGAAATTAATGTTACACCTTTTGTAGAATGCCTTAATCGTGCAATTAATTCAGTAACTTTTATTCCAGGCAATTGTCCGCCTTCTCCTGGTTTAGCTCCTTGTGCAACTTTTATTTCTAACTCTTCACATTGATTTAAATATTCAGCAGTAACCCCAAAACGTCCTGAAGCAACTTGTTTGATTTTAGCAGATGGATTATCACCATTTGCCTCTGGGTGGAAATGAGCTGGGTCTTCACCACCCTCACCACTATCGGACTTTGCACCAATCCTATTCATTGCAACATTTAATGTTTTATGAGCTTCAGGGCTCAAAGCACCTAAAGACATTCCTGGTGTAACAAAGCGCTTTCGAATAGATGTTATACTTTCCACAGCGTCTAATGGAATTGGATCTCTTAAAGATTTTATATCTAATAAATCTCTCAAATGAATAGGTGGGTTTGATTGCATTTTTTTTGAATATTGCTTCCACAAATCAAAAGACCCTTTTTGACATGCCGCCTGCATTAAATGCATCGTTTGAGCTTCCCAAGCATGTTTTTCACCGCTTTGACGTGATTTGTAAAATCCACCAATAGGTAAAATATCTTGCCCCAGACTCCAGCCTTTTGTGTGAATTTCAACAACTTTCTTCTGTATGCCGGTAATTCCAATTCCGGAAATTCGACTCTGCATTCCAGGAAAATACTCCGCCACCATCGATCGCGACAAGCCAACAGCCTCAAAATTTAATCCCCCTCGATATGAGGAAATTATTGAGATTCCCATCTTTGCCATAATTTTCAACAGACCTTGATCGATTGCAGTCTGATATCGCTTAATATTTTCTGTAATAGTACCTTGGAGTAACTTACGGGACACCCTGTCAGCTATGCTATCCTGTGCCAAATAAGCATTAACTGTCGTTGCCCCAGATCCAATTAAAACTGCAAAATAATGTGGATCAATACACTCAGCAGATTGCACATTTAACGAGCAAAAGGTTCTTAATCCCCGCTTCGTTAACCACGAATGAATAGCGGATGTGGCTAAAATCATTGGAACAGAAATTCTATTGGCACTTTGCATTTTGTCGGTCAATATCAAATGGCCAGCCCCTGAGCGAATTGCATCCTCTGCCTCAACTTTCAATCGATCCAATGATTTGGAAAGAGCGTTTTCTCCCAATCCGACATCAAAAGAGCAATCAATAGTGATAGCATCCTCTCCAAAAATATTAATCATTTTTGAAAATTTTGCATTACCTACAAACGGGCTATCCAAAACAAGTATTTCAGTTTGGCTACTATCTTGATCTAAAACATTCTTTAAATTTCCAAATCTAGTTTTTAAACTCATAACCCGATTTTCTCTCAAGCTGTCTATTGGTGGATTTGTAACTTGGGAAAAGTTTTGGCGGAAATAATGAGATAATGGACGGTATTGTTTGGAAAGAACAGCTGATGGAGTGTCATCACCCATAGAAGCAAGAGTTTCTTTTCCATCTTCAGCCATTGGAGCAAGTATAGTTTCTAAATCTTCAATAGAATAACCAGCAGCCATTTGACGGTGACGTAATTCTTTACCAAAAAAGCATTGGAATTCTTTACCTTTAGTTACTTTTTCCAAATCAATAATTTTACTTGCCCAATCGTCAAATGGTGCAGAATTAGCTAATTCATTTTTCAGATCTCTATCATGCAAAAGTATTCCTCTATCCAAATCTACTGCAATCATCTCACCCGGACCTAATGCGCCCTTCTCAATAACCTCACTCTCATTAACTGAAACCATTCCTGCTTCTGAGCCAGCAATCAGTAATCCATCTCCAGTAACAACGTAACGCATTGGCCTAAGGCCACTTCGATCAAGACCAGCAGCAACCCACCGTCCATCAGTCATTGCAAGGGCTGCTGGACCATCCCATGGCTCCATAACAGAATTACAATATGCATACATGTTTTGCCATTTTTTTGGCATCTCTGCGGTTAACTTAGACCAACTTTCTGGAATCATCATGGTCTTTGCCATTGGTGCGTTTCTTCCACCCCTAACCATCATTTCAAAAACTGCGTCTAATGCAGCAGAATCAGAAGAACCAGCTGAAATAATAGGTTTTATATCCTCTGCATAATTGCCAAATGTCGCGCCAGCCATGCGAATTTCATGGCTTTTCATCCAATTTAAATTTCCTTTAAAAGTATTAATTTCACCATTATGAGCTAACATTCTGAATGGTTGTGCAAGCCACCACTGTGGAAAAGTATTAGTTGAATATCGCTGATGGTATATGGCAAATGTACTTTGAAACCGTTCGTCTTGAAGATCGGGATAAAATTCAGCAACTTGTTCAGCAAGCATCATCCCTTTGTAGATTATTGATCTACAACTTAGTGAAGCAACATATAAGTCTTTCATACCAAGTGCTTGCTTTTCAATCCGTCGGCGAATAACATAAAGCTCTCGCTCAAATGTCTCTTCTTCAACTCCTTTAGAGTTAGAAATTAAGATTTGCTCAATTTCTGGACGAGTTAAATTCGCTTTTTCTCCCAAGGCAGGAAACTTTAACAGGAACATGGCGCCAACCATAAATTGAGTAACCCATTTTTAGGATCTCAGATTCGATAATGGTCCGGCAAGCTTCTTGTGCCCCAAAATCAATTCTAGGTAAAAAAACCATTCCAACTGCTATTAATTCATTCATTTTGGGCTCATGCCCTGTTCTACGAATTTGATCATAAAAAAATGGAACAGGGATTTGCAGATGGATGCCAGCACCATCTCCTGTTTTACCATCCGCATCTACCGCACCACGATGCCAAACAGCTTTTAAAGCATTGATACCATTTTCAACAACTTTCCTTGATGGTTTAGCGTTTATTGAAACAACCAAACCAACTCCACAAGAAGAATGCTCATCCTCTTCATTATACATACCGTGCTGGGATACATATTTTCTCATTGATTCTTGATTAGAAACCCAGTTTTTTTTATTTTTTTTCATCTTTTTACTCAGCTGCAATATTTAATGACGTGTTAAGTTTATGAATTATATTTTCAGCAACCTCTTGTCCGTCTTTAATTGCCCATACAACCAATGATGCACCTCTAGAAATATCTCCTATCGCAAAAACATTTTTTTTATTTGTTGAATGAGTTCGAAAATCAGTTTTGATTGTACCCCAACGAGTAGTTTCAAGCTCCGGATAATCCCATAAAGATTTAATATCCTCTGGATCAAATCCTAAAGCTTTTATCACAACATCGGTTTCCTCAATATAAGTTGAATCCTCAATCTCTTCTGGAAATTGTCTCCCTGTCTCATCAGCTAACCCAAGTCGCATATTAGAAACTCGTACACCACTAACAACTTCATTCCAATAAATTCTTTAGGACTTGATAACCAAACAAACTCAACACCTTCTTCTTCAGCATTTTTAGTTTCCCGTTGAGAGCCTGGCATATTTTCTTTGTCTCTTCTATAAAGACATTTTACAGACTTTGCCCCTTGCCGGACAGCAGTTCTGACACAATCCATTGCAGTATCTCCACCACCAATAACGACAACTTTTTTTCCCTTTAAGTTTAATTTACCATTATCAAAGTCAATTACTTTATCATCATCAATTTTTACGATTAGATGCTGATAAATAATCTAATGCCTTAACCATATTTCCCATATTTGTAGAATTTTGGTTAAGCTCACGAGATTTATAAACTCCTGTAGCAATTATTGTCGCATAATGGGTTTTTTCAATTTGATCAAATGAGATGTCCTTGCCAACACAACAGTTTAATTGAAAATCAACGCCACTCTCTTCTAACTGCTTTACTCTTCGAATAACCACATCTTTTTCCAACTTAAATCCAGGAATACCGTAAGTCATTAGGCCACCAGCTCTATCATATCTATCAAAAATCGTTACTTGTACTCCGCCTTGGCGTAAAATAGCCGCTGCCGCTAATCCACCTGGTCCAGCACCAATGATAGCAACTTTTTCAGGTCGCTCAATATTTGGAATTATTGGTTTTACCCAACCTTTAGCAAGGGCCGTGTCAGTAATATACTTCTCAATTGAACCTATTGTTACTGTGCCATGACCAGATTTCTCTATAGTGCAAGCTCCTTCGCATAGACGATCTTGGGGGCAAATCCGGCCACAAATTTCTGGAAATGTATTTGTATCCTGACTTAATTCATATGCTTCTTTTAATCTTCCTTGTGTAGTTAATCTAAGCCAATCAGGAATATTATTGTGAAGTGGGCAATGAGATTGACAGTAAGGTACGCCACATTGACTACACCTACTTGCTTGGTCATTAGCTTTTTCCTCAGGGTAGTCCTGATAAATTTCACTAAAGTCATTCGTTCTGTCTTGAGAAACCCGTTTTACTGGCATTTCTAAATCAATATCTATAAATTTTAGCATCGGATCAGTAGACATTTGGGCTCTTTTTTTGATTTGAAGGATCTTATTACAGTATAAATATAAAAAAATAAAGCAAATAATGGAATAATAACTGAATTACAGTAGTTTCAGTGTTAAATTTTTAAACATATCATTCAATGTATTAGCTTTCAAAGCTATGTGATTATACATATAGGTTAATGTTATCTAAAGTCACGTACGAATCGTTGGATACAAAATCATTGACCTTTTACCACTTACTTTCATTAGCATTAATCCAAGGGATTACTGAGTTTTTGCCTATATCGTCTTCTGGGCACTTAATTCTTTTACCAAGCTTTACGAATTTTCCTGATCAGGGCCTTTTGATCGATGTTTCTGTTCATGTGGGGACGCTACTAGCCGTTGTTATATATTTTTTTAGAGACAGCCTATCAATTTTAAAGGGATTTTCTGATTTGGTGGCTGGAAACAAAAATATGCCTTTAGCTTACAAAGTTTCTAATTTAGTTGTTTATACCAGTTATTATATTAGGTTTAATTTTAAGTAAGTACTCTTGATTAGATCTTTCAACTTTAAAAGTTATAGGTTGGACAATGATAATCTTTGGGATTTTTCTATACTTGGCTGACCGCTTTAGTTTTAGTAAGAAAATTAATCTAAACTACAGCATAAAAGAAGCACTCATTATGGGGCTTTGGCAATCTGCGGCTTTAATTCCTGGAACCTCAAGATCTGGCGCCACAATAACTGCCGCTCGAATACTTGGATATAAACGAAAAAGCGCTGCAAGAATTGCAATGTTGATGTCAATCCCAACAATTCTGGCTTCTGGGTCATTAGAAATAATTGATGTATGGCACAAAGTAGATTTTAATCATTTCAATGACGCCATAATAGTAATTTGCCTTAGTTTTATCTTCGCTTTTTTAACGTTAACTATCATGATGCGATTATTGAACTCAATAAGCTTCACACCTTATGTAATTTATCGAATATTATTAGGAGTATTATTATTGGCAATTGCCTATAATTAATTGTCCCCAGCACTTTCATGTATACTAGTATATTGGCCATATGGGCGGTACTGATATAAATAACTTTCTAAAATAGCATCCATCGATTGTGGCGTTATTCCAAAATCGACAAATGTTCCTACGTTATTTGTTACGATATTATCTAAAGCTAATTGCTTTACTTGATCACGAGTTATTATAAAGTTCTTAAAAATATTAAAGGAGATAATTTGAAGCATATCCAAATTATAAGATAAAATCTTTGCAGCTATCATAGGTTGATTAATGATCAATTTTTTTCGTCTAACAACTTTAAGCATTCTCTCAATCAATTTTCTAAAAGTTTCAATGTCAGGTCCCCCAAGCTCATAAATACCATTTGGAACCTCCCCTAACGCGGCACTTGATGCTGCTAGAGCCACATCATCTACATAAACAGGTTGAAAAGATGTGTCAGCGCCAATCAAAGGTAAAACAGGCGATATTCTAGACATTGCTGCAAAACGATTAAAAAAACCATCTTCAACGCCAAAAACGATTGAGGGTCTTAATATCACTGCAGTAGGAAAGGCCTTTAATACGGACTTCTCTCCTTCTCCTTTGGTTCGCGCAGAAATACTTTCAGAATTTGTATTAGCACCAATTGCAGAGATATGTACTAAACGCTCAACTCCTTCAATTGATGAAAGTCTGGCAATGCGTTCAGCACCTTGGACTTGGACTGACTGAAATTTTTGACGCCTATCTTCAAGCAGTATTCCAACACAGTTAATAACCACTTTAGCACCTTTAATCGCTTTTCTAGTACTTTCTTCATCTCGTATATTTGCCAAAACTGGTTCAACCTGCCCCACGCCACCATAAGTACGGGCGAATAAAGCTTCATTAGGACGGCGCACAGCCACCCTAACTCTCCAACCTTGCCGGGCCATTCGAGATGCTATGTAACGCCCTAAAAATCCTGAACCACCAAAAATTGTTACGAGATTAGACATCAACTAAACCTTTCTAGAATATTGTGTTGAATTACTAGTAAGATAAGCACCACGCAAGCCTAAACATATTCATTAATGGTATTCTGAATAAAATCTACACAAAAGAACAAAACGTGAATATAGTATTGAAATGAGATTCTCTGAATTAAATATCACATCCAACTTCACCTTTTTGAAAGGTGGATCAAGCCCAGAAGAATACGCACAGTTGGCCGCATTGATGGGGTTGGAAAGTATTGCGATTGCCGATGAAAACTCTGTGGCAGGGATAATACGAGCTTATTCAGAATTAAAAGAGATTTATCATCAGGTAAATAAACGTAAAAGAATTGATCATAAATACGGAAAAATTGGTCCAATTAAACAAAATTCAAAATTGAACCCATCTGCACAAATATATAATATTCCCAAATTACTACCTGCTACTCGTTTAGTACTTAAAGAAAAACTAATTATTACGGCTTTACCCATCAATAAACATGGGTGGAGCGAATTAACTAAACTTTTATCTCTTGGAAATTTAAGAGCTCCAAAAGGAAAATGTTACCTCAATCTCACTGATATTATACAAAATACTAAAAATATATATTTTTTGGTACAACCACCCACCTTATATAAAGGGAAAAATTAATATCCTTAGTAATTAGAGCAAGTAAAAAAATTAATATATCATTTTCCAAAATATACTTCATTAATTATGAGTCCAAAGTATAACGGCATGGATTCAGAATATTTTTTAGAAATAACTAAATTAGCAAAATTTTTAAAAATACCTTTTACTGCTTCTGCTTCACCAATTATGCATAAGGCCGAAAGGCGGCAATTAACTGACGTATTAACTGCCATAAGAACCAAAAAGAAAGTAGCTAATTTAGGAAAAAGCGCTCTAACAAACGCAGAACAACGAATGCGAGATCCAAAAACCATACAATATTTATTCCAAAAACATCCCAAAGCTATTGAGCATGCAAATGAGATTACTAAAAAATGCTCTTTTTCATTAGGTGACTTAAAATACGAATATCCATGTGAAAACCTAAAGACAGAAAGTGCTAAAGAACAATTAAAACGATTAGCATTAAAAGGATTAAAATTCCGCTATCCGAAAGGAGCGTCAAAAAGAGTTCTCGACCTTTTAGAATATGAGTTAAATCTAATAAATAAATTAAATTATGAGCCCTACTTCTTAACAGTAAATAATATCGTTAGTTTTGCAAAAAGTCGCGGAATCTTCTGCCAAGGGCGTGGATCAGCTGCGAACTCTGTTGTTTGCTACCTATTAGGGATAACCTCTGTTTCACCTGAAATTGGAACGATGGTTTTTGAAAGGTTTGTGTCTGAAGCACGTGAAGAACCACCAGATATTGACGTAGATTTCGAACATGAGCGTCGTGAAGAAGTAATCCAATACATATATGAGCACTATGGCCGTAACCGAGCAGGAATTTGTGCAACAGTTATACATTATCGTGGCAAACGCGCTATTAGAGAAGTTGGTCAGGTGATGGGCCTCGATGCAGCAACAATTAATATATTATCTAAAGAAATTTGGAGTTGGGGGGGGAATCCCACTAAAGACAAAGAATTATTAAAAGGTATTTAAAGAAAGATTTTTAAATAAATATGGAATAAAGAAAAACTACAAGGATTTCCTCGCCACTTATCACAACATGTTGGTGGCTTTATTATAACTGATAGTCGATTAGACGAGTTGGTGCCGATAGAAAATGCCACAATGAAAGATAGGACCGTAATTTCTTGGGATAAAGACGATATTCAATCTCTTGGCATATTGAAAATTGATATTTTAGCACTTGGTATGCTTACATGTATCAGGAAAGCATTTAATTTAATAAATAAGTTTTATCACATAAATTATAATTTATCCACTTTACCACAAGAAGACCCACTCGTTTATGATATGCTCTGCAAGGCAGACAGCATTGGAGTGTTTCAAGTTGAGAGCCGAGCTCAAATGAACTTTTTACCACGTATGCGCCCACGTTGCTTTTATGATTTAGTAATTGAGGTAGCCATAGTCAGACCGGGACCTATTCAAGGAGAAATGGTGCATCCATACATAAGAAGAAGGAATGGAAAAGAAAAAATAACACTGCCCTCCAACGCTTTAGGAAAAGTATTAAACAAAACACTAGGTGTGCCATTGTTTCAAGAACAAGCGATGCAAATTGCTATAATTGGTGCTAGTTTCAGCCCTAATGAAGCAGATAGATTACGCCGCTCACTTACCACTTTCAAAAAACATGGAAATATTTCGGTGTTCCGCACGCGGTTTCTTAAAGGTATGCAGGAAAATGGTTATGATAATAGATTTGCTAAAAACTGCTTTGATCAAATTGAAGGCTTTGGATCATACGGGTTTCCTGAAAGTCACGCAGCTAGCTTTGCCTTTTTAGTATATGCGTCAGCTTGGTTGAAGTATCACCACCCCGGAATATTTGCATGTGCTTTATTAAATTCACAACCAATGGGGTTTTATGCTCCCGCACAAATTATAAATGACGCAAAACAACACGGTGTAAAAATAAACCCTGTAGATATAAATGCAAGTTTCTGGGACAATGTAATGGAAACTGATGGTACCAATGGTTTAGCGTTAAGACTAGGGTTTCGACAAATTAGCTCCATGAAAAAAACTGAGAGTGAAACTATCTCTAATGCCCGTGGCAATGGATACCAGACAATAGAAGATGTTTGGAGAAGAGCTGGTATCCAACCATATTTATTAAATATCCTTGCAGGAGCCGATGTTTTTTTAAGTTTAAAAATGTCACGCCGTGAAGCCATATGGCAAGCTAAAGCAATCAGTGGAAAAAAAATTCTACCATTATTTTCGCAACATTGGCAAAATGAATTTATAAATGAAGCCATCAGTAAATTTACCCGATATGACTTTAGGAGAAAATATAGTAGAGGATTATATTTCGCTTAAGTTAAGCTTGCGTGTACATCCAGTAGCGTTATTAAGACATAAATTGACACCTGGTTATCCTGCAATTAAAGGGGCTCCAATCTAGTAAATTAAAAATAAATAGATTAATGGTACCATATGATAAAAACTGAGAAAAAATGTCCCTACCATTTATAACATTTACTGACGCAGATCCAAAATTAAACTGGTTAGATTTAGTTAATACACTAGATTCTGGACATCTATTACCAAAAGCGCAAGTTTACGATGTTTTTATGAACCAAGATCAAAACAATATCTTGTCCAGACATGCATGGATAAAAGGTTTAGGTATTGCTGTTAAAACGGCAACAATCTTTCCAAAAAATAAGGAATATGGCCATATAAATGGCTTGCTAACATTATATTCTCACATCAATGGAATCCCTGAAGCATTAATTGATTTTAAGTTAGTTACAAAGTGGAAAACTGCTGGTGATAGTTTGTTGGGAGCGACAAAATTAGCCCGAACTAATAGTAATAAAATTTTAATAAATGGCGCAGGTAACGTAGCTCAATCTCTTATTGAAGCATATGGGGCTCTATTTCCAAATGCAGTCTTTACAATTTGTAATAGAACCGAGGAAAGAGCAAAAAAATTAATCAAGATGATGAGTGGAGCTTACAATGTTAATCTAGGTGGTAGCTTAGAAAATGAAGTCCCAAAAGCAGATATAATTGCAAGCAGCACAATGACCGAAACACCTCTATTTGATGGCTCTTGGTTTCGCCCTGGACAACATATTGATTTAATTGGCGCTTATAAATCCAACATGCGTGAAGTCGACGATAAAACATTATTAAGGTCAAAAATATTTGTTGATAGCAGGGACACCACAATTGACCATATAGGGGAATTAAAGATCCCAATAGCTGCCGGAATCATCAAGAAAAGTGACATAATTGCAGACTTTTACGATGATAAGGCGATATACTCTCGGAAATCAGATCATGATATTACTTTGTTTAAGAATGGTGGCGGAGCACATCTTGATTTAATGACAGGCAAATATATTTTAGATACATTCACCTAATTGATATCAGCTATCACACCTCTTATGACTGGTATACCATCACCTCTTTCCGAAGAAGCAATTAGTATTTCTGGATAAGCAGCAACGTGTTTAGATAAATTTTGTCTGACTTGTCCATATATTATTTCAGAATCTTTTTCTTTAATCTTATCTGATTTTGTTAATATAAGTTGAAAGGTCACAGCAGCTTTATCTAAAAGAGACATGATTTCATTATCAACAGATTTAATTCCATGACGTGCATCAACTAATACAAAAGCCCTGCGTAAATTTTGCCTCCCAGATAAATATGCCTTCAACAACCTCTGCCATTTGCTCACAATATCAATTGGCGCATTTGCATAACCATATCCAGGCAAATCTACCAAATACAGACTACTGGCTAAATCAAAATAGTTAATTTCTTGCGTTCTACCTGGTGTATTAGAAGATCGAGCCAGACCTTTTCGGTTCGTTAAGGCATTAATCAAAGTAGATTTTCCTACGTTAGATCTACCAGCAAAACAAATTTCTATTCGATCTGGGTTAGGCAAACCATCCATCGCCACCACACCCTTAACAAACTGGCATTCAGCAGCGAACAACTTGCGTCCATTTTCAATTAAAGTGTCATCCATCTTCTCACAAATAGGAAAAGACATAGACATTATAAGACCTCAACCTTGTCACCAAGGGCTATATTACCCGCTTTCTTTACGACAGCATAAACTCCAAAATCTTGATGACCACGAGTATTTAAAGCCTTTAGTGTATCTGCATCCCTAATACCTGAAGTAGGATTAGCGGTGGTTGCTAGACAACGCTCAATGCGTTCTTCAACATAGAGTTCTACTGCTCCTAAGCGCAAGTGCTTACCGATCCAATCAAATTCTTCCCACGGAGCCAACCCTTCAAACCACAAGTTTCCACGCCATCTAAGTGGACTAAGATCTACGTCTAAAATTTGTCCAACAGCCCGATTGCTACTATGATTATTTAACGAAATAGAGGCGTAAGGTGTGTCGGTAAACCCCCGTTTAGGCAAGTCATAAATCGCAGACGGTAAAGCCCTGTCCTGAGGGCAAATTGGAGTCACCCAATCCAAGAATTTTTTTTGATCTTCGGCCTCATCTGGTTTGAATTTGATCTCACCTATTTTTGGATGAGTTAAGGTTAATTCCTTTAATTCTTCATCAAAAAGGGCATTTATTGCCATTAATTCAGGAGCTTTAGAACCTCTTGAAAAATTTAAACATGACATCCAACCATCGCCATCGATATTTTTTTTCGCTGAATCGTGTAATACCGCCCAGTGTCTATCCCACGGCATTGCATTTCCAACACTTAGATCAACATTTTTTAAGCTTTCTCTGCCATGGCTTTTTAATGGATGGCGCCAAATATCTTTTAGCACACCACTCATTTTTTTGTTCGTTTCACCAATTTGAGATTAGAAAGTATATTCCCCAAAACATCAGGCTTTACCCCTTGAGTTCTCATTATTGTGTACTGCTGTATGAATGTAATCGTATTATTTGCTACCCAGTAAATTACTAAGCCACTGGCAAAACTACCCAACATAAACATAAAGACCCAAGGCATCCATGCGAAAATCATCGCTTGCGTCGCATCAGTGGGCGCTGGATTAAGTTTTTGTTGCAACCACATAGTTACGCCCATTAGAATCGGGAACACACCTATAGATACAATAGCAAACATCGAAAATGGATCAGGCGTACCCCAAGGCAATAAGCCAAACAAATTAAGGAAACTGGTAGGATCAGGCGCACTTAAATCTTTAATCCAACCAAACCAGGGTTCATGGCGAAGAGCTAAAGTAACAAAAATAACTTTATATAACGAGAAAAATATTGGTATTTGCAATAATATTGGCAAGCAACCAGCTGCAGGGTTTACTTTTTTTTCTTTATACAGCTTCATCATTTCTTTCTGTAATGAAGCTTTATCATCTCCAGCCCGTTCTTTAATTTTTTCCATTTCCGGCTGTAATTCTTTCATTCGCGCCATTGAAACGTGAGATTTGTAAGCTAGGACTAACAAAATAGCTTTTATTATTAAAGTAAGTCCAACAATTGACCATCCCATATTTCCAATAATACCATTTAACCAAAACAAAACCCTAAAAATTGGCTTTGTTAAAAAGAAAAACCATCCCCAATCAATACTATCCACAAAATTTTCAATATTTTGTGATTTTTCATAATCATTAATAGCAAGTTCATTATCAGTTAACTTAAATTAGTGTCAACAGAGTAAGAGGTGTTATTTTGAATACTAACAACAGGATACCTAAATTCTGTTTGATAAGTGTCGCGTTCGGCAGAGTATTTAGCAGCAGTCTGAAAGGCGCCACCTTGCTTTGGCGCCAATGTTGTCATCCAATAATGATCAGTAAATCCTATCCAGCCACTTGATTTAACATTCTTTTCCTCAACGTTAGCACGCTCATTTGCTGAAAATTCAAAATCTTCCAAATCAGAATAATCTAATTCATCCAACTCGCCATCTTGGAATCTGACAATACCTTCATGCAGAATGAAAAAACCTCGTGTATCAGGCTCTCCTTTTCTAGCAATTATGCCGTATGGACGCATTCTGACTGCAGTACCAGATTTATTGTCAACAGTTTGCGTTATGGAGAATAAATAATTTTCATCAACAGAGATATAGCGCTTAAAGGTAAGACCTGAGTCATTTTTCCAAACCAATGTGACTGGCGTAGATTCTGTCAAAACAGTATTTCCATCCACATTCCACTTAGTAGTGGCACCTGGAACCTCATCAAAACTTAATGAACCCGCAGGAGCCCAACCATACATTGTGAAGTAAGCATTCGGAGCACCCGCCGGAGATAATAATGTAACTTTTTCGCTCTCGTCGTTTAACCTCACATTGTAATCTAGAAGTTGTAAATCATCAATTCTCCCACCATTCAAAGAAATGGATCCTCTTAAACGTGGCGTATCAATAATAATTCTCTCAGATTTTTCTAAAGCTCTCTCACGGCTTTCTTCTTCACTCACTTCAATAGAAGGAGTAAACACTAAACCTGAACCTTCTGAAGAAGAATTTACGGCATTTTGAGTACTAATATCATTCTCAGAAGAACTCTCAACTTGCGGAGCTGGTGGAAATATATAAAGCCAAACGACTAATACTACACAGCTTAAAACTGTCGCTAAAATAAGGTTTTTATTCTGATCATCCATAGAGGTGCCTTGTACTGAATTTACTCTTCTGTGCGTTCAACATCCCTAAGGCCAAAAGGTCAAGGGCATTTAAATATATTGATGAATATTAAAATCACTTTAATACTCTATCATTTTATACATATAATAATATGCTTTATACCAATTTTGGTAAATATACTTCGTGTAAAAAATTAACTATCAATCTGTAAACTAGCAAAATCAAATAAATCTTTATCTAAAAGATGACTTGGTCGAGCATTCATTAAACTACGAAACATTATTTGTCGCCTACCTGGGGTACGGCTCTCCCATTCATTCAAGAGTTTTTTCACTTGTTGTCTTTGTAAACCATCTTGGCTTCCACACAAATCACAAGGTATTATGGGAAACTTCAATGCACTAGAAAATTTTTCACAATCCATTTCAGAAACAAATGCCAATGGCCGATAAAGGAATAAATCACCTTCTTCATTCAAAAGCTTAGGGGGCATCGTTGCTAAACGTCCACCGTGGAACAGGTTCATAAAAAATGTTTCTAGTATATCATCCCGATGATGACCTAATACTATTGATGAACAGCCCTCTTCACGGGCTATTCTATACAAGATTCCTCGGCGCAAACGGGAACACAGAGAGCAATACGTCTTACCAGCCGGAATCTTAGATTTTACTATCGAGTATGTATCTTGATACTCGATTCTATTGGGTACAGACATTTCCTCTAAAAACTTTGGCAATACGGTTGATGGAAAACCTGGTTGACCTTGATCCAGATTACACGCGAGTAATTTGACTGGTAGTAACCCTCGCCACTGTAATTCATACAACACTGACAATAATGTATAACTATCTTTTCCACCTGATAGACACACTAACCATTTTGCCCCACGCTCTATCATACCATAAGTCTCAATAGCCTCACGTGCTTGTCTTACTATCCGCTTTCTTAATTTCTTAAACTCAGTGTTATTTGGCGCATTTTGGAATAGAGGGTGAATTTCTTTATTTTCATCTAACATTTTTTTTCTTTTCCGGTACCGGATCATAACCGTACTCGTTAATTGGATTACATCTACTCACGCGCTTAACAGCTAACCACAATCCTTTCATACCGCCATGAATTTTAATGGCATCTAATGCATATTGAGAACATGTCGGTTGAAAGCGGCAATTTCGACCAACCCAAGGACTCGCCAAAAGACGGTAAATATGTATGGGGATAACTAAAATGTAAGCTAATAGAGTCATAATCTTTATTTAATGACTTCTTTTAAATAAGTGAACCAGTTTAAATGCTATTTTAATATTTTTGTTATATAAAAAGAACTAAAGTAAATTTATTAAGTCATCGAATGCAACTGATGTACTGCTTCTTTTAATTCTTTGGCCATTAAATTCAAATTTAGTTCAGCTGTGTGATCTTTTCTTCCAATTAAAACATAATCCCATCCATTTGAACCGTTTTTAGGCAAAATATCTCTTTATATATTCATTTAGCTAGCTTTTGCTAAATTTCGTAAAACTGCATTTCCAACTTTTTTTGAACATGTAAACCCAACACGTATATTTTGCAAAGAACCAAACCTTTTGCGGCCCTGCAAAACAAAACGTGTTGTTTGTATTACTACTTTGTCAATATCTATATATTTTCTTACATAACATTCTCCATAATTTACAATAGCACCTCTTTTTTCTAGGTTATTTTTTTTTTCAATTCCCAATGGACCAACCACAGGTTTTTTTAATTATGCGGAAAGTGACTTACGACCGCGAGCCCTGCGGGCATTCAAGATTTTGCGACCTGCTTTAGTGGCCATACGAGAACGAAACCCATGTCTTCGTTTGCGGACGAGATTACTTGGTTGGAAAGTTCGTTTCATTTTGTTCTCCTAAAGCGCAAGTGGAATGCTGGATTCGAGGCGCAACTTATTATAGAGCGTCTACTTATGCCCAGTTTCAAACGAAGTCAATTCATTTGGTGATATTCTATTAGTAATCGATAACTTTTTTTCGTACAAGCTGAGCAATGGATGAATACTTTGTATAAATTTCATAAAAACAAAAAAATGTTCCCAGTAAAAGGGTTTTTGATAAATAACTAGCCAAGGGTTTTAGGAAATTGCAGATAAAAAAATATATCATACCGTTAAGTATCGTTATTATTGCCATTGTGGGGTTTACTCTATTGAGAGATTATCTTTCTTACGAAACCCTTCGCAACAATCATGAATCACTTGTAAATTTTAAGAATGAAAATTATTGGGTAACCGTTATAATATTTATTATTTCGTATATAACCCTGGTTACTTTTGCTTTGCCAGGATCACCAATTGCATCTTTAACTGGTGGATTTTTATTTGGATTAGCTTTTGGAACTTTCTTAAATGTTACTGCCGCAGCAACAGGTGCAACATTAATTTTCTTAGCCGCCTAAAATGGCTTTGGAAACAAATCACCCAGCGAATTGACGCTTCAGAAGGATCCATTCGAAAAATTCGAGATGGTATAAAAAGAGATGAAATAAGTTACCTTTTGCTAATTAGATTAATTCCAATCATTCCTTTTGCAGTAGCAAACTTAGTACCTGCACTCTTTGGGGTATCCTTACGTAATTTCTTCTTTACAACTTATATTGGTATAATCCCTGGAGGTCTCGTTTTCACCTGGTTAGGTTCTGGACTAAGTGATATTTTTAAACAAAATCAAGAGCCAAATTTTAGCATAATTTTTGAAATATATGTAATAGGTCCCATTTTATGCTTATGCTTACTTTCATTTCTTCCTATTATACTAAAGAAATTAGGTATTATCAAAAATCAAAATGAACAAATATGAATTAAAACATAATTCATATTTAACATATTAATTGTTGCAATATAAAGCCAGCACCGCTAAGTCGCTCGACAGTGGACCGATAGCTCAGCTGGATAGAGTACCTGACTACGAATCAGGGGGTCGGGGGTTCGAATCCCTCTCGGTTCACCAATCCTGCTAAAATCCCTGCAGCTAACCTGCTTCACACCCAGGTTTTCCCAAACTGCTTGTCTAATGCTATCAATTTCTCACCAATCAATAATAAAATTAAGCAGGTTGCACAAAATACACCCAAGTCAATCAAGTATTTTTGATAACTCTAGTTTTTCTGTTATAAATTTCTTTCCTAGCATATCTTCGCAATTAATCGTCGCGTATTCTCCAGGAAACAAATAGCAGTCAATGCCACATAGATTTGCTGAAGATTGATTAGCTTTCGTATCTTCTATAGCAATAGCTTCGTTTGCGCTTATTTTTAGTTTACTCAAAGCATATTCATATATTTCCACATTAGGCTTTCCCTGCTTTACTAGTTGATTTGATGTAATCAAGTCAAAGTCTTCAAAATCAATGTAATTTGATAGGCCTTCTTTTATTATAGCAATAGTTTTGGGTGTTGTAGTAGTTATGAAACCCAACTTAATACCTAAATCTTTACATGCCTTCACTGCCTCCAGGCAACCAGACCTTGGCTCAATACCATTCTTTACTAAATCTTCAAATATTTCTTGCTTATCATAGTGAATTTTTTCAATCAGCTCTTTTGCTAATGCTCCCCCTCCAAATGATGATAACCTCTTCTTACCTCCAGGTTCTTGCAACAAGTTGCAGTATGTTCCAATGTTCCAGCGCCAGCCTACGTTATTTAACTTTAGTGCTTCATTATAAGCCCTCCGCTGCAATTCTGATGTCTCAGCAAGTACTCCTATAGATCCAAATAAAAGAGCTTTTTTCAATTCTAATCCTCACTTTTTAATTAATCATTAACTTAAAAACATTCCATGCTGGTTTAGATAATACGACCGACCTATAAAGCAAGCCTATCAGAAGTTTTAATGCACCAGCTTATTTATAGTTTAAACTAATTACCAATCTGTAATTGGACTCAAACTGTCTATTTTGAATATCAACCATATCAAATAATTTCTTGCATAATTAAAATTTAGACATATATGGGTTGTATGGAGCATCCCAGAACGATAAAAACTCAGTGCGGTATTGATAAGTATCATGTGCTTCGTCAAAAGAATGGATTTTTTAATAAATCACGGCTACTTTGGTTTGTTTTCTTCGCAACGATAGTGGATTTTTTTAAAAATAAGTTTACGTTGAAATATTAAATACTTAAACAAAATTTAGATGATCATTATCAACTATAATTCTTAAACGCGCCGCTTCCTGATATGCAAACCGGTCTGTCATACCAGCTATGTAATCTGATATTATCGTTGCCAATTCTATTTTGCTTTTTGCACTTTTTACTGCTGCGCTCCACTCATCAGGCATTTTTTGTGAGTCATTTAAATAAGTTTGGAATAACTTAGTAACAATCTTTGTCGCTTCTTTACGCCTCAACATTACTGAAGGTGCTCGATACATATTATTAAACAAAAACTCGTGAGCGAAGTCAAATCAAACCACATTATTTGAGACCCCAGCTCCCTAACCTCTTGAGAAGAAGAAGCACAACTGTTTTGGATTAAGGATTTTGAAGTAATAATTACATCTTTTACCATTACACCAAAAATCCTTCTTAAGGCTTCATTTCGCCGTCTAATAGGATCTAAGCCAGGATATTTTGCATCAACAATTGAAAAGCATTCTCCTACTATAGGAAGATGTAATATGTCATTTTCAGTAAATAAATTAGCTCTTAATCCATCGTCTAAATCATGGTTATTATAAGCGATATCGTCTGATATTGCTGCAACCTGAGCTTCTGCACTTGCATGAGTACTTAATTCCAAATTATGAATGTTAGAATAACTATCAACTGCATATGGGATATCATTAACCACTGGACCATTATGCTTTGCAAGACCCTCCAATGTTTCCCAGGTTAAATTTAATCCATTCCAGCTTGCATAATGCTGTTCTAAAAATGTAACGACTTTTATCGCCTGAGCATTGTGATCAAAACCACCATAGGTATTCATCGAATAATTAAGAGCCTCTTCTCCGGTATGTCCAAAAGGCGTGTGGCCAAGGTCATGTGCAAGAGCGATCGCCTCAGTTAATTCATCATTTAATTTTAAAACTTTCGCTATCGTTCGTGCAACCTGAGCTACTTCAATCGAATGAGTAAGCCTGGTTCGGTAATAATCCCCTTCATGAGCCACAAATACTTGCGTTTTATGCTTTAAGCGACGAAAGGCAGAGGAATGAATAATTCGGTCACGGTCTCGTTGAAAACAAGTTCTAAAATCATTTTCTTCCTCAATGTGAAGGCGTCCATTAGATTTTTTTGGATCACACGCATAATTAGCAATCATAATTAGGATTAACGTAGCAAGTCCAATCAAAAGCGATGCAAAATAGAGTTAACAAAACCCAAAACATCACCGTGGAAATATCACTACCACCGCGCGTCACTCAACGAGCATTCGACCGTTTAACTGAAATAAACGCAAAACTTGAAAACCCAAAAGCTTTAAGGGTGGCTGTGGACGGTGGAGGTTGTTCCGGTTTTCAATATCTAATCGAACTTGGCTTACCTAAAGATGACGACTTAGTTTTGGAAAAAGCAGGCGAAAAAGTTTTAATAGACAGTGTATCGCTTCCATTTTTGGCAAATGCAGTTATTGACTACAGCGATGAGATTATAGGTGCAAGATTTGTAATCAACAATCCAAATGCGACATCAAGCTGTGGTTGTGGTACATCATTCTCATTATAAGAATAACAAAATCCATTAAAATACTAAAGGCAGAAGATTGAAAATTGCGACATATAATATAAATGGAATCAAGGCTCGTTTACCAAGAATTTTAGAATGGTTAGACGAATCAAAGCCAGATGTAGCGTTATTTCAAGAAGTTAAATCTGTTGATGAAAATTTTCCAAAAACAATTTTTGAAGACAAAGGATACATAGTCGAAACCCACGGACAAAAATCATTTAACGGTGTGGCTATTTTATCAAAATTCCCTCTCGAGGATGTTAGACGTGGTTTGCCAGGAGACGATACCGATGAGCAAGCTCGCTGGATCGAAGCGACTGTAATGTCTGACGTGCCAATAAAAGTGTGCTGTTTATACCTTCCAAATGGGAATCCTGTTCCAGGCCCAAAGTATGATTATAAAATTTCTTGGCAATGGTGAATATATTCGCGTGCAAATGAGTTATTAACACTCGAAGAACCAGCTTTAATGGCAGGGGATTATAACGTCATTCCTCAATCAGAAGATGCACACACACCTGAAAATTGGGAAAATGACGCATTGTTTTTACCAGAAAGCCGTGACGCCTTCCAAAAGATTGTAAATCTTGGATATACTGACGCGTTTCGCTGTATTGATCCTCAACCTATGAATTATACATTTTGGGATTTTCAAGCTGGTGCATGGAACAAAAATGAAGGCATAAGAATCGATCATTTCTTACTCAATCCAAATTGTGCTGATTTGTTGAAAGACTGCCAGGTAGATCGATATATGAGAGGAAGAGAAAAGCCGTCAGATCACGTACCAATTTGGGTAGAACTTAATGTCTAATCACCTCTACTTACATCCACACCATATAACCAATCATATTTACTTTGGATAAAACTAGGCTTGAATTTATAAGACGCTTTCATTCCTAAATCTATTATATTAGCTTTAACACCCACGGCGTGGTAAATGTCTCCATTTGATGATGATGCCAGAGAAACTTTCTTAATCCTCTTATACCTTCGTGATTGGTATTTTTTAAAACCATCCTCCATATCAATAGAACCGTCCAATTCTTCTGCCAAAACCCAAGCATCCTCAATCGCCATATTTGCGCCTTGTCCCAGAAATGGCACCATCGGGTGACATGAGTCACCTATTAGAACAATGCCAGCCGAATGCCACTTTTTGGGCAAACCATGAGAAAAAAGCCCCCACAAGTTCACATTTTCCGCCACACTTAGCAATTTCAAAACATCGGTTGGCCAATGTTCAAAAGACCGTTCTAGGTTTTCTCTTTTGTCTGCATGATGCCAACCCTCTGCTACCCAATCATCCCGCTTCTCAACTGCAACTAGATTTACCAGATTACCATCTCTGATAGGGTAAGTAACTAAATGTCGGTTTGGACCAAACCTTATAGTAGCTTCACTAGGCAAATCAGTTAAAGGAACAAACTTACTTTCAATCATGGCGCGCCAAGCAACTTTTCCAGTAAACGTAGGTTTTGCTTTGTACCCTATTGATTTTCTGGCAATTGAGTGAATTCCATCTGCTCCCACCAACATACGTGTTTTATGTACTGTGCCATCATTAAAAGAAATTTGGATCTCTTTATCATCATAATTAATAGACTCAGCTTTCTTGTTAAAATGTACTTTAACTCCTAAATCTTCAGTCTTTTTTATTAAGATCCCTATTAAATCTGATCTGTGAATTACCAAATGGGGATTAGGGTTTCCATGTGTCACCCTCATTAAATCAACCCTACTTGAGAACAATGGATTTTTATAATTTTGCACGTTAATAAATTCGAGGACATTACCCTTAGAAAATAGCTGAGCCGCCAAACCTAACGTGTCCATAACTCCAAACCCATTAGGGCTAACTTGAATTCCAGCTCCAATACTACTTTGTCTTTTCGTTTGGTCAAAGATTGTAACATTTGCTCCACGCCGAGACATCGCAATAGCAGCTGTTAAGCCCCCAATGCCAGCACCTAAAATAGTTACGTTTTTATTTTTTAAAGACATGTTTTTACAACTGTACTAATGACGACTCAATTTTCAATAAAATAACTGATTTGTTATTTAATCGTCTCGATGTACCTTTTCTTTTCTTTCGTGCTTTGCTTGAGCTTCCAAGCTCATAGTCGCGATTGGACGTGCACTTAATCTTTTCAGGCTAATAGGTTCATATTAACTTCCAAGTTTAAATGCACCATTATCAATTCTTCTTAAAGCACCATTAGTGAAAGCTATTTTTTTCTGACGATCCCGTGTCCTTAATTCTAAAGCCCTATCTGTCTCCTCGGAAGCTCTATCTGCAGCATCAGGAATATTTCGAGTTCCGTTTCGCATTCCTTTTATTGTATCTTGAGTCCCATCCATAATCTCAGATTTCCAATCTAACAGCTTTTTACGAAAGTACTCTAGTTGGTTATCATTCATAAATGATTCTTCTTCTGATGGTATATAACTTTTTAGCTAAACCTTTTTTTGACATCGTCAATTTCCCCAATCAAGAATCACAGCACACTAATACTGAGATTGCCGCGGAAGCTTTAGCTTAATCGCGCCCCATTGTCACCCCACGTCATTCCATATCTTGTAGGTTTATTTTGGTCTGCTAAGGTCTTATATGATAAATCACCCTAAATATGGAAACACAATGAAATTTTCTGGAACTAAGGCCTATGTGGCCACCGACGATTTGACGATTGCAGTGAATGCTTCGATCACCCTAGAAAGACCTTTACTAGTGAAGGGTGAACCTGGAACTGGTAAAACAGAACTAGCAAAACAGATATCTCAGTCACTCAATCTCCGAATGATAGAGTGGAACATAAAATCAACTACTAAAGCCCAACAAGGACTTTATGAATATGATGCAGTTACAAGATTGCGTGATAGCCAGCTTGGTGATGAGCGTGTAAAAGATGTCAAAAATTATATAAAAAAAGGAAAACTCTGGGAAGCATTTGAAGCCAAAGAAAAAGTGGTTTTATTAATTGACGAAATTGACAAAGCTGACATCGAATTTCCAAATGACTTGTTGCAAGAAATTGATAAAATGGAGTTTCATGTCTATGAAACTAATGAGATAATCAAGGCAAAAAATAGACCAATAGTTATAATAACATCTAACAATGAAAAAGAATTACCTGATGCTTTTTTACGAAGATGTTTTTTTCACTACATTAGATTTCCCGAAGATGATGTGTTACGCAAAATAATCGACGTTCACTTTCCAAAAATAAAATCTCAACTAGTGACACAGGCATTATCTCAATTTTATGAAATACGAGAAACACCTGGATTAAAGAAAAAACCATCAACATCCGAAGTTTTAGATTGGTTAAAGCTCCTTCTTGCTGAAGACCTATCTCCAGAAGATCTAAAACGTGACGGGAAGGATTCTCTTCCAAAATTGCATGGGGCTTTATTGAAAAATGAACAAGATGTGCATATGTTCGAACGCTTAGCATTTCTAGCTAGAGGACAACGTTAGAAATTAGAATATCAATTTAAATTAAAGGTCAAAAAATTGCTTATCATTACATTTGCAATAGTGGGTGCACTAGTTGGCACTTTCACTGCTAGAAAAAACGGTGGAAATAGATCAGATTTACTCCAATACTCTATAGTGTATTTAATTATTGGCACAATTATTGGAATTTTTACAACATTGGCAATCGAGTGGCTGTAATCAGAGGATCAAAATGTTTATTCCTTTTTTCGAAAATTTAAGAGCTGCAAAAATCCCAGTATCCTTAAGGGAGTATCTCAGTTTTTTAGAAGCAACTAAAACTGGGATGGTATTATATGATATTGAAGGTTTTTATTTTCTTGCACGTACATCAATGGTTAAAGACGAAAGAAATTTAGATAAATTTGATCAAGTATTTTCATCTACTTTTAAAGGTTTGGAAAATATTTCTGTAGAGGATGTCCTTGAAGCAGTAGATTTACCTGCAGACTGGTTGACCAAAATGGCCGAAAAACACTTATCAAAAGAAGAAATGGCTGAAATTGAAGCGTTAGGTGGATTTGAAAAATTAATGGAAACTTTAAAAGAACGGCTAGAAGAACAAAAAGGTCGGCACCAAGGTGGAAGTAAGTGGATTGGAACAGCCGGGACATCACCATTTGGGGCTTATGGATATAATCCTGAAGGTATCCGTATTGGACAAAAAGAAGGCCAGCATGGAAAAGCAATAAAAGTTTGGGATAAACGAAACTTCAAAAATTTAGATGACAATGTGGAACTTGGAACGAGAAATATAAAGGTCGCATTAAAAAGAGTTCGACGGTGGGCAAGAGATGGCGCCACAGAAGAGTTAGACTTAAATGGAACCATAAGATCAACTGCTGAGAACGGCTACCTAGATGTCCAAATGCGCCCTGAGAGACGAAATGCAGTTAAAGTGTTACTGTTCCTTGATGTTGGTGGATCGATGGACCCTCATATAAAAATAGTTGAAGAGCTTTTCTCCGCAGCAAAAACTGAATTCAAACATATGGAATATTTTTATTTTCACAATTGCCTTTATGAAGGCGTGTGGAAAGACAATCAAAGACGTTGGAGTGACCAAACGTCTACTTATGATATTTTAAGAACATATGGAACAGATTATAAATGCATTTTCGTTGGAGATGCCTCGATGTCGCCATATGAAGTCGCTTATCCTGGTGGTGCATCAGAACATTGGAATCCTGAAGCTGGGGATGTTTGGTTAAATCGAGCAATTGATCAATGGCCTGCTAGCATATGGATCAACCCACTATCTGAAAAATATTGGCAATACACTCACTCTGTTGGTATGATCCAAGAATTATTTTCACAACGCATGTATCCAATGACTCTAAAAGGTATAGAAAGTGGAATGAAAGAATTAAGTAAGTAATTCTATTTCTCATAAGGATAATGAAAAAAATGGCAAAAATAGTTGATAATTTAATTTTTAATAATCAACAGTAATCATATGTCTAACGCTCCTCACTTTTCTATTAATTTAACATCTTTTGTTAAGGATCCTTATCCTTACTTAAAACAGATGCAACTTATTGCGCCAATTAGTTATGTTCCAGAACTTGACGCAACATTGCTTACCTCGGCGCATTGATGTATTTACGCAAGAAAAACGGATCGACTTATTATCTTCTCGCCAGCCATTAGGCCTAATGACCCGTCTGATGGGGGAGAATATGATGCGTAAGGATGGCGCAGCGCATACTTTAGAGCGGCAACAGATTTTTCCAAGTTTGAGCCCGCGCACGGTGGTTAATGTCTGGCAATCAGAATTTGAAACTATAACAGATAAAATTATCAATAAATTAAGAAAATATAAGAGCTTTGATTTGGTAAAAGACTTCGCGTTGCCGGTATCTGGGGCTGCTTTGTCGGCAATGACTGGTTTACGTCAAATGGCTGCCTCTGAAATGGATCAGGTAAGCCAGGCGATGATTGACGGCTGTGCAAATTACAAAGGAGATCCTAAAATAACAGCCAATTGTAATAATTGCACCGATTCTATTGATCAGCATATAACAGATAAATTGAAAAATCGACTAAATGATGAAGACTTATCATTATTAGCGGTTCAAATTAAAGCTGGGTTATCCATGCCACAGGTTAGAGCCAATATAAAACTAGCAATCTCAGGTGGTCAAAATGAACCAAGAGATGCTATTTCAGGAGCTATTGCGACAATATTAAAATATCCTAAACAACTTAAATTAGTTCGCGAAAAAAAATGCTCTTGGATGCAGGTATTTGAGGAATATGCTCGTTGGATGTCTCCTATTGGTATGTCCCCAAGACGAGTTGCAAAAGAATATTCTTACTCAAATATTAATTTTGAGGTTAATGATAGAGTATTTCTTATGTTTGGAGCAGCCAATCGAGATCCTAATATTTTTTCAGACCCAGAAAATTTCAACATAACAAGGGACTGCAAAGATTCCATTGCATTTGGGGCTGGACCACATTTTTGTGCGGGAGCATGGGCATCAAAAGCATTAATCACCGAGGTTGTTTTGCCAATTATTTTTGATATGCTGCCCAACTTAAGATTAAACCCAGTATACCCAATTGAATATACAGGTTGGGCATTCAGAGGTCCATTGGCTGTAAATGTTATCTGGGACTAAATCTTGCTGAATCATATCTGAAGGTTCATAAGCATATCATGATCAAATTTGCCCCTATATTACTTGCATTAATTTACGGTTATATTATGTACCGGTTTTCTGTTTGGCGTACTAAATCAAATTTGGATAAAAACTCTACTTTGTTAGCTGATAAACCCATTAAAGCACTCACAGACAAAATGGCAAAATCTTTAGATTTACCTGAAATTAAAGTAAATATTTATGAAATTGAAGCAGTTAATGGATTGGCTATACCAGATGGACGTATTTTTATTACAAGAGGGTTTCTAAAAAAATATTATAACAAGGAAGTCACAGCTTCTGAATTAGTCAGTGTAATAGCACATGAATTAGGCCATGTAGCACTGGGACACACTCGCCGTCGGATGATTGATTTTTCTGGGCAAAATGCAATGAGAGTAGCCTTAATGATGATCTTAAATAGGTTCATACCAGGTGTGGGAGCATTGGTTGCAAATTTTCTAACGAGTTTACTGGCAGCCAAATTATCACGCAAAGACGAATATGAGGCCGATGCTTACGCCAGTGCGTTACTAACTAAGTCAGATATTGGAATTAAAGGGCAAAAAGATTTATTAATTAAGCTAATAATTTATCAAGTTCACCACTTCTATTAAGCCACCCAAAAACAAAAAATAGGATAGATGCCATCGAGATCTTAGAAAAGGCTTGGCAAAAGTAATAGAGACTCAGCTAATTGCCTTTGCCAACTTTGGAAGTTGAGCTTTTTTCAATAAACTTTTAATACTTAATTGTTTTTCAAATGTTTTATTTATTTCATCCAACTCAAAATGGCAAATTTTGGAAAAAAGATTTGAATTTTCTTTAAAAATTTCTAAAATAAACTGATCTGGTGTCACACTAAATAAATTATATTTACCTATAACTGTATTTGGAAAATCTTTTTTATTGAATGTTATTATTCCTTTTGATTTTGACTTAATGGCAAGAGCTAAGACATGGATATCATCAATATCTGGCAACCAATACTCTTCAGTGCTCGTGTCCTCTAAATTCCACATGGCATTTGGAAATCTCAGCTTTGTTTGTATTATTTCAACTCTAGCTGACTCTGTACTAATTAATCCATTTTTCTTACTGGACCACATCCATTCTTCCATAATGTTTTTTGACCATACTGGTTTAAACTTACCAGAAAGTGCTAGTTTTAACAAAATATTTCTAACCACTGTCGGGAAAAGAACACATGTATCAAGTACGTACATCATTATATAATTCTAAAAAATAAAGCCTTTAAATAACCAGTTTCAACTAATTGTGCACTTACTGGATGATCAGGACCAGCACTGCCATTATGAATAATTTGAGCTTGACGCCCTGCTCTGGTTATTCCTCTCAAACAAGCATTCCGAAACTTAGTCAGATCAACAGCGTGACTACACGAACACAAAATTAAGTATCCTCTGGGGCCAACTAACCTAGCAGATAACAAAGCTACTCGCTCATATGCCCTCAAACCAGAATTTAATGTCTGTTTAGCTGGGGAAAATGCTGGAGGATCACAAACAACTATATCAAACTTTTCTCCTGATTTACCCATTTCAGACATTGCGTCAAAAGCGTCTAGTTTTATTGTAGTAAATTGCTTGCTTACTCCAGACTCTTCCGCTCCTTTTTGAGCAAGCTCTAAAGCAGTGTCAATATCAACACAAGTTACAGTATTCCCCATTTCTGCAAAGCATGCAGCTGCTACTAATCCAACATATGAAAATACATCTAAGATTTTCTTATTTTTAGACAATCTAGCAACAAATTCATGATTGGTTCTTTGATCATAAAAAAGACCAGTTTTTTGACCATTTACTATGTCAGCAAAATACTTCGCACCATTCATAGGCACTTTCTCCGTCTTTAAAGTCAACAACAACCTCAGTTATTTGATCTAAACCTTCCATTTTTCTTGATCTGCTCATTCCATTTAAAACAATATTTTTCATGCCCAGAGAAACCAAGCTATCAAGTATTTCTTCTTTATAACAATCAGCCCAAAATGAATTGGGCTGGAAAACTGCACTATCACCAAAACGGTCAATAACGACACCAGGTAGGCCATCTGCTTCACCATGCGTTATTACTAAAAAAGGCTGTTTCAAACAACAATTCTCGCAATTCTAAAGCCACTTTTAATTGTTTTTTTATCCATCCTAAATCTATTGTTTCATCACAGTCCAAGTCTAAAAGACGCGCACTTATTTTAGAGTTTGGATTGAAAGAGAATAAGCCCATAGGTCCTAGCTCAGTATCTTCAATCTTAATAATTTCACCAGGTTTTATATTTTTTGTTCGTCTATCAAGTGCTATTTCGTCACTATAATACCAAGGATAACCCTTTCGTCGAGGAGATGATTTCGCCTTTCTGAGACGGACTGTCGTGTATGGTTTAGTACTAATCATTTTTTTAACCTTAATATTAGAATTATAATAATTTAAATTTCAAAAAGTAAAAAACTTTTGAAATTTTATTCGAAGTATCCTGGTAAACTATTTGGAGCTGAAGCCACTTTTAACCAATCAAACATATAATCAGAAACAGATCTAAAACAAATAAGTTTAATCTCATCATCTTTAACCATCCAAAATGCCGCAGCAAGTTGACCAATTCTTGATCTGCGCACGTCATTGACTTCAAAAACTGACATATCAGCTGGGGTACCTTTTGCGAGGACCTCACAAACACCTTTGCCTTTTAAATTAAAAATAACTCTGGCGTCAGATACATTTGCCAGAAGATAATGCTGACCATCTAAGTTTTTCTCTAAAGATTTCACATACTGATCAACCTGGCCATAATCCACCAATACTAAAAGTTCGTCTGGAGCCATCCAAATAATAGAGATATTATTTGAAGTTGATACATTTCTAGCATTGGGCAAGGAAAGATTCAAATACTTTGATATTATTTTTTTAAAAGATTTGTCCGCAAGATCACCCTTAAGCGATATCATGCCCAAGAAAATAGGTATAATTATAGTATGGTAAATAAACTTAATTCATCAAAATTATTTTTGAAGTCAGGCATTTTGACTTTTTCCTTCTTTATCATAAAATACTGGATCACAAATGACAGCTTTTGTTACTGTTCCATCCAAATTTGGAAAATTTAAAACTTCTTCCATTCTTTCTGGACCTTTATGAACAAGAGCAAATGCGATTGATCTCTCAAGGGTTGGAGAATAGTAACTCGAAGTTACTCGGCCAATCATGTTCTTGTGACCATATTTGTTTAAATCATCGTCAACAGCATAACTTCCGTCAGGTAAAATAACAGTTGGGTCAATTGTTTTAAGGCCAACTAATTTCCATCTCTCATCCGACTGTAAAAAGTCTCTCAATTGTGCCCTTTTACCGATGAAGTCTTCTTTCTTTTTAGAAATTGCCCAATCAAGTCCAAGATCTTGTGGGATGACAGTTCCGTCAGTTTCATCACCAATCATAATAAAACCTTTTTCGGCACGCATCACATGCAAAGCTTCTGTACCATAGGGCATAATATTATGCTCATCACCAGCGCTTAAAGCAGAATTCCAAAACTCTTGAGCCATCCTTGCGGGCACTGCAATTTCATAAGAAAGCTCTCCAGAAAAAGAAATTCTAAAAATTCTAGCATTTACTCCAGCAATTTTTCCTTCTGAAAATGACATGAATGGCAATCCTTCTGGGCTAATATCAATGCCCTCAACTCCCATCTTTGCAATCACTTGACGCGCTTTGGGACCAACAATAGCAATTTGTGAATACTGTTCGGTCAAATTCAAAGTATAAACTTTCCAATCCCACCATTCGGTTTGTAACCATTCTTCCATATGAGCATGTATTCTATCTGATCCCCCTGAGGTAGTGTGACATAGGTAAGAATCTTCCGACAATCTTACCACAACACCATCATCTGATAAAAACCCATTTTCGCTACACATCAAGCCGTACCGGCATTTTCCCACTTTTAAATTAGACATCATATTTGTATAAATCATATCTAAAAAATTTCCAGCATCTGGACCTTTGACAAGAATTTTTCCAAGTGTTGAGGCATCTAATATCCCACAATTATTTCTTGTGTTTAAAATTTCACGCTCAACTGCTTCTTTAATATTTTCATTTCCACGTATAAAACAATACGGTCTCCGCCAATCAGCGACTGGCTCCCATATTGCTCCATTGTCATTTATCCATTTGTGAATGGATGTTTTTCTAATGGGTTTAAATAAATTTCCACGCGCATCACCACCAATCGAACCCAAAGATATTGGATGATAAGGAGGACGGAAAGTTGTTGTACCCACGTCGGGTATTGGCAGATTAAGGCTATTTGACAAAACAGCTAATCCATTAATATTTGATAATTTTCCTTGATCTGTAGCCATACCCAAAGTCGTATATCTTTTTGTATGCTCAACACTTTCGAAACCTTCCTGTGCAGAAAGCTCTACATCTGTGACCTTCACATCATTTTGAAAATCTAACCAAGTTTTCATTTTTAACTTTTGACTTGCTCCTTGTGGCATAAACCAAACTGGAACTAGTTGATCTTCTTTTATTGCAATAGATTTAGGGCATTTTATTTTAGGTAACTTGCCAGTAATTTTTTTCACAATTGCTATACTGGCGTCATGAGCGTTCAAAAGAACTTCATCAATTAATAAATGTCCATTGGCAGTTCCAGCAACTGTTACAAATTGTTCACCATTTGCGCCAAGAGGGGGTCTAGTATCATCGGGCTTAAACATACAGTCATAGTCATCCCAATTGAGTTTTCCTCCACAATGCGACCACAGATGTACCACTGGAGACCAACCTCCTGACATTGCAACACAATCACAGCTAATTTCTTCTAAGACTTCTCCTCCACCTGCCTGAGAACATATAGTAATACTTTCAACTTTTTTTGAACCTTTAACTGTTGATATACCTTTACCTGTTTCTATTCTGATACCCAATTTGCGAGCCTGAGCCGGCAGATCTCCTGTTACAGAGGATCTAGCGTCAATTATACAGGGAACTTCTAATCCCACATTTTTCATAACTATCGCCGTCCTATAAGCGTCATCATTATTTGTAACGATAATAGTCTTATCACCACAAGAAACACCAAAATTTACCGCATAATCCCTAACAGAAGCAGCCAACATTACTCCTGGGAGATCGTTCCCAGCAAAAGACAATGGCCGTTCGATAGCTCCCGTAGCAGTAATAATATGTTTAGCACGTACTCTCCATAATCTTTGCCGAAGGCCACCCTCTTCCTTGGAACCATCCATTAGATTTTCATGCAACAAAACATATCCATGATCATATACACCTGCACCCATAGTGTTTAATCTCAATTTAACATTTTCTACTTTTGAAAGCTTATTTATTTGCTCATCTATCCAATCTGCTGATAGTCCATCGTCGATATCAACATTATCTATAGATGCTCTTCCTCCCCAATAATCATTTTGCTCGATCATTAGAATTTTTAAACCACTTTTCATTGCTGCCCTAGCTGCAGTAATACCAGCTATGCCACCACCTATAATCAATAAATCAACATGAGCATAAAAATATTCATAAGAATCAGGATCTTTTTCAGTTGGGGCAGAACCAAGTCCAGCAGCTCGTCTAATAATTGGTTCAAAAATATGCTTCCAAGCAAACCTTGGATGAATAAATGTTTTATAATAGAATCCCGCGGGTAAAAACCGAGAAAGTCCAGAGTTTATGACACCAATATCAAATTCCAAAGTAGGCCAGTGATTTTGACTTTTAACCTGTAAACCATCAAATAATTTTGTTGTGGTAGCCCTTTGGTTAGGTTCAAAAGTTGATCCAGACCCAGTTTCAAATAATGCATTTGGCTCTTCTGGACCTGCCGCTACAATCCCACGTGGCCTATGATATTTAAAGGAACGCCCAACAAGGAACACCATTAGCGAGTAGAGCTGATGCTAGGGTATCACCTTTAAAGCCCTTTAGCCTCTTACCATTAAACGTAAATTCTTGGGATAAATTTCTATCCAAAAGATTACCACCAGTTTCAAGTCGTGTGCTCATTAAAAACTCTCCCATTCAGGACGTTTTCTTATAATAATTGAAAGAAGCTCTTTTGGAGGCTCCAATGTTTGAGCTAAATATGTTCCAAACACCTCAAGTGTGATTGAGCAACGCGCAGCATGAAACCATTTTCCACAGCCATAAGTATGATGCCATCTTTCAAAATTCACCCCTTTTACGTTTTTGCGCATAAATAGGTAACTTTCAAACTCATCATCAGATGAACCTGGCCCAAACCTTTTTAGATGAGCTTCACCACCTGCAGTCAGCTCAGTTTCTTCTGCCTCAACTCCACAATAAGGGCATTTAATAATTAACATTTACAGATCCTTATAAAACACTTCTTAACATATGATTAGCAATTAATGCGCAACACCAGCCGCTACACTTTCATCAATAAATCGTCCTTCTTTAAATCTATCTAAACTAAATGCGGATGCTAATATGCTAGGGCTTCCAGTTGCCATTGTTTCTGCCATCGCCCATCCAGAGCCAGGGATAGCTTTAAATCCACCAGTACCCCAGCCACAATTAATAAAACATCCTGAAAGAGGTGTCTTAGAAATAATAGGCGACCGATCACCAGTCACGTCAACAATACCACCCCATTGCCGCAGCATCTTCAGCCTAGAGATCATTGGGAAAGTTTCGATTAAGGCCCTTACCGTCTCCTCTATATGGTGAAAACTGCCGCGTTGTGTGTAATTATTAAATCCGTCTGTTCCACCACCTATAACCATTTCACCTTTATCAGATTGGCTCATATAACCGTGGACTGTATTTGCCATAACCACGACGTCCATACAGGGTTTAATCGGTTCTGAAACTAAAGCTTGCAATGCTACACTTTCAATAGGAAGCCTAAAACCAGCTTTGTCTGCTAATACACTTGAATTACCAGCCACAACCATACCTAAAGTTTTAGTTTTTATTTTCCCTTTTGTAGTTTCTATTCCAGTAACATGCCCTTTAGATTGCATTATTTCAGTAACTTCACACTTTTGAATGATATCCATACCCATATCAGAACAAGCTCTTGCATATCCCCATGCAACTGCGTCGTGCCGTGCTGTTCCACCCCGAGGCTGCCACAATGCACCTAAAACAGGGAAGCGAGGACCAGATAACTCAATGATTGGACATAATTTTTTCACTGTTTTCGGTGCAATAAATTCTGTTTCTACACCCTGTAGATTATTAGCATGAGCAGTACGCCGATATCCTCGGATCTCGTGTTCTGTCTGAGCCAGCATCATTACACCTCTGGGCGAGAACATGATGTTATAATTCAAGTCTTGTGAGAGCGTTTCATATAATGATCTAGCTTTCTCGTAAATTGCCGCTGAAGAGTCCTGTAAGTGAATTGTCATTTTGAATACCACCACCTCCACCGGTATTTCCACCACCAAGCCATCCCTTTTCAATGATAGCAACATTTTTTATTCCATAATTTTTCCCCAAATAATAAGCCGTTGCCAAGACCATGCCGCACCAGCACCAATTATAATTACATCGTATTCTTTTTAGGCTCAGGAGAACGCCAAGCTCTCTCCCATCCAGTATGATACCTGAAAGCTTCCCTAACTATTGCCGCTACTGAATATTTTCTCATAAATTCACTTTCCTAACGGTGACAATTAAAACAAAATAAATTACACATCTGATTGATGGATTAAATGCGCCTAAAATCTACAAATTCCAATAGTTAAATCGGCCTGTTACAACTAATTTGCGACAATTCTTAAAACAACTCTTTGATTATTACCCAAACACACCATATAGACGTACATAATTACTCATTAATGTACTATATTACTTAATTTGTTTTAGAGGTGCAAATAGGTGTACATATGTTATTATTTTTACTATTTTCAGCTTTATTGGTTCTAATTCCATTACTTTATGGTTTTCATAATATTAAAAAAAGTACCAAAAAATAATAACCATAAAATAGAACTTGATTTATACCGCCAGCAGTTAATCGATGTACCCAAAGATATCGAACGTGGTATCCTCAATGAATCTGATGCAGAACAATCAAGTCTCGAAATAAAAAAACGCCTTCTGGAAAATAGCCTGAAAACATCAGAAAAGTTATTTTCAACGACTAAAACCATCAGCTATTTATTAATCACTTTAATAACTGGATTTATTATTGTTTGTACTTCAATAATATATTTTACCATAGGTTTTTTTGGGCAACCTGATCTTCCTCTCAAAAATAGGTTAGAGACAATACGAGCGTTTACTGACAATCGTCCATCGCAAGCATTTGTTGAGAAAAAAATTAAAACTACAAAATCAATAATTAAGTACGACGATGAATACTTACAGTTGATACAAGACCTCAGAGTGGCCGTAGAAAGAAATAATTATGATCTAGCTGGACTTAAACTATTAATAAAATATGAAATTAAAGACCTCATACTAAGCTCATATTGCTCAAAAAAAATTGATCAAAAGTTTAGGTATTAACGCAACAGCTACTAACCACACAGATCATGCACAAATGTTAATAAATGCCGCAAATGGTTATGTCTCACCAGAAGCTGAAAGTAGTTTAAAAAAAGCTCTCAATCTAAATAAAGAATATCGGAGAGCTCTATATTTTACTGGCCTTCTGATGGCGCAAACAAAAAGGCCAGATCTTGCATATAAGATTTGGGATAAACTTCTAAAAAGTGGTAATGATAGTGATCCTTGGATTGGAGAAATAGAAAAAATAATTAATGATTTGGCAATAAAAGCTGGCCTCAGAAACAATTAACTAAATCAAAAGATAGGTAAAAAGATTTGAACAGAAGATTTCAGATAAACACGTTATTAAAACAACCTTAGGATACTAATAATAATGAAAAAAATAAATCTTAAAGTAAAAATCGGATGAGTGTATTTACAAATTTGAAATTGTTGATGAAAATATTTCAAGATTAATTGACAACTCTAGGTGAAAAAACTATTGGCGTTGCTGTTAGCAATAAATTGGTATCAGTAGCTAGTCCACTTGAAACTATCAGAAGAACTAAATTCAAAAACGATGCAGCTCAGTTAATAAAGATAATTGAGCTGAGAGACATTGAAGGTATTGTTTTAGGGTTACCTATAAATATGGATGGTTCTGAGGGTCCAAGATGCCAATCAACGCGTGCCTTTGCCCGAAATTTGAATAGTTTAATTGAAATTTCCTATCGGGTTTTGGGATGAAAGACTTTCAACTGTTGCGGCTGAAAGAGTATTGATTGAGGCTGATACATCTCGAAAACGTCGCAATCAAGTCATAGATCATGTTGCCGCAGGTTATATTTTGCAAGGAGCTTTAGATAGAATTCAAAATATTAAGGCAAAAGAATGATTGATGAAATTTGGAAACGTGAAGAAGTAGAAAGTCCCTGCATAAAACTTTGCGTATTACATTCGACAGCTAAAATATGCGTTGGATGCTATCGCTCAGCGGACGAAATACAGAAATGGTCACGGTACTCTTCAAAGGAAAGACAATTAATAATTGAGGGATTACCAAGTAGAGGTAAAATTTTTACTAAAAGGCGTGGAGGAAGAAGTAGGCGTTTAAAAGATTAATCAAACCTTTAAGGCTTATTTAACCACCCTGATGTACCCAAGTCGGCTTCAGGCCTAAAGTAAATAATTACTCTACCTTCTTTTCCACTGTTTGCTCGCCCATCCCAAGGGGCAACACCATGTAACGCCATTCTATGTATGATGTATGATTCTCCTGGTACTGCATGGATCTCTACTCTTTTGCAGGATTCAAAAATTACTTCTCTCGCTTTATGATAAGACTTAGTAATATCAATATTTTTCCAATCTTTTGGATCAATATCAAAGAATTCTTTTTCAAAATAATATTTAATAATTTTGTGACTTCCCTCCCAAACCACTAACGGAGAAGCCTTTTTACTAGAAATTGTGACAGGAATTCCCATGATAAACGCATGTTGCTCTTTTAGTTTGCGGATTTTTTCTTTTCCAACTGGGTGTAACCCATCCACGTGGGCTGCATCTCTTTTGAGCCTATATTTAAATGCAGCTTTACTCTCTTCCTCTCTTGGCATCGGATATCCTGGATAACAAACTGACACTTGGGCTGGATCCCATTTTATATTCTTTACTTTTAGTTGTTTCAACGCCCAACGCGAAGAATTAATATCTAATTCAGGTCCATTATTAACGATACCACGATTATCATTTTTCAAAACCCTAACTCCAGCAAACCATGTCCCTTGGTATCTTAACCAATTTTTTTTATTATTATTGTTATGAATTTCAGAAAAAACCGCCTTAGAAACAGACTTCAACCAGCTATCAAGTTTAGGATCATATTTAAATTTAATCCACCCATTTTGTTCATAATCATGTTCCAAATCAAAATGCTTTTCTCAACATATTTAGAGCCATAATTATAATAAAAATCGCAAAAAAGCGTTTTAATGGTTTAGGATCCATAGTATGTGCTAAGCGCACTCCAATAGGAGTTGTCAGAAGGGTCATGAAAATTACAACAAAAAACGCAATTAAATTAATAGATCCAATAGTAAAGGGTGGCCTATATTCTGAAGGAATATTCAGTAGTAAAAACCCCAAAACTGATGGTAAAGCAATGACAAACCCAAATCCTGATGCAGTTGCTATAGCGCGGTGAATAGGAATATTAAATAAAGTCATCAAAGGAACACCAAATGATCCACCTCCAATTCCCATCAAAACTGACATAAAACCCAGAATAATAGATATTAGAAATCGGCTAATCCCTTTTGGCATTCCATCACCCAAACGCCATCCATCTTTTCCAAACGCTAAATATAAACCTACTAAACATCCCAAAGTACCAAATATTACCATCAAAGTATTTGAGCTCAAACCAGATGCAAAAAACACACCAACGAAAGCGCCAATAACTATTCCAAAAGACCATTTTCTCAAGACGAACCAATCTACAGCACCCTTAGTATTATGGGCCCAAACCGATCTAATAGAAGTAACTATAATAGTTGCCAACGATGTGGCTAAACAAATTTGCATTAGGTAGATTGAGTTATATCCCAAATATTCGAAAGCAAAGTAAAATGCAGGAACTAAGATGATTCCCCCACCCACACCTAAAAGACCAGCTATAATTCCTGCAAAACCACCAATGAACAATTTAATATTAGCATTAAAAATAGTTCTGTAGTTTCTATCATAACAATAAAGTCTCCCTAAATGTTAAATGTTTAAATACCATTTTATTTAATTAACTTGGAAAGTTGTCTATGCCCATGAACTATTAACTACTATCTTTCTGAGCCAAAACTACACTTTTGAGCGCATTAATCAAAACATCGGTATCAGCATCTTTTTTGTAGGCTTGTTCTGAAATGTTTCTTCGCCATACCTTTGCGCCTGGCTGAGCAGAAAAAATGCCTAACATATGCCGTGTTATTTGATTTAATCTTCCACCATTTTTAAGATGACGCTCTATATAAGGTAGCATCACTTCCACTATTTCAAATCCTGTTTTCACAACACCCATGTTATAGATCTCACAATCAACTTTTTGCAAAACATGGACAGGATTATGATATGCTGAACGGCCAATCATAACCCCATCTATACCGTTAGATAAATGTGTCTTAATTTCACCAATATCCTGAATGCCACCATTTATTGTCAAATGCATTCTAGGAAACATTTCTTTCATTTTAAATATCAAATTATAATCAAGTGGTGGTAAATTTCTATTTTGCTTGGGACTAATACCTTGCAACCATGCTTTCCGAGCATGAATAATTAACCTCCCCACACCAGCAGATTGCATCTTCTCAATGAAATCAGGCAGAATAACATAAGGATCATCCTCATCTACGCCAATTCTACATTTGAGCGTAATTTCTATATTTTGACTAGCGTCCAACATTGCTTTTATACAATCTGCAACTAAATGAGGGGACCTCATTAAAACAACGCCAAACGATCCAGACTTTACCCTATCCGATGGGCACCCAACATTTAAATTTACCTCATCATAACCCCATTTTTCAACAGTTCTCACAGCATCTGCTAGTAGTTTTGGCTCAGAGCCACATTAGAAAAGGGAGAAGGATTACTTGCATTAGTTAAATCTAAAAGTTTTGATTTATCGCCGTTAACAATTGCAGCGGCTGTAAGCATTTCTGTATACAAAAGTGTATTTTTAGATATTGTGCGGTGTAAATAGCGGCAATGTCGGTCAGTCCAATCCATCATTGGAGCTACAGAGAAGTCGCAGAACTCTTTAAACCATCTTTATTCACGTTTTTAGACTTTTCAAGTTTAGCTTTGGATAAATAAAAGAACTAATTAACCAAAGCCAAGAAAATTTATAATTTAAGCATCGATGAGAATTCTCACCATTCCCATAGGAATTGCTCTGCGCATAGTTTCTTTTTGATCACGTTGCTCTTTTATTTCTTTCAACTGATCGGGGGTAACTGACATTTAGAAAATCCTTATGATTTAATTATACTGTATCTCGAATAGTCACAGACGTGAATTTAATTTTCAACACTGCATATTGAGTAAAGCAGCTTGCGAATTGGAGCAATATACAAATTACAAATCTGTATAAGTCTAATCCTTTGCGATGTAGAATGTTTCCGAAATACATCATTCTAAATTAAAATTGATTAATAATGCGAAAGTAACGATAAAAACCTATAAAAATAAAAAAAATAAGTATAAGTGATACCAAACTAAATCTTCTTTAAAATAAGTATTTTCATAATCTTTAAAATTTTCTCCAAATGATTTACCAAAACTTTAAAAGAAATAATTAATTAATATCAATTTTAATTTCAACATCGAACAATAAAATTTACAGATCTTGAACTTAATTTTCAAAGATTATAAGCCATATGCCGACGCCGGCTATGAAACACCCACCCCAATTCAGGCACAAGCAATCCCAGAAGCATTAAAGGGACGTGATATATTGGGCATCGCTCAAACAGGTACAGGTAAAACAGCCAGTTTTACGTTACCATTAATAACAATGCTGGCGAAGGGTCGTGCAAGGGCTAGAATGCCCCGCTCCTTAGTGCTAGCACCCACGCGAGAATTAGCTGCACAGGTGGCAGAAAATTTTGATATTTACGCCAAAAATACAAAATTAACCAAAGCTTTATTAATTGGAGGAGTAAGCTTCAAAGAACAAGATTTATTAATTGATCGTGGTGTCGATGTGTTAATTGCAACCCCAGGACGTTTAATTGATCACTTTGAAAGAGGTAAACTTCTACTGACTGGTGTAAAAATTATGGTAGTTGATGAGGCAGACAGAATGCTAGATATGGGGTTTATTCCAGATATCGAAAGAATATTTAAGCTTACTCCATTTACCAGACAAACCTTATTTTTTTCTGCCACCATGGCACCAGAAATAACTAGGATCACAGAAGAATTTCTTTCTGCACCAGTCAGAATTGAGGTTGCCCAACAGGCTACTATTTCAGAAACAATAACTCAGGGTGTCGTTTCATTTAAACCAAGCCGCAAGGATCGTACGTTTAAAGAAAAACGAAACTTACTTCGAGAAATAATACTAAATGAGAAAGAAAAATGCAAAAATGGGATAATATTTTGCAATCGAAAAATAGATGTTGATATCCTGATGAAGTCAATGAAAAGTCATGGCTTCAATGTTGGCGCTATCCATGGTGATCTAGAACAATCAGTGAGAACAGAAGTTTTAAGTGGCTTTAAAAAGGGGTCCATTAGATTTCTAATTGCATCTGATGTTGCTGCTAGAGGTTTAGATATCCCTAATGTAGGCCATGTATTTAATTTTGATGTTCCCATACACGCTGAAGACTACGTTCATAGGATAGGCCGCACTGGCAGAGCTGGGCGACCTGGTTCTACAATAATGATTTCCACACCAGCTGATGATAAATATCTCCTAGCAATTGAAAAACTTGTTAAAATGGATGTTCCAAAAATTGTTTTCAATGCAGACAAACCATCACAAACAACATCAAATAAAAATAAGATCAGCGATGAGGTCAAAAGCAGAAGAACTAATATAAAAGCTAAACCAACTGGTAATATAACTGATAATAACAAAAAAATGACTAAACCACCTGAGATCCCTACAAAAACTGACATCCCCATAAAAACCAAGGATGACAATTCAAAGAAAACGACCGGTTTGGGAGATCATATGCCCGCCTTTCTTGAAATAAACTTTCGCAACTGAATAATTAAATTAAACTGACATTAATCGATTAATTAAAACAGTAATCTCAGGTTTTTTATCAATTAATTCCATGACAATTCTTCTGGATGATTTAATTATAACTTTTCTTAACTCCTGATCATCCATCAGTGTTTGATTGTCTACTAAGTTAATTGAAACCATAATATAATCTTCAATGGCTTTATCTAAGATTTCACCAGATATAAGTTTAGGCAAGCCATGTGATTGCACCCACACATCATCAATCAAATCGTCATTTTCATCTATAATTATATTTATAGCAACATGGCCTGCAAAAGACATTCTAACGCGGTCACGGACAACTCCATCTTTCGCTCCAATCAAAACCTTTCCATCCAAATAGGTTTTCCCACTTTCCACTTCTTTTAAAAGATTAGCATTCCCATTCGAGATATCTACCAGTGAGCCATTACCCGCTATTATTGATTTAAAGCCATTCTTTTTTGCGAGCAAGTAATGTGACCGTAAATGCCTAGGTTCTCCATGCATTGGAATAACAACTCTTGGCTTCAATAACTTGTGAATATCATTTATTTCTGAGCGATTAGCATGACCAGAAACATGATATAAATTTCCTTCATTTTCGACTACATCTACATTTTTCTTACTCAGATTGTTAATAATTCTATTAACACCCACTTCATTTCCTGGAATTGTTTTCGAAGAAAATAGAAACATATCTCCTTCTTTCAACACCATTCCTCGATATTTTCCGTTGGAAAGCTGTGCAGAAGCTGCGCGCCTTTCACCTTGGCTACCAGTACTTAAAATAAAAATATGTGACCGCGGCAATTCAAGTGCTTGCTCCGGCGAAAGAACATTAGGAAACTCCTTTAAAATGCCTGTTTTAAGACCTAATTCAATCATTCTGAGCATTGCTCTGCCTAACAAAACTATTGATCGATCTGCAGCAATAGCTGCATCCGCCAATGTTTTTAATCGAGCAATATTTGATGCAAATGTCGTTGCTATTACCATGCCTGACTGTGATTTGATTAGATTTACTAAATCTTTCTTTAAAGATTTTTCTGACTTTGCGGGCTGTGTCACTAATACATTAGTACTATCACAAACCAACACATCTAAATCAACACAAGCGGCTTTCCACAAATCTGGGTCAAAAGGATCTCCCAAAATTGGCGTTTTGTCTAGCTTAAAGTCCCCAGTATGAAATACTTTTCCAAGGTCAGTTTTGATAATTAATCCGGATGATTCTGGTATTGAATGAGAAACAGGTAAAAAAGAGACACTGAACGGACCTACCTCAACACATTGTGGGTAGATTGATATTTCTTTTACAACCTCTTCATTCTTTCCTCTTTCTAATAATTTTCTTTGAGCATTGGCAGCAGTAAAGGGCCTTGCATAAATAGGTACATCAGAAAGTTCAGGAAACAGTCCTATTGCGCCAATGTGATCTTCATGGGCATGGGTAAGAAATATGCCTTTAATTCTATCACGACGCTCCAAAAGCCAACTGATATCTGGTAGTATTAAGTCAACACCAGGTGTGGATTCTGCGTCAGGGAAAGACACGCCCAAATCAACAATTATTAAGCTTTCTTTTCCCTTCGGGCCAAAGCCATATATATAACAATTCATGCCAATTTCCCCAGCGCCACCCAAAGGAAGATAAATAAATTTCTTATCGCTCATTTTATAACTTTCGGTTAAATTTATCAATTACGAATAGGCCATGTGTGGTGAGTTCTCCATCAACTACATCAAATATTTTTTCTCCACGAGAGAATAATTGAGCCAATCCACCAGTGCCAATGACCTCCATTGGCAATCCATGCTCCATTTTTATTCTATTACAAATCTCCTTAACCAACCCAACATAACCCCAAAAAATGCCACTTTTCATACATGCTATAGTGTTTGTACCAATCGATATTTTTGGCTGTGCTACATCAATATTAGGCAATGCAGCCGCAGCCTCATGTAAAGCTTTTACACTTAAATTAACTCCTGGAGCAATTACCCCACCAATATAAGCCCCATCATTATCAACAACATCAAAAGTGGTGGCAGTTCCAAAATCAACCACTATTAAATTACCCCCATACCGATCAAAGGCCGCTACTGTATTGACGATCCGGTCTGCACCCACATTTGCACCCTCATCAACTCTGACATCAACAGGCAATTTACAATTAGCTTTTCCAATTATTAGTGGTAAAAAATCAAAGTATTTTTTTCCAAGTTCTGTTAAATTAAAAATAACCTGTGGCACAACAGAGCTTATCACAACTCTTGATATTGAAATTTTTTGCACCTGAAATTCAATTAATGAACTTAACCAAACATAATATTCATCTGCCGTTCTAGAAGCCTCAGTAGCACATCGCCATTCAACTAAGAAGTTATTATCATCATAAACGGCAAATACGGTATTAGTATTTCCGACATCTATTGCTAAAAGCACCCTCAGTTCTCCTCAAAATACACATCGGCTGCTGCAATTTTCTTTATGCCCGCTGAAGTGTTTAAAATAAGTGAACCATCATCATCAATATTTTCAAAGATACCTTTTATCTCGGACGAACCAACCCGAGCAATTATCATTTGATTGAGTTTAGCTGCATGAGAAAGCCATTCAGTTCTAATTATATCAAAGCCTCTTTCCCGAATTTTATCATCATAAACCTTAAACTGATTAGCTAGTGTAGTCAAAAAATCGATAGGTGGGATATTCAGACCAAGTGTTTCCATAATATTAACTGGAGACCCACTACTTAAATCAACCTCCTGAATCTCTGGAGAGTTCACTAAATTAGCACCAATTCCAATAAGAAGACTATCTACTTTATCTCCTTTACCAATACTTTCGAGTAATATGCCAGCAACCTTTCCTCCACTTAACAAAACATCGTTAGGCCACTTTAGTTTAAATTTATCACTACTTCCGCAGTGTATTACAAATGCAGACCGAAGGGCTAGAGAAGCTACAAAAGATCGAAGGGCGGCAAGTCTTAACGAACTTTGAGGTTTTAAAACTAAAGTCGCTGCAAAATTACCTTTTGGCATTAGCCAAGCACGGCCTCGACGGCCTTTCCCCGATGTTTGTAGCTCAGTTAAAATCCAAGTGGGTTTGCTAAAAGATTGAATTCGCCTAATAGCCTCTGCATTTGTGCTATCTGTTTCTTTCAGAATAATGCGATCATAACCTGCAGGCCAAGAAACCATTTAATTAAACAATGTAGAAGCCGCAGCTAATGCTATTTCTTCTATTCCAAATAAATTTATGACCCCCAAAATCATAAGTAAAGCTGACACCATTAATATCACCCAACCAGAAGTTGACATTTTACCATCTAACAAATCTTTTTCTTCTCCAAAATACATTAAATAAACAATTCTTAAATAATAAAAGGCACCTACAACACAAGCTATAACCCCAGCAATTGCCAACCAGGCCATATTTGCATCAACTGCTGCTTTTAATACATAAAACTTTCCAAAAAAACCAACCATCGGGGGTATACCAGCAAGAGAAAACATTAATATCATCAATGCTAATGCACGAAGAGGATCAACTCTAGAATACATATTTAATGCAGAAATTTCTGTTACTGGATGGCCATCTTTTTCCATAGACAATATAAATGCAAAAGTACCAATATTCATGATCACATAAATTGACATATAGATTAACAATGCTTGAACACCTATTTCAGTTCCACTAGCCAAACCAACCAACGCGAAACCCATATGTCCTATTGATGAATAAGCCATCATCCGCTTTATGTCTTTCTGACCTATAGCAGCTATCGATCCTAAAAACATCGAGGCTACTGCAAGAAAAGATACAATTTGTTGCCAATCAGATTTGATCTCCCCGAATGCTCCATATGCAACTCGAGTAAATAAGATCATTGCAGCCACTTTTGGCGCAGTAGCAAAAAAAGCTGTGACTGGTGTTGGTGCACCTTCATAAACGTCAGGTGTCCACATATGAAATGGGGCAGCCGAAACTTTAAACGCCAAACCAGTTGCTAAGAATACCAATCCTATTAATAATCCTAGAGATATTTCTCCTTGATTAAGTGCTAAAGCTATTCCATCGAAATTTGTTGTACCCGAAAATCCATAAATTAATGAAGCACCGTATAAGAGCAACCCAGATGAAAGCGCTCCCAATACAAAGTATTTCAAACCCGCCTCAGTAGAACGAATACTATCACGATTAAAAGCAGCTATTACGTATAGCGCTAAGGATTGCAACTCTATCCCCATATATAATGACATTAAATCTCCAGCTGAAACCATCATCATCATTCCAACTACTGCCAACCCTATAAGGATTGGATATTCAAATTTCATTAAATTATTTTTTGTAAGATAATCCCTGCTTATTATTAAAATTATTGCAGATGACCACAAAACAACAACTTTTGCATATCGAGCAAACCCGTCATCAATAAATGCACCACCAAAAGCTTTTGAAGTGCCAGATCCCAATAATATAATTAAAGCTCCAAGCACGATCATGACAATTATTCCAGCATTAATTTTGATGTTAATTGATCTTTTTTTGTATAAACTGCAAACATCAAACTTGCTAGAATATATATAATAAGAGCAAGCTCTGAAAAAACTATTGTCAAGCTATTAACAAGCATAATTACACATCCTTAGTTTTGAACCAACTTGATAGATTGGGAATCCTCAATATTTTGAATCAAAGACTCTACTGATGGACCAATAATATCGATGATTAAGCTTGGGTAGATACCAAAAATTAAAGTTGCCAAAATCAAAGGTGCAAATAAAAGACGCTCACGAGTATCTAAATCACCTATACTTTTCAAACTAACTTTAATTAAATCCCCAAATACGACCCTTCTATAAAGCCATAAAGCATACGCTGCTGATAAAACCACACCAAATGTAGCAAATACTGCTACCCAAGTATTAACCTGGAAAACACCAATTAGTGTTAAAAGTTCACCTACAAAACCACTTGTTCCTGGTAAGCCAACATTTGCCATCGTAAATAACATAAATATTAGTGCATAGCCTGGCATTCTATTCACAAGTCCACCGTACGCACTGATTTCTCTTGTATGAATTCTATCGTAAATAACACCAACAATTAAAAACAAAGCCCCTGATACAAAGCCATGGCTAATCATTTGAAAAATCGCGCCGTCGATGCCCTTGTTGGTTGAGTGTGCAAAAATACCCATAGTGACATAACCCATATGTGCCACCGATGAATAAGCGATCAGATTTCTTCATATCTTCTTGGACCAAGGCCACAAGCGAAGTATACACAATTGCAATTGCAGACAAGCCACAGCACAAAGTCGATCATTAACCGGAAGCACCGATGGGAAACATCGGAAGGCTAAATCTTAAAAACCCATATCCACCCATTTTTAGTAGAATTGCTGCAAGTACAACCGACCCTGCGGTTGGTGCCTGCACGTGTGCATCAGGCAACCAAGTATGAACTGGCCACATAGGCATTTTTACGGCAAACGAGGCAAAAAATGCTACCCACAGTATAGTCTGAGCACCCCCAATAATTTCAAAGCCAAGTAACTCAAAAGATGAGGTAGAAAATTCATAATTCAATAGTTCGATAATATCTGTCGTGCCAGAAACAATCCACATATACAAAATAGCAATTAACATCAAAACTGAGCCTAAAAGTGTATATAAAAAGAATTTAAAAGATGCATAAATTCGATTTTTGCCACCCCAAATGCCCACGATTAAGAACATAGGAATTAAACCACCCTCAAAAAATAAGTAAAACAAGACTAAGTCTAGGGCACAAAAAACACCCAGCATTAAAGTTTCAAGAATTAAAAATGCCATCATGAATTCTTTGGTTCTATACTGAACTGTCCAACAAGCTCCAATTACGATCGGCATCAAAAAAGTAGTTAGCATAACGAATAATACACTAATACCATCAACACCCATTTTATAATTCATTCCTAAAAGCCAATTATGTTCCTCAACAAATTGAAACTCTGTATTTTGGGGATCAAAGCCAAAAATGATAGCAAGGGAAATAAGCAAGGTTGCCAAGGTAGCTGTTAAAGCAAGCCACTTAGCGCTATTTTGCGCAGATTTATCATCCCCTCGTAAAAGCACACCCATGATAATGGCAGCTATCAATGGAATAAAGGTAGCTATCGAAAGAATATTATTCATTAGTTAACGCCTCTAATTACAAACCAACTAAGTAGAAACCCTAATCCAATAAACATCGCAAATGCGTAATGATACAGAAAGCCAGATTGTGCCTTGCTAGACATTTTTGTTATAAATGGGATAAAACGAAGAGCTAAGCCATTTAGTGCTCCATCAATAATCTTGCCATCCCCAATTTTCCAAAAAAGGTTTCCTAAAAACTTAGAGCCTTTGATAAAAATAAAACTATAGGCTTCATCAAAGTAATACTTATTATAGAGTAACGAATGCAAAGGTTGAAAAGTATTTGCTAATCTCGAAGGCCAAGTAGGAAACTTTATATAAAATGCCCAGCTAATGATTAACCCAGAAAGCATAGCTATAAAGGGTGATGCTTTAACCCAGTTATTTAAATGCTCAGCATTCTCAATAACGTGATTTTTTGAACCCATGTAAACGGCTGTGTCAAAAAATTCTTTATAATGATGCCCAAAGAAATCTTCAAACCACAGCATATAATAAATTGATCCTATTGCTAACACGGCTAAAGGTAAAATCATTGTCAATGGACTTTCATGTGCATGATTATGTTTTGCGATATCTCCACGTGGAGATCCATAAAAAGTCAAAAATATCAACCGCCACGAATAAAAACTAGTCATTGCTGCTGCAATCACCAATAACCAAAATGCATAGTTTCCAACGAGAGTTTGTGCCGCAAATGTACTCTCAATAATTGCATCTTTTGATAAAAACCCAGCAAATCCAAAGTGTGTTAAAGGAATTCCAGCTCCAGTAATTGCCAAAGTGCCAATAATCATAGCAGTGAATGTGTATGGAATTTTCTTTCTTAAAGCTCCATAGTTACGCATATCTTGCTCATGATGCATAGCGTGTATTACTGAGCCAGCTCCTAAAAACAATAAGGCTTTAAAGAAAGCGTGAGTGAACAAATGAAACATTGCAACATTATAAGCCCCAACCCCAGCAGCAGCAAACATGTAGCCAAGTTGAGACATGGTAGAATACGCGATGACCCTTTTTATGTCGTTTTGAACCAAACCAATTGTTGCTGCAATAAAAGCAGAAGTTGCACCAACCACAGTTACAAAAGCTAAGGTACCAGGTGCATATTCAAACAAAGGGGACATTCTACAAACGAGGAAAACACCCGCAGTTACCATAGTAGCAGCATGAATAAGGGCTGATACTGGAGTGGGACCTTCCATAGCGTCTGGTAACCACGTGTGCAAGAATAGCTGAGCTGACTTTCCCATAGCTCCTATAAATAAGAGAAATGTTAAAAGTTCGATTGCTTGTATATCCATCCAAAGAAAAGTTATATTAGATGCTTTCAAAGTAGGGCCGGCCGCAAATAACTCTGTAAAGTTTATACTTCCAGTCATATAAAATAATCCAAATATGCCTAATGCAAAACCAAAATCACCAACGCGATTAACAATAAAAGCTTTCATAGCAGCCGAATTTGCGCTGGCTTTCCGCCAATAAAAACCAATCAAAAGATAGGATGCTACACCCACACCCTCCCATCCAAAAAACATCTGTAACAAATTATCAGAAGTTACCAACATCAACATAGCAAATGTAAAAAAGCTCAAATAAGCAAAAAATCTTGGTTTATATATCTCTTCTGGTTTCCAGTTAGGATCATCTTTCATATAGCCAAAAGAGTATAAGTGCACTAACGCTGAGACAGTATTAACAACAACCAACATGATTGTAGTTAAACGATCTAATCTAATAGCCCAAAAAGAGGATAACTCTCCACTTTGAATCCATCTCATTATATAGATCTGCTCAGTGTTGCCCTGAAAATTAATAAAAATAATCCAGCTTAGGAAAGCGGCAAAGAACAAAAGACTTGTGGCAATAATAGTAGCTGTCATCTCACCTATATATCGATGACCAAAACCACAGATTATAGCACCCAGAAGAGGTGAGAAAAGGACTAGTTGTTCCATTGACTATCCTTTCATCGAATTAATTTCTTCGACTGCAATTGTACCACGCACCCGAAAAAAACAGACAAGAATTGCTAAACCAATTGCTGCTTCAGCAGCAGCAACGGTCAGTATAAATAATGAAAAAACTTGACCAACTAAATCACCAAGAAACGAAGAAAATGCCACAAAATTTATATTCACAGCCAATAAGATTAACTCAATTGACATTAAAATAACAATTACATTTTTTCGATTTAAGAATATCCCAAATATTCCTACAACAAAAAGGACAGATGCTACCGTAAGATAATGTTCTAAAGTAATCATTTTACAATCCCTGTCCTGACTTAACGTCTTTTAATTCCATTGCAGTGGACGGATCCCTGCTCATTTGCTCCATTACATTTTGTCGCTTAACACCTTTTCTTTGTCTAAATGTTAAAACAATAGCTCCAATCATTGCTACCAATAGAATGAGCCCAGATGCCTGAAACAGATAAATAAATTCATCATAGATCAATAAGCCAAGAGCTTCTGTATTATGCACTTCGTGCAGTGGAGGGGTAATTGCCACTCTTAAATCTAAAGAATTATTTGCAAATTTCCAATCACCAAAAACCAAACCCAATTCAATCAAAATTACTATTCCCATTAGTAGACCAATCGGTAAAAATTTGGCCATATCTGCTTTTAATGCCGCAAAATCTACGTTTAACATCATTACAACAAACAAAAATAGAACAGCTACCGCACCAACATAAATTATAATTAGCAACATAGCTAAGAATTCAGCACCTAATAAAACAAACAATCCAGCAGAGCTTAAAAAGGCCAATATAAGCCATAACACTGAATGCACCGGATGACGCGACAGAGTTACAAAAATGGCAGAGCAAATAGAAACTATCGCAAAAAGATAAAATGCTAATGCAGTCAATTCCATAATTAATTTCCTTTAAAAACCTTAGTTAAATCATACATCGTCTTTATCGATACGGTGCGTCCAACTCTAAATTTCGTGCAATTTCTGCTTCCCAGCGATCTCCATTTTCAAGCAATTTATTTTTATCATAAAAAAGCTCTTCTCTAGTTTCAGTAGAAAATTCAAAATTTGGCCCCTCAACAATAGCATCAACAGGACAGGCTTCCTGACAAAATCCACAATAAATACATTTGGTCATATCAATATCATATCGCGTGGTGCGTCTACTTCCATCCTCACGAGGTTCAGCATCAATAGTTATCGCTTGCGCAGGACAAACTGCTTCGCAAAGTTTGCAAGCAATACATCTCTCCTCTCCATTTGGATACCTTCTTAAAGCATGTTCTCCTCTAAACCTTGAAGACAAATATCCTTTTTCATGTGGATAATTCAATGTACTTTTAGGAGCAAAAAAATATTTAAAACCTAATTTAAAACCATTTAAAAAATCTAGCAGCAAAAAATATTTAGCAGCTCGTCCATAATCTATTTTTGACATAATTAACTCCCAATCGCCCAGCGAGCATAAAACCCACCAAATACTTCATATTTTGCAAACAAAGCAACTATTACGACCCAAGCCAAAGATAAAGGTAAAAAGACTTTCCAACCAATTCGCATGAGTTGATCATATCGATATCTTGGCACTATTGCCTTAACCATTGCAAACATGAAAAATATTGCAAACATCTTTGCTATAAACCAAAAAATACTATCTCCAATGCCTGGAATTGGAGACAACCAACCTCCAAAAAATATTAGAGCCATGATAGCGCACATGAGCCATACTGCCATTAACTCACCTATCATAAATAATAAAAACGGCGTTGACGAATATTCTACTTGGTATCCTGCAACTAATTCTGCCTCAGCCTCTGGTAAATCGAAAGGTGGCCTATTCGTTTCTGCAAGAGCAGATATGAAGAATAAAAATACCATTGGAAAATGTGGTAACCAATACCAATTAAGTAAACCAAAACTCCCATCTTGAGCTCTAACAATGTCTCCAAAGTTCAGAGATCCTGTGGAAATAATTATACCAATAATAATAAATCCAATTGAAACTTCATAAGATATCATTTGAGCAGCCGACCGAAGCGATCCCAGAAAAGGGTATTTCGAATTTGATGCCCAACCCCCCATTATCACACCGTAGACTTCTAAAGAACCTATGCCAAAAATATATAAAACCGCAACGTTCATATTTGATATAACCCAGCCATCATTAAACGGAATTACAGCCCAGGAGATAACAGGCAAGATGAATGCCAACAAAGGAGCTAAAAGGAAAACTGGTTTGTCTGCTCCAGCTGGAATAATCACTTCTTTTACAATATATTTTAGAAAATCGGCAAAACTCTGAAGTAGCCCAAAAGCCCCCACCACATTTGGGCCTTTTCGCATTTGCACTGCAGCCCAAATCTTTCGATCTGCATACATTAAAAAGGCAAGGCTGATTAAAACACAAATGATAACTAAAAGACATTGGCTTAAAATTAACAAAAAAATACCAAAATAGCTTTCTGTGAAAAACTCATACATAACATTGCTCAATTAAACTATTGTTCAAATATAATTTTTCTAAAATGAGTATCAATTTAACCTCTTAAACATATATTTGGCCGCTTATTTTTACATGCTATAAATAGCATATGAAAGTTAAACACCATCGTTTTTATTTGATTTCTTACAATTATTCAGCTGCTACCTTCATATCTTTAGACCTAGTTATAGAAGACAACTCAGCCATTATTGGGCAAATGATTGGATTAGTTAGATAAAAGTCTTCTATTATATTTCTGAATTTAACAGATTTTAAATTAGATTTTTCTAATGTTTTAAGCTCTTTTTTTGCTACTATACCAATATCTTTTAAGTGAGGAAATTCTTCAAATAACAACCGCCTAAGTTCTATCAAGCTATTATAAGGAAGTTTTTCGTCTAACTCATTAGATAATGCCCGCAAAATAGCCCAGTTTTCTTTTGCTTCACCTGGAGCAAAGTTTGCTCTTTGAGCCAATTGAGCCCTACCCTCCATATTTACAAATAACCCAGATTCCTCCGTATACGCTGATCCTGGTAAAATAATATCAGCCATTTCAGCACCTTTATCACCATGACTACCTTGGTAAATTATGAATGGACCAGGATCTATATCAAACTCATCCATGCCCAAACTAAATATTACCTCAGATTCTTGAACAGTTTCACTTAAATTATCATCACATGAAAATCCAATATCCATTGCCCCAACTCGGCTTGCCGCCGTATGTAACATTAGTATTCTACTATCAGTGCCCTCTGAAATTTCTTGAATCAGAGATAAAACCCCATAACCATCTTCATCTATTAATGCACCCATACCAACAATGATAAGACTATTCTTAATTTTTATTTCAGAATTTAATGAACGTTTTAATAATTTTTTCAATGCGGATCTATCATTACCTAAGTAATCATACTCATAAGTAAGGTCCACTTCCTGTCCAACCAACTCGATATCAGCACCTTGAGCCCAAGCCTTTCTAATTCGAGCATTAAATACGGGCGCCTCTACGCGCGGATTACTTCCAATTATTAGGATATGCTCCGCATGATCTACGTCTTCAATACACGCCGTGCCAGCATAGCCACCACGAGAGCCTTTTGGTAATTTAACACCATCTGTTCGGCTCTCACACTTACCATTCAAATTTTTAATCAACTCCTTCAAGGCAAACATGGCCTCTACAGGCGCCAAATCCCCAGCCAACGCCAGAACTTTACTATCTTTCATTCTAGCACTAGCTAGTTTCAAAGCTTCTGGCCAAGTAGCCACGCGTAATTTACCATTATCACGAATGTAGGGCTTATCTAGCCTCTGCCTTCTTAACCCATCCCAAACAAACCGTGTTTTATCTGAAATCCACTCTTCATTCACACCATCATGATTTAAAGGCAAAATTCGCATTACTTCTCTACCCTTAGTGTCAACACGGATAGAAGCTCCCATAGCATCCATAACATCTATGGTTTCAGTTTTTTTCAGTTCCCAAGATCGTGCAGTAAAGGAATAAGGCTTCGAAGTTAGAGCTCCAACTGGACATAAATCAATTATATTCCCTTGCAGGTTCGACTGTAGTGTTTCACCCAAATAGCTTGTAATTTCTGCATCTTCACCACGACCAGTTTGGCCCATCTGCGTAATACCTGCTACTTCACTGGTAAACCTCACGCATCGAGTGCAGGAGATACATCGAGTCATATGAGTTTCAACAAGAGGACCTAAATCAAGATCTTCAGTAGCTCTTTTCGCTTCTCTGAAACGACTAAAGTCTACTCCATAGGCCATAGCCTGGTCTTGTAAATCACACTCACCACCTTGATCACAAATAGGACAATCAAGTGGATGATTTATTAATAAAAACTCCATAACCCCTTCACGCGCTTTTTTGACCATTGGTGACTTTGTTTTAATTAACGCCTTTATCATTTGGTCCAGGTCGCAAATCACGTACTTGCATAGCACAAGATGCTGTGGGTTTAGGGGGGCCACCAACAACTTCCACTAGGCACATTCTACAATTTCCTGCTATCGATAATCGTTCATGATAACAAAAACGTGGAACTTCAATGGAAGCCACCTCACAAGCTTGAAGGAGAGTCATAGCAGGATCAACTTCCACTTCTAGGTCATCAATAATTATTTTACGTAGATCGGCCATATTATTATTTAATCCTCAGCAATGAACCAATTGTTGTTTGATCATGGCGGAATGACTATGAGAGAATCAGTTAATGAATTAAGATCAACTCCATTGTCTGGTACAATAAACATCGGTTTCATTTTTTAATTTTTTCTTATTTTCCTTAATTGTATACAATGCTGTTTCTAATTATCAGTATACCCAAGTTCTTTGGCTACACTCTTAATCTGAAGTAAGGCAAACAGGCCCTTTATTTTTCTTGCCTCAATAGATGTACATTTCTCACTTATTTTACTAGCCACACTAATTTGTAGTAATTCATGCCATATATTTTCATTTGTCAATTCAATAAAGGCTTAGCATTAGCTATCTGGATAAAAGACATCCAACAAAAGCATATCAAAACGATAAATCTCAAATTAACAAACTCCATAATATAACATTAAACTTTATTTTCTCTATTTATTTATGTTAAAAATTATCATTTAACATTTAATCATTCTGCTGCATTTTTCCTGTGATTTTTGACCTTTTTTCTTTTATACGATCTTCAATTTCATCACGAAAATTTCTAATTAATCCTTGAATGGGCCAGGCTGCTGCATCTCCCAAAGCACAAATTGTATGACCTTCGACCTGTTTAGTAACGTCCAATAACATATCTATTTCTTCAGGCTCTGCATTTCCATGAACCAACCGCTCCATCACACGCATCATCCATCCAGTACCTTCCCTGCAAGGCGTGCATTGTCCACAACTTTCATGTTTATAAAACTTAGATAGTCGCCATATTGCTTTTATAATGTCTGTTGACTGATCCATCACAATTACCGCAGCCGTTCCTAATCCTGAGCGCCTACTTTTTAAAAAATCAAAATCCATAATAACGTCGCTACAGTCATCTCCCCTTAAGCAAGGAACAGATGATCCACCTGGTATTACGGCCTTTAAATTTTTCCACCCACCACGTACTCCTCCACAATGTCTCTCCAGTAACTCTTGTAACGGAATGGACATCGCTTCTTCAACTACGCACGGGTTATTTACATGTCCAGAAATTGCAAAAAGCTTTGTTCCAGCATTATTTTCTCTACCAAACGACTTGAACCAATCTCCACTTCGCCTCAAAATTGTTGGTACAACTGCTATTGATTCAACATTATTTACTGTAGTTGGACAACCATATAAACCTGCTCCAGCAGGGAATGGAGGCTTCATGCGCGGCATTCCCTTCTTACCTTCAAGACTTTCTAATAAAGCTGTTTCCTCTCCACAAATATAAGCTCCAGCACCATGGTGTAAATACAGATCAAAATCCCATCCAGACTTAGCCGCGTTCCTTCCAAGAAATCCTGCGTCATAAGCTTCATCGATAGCATTCTGAAGAGTCTCTCTCTCACGAATAAATTCTCCTCGGATATATATATAGCCACAATTAGCCCCCATCGCAAAAGCTGCTATTAAACAACCTTCTATTAATTTGTGAGGGTCATGGCGCATTATTTCCCTATCTTTACAGGTTCCTGGCTCTGACTCATCAGCGTTAATTACTAAATATGACGGCCTGCCATCACTTTCTTTTGGCATAAATGACCACTTGAGGCCTGTTGGAAATCCAGCACCACCTCTACCACGAAGACCAGAACTTTTTATTTCATCAATGATCCAAGCACGACCATTTTTTATTAACTTATTGGTGCCATCCCAGTGCCCACGGCTTTGAGCTCCTTTAAGGGTTCGGTCATGCATACCATAAAGATTCGTAAAGATTCTATCATTATCACTAAGCATTAATTTTCCTCTACAACTGGGCTAGTTAACCAAACTCTTAAGATTACTACTAATGCCCATAGAAATGCTGCAATAGCACAAAAATCAAATAAAAATGCAAACCTTGCCTCCCAGGCTAATTGACCCCCAATATAACTGGCAATCATCCAAGTAAAAATTGTAAAAATAATCACAATACTTGCTATTCGAATTTGTTTTCTACCATTTTTTTTCACAACAAAACCTTCATTGGGGTAATTTTTTTCATAATCTATTTTATTTTTTAATTTTTTTGAATTGATTTTTTTATCTGATCCTATCCGCTCGATGGTATCCTTTAATTCAATTGCCAAACCTACAGAAGCATTGTGGTCCAATCGATTAGCCTCATGTACATGTAAACTTGTTAATCCAGCTAATGGTTCTGCAGCATAGCGACCATTTTGCGGGGCCAGGTTCAGGCACAAGACCTTTATCAAAGTCCTTCAAAATTTTCTCAAATTTATCAACGGTTAAATCTTCGTAAAAATCCTTGCCAATTTGAACCATCGGTGCATTAGAACATGCTCCTAGACACTCAACCTCTTCCCAACTAAATTTTCCATCTTTTGAAATTTCATGTTCGTTTTCAGATATAAATTTTTTACAAACTTCCGCTAAATCTTCTGCACCACATATCATGCAAGAAGTAGTGCCACACACCTGCACATGAGCTACCTCACCAACAGGCTGTAGTTGAAACATAAAATAAAACGATGCAACTTCTAAAGCTCTAATATATGCCATATTCAACAATTCTGACACGTATTCGATTGCTGGCCTAGTAAGCCATCCTTCCTGCTCTTGAGCCCGCCAAAGCAGAGGTATAATTGCGCTAGCCTCGCGGCCCTCTGGGTATTTTTTTATTTGTTCTTTCGCCCAAACCAAGTTTTTCTTTGAAAAAGAAAAAGATTCAGGCTGCAAATGATGCAAGCGTCTTAACATTAAAACACCTTCAAAGCTAAAAAAACCAACCTATTGTGATTGATAAATTGTCTATTACATATCATCTATCCACCTCACCAAAAACGATATCAAGTGAACCAAGAATAGCTGATACATCTGCTAACTGATGACCTCGACATAAATAATCCATTGCAGCTAAGTGAGGAAAACCTGGAGCGCGCAATTTAACTCTGTAAGGTTTGTTAGTACCGTCTGACACAAGGTACACACCAAACTCACCTTTGGGAGCCTCAACCGGAGTATATATTTCACCTTCTGGCACTTTAAAGCCTTCAGTGTACAACTTAAAATGATGTATCAAAGCTTCCATTGACCTTTTCATCTCAACGCGTGGTGGAGGGGTAACCTTTCCACGAGAAAGAACTTCGCCTGTAGTGTGGCTTAATTTCTCTATTGCTTGCCTAATTATTTTATTACTTTCACGCATTTCTGCTAATCTGCACAAATACCTATCATAGCAATCACCATTTTTTCCAACTGGTATCTTGAAATCAAACTCATCATAGCACTCATATGGTTGCGAACGCCTCAAATCCCATGCAAAACCAGAACCTCTAACCATGACTCCCGAAAAGCCCCAATCTTGGATATCTTTCTCACTTACAATCCCAATATCAACATTCCGTTGTTTAAATATTCTATTTTCTGTGAGCAAACCCTCAATATCATCTAAAGTATTTGGAAAATGTAGGCTCCATTGCATTATATCATCTAACAATTCAGGTGGTAGATCTTGATGGACCCCTCCCGGTCTAAAATAAGCAGCATGTAGGCGGGCACCACTAGCACGCTCATAAAAGCCCATCAGTTTTTCTCTCTCTTCAAAACCCCACAAGGGAGGCGTCAACGCACCGACATCCATGGCCTGAGTGGTCACATTCAATAAATGGTTTAAAATTCTGCCAATTTCACAATATAGAACTCTAATTAATGAGGCACGTTTAGGAACCTTTGTGCCTGTTAGTTTTTCTATAGCTAAACACCAGGCATGCTCTTGGTTCATTGGTGCCACATAATCTAATCGATCAAAATAGGGCAAATTTTGTAAATAAGTGCGGCTTTCCATAAGTTTTTCTGTACCGCGATGTAACAATCCAATATGCGGATCAACCCGTTCAACTATCTCACCATCAAGCTCCAATACCAATCTTAACACGCCATGGGCAGCGGGATGTTGAGGACCAAAATTAATGTTAAAATTTCGGACTTGATCTTCTGCTTTTTTTATTTCTGATAAGCTTTCAACCATTAACTCAACCCACAAATCAATTTAGCAGAAGCATCTGTAAATTTAATTTTCATAAATGCTGGCATAATACCTCTGATAATTTTTAAAATATCAAACAAAGGTTTGTAACTTTATCGCTATCGTCTGATTGAATATATTCAGCGCCCTCCCACGGCGACATGAAATCAAATTGCCTATATTCTTGTGATAAGCTTACAGGCTCATATATAACAGCTTTTTGAACCTCATCATACCTTACTTCTGAATATCCTGTCGTGGGAAAATCTTTTCTAAGCGGGTGACCCTGAAAACCATAATCAGTCAATAAACGCCTAAGGTCTGGATGTTCCGAAAACTTTATTCCATACATATCAAACACTTCTCGCTCGTACCAATCAGCCGCTTTGTGAATTTTGCTAATTGTTGGAATTAAATCTCCATCCTTAATTGCCACTTTGATCCTTATGCGCAGATTCTGATACATAGATAATAAGTGATAAACAACATCAAACCTTTTGTCCCGCGTGGGGTAATCAACTGCAGTAAGATCTATTAATGTTGAACATTGTAAATTTGGATTACTTCTAAGAAACTCTATCAAGCTTACTATTTCATTTGGTATAGCATGAATAACCAGCTCTCCAGAAATTACTTCAGCAGATAAGACAGATTCTTCCTGCTTACTTGCTATTAGTGCACCTAATTCACTTAATAAATCACTCATAAAATAAACCTATCTGACTATCGTACCAGTACGGCGAATTTTTCTCTGCAGCTGCATAATTCCATAAAGCAATGCCTCTGCCGTTGGGGGGCACCCTGGTACATATATATCTACTGGAACAATTCTATCACATCCCCTAACTACAGAATAACTATAATGATAATATCCACCGCCATTTGCACACGACCCCATACTAATAACATATCGCGGTTCCGGCATTTGATCATATACTTTGCGCAAAGCAGGTGCCATTTTATTAGTCAGAGTACCAGCAACTATCATTAGGTCCGATTGTCGTGGACTAGCTCGAGGCGCTGTACCAAGTCGTTCAAGGTCGTATCTTGGCATCGATGTGTGCATCATTTCAACTGCACAACATGCCAAGCCAAAAGTCATCCAATGTAAGGATCCTGTTCTAGCCCAATTAATTACATCTTCAGTTGATGTCACAAGAAAGCCTTTGTCTTGTAGATCTCTGCCAAGCGCACTAACAGTGACTTCTTTATCTACACCTGCCGCATTTGAAGATATTTCTAATCCCATTCCAAAGCACCTTTTTTCCACTCGTAAGCAAATCCAATGGTAAGGACCCCTAGAAAAACCATCATTGACCAAAAACCGACAATACTAATATCTTTAAAAGACACAGCCCAAGGAAACAGAAAAGCTATCTCTAAATCAAATATTATAAATAAAATAGCAACTAAATAAAAACGTACATCAAATTTCATCCTTGCATCATCGAATGCGTTAAAACCGCACTCGTATGCAGATGTTTTTTCAGGATCAGGATTGCTTACCGCAACGATAACCGCTGCCAATATCAAAATCGATCCAAGAGCAATCGCTAGTCCTAGAAAGATAAGGATTGGCAAATATTGCATCAAAAGATCATTCAATGAAAATACTCCTAATTGACTATCTTTATATACGTAGTCCGCGGTTTACCTGTGACAATAGCCAAGGTCAACAGATCATGAGTTAAATATAGAGTTTTATGTTATAATTTTAACTAGTAATTCACTGCATATTTTATTGGAAGTGTTATGGGGCTCGTGTTGCCTGAATCAGGTAACAATGTCGCCTCACCGTCATGTTGAATTTTTTTCATAAAGCTAGATAAAGCTAAAAGAGCTATGACTGAATCTGACTTAGCCATAAAGTGCCCAACGCAATGATGAGACCCACCTCCAAACCCAAAATGTTTTTTCCGTTTAGCACTGATATTAAACGTAGGAGAATCTTGCCATATTGGATCGCGAGAGGAAGAATGAACAAGCAAGTGTAAAGTAGTACCTTTATTAATATTAACTCCAGAAAACTCAAAATCTTGGTTTGCCTCACGAGTGACCCAGGTTGTTGTTGGCCGTTCTCTTATCAACTCATCAAAAGCATTAGATGCTAACGATTTATCATTTCTTAATTTCACCCATTCATCTGGGTACTTGATAAACGTCATAATTCCCAAACCAAGTTGAGAACGAGTAGTATCTACTCCTCCAAAAATCGAAATTACAATCAGATCTGAAAGCTCTAAATCACTTAAGCCACCCACTTTACTCATTTGGAAATAAAGTCTTGCAACAAAACTTGTTTCATCTTCGCCCGATCGTACTCTTTTGATTAAACCTTGTGCGAGATCAGCTAGGCGCTCATAAGCACTATTAAAAATATTCTCATTCAATTTGCATTCAACCCCCATCGCTAAACCCAAATCTGAGGCATCTTGGGAAATAATTTCCCACTCTTTTTTGTTTAAACCGAGTAAAATACACATAGCTTGTCCAGCAAACGGTTTTGCAAATTCGCTCATAAATTCACAAGAATTTTTTTTCTTCAAGTTTTCACAAAGATTATTTGCTGGTGCAGGCAGGCGGTCAAAGAATAAATGAAATCTTGGGATAACGATGGAACCAAGATATCTCGAAGCTTTTTATGATAACCACCCTCCTGCCCAATGACGCTCCGCTTCCAGAAATCTCCAAAAGATCCCGTTAATCCATTCTTTTCAGGCCAGGCATAACTCCCTTGTCTTAATCTGCGATCTCGCAAAAGTTGACCAACCTCTTTGTAACGCAAAATCGCGAGCCCAAAAGGGGTAGTCGCACAAAAAGAATGACTTCTTGCCTTTTCAATCTCTACACTGCGTGTTGAAAAATTAGGATCACTAATATTTAAATGAGGTAAAGTCATACTATCACCCACATAGTTTACGAATAAAAAAACATTATTTATTGTAGATGAAGCCTCAATGATATCGGATATTTCAAATCAATCTAAATTAAACTATGCAACGATCTACGAAATTATAATAGCTGAAAAGAGAGATTTTAAATGAAAATTGTAGATTTTATTTTTGATTTTGCAAGTCCAAATACATATTTGGTGCACAAAATTTTTCCAGAAATTGAGAAACGAACCAATTCAAAACTTAACTATATACCTTGCCTTTTAGGGGGTATTTTTAAGCAAACCAACAATCAAGCTCCAATGAATGCATTCGCGGATGTGTTGGGGAAAAATGCTTACGAAAATTTAGAACTAGTACGATTTATTGAAGAACACAAAATTATAACCTTTAAAAAAAACCCATACTTTCCCGTTAATACATTAATCTTAATGCGGGGAGCGATTGTAGCTCAAAACGAAGGTAATTTAAAAAATTACATCGAAGCTGGTTTTCATCATATGTGGGAAAGTCCAAAAAATATGGGTGACCCTGATATTTACCTCCAAGCAATGTCAAACTCAGGGTTTGATGGATTAGATTTAATTGAATTAGGGCAATCAAAGGAAGTTAAAGAAAAACTAATCTCGAATACTAATAAAGCTGTTAAAAAAGGTACTTTCGGAATGCCAACTTTTTTTGTTGGAGATCAAATATTCTATGGCAAAGAACGTTTAGCACAAATCGAAAAAATTCTTTCTGATTAACCCTTGCCTCGCCAAGGTATAGTTTTTCTTATTACCCACCGCATCATGATATCGAAAGACAAACCGAGCAAACCCATTATCAAAATTGTGACCCAAATTAACTCATAATCAGAAACTGTTCTGGCCACGTTTTCGATAAACCCAATACCTGTTGTACCAGCCAACATTTCAGCAGCAACTAAAGTCCCCCAACACATACCAACAGCAATTCTTATCCCTGTTAAGATTTCGGGTAAAGCATTTGGTAAAATCACATAACGTAATATTTGACTATTTGAGGCCCCTAGAGAATGAGATGCCCGGATTTTTGATAATTGGGTGCCTGATGCCCCCGTTCTGGCAGAAATAACCATGATAGCAAATGCCACCATAAAAAGAAGAAATATCTTTCCATCATCTTGAATGCCAAAAATTGTAAGAATTAATGGCGCCCACGCCAAAGGTGGGACCGGTCGATATACAAATTTTGTTAGATCAAAGAATGATTTAAAAATTGATAATGCAATTCTAGAACAGCACTCTCAAAAATAATTCCAAGCGTTAATCCAAGAAATACTCTTAAAAATGAATCCCATATGTGACCAGTTGGAATAGGTATTTTAAATATTTCAAAATATAAATTTGAACCACAGGGCTTTAGCGTATCTTTATAATTTGCTTCAAATTTACCACTTTCAGAATGTTGTCCATATTCTCCAGGAAGTTGATCAATGAATGAATCTGGGATGAAAAATGCCAAAATATCTGCTATTTCGAGCCAATCCCACCAAAAAAGCGTAGTTCCTTTGTAACCTCCTCCATTTTCCAAATCAGGGTTTGCAAGTATTAAGAATTTAGCGACTACGTCTGTGGGCTTTGGTAACCATCGCCCTGAGCCTTGTTCAGTACACTGAGTTTTTGATTTGATAACACCTTGACCAGGAATAAAAACTGCTTGAATAACTTTCAAATTTCCTTTTGCGTCACTGAGTGCATCAAGAAAGCTATTCACCGAATTATTTAGCCCATCTAACGACTGAGGTGGAAATATAGTTCCATCATCTAACCTTTTAAAAATACGCTCAACAGCCTTAACATAATTCTGCCTTTGTTTTAATATCTCCTCTCCAAAAGAAGTGATTATTAATAGATATTTTATTTTTTCTTTAAATGTGCAAATTGAAAATTTCTGCAGTTTTTGAACGGTTTCTTGTTTTCAAAAATGTTGTAGATAATAATTTGGTTTTTTTACTAATTTCATCAAAAAGGATGCCTTTCTGTGTAATTGGAAGTAATGGTAATTCAATGTACGTGGTACCCCATTTGGGTTGCGAAAGTGCTTCTGTCGTGGGTATAAAATCATAATACCCCTGCTTTAATTTATCGCTTAAATTATCAAAATCATTAGCAATATTTGAAAAGGTATTTATAGAAGTAGTACTCTGATATTCTTGATTAGAGTACACTCCAATTAGTTTCCTCGATCTAAATATTATATCCAACAGTTCTTTTTGTTCAAAGCTATTAAAAACATCCTTAGGTAAATTAGTCTCTAAAATATCAAGCTGCTCTGTATTTCGAATGATCAATTTAGTCGATTTATAATACCGTGCTCCAATCGGGAGAGCAGCTTTAATAGGAGCGATGGAAGTTTCAACTTTTGCAACCTGACACATTTCATTACCCGCTTCAGGAAAAAAAGCACGCCCAATACCCCAAGAAAAATAAAACCATAGCAATAAGATTGTCGAAATCCCAGCTACTGTCCAATACCATCCACCTAAGGTGCGTTCTGGGTCCCCAAATACTTCGTCCTTAGCACGAGATGTTGCTTGCTTGAGCCCAATAAGTATCGAGAAAATTAAAGCCATTAATAAAATAACTATAATAATGGAAGCTATAAAAGCTCGCTCTTCAGAGAACCAATCAAGCACCGCCCATTATCTCCTCTTCCATATCCCAAATCATCGATAAGATCTCCTCTCTTACCTCTGCAAAATGTGGACCTTGTTTAATATCTCGGAGAGGCTTCTTCAAACCTTCTTCAGCAAACGGCAGTTTATACTCTTTATGAATTCTTCCTGGTCTTGGAGCCATTACAAAAAGCCTCTCGCCAAGCAATAATGCCTCCTCCACAGAGTGCGTAATAATTAATATTGTTTTTCCAGTTTCTTTCCAAAGTTCTAAAATCAATGATTGCATTTTTTCTCTCGTAAGCGCATCCAAGGCCCCAAGTGGTTCATCCATGAGGATCACATTGATCCGATACAATTGATCTAGCTAAAGCAACACGCTGTTGCATTCCACCTGACAGCTGATAAGTTGGTGTGTCACCAAAGCCCTGCAATCCAACGATATTGAGCCACTTTTCTACCAAGGCTTCGCTTTCGCTTTCTGAGGTTTTCTTCATCCTTAAACCAAAATCTACATTTTTTGATACCGTCAGCCATTCAAAGAGAGCGCCTTGCTGAAAGACCATTCCTCGCTCAACGCTTGGGCCTTCTATCTGCATATTATTTAAAGACATGTCACCTGCTGTAGGATTTAAAAATCCAGCAATCATATTTAACAAGGTTGACTTTCCACAACCTGACGGCCCGACAAGCACCAGAAATTCACCATCCTCTATAGCGACAGAAATGTCCTTTAAAACTTCGGTCTCACCAAATGATTTATAAACGTTGCCAGCATCAGTTGGTTGATATAAAACCAATGCACCTAATAGTGCGTTTGATGCAGCCAATCCAAGAAAACAAGACCCTAAAAAGGGTCTTGTTTAACATTTAAGAAATTTCGAAATTAATCGAAATATGAACTATCGATCGTTTTAGCTATCGCCGATCCATCAGATGAATCAGAGAATACAACGCCCAACGCAGCTGCCGCGCTTGCCGCTACTCCATCAGGACCAAAGTATTTATCCATCTGCTGTTTTTCGGTCATAAAAATCATGCCACCCATTTGTCGTTTAGTGTCTTCAACGCTCATGCCAGCATCTGCAGCAACTTTTGCAAGTTGAGCATCTGTTGCTTTCCATGCTAGATTTGCTTCGTCTGTAACATCTAAAAATGTTCTTAAAAGATCTGGATTTTCTGTCGCAAACTTCTCTGTAACGGAAATAACATCAAATGAGCCAATACCCGCGTCAATTTTTTGCTGTGACGTCATAATTGGTGTTCCAACTTCTCCTGCCGCCTTTGAAGAGTTACCTCCAAATATACAAGCCATATCAACATTACCGTCAGCCAAAGATTTAGCGCCATCTGCTGGTGCCTGATCAACAATTGTCATAGTTGAAGTATCAACATTTAAGCTTGACATGTAACTTCTAAAAGCAAAATCAGCCATTGTATTTAGTGGGACAGCAACAGTTCTACCCTCTAGCTCAGATGCGTTAGATGAGTCGATTCCAAGACCATTTTTTACAAAACAATCATTTGCTTCGTATTCCATTGCTATTGCTACCATTTTCAAAGGATGCCCTTGCTGAATAGCTGTCACGAATGGTGAAAGCCCTTGAGAATACGAAATATCAATATCCCCAGCCAACATTGCTTCTGTCATTTGAACACCTGTTGAAAAATCTACCCAGTTAACATCCACACCCATTGCTTCATCATAGACTTTGTCAACTTTTGATATCTGGTTTGGTGACGCCCATTCCAAGAAAAAAGCTACATTAACGCTTTCAGCTGCATAGCTAGTAGACCCTGCTGTTAGAGCAAAAATGCTAACTGCAATTGCTGAACCCTTTTTTAGTATATTCTTCATAATTTCCCCCTCAGGATTATTAAATAATTAATTACTCAAACTAAATTTGATAAATGTATCAGTTAAAATACAATTTCGAGTAAACACTGGTAACATTAATCTTCATAATTTACGAGGTTAATCTTTTTTTTTGCTATGAGTCATCCAAGTCACTGCGTAACGTTGCGTTAGTAATTAACAACCCATAGTTGTTAATTAAAAAAATCTCTAAACAAGTGGTTGTGTCTCCAATATCAAATCATTAAACGGTTTTTATGAAATTTTGGTTACCTTTTAGAAAAAAAACACCTCAGGTGGCAGTAATTCGTTTTAGCGGTACGATTGCTGCAGATGGTAGATTTGGCTCATCCGCAATAAGTGATTACTCTACAAAAAACTTGATTGAAAAAGCATTTTCACGTAAAAACCTATCTGCAGTAGCACTTTTAATTAACTCACCTGGTGGTAGCCCAGTTCAATCTAGCTTAATCGCTGCACGAATAAGGCGCTTAGCAGAAGAGAAGGAAGTCCCTGTTTATGCTTTTGTTGAAGACGTGGCCGCATCAGGGGGTTATTGGTTAGCAACGGCGGCAGATGAAATTTACGTAGATTTGAGTTCAATCGTTGGCTCAATTGGTGTAATATATTCTGGCTTTGGATTCCAAAAACTTATAGAAAACTACGGCATTGAAAGGCGAATTCATACGGCTGGAGAAGAAAAAAGCTTTTTAGATCCCTTTAAACCCGAAAATGCTGAAGATATCGACAGGCTAATAAATCTCCAAAAAGAAATTCATAGCGCTTTTGTTGCTCAGGTAAAAAATAGTAGAGGCGACAGGCTTCAAAATGAAAATATATTTACCGGTGAATTTTGGGTTGGAGAAACCGCAAAAAAATTAGGTTTAGTTGACGGCATTGGGCATCTCATACCAACAATGAAGAAAATATATGGGGATAAAACAAACTTTTATGTGCAAGAAAAAAAGAAAAGCTTTATCTCCCGATTTGGTATTAAAATTGCAAATGAAACAATTGGAGGCATCGAAAATCATGCTAATTGGTCAAAATTTGGTTTGTAAATGATAATCAAAATTGTATCATTATTTCTTGTGGGAATGGTAGCTCTGGCCATATTTGGGCGACTAAAACTACCCAAAATAAAATTTGGGGGTAGTAAAAAGTGCAAAAAATGTGGCGCTCCTCTAATCAATAATTCAATCTGTATTTGTGAAGAATAATGGATTTAACTATCCAAAAAATATTAAAGAGGTAATTGATGTCTAAAAAAGCTATTATTACCGGTGGTGCAAGAAGACTGGGAAAAGCAATGGCACTTGAATTGGCAAGCAAAGGCACAGACATTATCATTCATTACAATAAGGCTAATGAAGACGCTGAGGAAACTCGTGATTTAGCACGTAGCAAAGGTGTAAAAGCAGAGATTTTACAAGCTGATCTTCTGGAAATGACAGATACTATTGAACTCGTTGCAAAAGCTAAAAAAATAATGGGAGGAGCATTTGATCTTTTGATAAATAATGCCTCGATATTCGAATATGACAATTTAAACACCGTTGATATTGAAAGCTGGGACCGCCATATCAATTCTAATCTACGTTCAGCCGTTTTTTTAACTCAAAAATTTGCACAACAAGCGCCAAAAATAGAAAATAATAAAGATAAAATTCCTTACTCAAATTCAAACATTATAAATATGATTGATCAAAGGGTGCGAAAGATAACACCCGAATTTATGTCTTACACAACTGCAAAAATGGGGTTGTGGGCATTTACTCAATCTTCAGCACAGTTTCTAGCTCCACATATCAGAGTAAATGCAATTGGACCTGGTCCTACTTTGCAAGGCAGCCGTCAGAGCAAAGAAAATTTTGAACAACAACGACGATCAACACCATTAATGCGTGGTGCTGATGAGATTGATATAACAAATGCGATGAATTTTATTTTAAATGCTTACTCTCTTACAGGGCAATTAATCTGTATTGATGGTGGCCAACATTTAGCTTGGCAAACCCCAGATATCCTAGGAATTGAGTAGTAAAATCAATGCGCTAGCTAATTTACGCCACGTTAGTTGTCCACTTAGACTATATTATCTTAATATAAATAAAAAAAACCTCAATGAATTCAATCATTTGCAAAAAAAGCTATTTTTATTGTTATATTTCAGAGACTTAACAAATTGTTTAAAAATTGGGCAATTAGGTATAAACCCAATAATTTAAGAGGAATTTGGCTGAAGAGTAAAGTTATATGCAGACTTATCCACAGAATAAGTGGAGAAAATATGACCAATATGTCATTTTAAATTTAGAAACTACAGAATCATGTAATATCTTGGGATTACTATCATTAATATAACAACTAAATCTAATACTTCCGGATATGAGATAATCGGAAACTATCTTAAAAATCTCCCTGAAAATCCAGGTGTTTATCGGATGTTGGACAGTACTGGATCGGTTTTATACGTTGGCAAAGCTGTGAATTTAAAAAAGAGAGTCACTAATTACTCTAAACGTCACGGGCATACTATAAGAACTAGCAAAATGATCCAAAACACTGTCTCTATGATGTTCCTAACCACACGGACTGAAACAGAAGCATTACTATTGGAACAAAACTTAATAAAGCAGTTAAAACCCAAATATAATGTACTTCTACGCGATGATAAGAGTTTTCCAAATATCTTGGTTTCAAAAACTCACATTTTTTCACAAATCAAAAAGCATCGTGGAAAAAAATCTGAACAAGGTAGCTATTATGGACCTTTTGCATCGGCTGGAGCCGTAAATAGAACTTTAAATCAATTGCAAAGAATATTCATGTTGCGCAATTGTACTGACACTCAATTTACTAATCGAACACGCCCATGCCTTTTATTCCAAATTAAAAAGTGTCGAAGTCCCTGTGTAGGAAAAATATCTGAAAATAGATATAACGCATCAGTTGAAGATGCTGAAAATTTTTTAAAAGGAAAAAATAAAAAAATTCAAGAAAGATTAGCTTTGCAGATGCACGAGGCAAGCCAACAGATGGATTTTGAAACTGCCGCTGTTTTGAGAGACAGAATTCACGCATTAACCCAAATTCAACAACACCAAGGAATAAATCCTAAAGGCGTCAATGAGGCAGATGTCATTGCAATCCATTGCGAGGGGAACACCGCCTGTGTTCAAGTCTTTTTTATTAGAGCACACCAAAATTGGGGCAATCGAGCATATTTTCCCCAAACTGGTAGTGGAGCAGAAGTTTCAGAAATTTTAGAGGCATTCTTGGTACAATTTTATGATAACAAAACTGCGCCAAAAAATATTTTATTATCAAACAAAATAGAAAATCCTTTATTGGTTGAGAATCTTTTATCAAAGAACTCATCTTATAAGATAAAGATTTTAAACCCTAAATATGGTGAAAAAGCTATATTGGTGGAGAACGCTAGGCGAAATGCCGAGGAGGCATTAGCTAGAAAGAATTCTGAATCTGCAAATCAGATTAAATTACTCAAAGATTTAGCTAAGGCGCTTAATATAGAGAGAAAATTGAATAGAATTGAAGTATATGACAATTCACACATTCAAGGAACTAATGCGATTGGCGGTATGATTGTTTCAGGTCCTGATGGCCTTGAAAAGTCCGCTTACAGAAAATTTAATATAAAAGAACCTACCGCCCAAACTGGTGATGATTTAGCAATGATGAAGGAAGTGATCCAGAGGCGATTTTCTAAACTTCTTTCTGAAAATCCTGATCAAAACACTGAAAATTGGCCAGATTTGATAATTATTGATGGGGGTGCAGGTCAAGTATCAGCCGTTGCAGAAGTATTAAGAGATTTAGGCATAACTGATTTGTATTTTATTGGGGTTGCAAAAGGTGAGGAAAGAGACGCTGGAAAAGAATTATTTTACAGATATAAAGAAAAACCATTTAGTCTGCGCCATACAGACCCAGTATTATATTTTGTTCAACGTCTGCGTGACGAAGCTCATCGCTTTGCCATCGGGGCTCACCGGGCAAAACGAAAAAAATCAAACTTTAGATCGCCACTTGATGAAATAAAGGGCGTAGGCCATACGCGCAAGCGCGCATTACTTTCACATTTTGGATCTGCAAAGGCTATTTCAAGGGCTGATTTAAAGGATTTGCAAGCTGTTGATGGAATTTCAAATAAATTGGCTAAAAGTCTTCATGACTTCTTCCATGATGCCTCATAAATGATTAGACTATAGATATGAATTGGACATTACCTAATATTCTCACGATATTCAGACTAGCGGCGGCTCCTACCGTTCCTCTTGTTATTTTGTATTTCCAACAGCCTTTATCCTACTCCATTGCATTAATTATTTTCATCATAGCCGGCATAACAGATTTTGTAGATGGTTACTTGGCAAGACTTTGGAAACAGGAAACTGCATTTGGAAAAATGATGGACCCTATAGCAGACAAAGCAATGGTCATAATGGCCTTAATGGTTTTGTTACTTCCTTTTAAGTTTAGCCCAATGATCGTAATACCAACCTTAATTATTATATTTCGTGAAGTTTTAGTCTCTGGATTGCGTGAATTCTTAGGAGAAAATGCAAAACTTTTATCAGTTACACGGCTCGCTAAATGGAAAACTTCCATACAAATAATTGCAATATGTAGTCTTTTTCTTTCTTTAATTGCAAAGTTTTATAATACACCAGGTGGAGATCAATTAATTAACGAAAATTTAATAAATTATTCAGTTGATAAGACAATTAACTTGGGATCACTATCACTTTTAGGAAGTCTTTCACTCTTATGGATAGCAACAGTTTTGACATTTTTAAGCGGCTATGATTATCTACGAAAAGCTTTAAATTTTATAAAAAATGAAACTAGAAATGATTAGAATATTATATTTTTCTTGGATCCGGGAAGGTGTAGGTGCTTCTGAAGAAAAGTTGGAAACAAAGTCTGAGAATGTTAAAGAACTAATTAATGAACTGAAATTAAAAAATGAAAAATGCAGCCGCATTCGAAGATATTTCTTCAGTGCGTGTTGCCGTCGACCAAAACCTGGTAGATTTCTCAACCTCTCTAGCATCTGTGAGAGAAGTCGCATTTTTTCCACCAATGACTGGTGGCTAAAATGATTGTTAGAGTTCAGAATGTTGCTTTTGATTTCAGTGAAGAAGTAAAACTTTCAAAAACAATCAATTAACTGTGGAGCCATTGTCAGCTTTACGGGTGTTGTTAGAAACAATGAAGAATCAAATTTAAAAAAATTACATATCGAGCATTATCCATCTATGACAAAAATAGCGATAGAAGAGATGATAAATGTAGTAAACAAACGTTGGAAACTTTCTAATTGTTTAGTTATTCATCGATATGGCAATCTTAAAGTCAACGAAATAATAATGATGGTTGTTACGGCTTCAAGCCATAGGGTTGACGCGTTTCAAGCGGCAGAATACTTGATGGATTATTTAAAAAGTCGAGCTCCGTTTTGGAAAAAGGAATTTACAGATAAGGGCAGTAACTGGGTTCTTAGTAAAGAGACTGATGAGGCTGCACTAACACGTTGGTAGAACGCTATTCCTGTGACAACAACTTTTCTTTTAGTTCCGCTACTTCTCGCCGAGCCGAACCCAAACCGTCCATGGCAGCATTTAGCTCAGCCTTAACTTGGCCCAATTGATTAGCCAATTCTTTTTCTCTATTTTGCACATAAGCAATTGTGTTATCTCTTTCTTCTTCAACATTGAGCAGTGTGGTTGTAAGTTCGTTCACATCACTCTCCTCCAGGTGAGGATTTTGATTAATATTTCGAAAAAGTCGTGATAATATCCAACCAATCACAAAAGACACTAGCAATGCAAATGCAACGATTAATGTGAGTTCAAACTTATCCATCTTTTCTTTCTAAAATAATTATATGCTAATCGTCATTCATTATTAATGTAAATTCAATCCGACGGTTTTTATTACGACCTTCTGATGTTTTATTATCTGCGATTGGTGTGCTTTCACCGTATCCCTTTGCAATCAAATTACCAGTTAAGATGTCATAACTTAATAATGAATCCATTACAGCCTCTGCTCTTGCCTGACTTATAGAAAGATTTAAACTCTTACGACCTTGACTATCCGTGTGGCCACCAATTTCCATAGGAACTATATAACAAGTTTGCATAATATCTGCCATATTTCTTAAGGTGTCATTAGAGGATTTTTGTAAAACAATTTCTCCAGGTGCAAATTCAATGCCAAGTGTCTCAATCACATTATTTATATCTAAAACACATTTCTTAGCATCCAGTCCTATTGGTTTTGGAACTAACTGCTCATCATATTCTAACTTTAAAGTATACAATATATCATTACCTAATTTTTTAGAAAGTATTTCGGACACTATTGATTTTATCTCTGGATTGGCTGATTTCCCCTCTAATAGAATAGTATTTGGCTCTATGATTAAACTTCCATGATCTAAAAGACCTACTACCTCCAAGCCAGTCAGAACTTGAATTGGCCAGTTCTGAGGCAACTTGTCGCTCAATCTGAGTGAGTCATTAATATTATTTGATCCAAAAATTGAGCTGGCATAACTCCTAACAGCTATTTCTGCAGTATGATCATTCAAAAAACCTTTTAGCTCCACAACACCGTCAAGGCTCTTTATTACGGTGAAGGTATTTGTATTATCAATTTCTTTTGTCAGAACTGGTTGAAGAGTTGCAGCAACTTGAAATTCATTCGGTAAAGCTTTCTTTAATTTATCAATTATATTTTCAAACTTGTCATTTCCAGTATTTCCAGAGACTACAAGAGAGACATTATGATTTTCAAAAGTTAATGAAGCAATTTCAAACTCCTTAACATATGTAGCAGCAATTATTACAGCATCCACCCAACTTTCTGCAGGAACGCCAATACCAATTTCACAATCACTTTCCTTATCAACACCAAGCTTAATCATGGCGCTTAAAATTACTACTTTCGAATATTCATCACTAGCTGAACACTTGTCTAAAGAAGCCCCACTCTCGTCCATAGTAAATCTTAGTGAAAATGGTTGGATTAAGGGTCTGGGCGACTGAATATCCAAATGTAATTTAAAAAACCCTGGGTCTAGTGAGGTAAGTTGATTTTCAATTCTAATCTTATCATCAATACTTTCGCTAAGGGCCGAAATCCAAATTTCTTCTTTTGCAATCGAAATCTTAGAATTTGGTAATAGTTTCACACTAGAAATAGCATAATCCAATGTTCTTTTCCAGGCATCAGTTATCGGAAAAGACGAAACTTCCAGTAAATTGCGAACTTCTAAGTCTTTAGCAATATTAAAAAATTGCCTATTAATTTTTTAGATTGCAAATTTGTAGGCACAAAACCAATAACACTTATATGATTATCATCCCTGAGTATTTCTAATACATACTCTATTGTTGATGGAGTAATTTGTTTTTTTACAATTATTTGGTCGATTATTCTTTCAGAATTGATGATAGAAGAAATTTTTGAAGTTGCGATAAATCGATTGGCCTCGTCTGGTGCAAAACCACTAACAATTACTCGCGTACCGTCAGTTGAAACTTCTAACCAACTTAATTCAGTATCAGATGTTTCTTTTAGCACCGCATCAAGTGTTTTCTTTTCAAAATAATTCACCAATACAAATGCGAAGACAATAAATAAAACAGATACAATAAGTGTAATAAAAAATATGTTTATAATTTTTTTCATATCAACCTGAAACAACAATCAATAATTAAAATAATCATTTTAAATTAAACCAAGACTGCGATACAGAGAATCGCAACAAGTATAAGTCCTGAATCTCGATTTGAGCGAAAAATAATTAAACATTTCTCCGAGTCATTAATATCTAGTTTTTTGATTTGAATAAGTAAATGAAACGTCATAATCAAAATACCAAATATACAGAAAAGCAGAGGTACAAAATCACTAATTTTGAAATAAACGCACAATAGGCATAACAAGTTAAAAAATACTAACCCAATTACAAAGCCATATAACCAACTATAGGTATTATCGCCTAAGCGCAGCGCAGTAGATTTAATACCAATTAATATATCGTCCTCCTTGTCTTGATGAGCATAAATTGTATCATAAAATAATGTCCAGCAAATTCCAGAAAGATATAAAAATATTGGGGCAAAGCCCAAATCACCCTGATACGCTGACCAGCTTAATAACGCTCCCCAATTGAATGCTAGGCCTAAAAATAACTGTGGCCACCAAGTAAATCTTTTTGCAAACGGATATATAGCCACCACCACTAAAGAAAGAGCTCCAACTAAAACTGCAAACCAGTTCAAGGTAAATAATAAAATGGCTGACATTATTAACTGAAGAAGCATCCAAATTACTGCTAATTTCACAGTAATCAAGCCTGCTGGTAAAGGGCGAGATTTTGACCGAGCAACTTTACCATCAAGTTTCTGTCAGTAATATCATTCCAGGTACAGCCAGCTCCCCTCATCAAAAAAGCGCCAAAAAAACACACTGATGCAATCCAGATGGTATCTAAATCAATTAACGATCCACCATCATCTATTATGGCTATTAAAAGTCCCCACCAACAAGGTATTAGTAATAGCCATGTCCCAATTGGTCTATCCAGGCGAGAAAGTCTTAAAAAAGGTTTAGACCATTCAGGGCAATAATTATCTACCCAATTTGATTTTATAGCATCTGAGACACGCCCATCAGCACGTAATAAAACTTTTTCTGGATTTTGATCAGCTGGCGTCATAAATACTTAATATGTTATATAAAAATTCAAAAATACGTCTTTATGTAGACGGTTCTATATCAAAAGAGCAAGAGATCCTCTTTAATAAAGATCAATCGCATTATTTATATAAGGTTATGCGATTGAAAATTGGTGATACTCTAGATATTTTTAACGGTCACGATGGCGCTTGGAAAGTTGAGCTTATCGAAATTGGTAAAAAAAATACATGTGGAATAGTGCATGAACAAACCCAAATACAATTAAACCCTCCCGATATATGGCTTCTTTTTGCTCCAATTAAAAAAAATAGAACAAACTTCATTATTGAAAAAGCTACGGAAATGGGAGCGGAGAATAATACCAGTTAAAACTGATTTTACAAATTCGGAACGAATTAAAAGAGAAAATTTGCATGCTCATGCAGTTGAAGCAGCTGAGCAATGCAGAGGAACATTTGTTCCAGTTGTGGAAAAATTAACTGACCTGAATGAAATATTAGATGCTTGGCCAAAAAATAGGGGCATATTATACTGCGATGAATCCTTATCTGGAACAAAAGTTGAAAAACCAAATACACATTTTTCTAGCTGGGCTATATTAGTTGGCCCTGAAGGTGGTTTTTCCTCCAAAGAACAAGCTTTTTTAAATAATCATAAACAAACCTTTCCAATTAGTCTTGGACCTCGAATTTTAAGAGCAGACACCGCAGTTGTTGCAGCCTTAACTTTTTGGCAAAATAATTTTGGTGACTGGTAATGTCTTTTCTAAGACCAGAAATAAAATTGTGGCTATACAAATGGAGAGAGTGCCTCATTAGCTTAATTATTGCCGCTTTAGGATTGTGGATAGGTTTTCATGGTGCGTCTAAATACAATCTAATACTTCAATTTTCTGGATATATAATTGCAATTATAGGTATTTGCATAGCAATTGTTGCTCATAGACGGTTGTCATTTTCTCAATTCCCAAACGGCTTAGGATTAGTGGAGATAAAAGAAAGACAAATCGTTTACTTTGATCCCACTGGCGGGCTTGCATTTTCCGCAGATAATATAATCTCCATTGAAATAAGTATTTCAAATACATTTGGTCCCAGTTGGAGATTAAAGACTGAAGATCAGTCAATTATAAATATACCTTTAAATGCATTTGGAAACGAAAAACTCTTTGACATATTTTTAACGCTTCCAGGTGTAGAATCTACGCATCTAATTAACGCGGCAAACAACCCAAAAAGCTCAACCAAGAAAATTTGGGAAAAATAGATACTTGACTTGGTTAAATCTTAAGTTCACCACTCAATAAAACAAAACTAATAGAGGTTCACAAATGTCTATCCCACAATCTGGAGGCGGACTAATTGAACATTACGGACAATTAGCAGAATATTTAAACGCTGGCTGCAAGCCAAAAGAAGACTGGAAAATAGGAACCGAACACGAAAAATTTGGCTATGTCAAAGATAGCTTTGCCCCACTTCCCTACGACGGCAGTTGTTCAATAAAGGCTATGTTACAGGGGTTAAGAGACACCTATAACTGGTCAGAAATTTTAGAAGGTGGGAATATAATTGGATTGACTAAAGAGGGAGCAAACGTAAGTTTAGAGCCAGGCGGTCAATTGGAACTGTCAGGAGCACCCTTAGATTCAATCCATGAAACCTGTGATGAAGTTAATCAACACTTAAGCGAAGTAAGAGATATCGCTAATAAAATTGGTGCAGGTTTTCTTGGATTGGGGGCGGCACCAGAATGGTCGCATGAAGAAATGCCAATGATGCCAAAAGGGCGTTATAAATTAATGACAGATTACATGGGTCGTGTGGGAACTCATGGCACACAAATGATGTATAGAACTTGCACTGTACAAGTAAATTTAGATTTTTCTTCTGAAGAAGATATGATTAAAAAAATGCGTGTAGGATTAGCACTCCAGCCTGTTGCTACAGCTCTATTTGCAAATTCTCCGTTTTTTGAAGGGAAACTAAATAACCATAAAAGTTGGCGGAGTAGAGTATGGCGAGATTTAGACGAAGACAGAACAGGAATGCTTCCGTTTGTATTTGAGCAGGATTTTGGCTTTGATGCTTGGACTGAGTATGTTTTAGATGTTCCAATGTATTTTGTTTATCGTGATGGGAAGTATATAGATGCATTGGGACAATCATTTAGAGATTTTTTAAAAGGAAAGTTACCTGCCCTTCCAGGTGAAAAACCAAAAATTTCAGATTGGGCAGACCATTTAACAACTGTTTTCCCTGAAGCTCGCATTAAGCAGTTTATGGAAATGCGTGGCGCAGATGGTGGCCCTTGGCGGCGCATCTGTGCATTACCAGCTTTTTGGGTAGGCTTAATGTATGACCAAGATTCTTTAGATAGTGCTTGGGATATTTGCAAGACATGGGATGCCAGCACTAGAGAGGAAATGCGGATTGCTGCCTCAGAAGATGGTGTTTCTGCAAATGTTAACGGTATATCTATGTTGAGCTTGGCAAAAGAATTAGTAGATATTTCCAGGTCTGGATTAAAAAACCGCGCACGATCTGGCAACGGTGGTCTAGTTCCTGATGAATGTCATTTTTTAAATTCCATTGAAGAAGTGATAGAGACAGGAAAATCTCCTGCATGTGATCTTATTGATAAATACGAAAACGAGTGGGGTAAAGATTTAAAAAATATCTATAAAGAATATTCTTATTAGAATTCTGTTAAATCAAAGTATAGATAATAACGCATAAAATTTTGGTAAAACCTTTATATTTTACCAATTTTTGCTTCAGATCCATCGATCAACCTTCTGATATTATCTTTGTGGCGGTACCAGATCAGAACGGTCATAAATAAAGTAACTACTAAAGCCTCATTATCATAAAATAAAAAAATCCCTATTGGTGCGGATGCACTAGAAACTATAGCAGATAGTGAAGAATACCTGAATATTAATGCTATTATTATCCAAATAAAACAAACCAAAAGCCCAGTAACAAAACTCAATGCTAAGATTGCACCAATAAATGTGGCAACACCCTTTCCCCCTGAAAACCTAAGCCAAACGGGATAAATGTGACCTATAATGACAAAAATACTTGCAGTTATTGCCGCATCTTCAGAAATAAAACGAGCTACAACAACCACTAACACGCCTTTTAAACCATCAAGAATCAATGTGATCAAAGCTGCTAATTTGTTCCCCGTTCTCAGCACATTCGTGGCTCCAATATTGCCCGAGCCAATGTCCCGTAAATTTCCCAAACCAAACACTTTAGAAACTAATATCCCAAATGGAATTGAACCCAATAAGTAACTAAAGAAGATCACACTAAACGTTAAAATTGAGGCCTCCATAGAAAAACTACTCACCTAAAGAATCTCCAAATACCTCATACCCATTTACGAAAGTCTTAATTACCTTTCCCTGCATTAACGTTTCATCATAGGGCGTATTTTTCGACTTAGAATTGAGAGCAAACCTATTTAAAACGAATGGTGCATCAGGATCAAATAACACTAAATCAGCCTGGCTTTCTAGTTCCAAAGTGCCTCCGGGTAAGTTAAACCTTTTTGCAGGGTTTAAGGAAAGCGCTCGAAATAACTGTGGTAAAGAAATTGAGCCATTATGGAACAATTGAAGAGACGCTGATAAAATCGTCTCAAGTCCAACCGCACCACTTGCAGCTTCCTCATAAGGCAATCTTTTACTCTCTTCATCTTGAGGGGTATGCATTGAGGAAATTATATCTATTGTTCCATCAGCTATAGCCTCTACCATTGCTACTCTATCAGATTCAGATCTTAACGGTGGTTTGATCTTAAAGAACGTTCGGTAATCTCCAATATCCATCTCATTAAGAGTCAAATGGTGGATTGACACGCCTGCTGTTACATCCAAGCCATTTGACTTTGCACGCCTTAAAGGCTCCAAGGCGAGGGCCGTAGATAATTGATCAAAATGATATTTAACACCAGTCAATTCAACAAGGGCAAGATCTCTCTCAACACCCATCTTTTCAGCAATTGGATTTACAGCAGGTAACCCCTTCAGTGATGAAAATTTACCTGAAGTCGCCGAAGCGCCCATTGTTAATGTGCTATCTTGAGGATGCCCCTGAACCAGTAAACCCAAGCTTGCAGCATACGTTAGACAGCGACTCATAATCTTATTATTCGTGATCACTTGGTCACAATCAGTGAAACCTACCGCCCCAGCATCATGCAAAAAACCCAACTCTGTCATTTCCAAGCCAACTCTTTCACAGGTTAAGGCAGCCATCGGGTAAATATTAACTGGAGACACTGTATTAGCGCGGTTTATAACAAATTCTAACTTTTCTGGTGTATCAATAGCAGGGATAGTATCTGGGCGAGTGACCATTGTAGTAACTCCACCTGCCGCAGCTGCTAAACTTGCCGTTCTAAAACTTTCTTTGTGACGTTCGCCAGGTTCACAAATTTTAACCCCAACGTCAACAATTCCAGGGGCTAGGTATTTTCCAGCACAATCTATAACATTATCAAAAAGTTTGTGATTAATGTTCGCATTATCATAAACAATGTCAGAGATCTTTCCATCTTGAATACTCAAATATCCAAGTTTTACATGATCCTGAACAGGATCTATTAAATAAGCATTTTTTAATAAAAGCTTCAAGGCGCATCCTTATTTGCAATTTGCTTGGAAACATTCCGAGAAAGCAAATCCATCACTGCCATACGAACGGCAACACCAACTTCAACCTGGTCTTGGATTACAGAGTGATTTATGTCATCCGCTAATGTTCCATCGATTTCTACGCCACGGTTCATTGGGCCTGGATGCATAATTAAAGCATCTTTTTTTGCTGACGCTAATTTCTTGTTATCCAAGCCCCATCGATGGTAATATTCTCTGGCTGAAGGTACGAAACTTCCATCCATTCTTTCCTTTTGCAATCGAAGCATCATAACTACATCCACATCATGTAGCCCTGAACGCATATCTTCAAAAACCTCAACACCAAACTCTGAGATGCCCGACGGCATCAAAGTTCTTGGTCCAATCAAACGCACTCTATTTCCTAACTTGCTTAGTAATATTAAATTAGAGCGTGCAACCCGAGAATGCGCAATATCACCACAAATTGCCAGCCACATCTCCCAAACGTTCTCTAATAGAGTAGCAATCCAAAAGAGCTTGTGTAGGGTGCTCGTGAGCGCCATCTCCTGCGTTGATAATACTTGCATTTATATGTTTTACAGAGCCAGACTGTGGGTGGCGGACAACAATTAAATCTGGGTTCATAGCATTTAAGGTCAAGGCAGTATCTATAAGGGTTTCCCCTTTTTTAATAGATGATCCCTGCATGGCCATATTCATCACATCAGCACCAAGACGCTTTCCTGCAAGTTCAAAAGAGGCTTGCGTTCTTGTTGAATTTTCAAAAAACATATTAATTTGAGTAAGGCCTGACAGAATAGTTGAATTTTTCTTAGTTTGTCGATTTAAATCCACATAGTCATCAGCACAATTAAGGATCTCTAGTATAGCCCCCGGATCAAGTTTCTCGATACCCAAAAGGTGTCTATCACAAAATGCCATTCATACCTCTTTTATTTTTTTTGTCATATGGTGAGCAGACTTGTCAAACAAGGGATTTACGACTTATTGCTCAACGCTTAAACTAAACGCATGGAAAATGATAGATCCGAATCTCTAAATTCAATGGAGGCAAGAGAAATCTTGGCGCTGTATAGTGAATTAGGCGTAACTGAAACTTTAGATGAAACGCCTATCAATAGGTTTGAGCAAAAAAAAGAAAAGATTACAGAGTCGAATTTAAAAAAATTGGACACAAATCTATCAAAAGCTGATCTTCTCCCAACGCAAAGTGCGCAGCATGTGGCTACTGTCTTAGCAAATAAATCTTTAACAATCGCTCAACTTGAATCATCTCTTGCTACTTTTGAATTTTGTGATCTTCGTAAAGGGGCAAGAAATTTAATTTTTGGTGATGGAAACCCCGAAGCACCTATAATGATTATAGGCGATGCACCCAATCCTTTAGAAGACCGATTGGGGAAACCATTCGTAGGAGATGAGGGCGACTTACTGGACAAAATGTTTTCCGCAATAGGTTTGTCTAGACACTCTAAAGGCAAAGAAAGTATTTACGTGTCCACAATCATACCTTGGAAACCTCTGCATACTCAGTCTTCAATTGTAACAGAAGTAGAGATGCTTTTACCTTTTATAAAAAAACATATTCAACTAATTGCCCCCAAATTTTTAATCTTAATGGGCGATGATTCTTCAAATGCGCTACTAGGACGTTCAGATAGAAATAAATCAGCAGGAATTTGGGAGACTTTTATGGGAATAGAAACTCTAACAATGCGTCATCCAAAATACTTAATAAAGAACCCCATTGCAAAAAAAGATGCGTGGAAAGACTTGCTTTTATTGAAAGGAAAACTTCATGCCGCACAAATTAAATAAAACTCGTAAATTTATACCAATAAATTTTGCAATTTTAACAGTTTCGGATACTAGAACAGTGGCAGATGACAAATCAGGCGACTTATTACAGAAGTTAATACAAACTGACGGTCATAAAATTGTGAAGCGTTTGATTATTCCAGATGATCGAAAGTTAATATCTAAAACCTTATTTAAGTGGTGTTTTGAAGAAGGAATAGAAGCAATCATTTCAACTGGTGGTACTGGCCTTACTGGTAGAGATGTAAGTGTTGAAGGCCATCGCGACATTTATGATAAAGAAATCGATGCATTTAGTACCCTCTTTACTGAAATATCTGTGAAGAAGATAGGAACATCCGCAGTGCAATCTAGAGCTTGTGCTGGAATAACAAATGGCACGTTTCTGTTTGCACTTCCTGGATCACCAAGCGCTTGTAAAGATGGGTGGACCGAAATTTTGGCCAAGCAATTTGATTATCGACATATGCCTTGTAATTTTGTTGAGCTACTTCCTAGGTTACTTGAAAATGATCGTCGAAAGTAAAGTTTTGTACTTTGTAAAATTCAAAAAAAACAGACAATTAAGTGCATCAGAACTTCTTTATGTCATAAATATCTTAATAAGCTCATTAAAAACTTTAGTATGTAGGCATTCAACTTACAGCAACTGGAGTATTGGATGGGGCTTATATCTCTCTAAAAATATCACCCTTATCAAATCCGTATCTGTTTAAGTTTAAATATTACCATAACTACCAAAAACAACTTTCGACAGAAAACTTGTTTTGGTCCGTATTAGTATGATCAAGCTTAGTGCTTAAGGTCCAACAATACAAAGACCACCCGTAAAAGAGGATGTTACAATGAAAAAAGAAGCTATAAATAATTTGACAATTGTATCTCCTCAGTAAAATTACGGATAGTGTGAATTCAACGAGGTGGGAACAACGATGTCCTTTGACGTAAGTCAAAATCAAGATAATGCTGAATTACTTGCGCTGTTTGCAAAAGGTAACCGCCTGTCCACAATTTCTTTAACTTCACGTTTAGCTCCAATCATATTTTCTCAGGCTTTCCATATGTTAAATAATCGGGCAGATGCAGAGGACGTCACGCAAGAAGCGCTTTTACAGCTTTGGAAAATAGCTCCTAAATGGGATCCAAATCGAGCACAGATCACAACTTGGCTTTATCGCGTTACATCAAACCTTTGTATCGATCGCTTTCGTAAATCGAAGTGGGTTTCCAGCGAAGAGATGCCTGAGGTTATAGATAAGACGCCAGATGTTGATCAGAAAATGCAATTTATGGCCCGAAGTAAAGCATTGTACGCTGGATTGAAAATCTTACCTGATAGACAAAGGCAGGCTATAGTTTTGCGACATCTAGAAGAACTCTCTAATCCAGATATATCTGAAATTATGGAAATATCCATTGAGGCAGTTGAAAGCCTTATCGCGCGTGGAAAACGCTCGTTAGTATTAACACTAGTACCACAGAAAAAAGCATTGGGATTGAACGATGACTGACAAAGATTTTAACCACCTAAAACTGGGTGAAAGCGACTTAGATAAATTGTTTGATGCGGCTCGAGACACACTGCCCATCATGGATCCAGATTTTTTGGACAAATTGCAAATTCAAGCATTTGAGGCCATGCCTATTACTAGGCACATAAATTCCGGAAACTCAAATATTAAAATATTTAAATGGATATCAACTGTAATACCACAATTTGGTGGCTTGCGTGTGAGTATCGGTTTGGTGTTGATTGCAGCGATTGGCGTTATAACTGGATTTAACCCACCAGATCTAGTTTTAGATTTCACAACTACTTATTTTGATTTTAGATTATTAGAAAAAATAATTAATAATGAAACTCAAATTTATTGGGAAGACTTTTAGGAGATAAATATGTCACAGAAAACTCTAAAGATACTACTGGTATTTTCATTGGCCACAAATTTATTTGTAGTCGCAGTTATAGGCGGATTTTTCAGTTCAGGTCGTCACACAGAGCTTCGTTTGAATCACACCACTTCAGAGGCGGGTAAGCCCATACGAGCTAGTTTGGCAAACTTGAAGTCTATACTGCGCGCACTGGACAAGAAAGATCGTCGAGAGCTAGGGCGTTTGTTAAAAGAGGCACAAACAAAAACTGGTGGGTTTGACCCTGATGTACAGCGGACTTTGACTGTTAGCTTGGCCAAAGCATTGGTCAAAACACCTTTTGACACTGAGGAAGTATTAAAAATAATGGAAACCTCTTTTGAAGAAACATCACGCCGATTGGCAGTTTCTCGTAATACTTTTGTAGAGATGCTTGCCACAATGGACCTAGAAAAAAGAGAACTACTAGCTAAAGCATTACAAAATTGAAATTAATGTATGAATTTATTGCTTTCTTTACAAAATAAAAAGATTACATAACTAAGATAAAGAAATTTGTGAAAGAGGATTTTATGCGGTTTATCGGAAGAAGTCTTTTTGGATTATTTTTAATAGCACTAACCTGTGGGCTATTAGCTACTGCTGCAGGATTAATATACTCATCTTTTCAAGAACGAGCTGCAAAACAAGGTAATAAAAGACCTCAAAAAGAACGCGTTTTTTCAGCACATGTGATGGAAGCAAAAGCCTCCAAAATACAGCCAGGAATTGAAGCATTTGGAGAAATTCAGAGCAAGCGTGCTTTAGATATACGTATTCCTGTTGGAGGCACAATAGTATACCTCTCACCAAATTTTGTTGAAGGGGGAAAAGTAACAAAAAACGAAATTCTAGTGGTAACCGATGCAACAGATTCTGAAGACAAAGTGACTTTAGCAAAAGCAGATCTAGATGAAGCAAAAGATAGTGAGATTGAAGCAAAGAATGCCTTAAGTTTAGCATTCGATGATTTGGCAGCTGCAGTAAAACAATCTGATTTAAGAAATCAGGCCCTGAAAAGAAAAGAAGGCTTAACAGATAGGGGCGTAGTAACAGAGGCATCTTTAGAAAGTGCTGCATTGTCAGCCGCTTCAGCAGAACAGGCAGTTTTATCAAAAAGAAAATCTATATTGCAGGCGCAATCACGACTTAGCCAGACTAAGGGAACAGTTGTTAGAAGAGAGTTAGCTTTCGCTAATGCAGAAAGAAAGTTGCAAAATACTAAAGTGAAAGCTGAGTTTGATGGAACTCTAAGTAACGTCTCCCTTGTTTCAGGTGGAATTGTAAACAACAACGAAAGGGTTGGTTTATTAGTTGATCCCTCTTCCCTAGAAGTTAAATTTCGAATATCAGCTACACAATTCAATCGATTGATAGATGCTTCTGGAAATTTACAGGCTATACCTACATTTGTTAAATTAGATGTCTTTGGGACAGAAATTTCTGCATCAGGCTTTGTTGAAAGGTCAAGTGCAACAGTGGGCACAGGATTAACAGGTAGACTTTTATTTTCGAGCTTATCCAATGGAAACGTTTCAAGTTTTAGATCAGGCGATTTTGTTACTGTTACTCTAAAGGAACCAACCCTAAATAATGTTCTTGAATTACCTTCAAACGCTTTAAGTGGTGGTAATCGCATACTAACCTTAACAGACGAGGACCGATTACAAGAAATAGAAGTATCAATTTTAAGGCGGAATAAAAATAATGTCATTATTGACGCCACAAACGTCATCGGAAAGGAAATTGTTACCAATAGAACACCTTTGTTAGGGGCAGGTATTAAAATTAAACCAATCCGGCTAGGAGGCTCGAAGGCAAGCAGTGATGCCGCTCCCGAACCAGAAAAAATTGCTTTAGATGAAGAACGAAGACAGAAAATGATCTCATTCATTGAGGGAAATGGATACATTCCTAAAACTGCTAAAAAGAAGATAATAAAGGCTTTAAGTGAGGCAGAAGTACCAGTTAAATTAATAAAGAGAATTGAAAGCCGGATGGGTAATTAATCAATGGAATTGAATAAAAAAATCACACATGGTTTCATGGGAATTTTATCATATTTCACCCGACACCGCACAGCGGCAAATCTATTGCTAGTTATAATGATCTTAGGTGGCCTTTCAGCCGCACCAAAAATGCGATCACAGTTTTTTCCTGACGTAGTTATTGAAATGGTAAGTGTACATGTCGTTTGGACTGGTGCTGGTCCAGAAGAAGTGGACAATGCCATTGTACAGCTAATCGAGCCCGCCTTACTTACCCTCGAAGGCATCGAAAATACTTTATCAACATCTTCACAAGGGTACGCTCGTATTAGAGTAAATTTTCAACCTGGTTGGGATATGGCTCGAGCCACTGAAGACGTAAAAGGAATTATTGATGGAATAACTGACTTTCCAGAGGGTGCAGAGGAACCTAAAGTACGACGCGGCGCGTGGCGTGACAGAGTAACAGATGTAGTAATTACAGGTCCAGTATCAAAAAATCAATTAGCACTTTTTGCTGATGAATTAGTTTCAAGGCTTTTTGAAGAAGGTATAACTGGAGCGATAATAAGGGGCGTAGCTTCGCCTGAAACAATCATAGAAATTAAGCAAGTAGATTTAATTAAAAATGATTTAACTTTGTACCAAATAGCAAAGGCTATAGGTGAAGAGGCAGAAACTGATCCTGCCGGCAGTATGGCTAGTGGTGCTGCTCGTGTAAGGACGGGTGTAGAAAAAAGAAGTTTTTCTCAAATTGCAGAAGTTGTTGTTAAGTCAAATGCAGACGGATCAAAAATTCGCGTTTCAGACATAGCCTCTATAAATGTGCAAGAAATTGATCGAGACCGGGCTTACTTTGTGGGTAAAGATCCAGCAATTTCTGTTCGAGTAAACCGTTCAGATAAAGGGGATGCTATAAGTATACAAAGTTCAGTTGAAAAAATTGCTGCTGAAATGGAAGCATATCTTCCAAGTGGAACAAAGATAAAACTTATAAGAACACGTGCTGAACATATCACTAAACGTATTAACTTACTGGTTGATAACGGCTTAATAGGTTTGGCTTTAGTAATTGGGCTTTTATTCCTATTTTTAAATGCTCGGACCGCGTTTTGGGTCGCAATGGGCATACCAGCAGCACTGATTGCAACCATTGGTATCATGTACATTGCTGGATTGACTATAAATATGATTTCATTATTTGCCTTGATCATAACACTAGGAATAGTGGTAGACGACGCGATAGTTGTGGGGGAGCATGCCGATTTTAGAGCGCGCAGCTTAGGAGAAGATCCAATAGTAGCTGCAGAAAATGCAGCAATTAGAATGGCACCTCCTGTTTTTTCAGCCACTCTCACTACCATTATAGCCTTTTCTGGTTTGGCATTAATAACCGGGACATTTGGCGATTTTATGGCAGATATTCCATTTACTGTTATTGTTGTATTATTTGCATCGTTAGTTGAATGTTTTTTAATTTTACCCAATCATATGAGCCATGCACTTAAAAACATTAATAAGAGAAAGTGGTATGATACTCCCAGTTATATTTTTAATTTAGGGTTTGGGTGGTTTCGAAAGAAAATATTCAGAAAAAGTATAAAATTAATAATTAAATTCAGATACCCTGTCTTAGCACTTACTTTCGTAGTTTTAGCAAGCCAAGCAATGCTTTTCCTCAATGGTAGCGTTCAATGGCGGTTCTTTAATGCGCCAGAAAGAGGGTCTATAAGTGGTAATTTCGCTATGTTACCTGAGGCAACGCGAGAAGATACCTTGGAAATGATGATTGAATTGCAGCGTGCCGCTAATGATACCGCGAAAAAATTTGAGGAAGAGTACGGTATAAATCCATTAGATTTTGTTATGGCAGAAATCGGTGGTAACTCTGGTAGAGCATTAGCTGGATCAGAATATAAAGACAAAGATCTTCTTGGAGCAATATCGATTGAATTGGTTGATGCTGATTTGAGACCATATTCTAGTTATGAATATCTTGGAGAACTGCAAAATAACGTCAAAAATCATCCTGCGTTAGAAACACTTAGTTTTAGAAACTGGACATCTGGACCAGGTGGGGATTCTTTAAGCGTGCAGTTGTTTGGCGCCGACTCGAATGTTTTGAAGAGTGCTGCAGAAAAACTAAAGAGTTTAGTTGCTATTTATCCTGAGGTTTCCGCAGTTGAAGATGATTTGGCTTACGACAAAGAAGAATTGATTTTAGATCTAACCGCTCAGGGGCAAGCGCTTGGTTTTACGATTGATCAACTTGGAACTAAGTTGCGACACCGTTTGAACGGCATAACAGCAGCAAAATATCCACTAGGTAGTCGGACTGCAAAAATTACTGTTCAAATGCCTAAAGAGGAATTAAGTGCAGATTTTATTGAGCGAACAATGCTACGGACACCCAAAGGAAAATATGTTCCCATGTCCGACATTGTTTCCGTTACTTCTAATACTGGCTTTGCAACGATAAAACGTGAGGATGGTCTTCGGGTGATAACTGTGACTGGTGATATTTCTGAGGATGATCCAGACCGTGCAAATTTCATTACCGAACAATTAAAAACCAGTATTTTGCCTCAAATAGAACAAGACTTCCAAATTAAAACTAAATTATCTGGACTAGCTGAGCAAGAAAACACCTTCCTCAACGATGCATTATTTGGTTTTGGTATATGCCTTTTGGGCATTTATTTAACCTTAGCCTGGATATTTTCGAGTTGGGCTAGACCTGCAGTCGTGATGGCTATTATTCCATTTGGCCTCGTTGGTGCTATCTATGGTCATTATGTCTGGGAAGTACCTTTATCGATGTTCTCTGTAATTGGCCTCATTGGCATGACTGGCATAATTATAAATGATAGTATTGTTTTAGTTTCAACTGTTGATGAATACGCCAAAGATCGAGGCTTTGTACAAAGTATAATTGATGGAGCATGCGATAGATTAAGGCCAGTTGTCTTAACTACTTTAACAACAGTCTTGGGAATGGCTCCATTATTGTTTGAAAAATCCCAGGGTGCTCAATTTCTCAAACCAACTGTAATAACACTCGTATATGGCCTTGGATTTGGAATGATTCTTGTTTTAATAGTTGTCCCTTCATTACTAGCAATGCAGCTCGACATCTCACGCCAAATTAAAGCTTTTAAATCTTCTATATCCTTTAATCACAAAGCCTTTGGGTTGAGATTAATTTCACTAAGTTCAGGCCTACTTATTATCCTAAGTTTCATAGTGACATTAGGTTGGATCATAGTAACGGGTAACATTAATCCATTAATTGAGATTTATTATCAACGATTTGGTATCGAGAATGTTTATATTTGGGGTTTATTAGTCTATTTGTTTTTAACAATTATTATAATTTTAGCAGCATATTTATTTAACGTTTTAGTTTATAAATTAAAATTCAAAAGAACTGAACCAAAGTTTAGTTAAGTCAATAAAAATTTCTATAGTTAGCACCCCTTAAAATAAATACTCTTATGGTCACCTAAAACCGTTATAATAATATTACTCCTGTCTAAAATTAATGGTCCTTCATCGAAATTTTGAATCTCAGCAATAACTTTGAGAGAACTATTAATTGCTCTGAAAATCGGTATATCAAACCAAACTTTACTTTGGTTTAACTCAATGGCTACAGCTTTAACGTTGAAAATCTTAGATACCATTTCGATATTTGATTCAAAAACCAAACTATTATTCCTAGTTTCAACACCACAGGTAATATGTTTGATTTTAGCTTTCGAAACCAACTTGGGAAGAAGATTATAATACGTAATAATTTCTTGATCTATAGTTGTTTTTGATGGTCTTAGTTTTGTACGTAAAACTCGGGAAATAGGAACACATAAGTCCTCACAGACACCTAAAGTTATTTTGAGTTTTGGCTTTATAACCTTTGAAAGATTAAGAGGTGTAAACTCAATTGGTAAAATCACTTTATTTTTGTAACCAATTGATTGGAAGTTATCTTCATCAAATATAGATGGGTGCGGCCACAAGACCTTTACTGCAGAAACGTTCTTAGAGCCAGTCCAATCAAAATGTGGGACCAAACCAGTCTCTCCTGGTTGTTTCCAATAAGTTTTCCAACCAGGTGAAAGCGTTATTTTTAATCCACTTATATGGGTACCATTTTCAGCTCTCCAACCCTTTAATAATTGGAGTTGCACAACTTCTGTCAAATTCTGAGAAAATGTTGGCGCTATACTAAAAGCAAAAAAAGATAAAAAAATTAATATTAATTTCATAGAGTTTTTGTTTTAAACCTTATCTAAAATAAATACGACATATACCTGACCATAAGATAAATAAATAAAATTTTAAATACTTGTATCCATTATAAACGTATACCATGTTTTAATTATGGATAAATATAGTGAAAAAATAGATTTAAATGGAAAGTTTCTTATCGCTATGCCGGGTATGGGCGATCCTCGGTTTAAAAATGCAGTAATATATTTATGCTCACATAATACTGAAGGTACGATGGGTTTAATAATCAACAAATTGGCTGCCAATTTCAATATTTCTGATCTACTTAAACAAATAAGCATAAAGCCAACCAAAATATTAGAACCTTTTCCGATTTTTTTGGGTGGCCCAGTAGAACCTTATAGAGGTTTTATACTACATTCTTTAGATTACTTTAATAAAGAAGAAACGATAAAAATAGATAATATTTTGGGAATGACTTCTACTTTGGATATTGTTGAAGATATTGTCACTAATAAGGGTCCAGAAACATTCTTTGTTGCATTAGGCTATACTGGATGGGATGCAGGGCAAATTGAAATGGAAATCAAAAATAATGGATGGTTAGTTTCTGATGCTAAAATCGATATAATATTTCAAAAAAATAATAAAAGTAAATGGGAAGATTCATTAAAAATTTTAGGCATAGATCCTAAATTTTTGTCTGCGGATGGTGGCACTGCTTAATGAATTGCCGCCGCCCGTCGCAGTCTATCATTTATTGCTAATCCCAAACCAACAGACGGAATAGGAGAAACTGCAATACACTTCGCTCCAACATGTTTTGCCAAGATATCTATAGAACGCATATGAGAGAACAAGTTTGTAGCAGCTTCAGTTAAATTGCCACTTTTTGATAAAGAAATATCTGCTTCTTCAGAACCAAAACCAAGCAATACTTCACTCTTATTTTTACTTTCAGCATTAAGTCTCATCTTCGTGTCTGGTGAGTAATGAGACGTTAGTTGCCCAGGTGAATTTATAAAACTAGATCGGCTCTTTATCTCAAGGTTTCCAATTATCTGTTCTATATCTTCTATTATTTTGCCACCAGGTCTTAGTAATACTGGTGAGGAAGTGCTCACATCAATTATAGTACTCTCCAAGCCTATCTCACTTATACCACCATCAATTACAGCAGGAATAATTCCATTAAGTTCTTTAATAACATCTGAAGCATTTGTAGTACTGATTTTACCTGATCTGTTTGCAGATGGTGCTGCGATCGGAACATCACAAGTTTTTATAAATTCTAATGCAATTTTGTTAGATGGAATTCTTACAGCTAATGTTCCCAAACCAGATGTCACCAAATTCGATATACCTGTATTAGATTTGAGTTTGCAAACTAGTGTCAACGGACCAGGCCAGAAAGCCTCAGCTAATTTTATAGCCTGAGTATTAAGTTCAACATAATTAAGGACTCTACTCAATTCATGAAAATGAACTATTAATGGATTAAATTTTGGTCTTCCTTTTCCGCTGAATAAGACGCTATCTGCTACGCATCACTATTGAGCTTGCATCAGCTCCCAAGCCATAAACTGTTTCAGTTGGGAAGGCCACTTGTTGCCCACAGTTAATAAGATTCTGCTCCTTCTAAAATTCCATCCCTATTAGCCTGCAATAGTTTAGTTTGCATTTTCAATTCCTATTATGCGTTATCCATCTTGATACTTATCGAATTTAGATTTACGCAAAGAGCTAAGCTTAACATATATAGATTATTATTAACTGAGGACGATAGCTTTGAACACGATTTTTCTATTCTTTTATTCCCAAAGTCATATTTTTTTGATTTATAGAATGAATTTAAGTGAATTATTATGTACAAAAATGCTTAATAAATTATAATATGCGATTTCCATATAAAAACCCTCCAGAAACTGGTGAAGCTATTGAAGTTGCAGATGGTATCCTATGGATGAGATTACCACTACCGATGGCTCTAGATCATGTAAATATTTACGCTATCCGGGAAAAAACGAAAAATGATGATGGATGGACAATAATAGATACTGGCTTTGACACAAAAAAAACTCGCTCTATTTGGGTAGATTTGATTAAAGGACCTTTACATAACTTACCAATAAAGCGCGTGATCATTACGCATCACCATCCTGATCACATCGGGCTCGCAGGTTGGTTCAAATCTGAATATAATGCTGACATTTGGGCATCCCGCACTACTTGGCTCTTTGCGAGGATGTTAACCCTAGACGCGCACTCAAAACCAACTAAAGAAACTTTACAGTTTTACAAATCTGCTGGAATGGATAACGATATTTATAATGAACGTGTAAAAACTGCACCCTTTAATTATTCAGATGTCGTTACTCATATCCCACTAGGATTCAAAAGAATTCAGCAAAACGAGGTGTTAAAAATTGGTACGCGCACCTGGACTGTGCACATGGGCAATGGTCATTCGCCAGAACATGCAACTTTCTGGTCTCAAAGTGATAATATTGTCATCGCCGGAGATCAAATTTTACCCTCTATTTCTCCAAACTTAGGGGTATATGCAACAGAACCTGACGCAGATCCGGTTGGAGAATGGCTAGAATCTTGTGAACGATTGTTATTACAATCCAAGAACGATGACTTTGTTCTACCAGGTCATAAATTACCATTTTATGGACTTCCAAACCGTTTAGAACAATTAATAGAAAATCATCATAGTGCGCTTGAGCGCCTCCTGAATTATTTAGATACTCCAAAAACGGCGTCCGACTGTTTTCAACCTTTATTCAAGCGCAAAATAAATTCAGGTGAATATGGCCTTGCATTAGTTGAGAGTATTGGGCATTTAAATCATCTCTTAAAAGATGGAAAAATAAGCCGAAGCAAAAGAAGCGATGGTGCTTGGCTTTGGCAAAAATTGAACTAAATAATTTTTATAGTAAAGGTTGCTTTCACTTATTAATCTGATTAAAAATTAACAAAAAGAGGTAGAAATGGCTGATCATGAGCATGGTTCAATGGATGTTGAAGTCCATGAAAAAGTATTTGAGGGATTTATAAAATGGGTATTTGGAGTTGGTGCCTTTTCAATAGCTGTTTTAATATTTTTAGCCATTTTTAATAGTTAATTATAAGATGCAATACAGATCCCTTTAAATATGGTCTTATCAAATCAGATAAATTTTGCAAAAAAAATTGAATTTTAATTATAAAAATATAGTAATTGTACCTGTAATTATTTTTTTAATAACTTCTTGTGCTACCAAAAAAGTCACTTGGGCACCAGAAGACGAAGTGATAAGTGCAACTTATCAAAATAATAAACCAACTTCTATCACATTGCTTACTATGATAAATAATACGACGGGGATGGGTGGACATTCAGCGCTTTTGATAAACTCGGAAGAAAGAATATTATTTGACCCAGCTGGTACTTTTAAACACCCACAAATCCCTGAACAACATGATGTTTTTTTTGGTATGAATGATACCGCGTTAGAGAGATACATCGACTATCATGCACGACCCACCATTCATGTAGTAATGCAGAGCACTGAAATCGAATCAAAAGTAGCAATAAAATTAACAAACTTAGTTAAAAATTATGGCCCAGTCCAAGATATGATGTGTTCATACGCAATTTCTGAAGTTTTAAATCAAGTTCCCAACTTCATAACAATTCCAAAAAGTTACTTTCCCAAAACGACAATGGAAAACTTCTCAAAACTGGAGGGGGTAACAACCACCAAAGTTTATGATTATTTTTTAGATGATAAATCGAATATTTTTTTTGAAAAACAGAAGCTTAGGAAATAAAAATCCCCAGACTAGTCCAGGGATTTAAATAAAATGAATTAAACGATTCCCATCTCACGTTGAGCTTTTTTTCTAGCTAACTTTCTCGTACGACGGATTGCTTCGGCTTTTTCTCTAGCTTTCTTCTCAGACGGCTTCTCAAAATGTTGCTTAAGCTTCATTTCACGAAAAACGCCTTCACGTTGTAGCTTTTTCTTCAAAGCACGAAGTGCTTGATCTACATTATTATCACGAACAGATACCTGCATGTGGGGTCACCACCTTTCGAAGTTTAGAGTTGCAATTACTTGCAGGAACGGTTGAGATAGCAAAAACAAATACATTTGTCTATAGAAGAAGAATAGGTTTATTTTGACAGATATAAATAGATTAATCACCATCTCATTAAAGCATGTTCCATTCGATGGATGGAATAAAAAAACTTTTAAAATGGCTTGTGACGAAGCTGGAATTTCTAATGTTGAAGGAAAACTTCTTTTCCCAAGAGGTTCAATCGACCTCATGTTAACTTTTATAAAAAAAGACGACGAGGAAATGGTCAAACTTGTTGTCAACGATGAGAACTTAGAAAAAAAATATCGTGATCGAATAACAGACGCAATGTTAACTAGAATAAGGCTTGCCGATGAAAATAAGGAAGCAATGAGAAAAGCTCTTAGTTTACTATCTCTTCCACATATGATTCCAGATAATGCAGCTATGGTATGGAACCTATCAGACGCAATTTGGAATTCTTTAGGCGACACTTCAAAGGATATAAATTGGTATACGAAGCGTGTAACCTTGGGAACTGTCTACAGTAGTACTCTCCTTTACTGGCTGGGTGATGAAAGCAAAAATATACTTAAAACAGAAGAGTTTTTACATAGACGGATTGATGACGTTATGGAGTTTGAAGCAGTAAAGGTAAAATTCAAAAACTCCAAATTAGGGCAAGAATTTTTGAAAGGAGCGGAAAAGGTATTTTCACTTATGAAAACCTCAAATACCGCTGATGAGAAGTAAAAAAATTGTGACCAAAGATATGAAAATGAAAGCGATAACAGTAAGTCGACCCGGAGGGCCGGAAGTATTAGCCGTTAGTTGGTTAGATGTGCCCAAACCAAAATATAAACAAATATTAATAAAAATTCGTTACGCAGGGGTAAATAGACCAGACATTCTTCAGCGATTAGGATTATATGCTCCCCCAAAAGGAGCTTCAAATATAATTGGTCTTGAAGCATCGGGTACAATAATATCGCTGGGCTCAGGTTGTACACGATGGAAAGTTGGTGATGAGGTTACGGCGTTACTTCCAGGCGGTGGATATGCTGAGTACGCTGTGACACACGAAGATCACGCGCTATCCATTCCATCTTCTTTAAATTTAGAAGAATCCGCTGCCCTGTGTGAAACACTTTACACTGTCTGGTCGAATGTCTTTATGCGCGGAGAGTTAAAGGCAGGTGAAACTTTTCTCGTACATGGTGGGAGTTCTGGCATAGGCACGACAGCAATTCAATTGGCTTCAGCCATGGGTGCTAGAGTTTTTGTTACTGCAGGAAATGATATTAAATGTGATTTTTGCCTATCTATTGGCGCGCACCATGCAATAAATTACAAAACAACAGATTTTGTAGATGCTATAAAAAGTTTAAGCGATAATAAGGGAATAAATCTAATACTTGATATGGTGGGTGGAGAGTATATTTCAAAAAATATTAAAATTCTTGCAGATGATGGTAGATTAGTACAAATCGCTTTCTTAGAAGGAGCTCGGAAAGAGATAAATTTTGCTGAAATAATGATGAGAAGATTAAAAGTCACAGGATCAACCTTGCGACCCCAATCTGATTTAGCAAAGTCTCGAATTGCAGAAGAATTAAGAACTAATGTTTGGCCAATAATAAACTCTGGTAAAATTAAACCCATAATTGATAGTATTTTCCCATTAGAGGATGCAAAAAAAGCTCATGAAGCCTTAGATAAAGATCATATTGGGAAAATTTTATTAAGAATTTAATTGACAATCAATTAGCAATACAAATAGAGGGACCCTCTGAGAATATAAGACAAGAAAACCCTTCCCAATTTAGAATTCAAAGCGTATAAGCTCATTTATTCCAGAAAACGCAAGTAATGAGCTAAAAGCAAAAAGCGGGTTCACCGAATAATAAGGTTATATAATAAAGGATTAAATTATGGCACTTCCAATTATGGCGAAAGCAACTGCCGTCTGGCTCGTTGACAATACAATGCTAACCTTCAAGCAAATAGGCGACTTTTGCGGTCTTCATGAGTTAGAAATTCAAGGTATTGCAGATGGTGAAGTAGCATCTGGCATAAAGGGGTTTGATCCAATTTCCCATAATCAGCTTGAGCAGGCTGAGATAGAACGCGCACTAGAAAGTCCTTCTTATACATTAACATTAAAGTATAATCCTTCTGCAGAGGGTGAAACTAAAAAACGTGGTCCTAGATATACACCACTTTCAAAGAGACAAGACCGACCCTCAGCTATAGCTTGGCTCGTAAAGTTTCATCCAGAGGTTACAGACGCTCAAATCTCTAAATTAGTTGGTACTACAAAACCTACAATCCTAACTATTCGTGATCGTAGCCATTGGAACCTAAGTAACATTCAACCAGTTGACCCAGTAGCTTTAGGGCTTTGCAAACAATTGGAACTTGATGCTGCAGTGAGAAAAGCTGCCGAAAAAGCAGCAAAAGGCATTACTGAAATGTCCGAAGAAGACAAAGTAAAATTAATGTCGACAGAGCAATTATTACAAATTTATTTCAAAGCCTCTTTCTATAGAGGCTTTGTTATTTTTGATGTTAAGATATATTTATGGAAAAGATTTGGCTTAAACATTATCCAAAAAATATACCGTCAACAATTGATAGTTTAAAATTCAACTCAATTATAGATTTGATGAAAAATTCATCTTCTCTTTTTCCAGACCATACTGCTTTTACAAATTTAAATACTCGATTGAGCTATATCCCAGTCATAACGACATGGGTACTATCGGGCTTTTCATTTAATAGAAACTCAACGACATCATTTATATCTATATAATCATAACGTAAGGCTATATTAATCTCATCAAGCAAAACCATGTTATTACTAGTATCTCTAATTAATTCCTTTGCTTTTTCCCAGGCAGCCAAAGCCATCTCAATATCTCTAGTTTTATCTTGAGTTTCCCAAGTAAAACCTAGTGGCTTTGTATGAAACGCACATATTTCATTAAATTTGGATAAAATTAAATCTCTTTCTCCAGTACTCATGCCACCTTTAATGAATTGCACTACACCACATTTCATATCATGTGCTATGCATCTGAAAATCATTCCAAAAGCAGCTGATGACTTCCCCTTACCTTTTCCAGTATTTACAATTATTAGTCCTTTTTTATCAGTTTTTGTTGCCATTATTTCCATCATGAGCAACCTTCTTCTTTGCCATTTTAATAGCATGTCTTTCTTGATCAGCATTTGACATCAATAATTCTCCATTTTTATTTATAATTATAATCAGTTTTAAATAAAAAAATTTCAATACAATTTCTAATTTAAATCTGTTTTCTAAATTTTGTTAATAAATTTTGTGCGGAATTAGACTTAGGTATCCACAATTCCCTGTCAATTGCTTCCTGAAATCTATCAATAATTTCTGCAAATGCTGGTGTGTTATTATCAATAATAAACTGACGGTTTTCCTCATTTTCTATAAAAGCTTGGTAGACTAAATCAAAATGATGATTCGCGACAGCGCCAGTTGTCGCAGAAAAAGCAAATAAGTAATCTAATGTTGCAGCCATTTCAAAGGCACCTTTGTAGCCATGCCTTTTGACACCATCAATCCATTTTGGATTTACAACTCGAGATCGAACAACCCTACCTATTTCTTCCTCTAAAGTTCTTATAACTGGGTTTTCTGGTCTTGAGTGATCATTATGATAAATAGGTCGGTCTCGCCCCTGTAACGTTTTTACTGCTGCTGCTGCACCACCTTCAAATTGATAATAATCATCAGAGTCCAAAATATCATGCTCACGATTATCTTGGTTCTGCACAATCGCTTCAACACCTGATAATCTGCTTTCAAATGCCTTACGAGCCTCTATACCATTAACATCACTGCCATAGGCATACGATCCCCAGGATAAATAAGCCTCAGAAAGATCTTCTTTATTATTCCATAGCCTTTCGTCAATCATGGCCTGCAGGCCTGCCCCATAAGCTCCCGGTTTAGATCCAAATACTCTATGCTTTGACCCATCTGTAGCTGCTTTTGCTGGGTTCATATCTAAAGGTTCGTCTAATTTCATAACTGCCACTGCTGCGCTATCAATTAACGAAATTAGTTGTGGAAAAGCATCTCTAAAAAAGCCAGAAACTCTTAGGGTAACATCTACTCGAGGTCGATCCAAAATTGATAGGGGCAATATCTCAAAACCTGTCACCCTCCTATTTGCCAAATCCCATTTTGGTTTAACACCCATAAGTGCCATAGCTTGGGCAATATCATCACCACCAGTACGCATATTGGCCGTGCCCCAGGCAGTAATTAATAATGACTTTGGCCAATCGCCATTGTTTTGCAAATGTTTTTCTAAGAGTAAATTTGCTGACTTCCAACCCAAAGCCCAAGCTGTTGGCGTAGGTACAGCGCGATTATCTACACTGAAAAAATTTTTAGTATTTAGTAAAGGCTTAACAATCTGATAACTTACCTTTGAAAGTTTATATACCACAACCATCGGCACAGCAAGTAATGCCACTTCTAAGGCTGCAGTTCCTGAGGCAACAATAACTAGATCAGAATTTTTAATCTTTTCATGTGCATCACCAGAACTTAGAACAATATCCAGTCCTTGAATCTTATCTTCTACCCAGTCCTTTAGACCTAGAGGTTTAATGTCCTCCCAGGTATCAGACATGTTGCAGTTTAAAGGATCAAAATTTAATCCAAAATCTGTTGCGAGAGCCCTTATCAATGAAGCATCTTCACCTATACCTTTATCTCTTGGAATTCGAACTAAAGCCTGTAACAAATCACGTTCAAGACGCCCCTCTGGGGATTGCCCAAAAATATGTAAACCATCTCGAATTTGAGCTTCTTTCAAATCACACAAATAAGCGTCTAACTTAGCCAAATCAGCATCACTATCGTCACCCGCCATTCCAGCGTCAATATCTAAGCCTGACGTTGAAGTTAAAGAAATAATTTCTTTACGAAGGTAGTTTATGCGGTTTGGATCAATGCCTGCAGCTTCATAATACTCGTCAACTAAAGCTTCTAACTCCTTTAGAGGACCATAAGTCTCAGCTCGGGTTAATGGTGGTGTTAAATGATCTATGATAACCGCACTTGAGCGTCTTTTGGCTTGCGTACCCTCACCTGGATCATTCACAATAAAAGGGTAGATATTTGGCGTGGGGCCCAACGCAACCTCTGGAAAACAATTCTCAGATAAAGCTAGTGCTTTTCCAGGTAACCATTCTAAATTACCATGCTTTCCCATGTGAATTAACGCATCACATTTAAATTGATATCTAAGCCAAAAATAAAATGCAAAATAATTATGTGGCGGCACCAAGTCAGGTGAATGATAAGTCTCTTTTGGATCTATATTATAACCTCTAGCAGGTTGGATACCAATAGTAATATTTCCATATTCTAATATTGATAAGGCAAACCCATCATTTCCTACGAATGGATCTTGCTCAGACTTACCCCATTTATCTTCAATTGCTTGCTTCACATCAAAGGGTAATTCTTTAAACAACTCATTATATTTTTTTAATGAAAGTCTTACACCACCGTTTCTAACATTTCTGTCAGTTAACCAATTTGTAGGCCCAGATAGAATCTGCTCCATTAATCTTGATGCGGTTTCAGGACTATCTTTTACTGAGTAGCCATTTTCTGATAGAAACTTCATTAAATAAATTGTTGCGGCGGGAGTGTCTAGCCCAACTCCGTTAGCTAAGCGACCATCCTTATTTGGATAGTTAGCTAGTATAATACCAACTTTCTTCTCTAATGAGTTCTTTTTTCTTAACTTAACCCATGCAGAAATTAATCTCCCAATGAAATCAATTCTATCTCCATTAGCTTGATAAGTAGCTAAAGAGCACTGAGTGGCTTCATCAAAGAACGCTTCACCCTTAAAAGAAATTGCACGTCCCAAAATTCTTCCGTCAACCTCAGGTAAAGCAACGTTCATTGCTATATCTCGTCCTGACAAACCATTCATACCAGTGCGCCAAATTTCCTCAGACGAACTTGACAGCACCAGTTGAAAAACCATAGCATTTTGAGTTTCTGACATTGTTAAGGGATTAATCTCATTTTGAGAGCTACCGAGTTGATTAGGGGTATTAATCGAAAAACTGGTGCAATTTAAAATTATCTCAGGTTTATTTTTTGTAAATAAATATTTAAGAGTTGCTGCTGAAATAGGATCTTTTAGAGACGTGACAAAAATAGGCATAGGATTTAATCCATACCTTAACATAGTTTTCACCAATCTATTTATTGGATTTAAACCGCCACCTTGTAATAAAGCACGATAAAAAATAATTGGTACAACTGGAGCATTTGGTATCCAATTTTTTTGTAAATCTAATATCTCACAAATACCTATTCCCGGCCAATAAGTCCCAGCCCTCAAAAGTGGTTTAGCCACTTCTGGTTTTTCTGTTTTATGAATTATTGCTTTTGAATAAAGTAAAGCGTTACAAATATTTTGCGTGCCGCCTTCTACAAAATAAGCAAGTAAAGCCTCCCAGTCGCTCCGACTAACAGTAGAAAGTCGCCAAAGTTCATCGTCTGGCTTGTCATCCCCCGGCAACGCGACAAAAGGAATACCATATTCTGAAAGCATAGCTGAATATTGTTCTGCACCATATTTCCAATATCCAGTTCCACCAAGAATACGCGCAACAACAAGTTTTGATTTTGTTGCACATTGATCTAAATGCAAGTCAACAGACATCGGATGCTTTAAATGCATCATATTAATTAACCTAATATCTGGAGCGTTTTCTTGAAGAGCTGATCGAGCCTCTGATAGGCACACTAACTCAGTATCAGCGGCAGAAATAAATATTACCTCAGCTGGGGTTTGACCTGGGTCTACAGGCTCTTGGCCATCGTCAATGGCTCCAGGTTGAGCAGCAAGAAGATGCATCTATATACTTTTCTCCATAAAGATACTTGTTTTATTTTCTACATACTCACCAAAGCAATTACAGAAACTGAAGCCATTTCGTATATATATTCTAACTGCTGCTTCTAACTTAAGACCAGTCTCTAATCTTAGAACTTTAAGTTTTTCTTTCTTTGCTTCTAAGTTGATTTGATCCAAAATTTTCTGCGCAACACCATTGCCTCGCATACTTTTATCTACAAACATCGACTTTATTTCTCCATAATCTGGTTTAATCGATATTGCTCCACAGCCAATTATTTTTTTATTAAAACTTGCGACAAAGAATTTAACATTTTCCGCACACAATTCGTCAATAGAGAATGCATAATTATCCTCGAGAGGGAAAAGTTTTATTAGTAAGTTTTGGCTCTCTTTTAATAATAAGATGACCTCATGGTGCTTTGGATCACCTAAGGAAACTACTACATTTTCAATCATACTTGTAATGCTTTTTGAATGGACACTTGGTCCATACCCTTTTCACCTATTACCACTAACTTTGTTTCTCGCTTTTCTGAGCTTTTAAACACTCTATCAAAATATGTTTCAATCCTTGGGCCAACAGCCTGTATGGTCAATCTCAAAGGTTTACCATTTACCGCAACAAACCCTTTAAGCCTTAAGATATCATGGTCTCTGATAACGTCTAAGATTAATTTTGAAAATTCCTCTGGATTATCAATTTCACCCGTTGATATTATAAAGCTTTCAAAATCATCATGATCGTGATCATCATCATGATCATCTCATGATCGTGATGGTGATGTAATTCATGACGGTCTTCCAAATCGTCTTCAGCCATCGCTTTTTGACCCAGTAAAATATCTACCGGCAGCACTCCCATTTCAGACTTCAGGACCTGTACTCCATCTCTGCTATCTTGTTTAAGTTGACTCAAAAGATCGTCTCCTTGAGACGCTGTTAGTAGGTCAGATTTATTAATAACAATCATATCAGCACATGCAATTTGATCCTCAAAGAGTTCTGATAATGGCGTTTCATGATCTAAATTTTCATCAAGTTTTCTCTGTCTATCAACGGCTTCTATCGAGTGGGCAAAGCGACCTTCTGTAACAGCTTTGCCATCCACAACTGTTATAACGCCATCCACTGTAACTTTTGTTTGAATTTCTGGCCATTTAAAGGCTCGCAATAGTGGCTGGGGTAATGCCAATCCACTAGTCTCAATCAGAATATGATCAAGTTGCGTATTCCGCTCTAAGAGTTTTTGCATTGTAGGAATAAAGTCATCAGCAACCGTACAACAAATACAGCCATTTGATAATTCAACAATGTCTTCTTCCTTGCATGCCTCATCATTGCAGCCTTTTAAAATTTCTCCATCAACACCAAGGTCTCCAAATTCATTAATAATAAGAGCTATTTTTCTACCGCCTGCATTATTTATTAAATGTCTAATTAAAGTTGTTTTTCCAGCTCCTATATTTCCTGCGATTACGGTTGTTGGTATTTTATTTAACATTTTTAATTTCCTACTATTTTGTTAATAGGTGAGTAACTTCAACTAGCTCACCAGCTTTAATGAATGCCTTATGATTATTGCTGTTTAAAGTAACGGTAATTTTACTACCAAAATCGATAGAACCCAAATGATACCAATTACTATACATTCTACCATGCTTTACACCGTCAACAAATACATGTGCATGACCCTGTCCATCAACATGTTGTTTTCCAACATTTTCAGGACTGAATTTTAACCCTTTAATATTCAAAAAAATATTCCAGTTATTACTATTTTCTTGGATTAACTCAAAATCAAACTCAATATTATCTGTGATTTCTAATGTTTCATGCTTATGCATATTTTCTTGATTTTTAATTTTGCCATGACCTGTGCTATGGTCATGTGAGGAAAAGGCTACACCAAATTGAAGGGCAAAAATATAACCAGCACCAAAAATAAAAAACCCTACAATATAAATTAAAAGAGTTTGCCGTTTAAAAATTTTCTTTTCTCCAGAAATAGCCGCTTAAATATCCTAAAAAAATCCAACTAACGGCACCAAGTGTCAATGTCCTGGAGGCAAAATGGCTTGCTAATTCTGGGGGAGTTGGCCCAACAAAAAACTCTGGTTCCGGCGCTCCAATTAAATGCGGTATTAAAATTACAATAATCCCAATTGAAACATATAGTATCTTATCTCCAAACGAAATCATCCATATACCAATGATAGTTGCAAAAACACAAAAGTACCACCAGACCTGTCGCGGAACAACCTCAGCAGCAGCAGCTCCTGGGAGCTCTGGTGGCAATCCAAATGCGGGTGCCAACTGCACAGCAAAGAAACCAGAAATACCAAACAAGATGGATCTTAAATTATCTATCTTCAAACTCAATGAAGATGCATAAGCTAATAATGATACCAAAATTATAGCATAACCCGTATAAATTAGCGCACTAAATAAAATGCTTAAACCATTACGTTGAAAGTCAAATGGCAACTTTTGATGAGCCTCTTTAGAATTATTCTCTCCGAAATGTGTTAAACTTCCAGTTTCATACAACTCAGCATGCAAAAGAATCGGTTGTATAAAAATTAATTGTAAAATTGCAGAAACTATACCTGCAATAAACCCTGCAAATAGGGCTGTTGTAATAATCTTTGTAAACATGAAATATCTCACTATTATCAGTGCGTCATCGCGCAAATACTGAGTAAACAACGGCTAATTAATAATTTGTTTAATAGTACGCTACGCCAATAGCTAATTTGCACTTGTTAAATCAAATACCTTAGTGGCAAGGAAAGCCAGTGGTATGACGCACGTCATGAGCTGCATCGTGCAGCGCATTGACTTGCACATGACCTGAGATTGTAACAATTGCTAGACCTAAAAAAGCCGCACCAATCATACTTAGGTAGTTCGACCTAAAAGTAGAACCATTTTTTATAACTGTTATCATTTCAATTTCTCCTATATCGTCACACCCGACGATTTGATAATTTCTCGCTCTGGCTGGTCTCCTGACTTGCGTTTCAAGGCACCTCCCAACCTTCCCAGCTTTCGCCAGTGGTTTTGGGCTTCACTCTCCGCATACAGTCGCGGGGGCGGTTGAGGCTTTAGGTCCCGATTAACGGTTGACCTTCACCACATTCCCATTCAATCCCCATAAGCTTTGCTATTGTCTGGGGAACCTTTGCAAATCCTTTCTGCACTCTTAATGCGATAAACGTCAAGCTAATTTATGACACAAGTTTATATTTATACAGCTTTTAAATTTGAATAAAGTTATTAGACAATATAACTAGATGTTGTATAATGATATTAATAATTCGCGATATCGTGTAATTTAGATTATAAATATTTTAGGATGAATAAACTAGGATCATAAAAAAAATGGCAGGTGGGTTTTGCGATTTTCGCGATTAAGATTAAATGGCTTTAAAAGCTTTGTAGATCCGATAGATCTATTGATTACGGATGGCCTAACTGGAGTGGTTGGACCAAACGGATGTGGAAAATCAAATTTACTGGAAGCTTTGAGATGGGTAATGGGCGAAAATCGACCAAAATCCATGCGTGGAAGTGGAATGGAAGATGTAATATTTGCTGGAGCTGCGACAAGGCCAACCCGTAATTTTGCTGAAGTGTCTATTCATATAGACAACACAAACCGGCTTGCTCCCTCCACATTCAATAATCAAGATACCCTAGAAATAGTAAGACGCATAACAAGAGACGCAGGATCAGCTTACAAAGCTAATGGGAAAGATGTTCGTGCTCGAGATATTCAAATGCTATTTGCTGATGCTTCTACAGGATCACATTCTCCATCATTAGTAAGGCAAGGACAGATTGCCGAATTAATTAATGCAAAACCAAAGTCACGCAGAAGGATACTTGAAGAAGCAGCGGGAATCTCTGGATTATATCAAAGACGTCACGAAGCAGAATTAAAGTTAAATGCAGCGGAGCAAAATCTTGCGCGAGTTGAAGATGTTTTGGAACAATTAAAAAATCAAATAAACACATTAGCTCGTCAAGCCAAACAGGCAATAAGATATCGAGAAATTAGTGAACAACTTAGAGTCTCAGAGGGAATTTTATTATATGGTCGTTGGAAAGAAGCTAATGAAGCCTCAGCCCACGCCAGCAAAGAATTAACTAATTGCGTTAAATTGGCTGCAGATACCCAATTGAAAGTGATTCAAGCAACAAAAGAAAGAACAATTTCTGAAAATAAAATTCCACCCTTACGAGAAGAAGAGGCAATTTCAGCAGCGCTTTTGCAACGTTTAAGAATCCAAAACGATTCTTTGAAAAATGAAAGTGAAAGGGCTAAGCAAAATATACAAACACTTGAAACAAAAACAATTCAATTGGGACACGACATAAGTCGAGAAGATTCTTTAAATCAAGATGCTGAAGATACATTAAGGAAGTTAGAGGATGAGCAAGCTAAGTTGAATACTGAATTTAATGGATTTGACGAAAGACTATTAGAAGCAGAAAAAAATGCCCGTAATGCAGCAGACATCCTCAAAAATGCAGAAGCTAAATTCGACGAAAAAAATGAAGACATAGCACGGTTATCTGCAAGGTACCAATCTGTACAAAGGCTCATTCAGGACGCTGAAAAAACACTCAGGCGAAATGAAGAAGAAACAGTAAAAGCATACGAATTGGTAGTTTTATCTGACAAAACTTTAAATCAAGCAATTTATGACTTTAATCAAAGTCATGAAAAATCAAACTATCATAATTAAAAAAGCAGAAAATGCTGAAGAAAATCTAATTAGCGCTGAGTCAAACAGAGCTGCAATCCTAAAGCGTGAAGCTACTGCAAGAGCCGAAATGGCTGAGGCTGAGGGTTCTGTTAGCACATTACGTGCTGAGGTTACAACACTTGAGAAGATGCTTAAAAGAGGAACTGATGAACAAGGGCGACTTCTAGATAAAATTCGTGTTCACGACGGCTATGAAACTGCATTAGGAGCTGCTCTATCAGATGACCTAAGCTTGCCTGAAGTTAAAGAATTTGGCCTAAGCGGTTGGTTCTCCTTGCCAGCTTACAAATCAGGTAAAACATTACCCAAAGGGGTTAAGTCCTTAAACGAATTTGTTAAAGCACCAGATGTCTTATTCAGAAGAATGTCACAGATTGGTTTGGTTGATCGGGCTGATGGACATAAATTACAACCATTTCTGGAACCTGGTCAAAGGTTGGTTTCAATTGAAGGCGATTTATGGCGTTGGGATGGTTATGCCGCCCGGTCAGAAGACGCACCAGGATCAGCAGCATTGAAACTAAAACAAATTAATAGATTAGTATTTTTAAAGCAAGATTTAGAAGAATCAAATGCACTCGCAGAAGGCACAAAGAGAGCGCATGAGTTGCTTAATAAAGAATTAAATCTAGCAACTGAAGCTGATAAAAATGCGCGAAACGATAGACGGCAAGCTGATAACGAATTAACTGAGAATAACAGAATGTTATCTAGAAGTGAATCAGATCGAGATATTGCGTTAGGGCAATTGGAAAATTGGAAACTAGCATTATCACGCTTTGAAGAGGCTGCTTTAAATAGCAAAAATGAAATAAAAGAAGCAAATAACTCAATAACAAAATTAGACAACTTAGAAGTAGCCAGATCTGAGATAGAAGATTTAAGAATTTCAGTCGAAACCGCTAGATTAACAATGCTAAATAAGCGATCAACTCATGACGAGATACGTCGTGAGGGGGAAAATAGAAATAAAAGAGTAATTGAAATAACTCAAGAACTTAACAACTGGCGGCAAAGATTAATTAAAGCAGAACAAAGAATTAGCGAATTAATTATTAGAAAAAAAGAATCTGAAGAAGAATTAGTAATAGCAAAAGATTCGCCAGCAAAAATTTTACAAAAAAGTGAACTGCTTTCTCAAGAAATGGAAGCTGCTAACAAAAGATGTAAAGAAGCTCTAAATATTTTAGCTAATAGTGAAAATGAACTACGTGAGATAGAAATAATTGAAAGGAAAGCTGAACGTTTCGCGTCAGAAGCAAGAGAATCGCGCGCGCGCGCGGATGCAATTGCTGAAGGAGCGCAATCAACCTTAAACTTAGCACGTGACAGAATAAGAGAAGAACAAGAACTATCCCCACAAGATTTATTAGAAAAATTAGATATCGACCCAACAAATTTACCAGAAGTGGAAAAAGTTGATATCGATGTGCAGCGATTAAAAAGACAAAGAGATGCTTTGGGTGCAGTAAATCTGAGAGCTGAAGAGGATGCAAATGAAGTAAAGGCTGAATTTGATACTCTAGATAGTGAAAGTTCTGATCTCAAAGAAGCGATTAGCAAACTAAGAAGGTGGAATTTCTAGCTTAAATAAAGAGGGTCGTGAACGGCTTTTAGCCGCATTTGATGACGTTAATCGCAACTTTGGAACTTTGTTTGGCCATTTGTTTGGTGGTGGTGAGGCTAATCTTGTTTTAGTTGAAAGTGACGATCCACTAGATGCGGGTCTTGAAATTCTCTGCCAACCTCCGGGCAAGAAACTGTCGACCCTCAGTCTGCTGTCAGGTGGAGAGCAAACATTGACTGCCATGGCGCTGATATTTGCAGTGTTTTTGGCAAATCCTGCGCCGATTTGTGTTTTAGACGAAGTTGATGCGCCCTTGGATGATGCCAATGTGACGCGTTTTTGTGATTTGCTCGATGAGATGACCCGTCGCACTGATACGCGGTTTCTAATAATAACGCATCATGCTGTCACAATGGCCCGTATGGACCGACTTTTTGGTGTGACCATGGCCGAACCGGGGGTAAGTCAATTAGTTTCAGTCGACCTACAGAAAGCTGAAAAATTAGTTGCTTAAATTACTAATACAATTGATGTTTATGAAAAAACGTCGAATTCCAACACATTCACTTGATTGAATACGCCTGTTTTTAATAGTTTTCCTTTTACTTCATCAATAAGTGGCGCGTCCAAGTATAACAAAGCAATAGCCTCACCACCAATTTCAGAACGGCCCAGCGTAAAGTTTGCTATATTAACATCATTCTCAGCCAGCATTTGTCCCAAAATACCAATAATACCTGGGGTGTCTATATTAGTGGTATAAAGCATATGTCGCCCTACTTCCGCGTCAATATTTATGCCTTTGATTTGAATAAACCTGGGTTTATTATCGCTAAACACCGTACCAGCAACTGATCTTTCTCTAACTTCAGTTACGACTGTTACTTTAATATAAGCTTCAAAAACACCACTTTTATCTTGCGTTGTTGTAGATATTTTTATGCCCCTGTCTTTTGCTACTAGAGGAGCAGAAACCATATTAACGTCCGGATGTGATATGCTCATGATTCCCGAAATCACAGAACAATTCAATGCCTCTAAATTCATAGATGAAACAGCTCCATCATAAAGAATATTTATTGCCTTAATAGGTTCTGCTGTAAGTTGTCCAATAAACTTTCCTAGATGGCTTGCTAAAAGCAACCAAGGATTCATTATTTTTGCTTCCTCGGCGGTAATAGAAGGCATATTAAGGGCATTGGATACTGCTCCAGTTAAAAGGTAATCACTTATTTGTTCAGCTACTTGGACTGCTACATTCTCTTGTGCTTCAGTAGTTGCTGCTCCCAAATGTGGCGTACAGATAACATTGGGCAAATTAAATAGTGGACTATTAACAGCAGGCTCCTCAGCGAATACATCAAAAGCAGCTCCTGCGACCCGCCCTTCCTTTATGGCAATGGCCAGTGCTTCTTCATCAACAAGCCCCCCCCTCGCACAGTTAATAATACGTACACCAGGTTTTAATTTCTTAATATTTTCTTTACTCAAAATATTTCTTGTTTGATCGGTTAAGGGCACATGCAATGTAATAAAATCAGCTCGTTCAAATAACTGATCCAACTCAACTTTCTCTACACTTAAGTTTTTTGCTTTGTCTTCACTTAAAAATGGATCATAGGCTATAACTTTCATTTTTAATGCGCGAGCCCTATCGCAAAATACGCCACCAATATTCCCTGCACCACCAAACCAAGAATCTTATTTGTTAATTCAACACCCATAAATTTTGATTTTTCCCACTTACCTGCATGAGTTGAGGCTGAAGCTTCTGGGATTTGCCGGGCGACTGCAAACATCATGGCAATTGCATGTTCTGCAGTTGTAATCATATTTCCAAACGGAGTATTCATTACAATTATGCCTTTTTTTGAAGCTTCAACCTTGTCAATATTATCGACCCCAATACCAGCACGTCCAATTACTTTTAGCTTAGTAGCCATTTTTAAGATGTTTGGAGTGATTTTTGTTGCAGACCTAATTGCCAACCCATCATATTCGCTAATACGTGCTGCAAGCGCTTTTCTATCTTTTCCAAGATCTGGCTCAAAATCTAAATCTATACCTCTTTCTTCAAACTTAGAAAAAGCATCTGCAGATATAATCAGACACTAATACTCTTGGGGCCATTATACAGTCTTTCTCTTATTCTACTCAAATTACATTAATACAGTTATCAAATTTTAAACTCGATGAAGTTAGGGAATCTTTTTTAATAAACTTATTTCAGTTTCAAAAGCCCATTTAATCCAAGACATTAATGATTTTAAATTACGACACTTCAACTGTTGCTCCACACCAAATTCTCAATCCAGCTGGTGCATCTCGATAAGATCCAATATCAAAAGCTACACCTTCTTCTTCTAGTCTGTTGCACACATTCTTAGCAAAAGCCTTTTCGTCCTTTATCCTAGAATCTTTAAAAACTAAACATACAGATGTGTTTGATCTTGTATCTGGCGATATCGCAAGATTATTAAGCCATTTATTTTGCTCTACAAAATCAAAAATTATTTGAGCATTTTCATTACATCTCCCGATCATTCCGTCCAATCCTCCGATAGAACGCACCCAAGCTAAAGAAAACAGATAGTCTTCAACTGCTAACATAGAAGGAGTATTAATAGTTGCCCCTAAAAAAATATCTTCATTAAGTTTGTTGTTTTTTGTTAAGCGAAATAGTTTAGGTAACGGCCATGAAGGTTTATAATTTTCCAATCTCTCAACAGCCTTTGGGCTCAACACTAACATTCCATGGGCAGCTTCGCCGCCTAAAACCTTTTGCCAACTAAATGTTGTGACATCTAGCTTTTCCCAAGGTAAATCAACAGCAAATGCTGCGGATGTCGCGTCGCAAATAGTTAAACCTTCTCTTTTTAAAGGAATAAAGTTTGAGTTTGGCACTCGAACTCCAGAGGTGGTTCCATTCCAAGCAAATACTACATCAGTTCTAAAATCAATATTTTCCAACTGCGGCAACAAACCATAATCTGCTTCTATTACTTTCGGGTTCAGTTTTAACTGCGATATAACATCAGTAGCCCAACCTTTACCAAAGCTTTCCCAAACCAAAATAGTTGTCTTTTTTGCGCCAAGAAGAGACCACAGTGCCATTTCGACAGCGCCTGTGTCAGAAGCAGGAACGATCGCAACTTTATAATTCAAAGGTATTTTTAAAAGTTCTCGAGTTCCCTCGATTGCATCACTTAGTTTTTTTCTACCTATCTTAGCTCGATGCGATCTTCCAAGAGATGCATCAGCTAAACTCGTTCAAGAGTGTGGGTGGGGGGTTTAGCACACGGGCCAGACGAAAAACGCGGATTCGCCGGCCGCGTGGCCGGTTTCTGAGTAGTCATTGATGCTATCCTTACAGATAATTGCCCTTCGTTGGGGAAGGGTGTCCCATCTCCGGGGATAGTCGGGGATGCAGACTGGCACAACAGTGAAAACGCATGTTATGAACTCAAACGCCTTGTCAGTATTTAATAATGTATGTGGAAATTTGCTATGTTAGTTGCCTTAGCTCACGCTTAATATCAAAGTATTTGATATCTTTAGGAGGAGATAATGTAACTTGGCTAAAAGAAGGTGTTGCAGTGGAGTTCAGTATCCCAGAGATACCTAAGAACTACAAAAAATATTGGTTAGAGTTACAAGAACTCCAAATTGATATTGTCTTTCAGCCAAGTAAATTAAGGAAGAAAAAAATATTAGTTGCTGACATGGACAGTACTATTATTAATCAAGAATGCTTAGACGAGTTAGCAGATGAGGTCGGTTATGGTAAAGAGATAAGAGCCATAACAAAACAAGCAATGGAAGGAAACTTAGAATTTGAATGTGCGTTAATAAAAAGAGTTAAATATTTAAAAGGCACTCCAGAAAAAACTATAGATGACGTTTTAAGAGATCGCATCACCCTCTCAGCTGGTGCCAGAACATTGATATCAACAATGAGAGAGAACAATAGTTATAGCTCTTGCATTATCAGGTGGTTTTACACAGTTTACCTCCAAAATAGCACACGAGCTTGGCTTTCATGAAAACAGAGCTAATCACTTAGAGGTGGAGAATAGTAAATTAACTGGAAACGTAAAACGCCCAATCTTAGGGAAAGAATCTAAAGTAGAGGTAATAAAATCTTTAACAAAACATTTTTGCTTAACCCCAAATGATGTTATTGCGGTGGGTGATGGAGCAAACGATATTGGTATGCTGGCATTCGCTGGTACAGGAGTTGCTATGCATGCAAAAAAAATTGTTCAAGACAAGGCAGATATCGTGATAACCCCCCAGACTTTTTTTCAGATTTCAGGAAATTCATGTTACTTATTTATTGATAAAATCTATAAATTCAATTAATTAAAATGATTATTAATCAATCTACTTTTCGAAATATTAAATTTAGTTTAAGAAGACATTCTAACGTTCTGGAGGGCAGCTATGGTTGATATAGCTACACGAGTTCACAATCGAAAATGGAAAATTGATCCAATAATAAGATCATTAATAGATACAGATTTCTATAAACTACTAATGTGTCAGTCCGTATTTAAAAATAAACCCAATACGAAAGTAAAGTTTAGTCTAATTAATAGATCAAATCATATTCCTTTAGCCAAACTAATAGATGAAGGACAGCTGAGAGAACAATTAGATCATGTTCGAACATTAAAACTAAGTCGTGGAGAAAGCACTTGGCTTAGAGGAAATACCTTCTATGGGAAAAGACAGATGTTTAGATCTGATTTCATGGAATGGTTCGAGAATTTAGAGCTACCCCCTTACCACTTAGAGCGGGTGGGCGATCAATTTGAACTTTCATTTGAAGGAAGTTGGCCGGAAGTAATGTTTTGGGAAATTCCAGCATTATCAATTATTATGGAGCTCCGTAGTCGTGCAGTCCTTCGCGATATGGGAAAATTTGAGCTACAAGTGTTGTACGCTAGAGCAATGACAAAGCTTTGGGAGAAAATTGGAAAATTAAAGAAGTTGGACAAAATATCAATAGCTGACTTTGGGACTCGGAGAAGGCACTCATTTCTATGGCAAGATTGGTGTGTGCAAGCAATGCAGGAAGGGCTTGGATCTGGCTTCACCGGTACTTCTAATTGCCTTATTGCGATGAGGCGAGAAGTTGAAGCTATAGGAACTAATGCGCATGAATTGCCCATGGTTTATGCAGCACTGGCTAAAAGTAATTCAGAACTTGCAAGTGCTCCGTACAAGGTTTTTCAAGATTGGCAAGAAGAACACGATGGTAACCTTTTAATCATATTACCAGACACTTTTGGAACAGAAGGGTTTTTGCAAAATGCTCCAACCTGGATGAATAAATGGACTGGTATTAGGGTCGACTCTGGAGACCCTACTCAAGGTGCAAAAAATGCAATAAATTGGTGGAAATCTAGAGGAGAAGATCCCAAGGAAAAACTGCTTATATTTTCTGATGGTCTAGATGTGCCAAAAATAACCGAGTTAAATAATAAGTTCAAAGATCAAACTAAAGTAGCCTTCGGTTGGGGGACACTTATGACAAATGACTTTAGAGGATTGGTACAAGACAAGGCTTTAGATCCGTTTTCTTTAGTTTGCAAAGCGATAGCGGCAAATGGAAAAGAAACAGTCAAATTGTCAGACAATCCTAATAAAGCAATAGGTTCGAAAACTGAGTTGACCAGATACAAAGATGTTTTTGGTGATGGAGTGCAAACAAAAATAAATTTGATTGTTTGATTTAATGATTACAGACAATCAACTAAAATTATAATTTCTCCTACTTTATCAACATTATTTTTAATGTTAGGAAGTGCACTATTCTTATAGATAATCATTCCAAACCTAATATGTATTTTTTTATGATTATAAAGTATGGCTGTCGCACAGCCCAGCCAGATAAAACATCTGCCTTATGAACATCTAAAAAAAAGATGGGCATTTTTGTGTGGATGATTTGTGAATATCCGTTAGAAACTATTATGTGAATATCATCATTAAATATGTGAATGAGAAAAATGGTGATCGCATCAGGATTCGAACCTGAGACCCTCTGCTTAGAAGGCAGATGCTCTATCCAGCTGAGCTATGCGACCACAAACTACTAAGCTTTAACCATACCGTACAGTCAATAGTAGAGGTTCTAAAACCTTTTTAGTTTCGCAAAAGGGGTCGAAGGTACTGCTGCAATTTCCTTAAAACCGACCAAACTGCTACCTTATCCTGTTTAATGAGTCCAAACTGTTCTTCTTTTCGTTGCAAAGTTTTCACTATAACCCCCACTTCTAATATTGTGCTTTCTATTTTGTGGTAAGCATAGGGCAGCTTCTATGCCATGAAGATCGGCATACTCTAGAGCCGCTTCTTTAGAACCAAATGTCAGTTTAACTTGAGAATTCATATCTCCTGATGAGGTCCAGCCCATTAAAGGATCTATTGATCTAGCCTCAGCTGGTACAAACTCTAAAATCCAATTTTTTGACTTTGCTTGGCCAGACTGCATCGCATTTCGTGCTGGCTGATAAATTTTTGCTGACATGAGAATACTTTCTAATTGGTTTACCTATCTAATATAAAATTAAAATATTTTTTCAAGAACAGATTTAATTTTCTTTAAACACAACCGTTAAATAATCTGATAACAAAATTTAAATATATAAGTATTAACTTGAAAAAAAATGAATAACATACATCTTTATAAGGACTTAAGAAAGTATTTGCATGCAGACTATTAAAAACCCATCAGTTTAAAAAATATTAAAGATAAATCAAAAAAAGAAAATTATGATAATTTTAATGGAAACTCCCTTTAATCCAGCAGGGGATCAACCGAAAGCTATTTCAGAATTGTACGAAGGTATTACTGCAGGCGAGCGGACCCAGGTTCTCCTGGGGGCGACAGGAACGGGTAAGACTTTCACTATGGCAAAAGTAATTGAAGCAACCCAGCGCCCTGCTATTATTTTAGCACCTAATAAAACGTTAGCAGCACAACTTTATGGCGAATTTAAGAGTTATTTTCCTAATAATTCTGTAGAATATTTTGTTAGTTATTATGATTATTATCAACCAGAAGCTTACGTAGCTCGCACAGATACTTACATCGAAAAAGAAAGCACAATTAATGAACAGATTGATCGTATGCGTCACTCAGCAACCCGTTCTTTATTAGAACGAGATGATGTCATAATTGTAGCTTCTATTAGCTGTATTTACGGCATTGGGTCTGTTGAAACCTATGGGACAATGATCCAAGAGCTCGAAGCAAATAATAATTATGAACAGCGTAAAATCATGGCAGATCTAATAGCCCAACAATACAAAAGAAATGATAATTCTTTTTCTAGAGGAACATTCAGGGTTAGAGGGGATAGTTTAGAAATTTGGCCTGCCCATCTTGAAGATCGAGGTTGGAGATTATCTTTTTTTGGTGACGAGCTTGAAACTATTACTGAATTTAGTACAATTTCCAATCAACTATTATGGTTTAGAAAAAATAAGAATTTATGCAAATTCCCATTATGTCATCCCACGTCCTACCCAACAGCAGGCAATAAAAAGCATACGAAAAGAGCTAACATCACGCCTAAAATATCTTGAAAAGGAAGGTAAACTATTAGAAGCACAAAGATTAGAACAAAGGTGTAATTTTGATTTAGAAATGCTTGAAGCTACAGGTTCATGCTCGGGAATTGAAAATTATTCTCGCTATCTTACAGGACGAGAACCAGGAGAACCACCACCCACACTATTTGAATATATCCCAGATCATGCATTGGTTTTTGCAGATGAAAGTCACGTATCTATTCCACAGATAAATGGAATGTACAAAGGGGATTACAAGCGTAAATTTAATCTCTCTGAACATGGGTTTCGTTTGCCATCTTGTATGGACAACAGACCATTAAAATTTGAAGAATGGGATGCTATGCGTCCTCAAACAATCTGCGTTTCAGCCACACCATCAAATTGGGAGATGGAACAGTCTGATGGTGTCTTTGCGGAGCAAATTATTCGTCCCACCGGACTTTTAGATCCACCCGTAGAGATAAGACCTGTAGAAATGCAAGTTGATGACTTACTTGAAGAAGTTAGGAAAGTCAGCCTTCAAGGTCTTAGAACTTTAGTAACAACCCTTACAAAGCGAATGGCTGAAGATCTAACTGAATACATGCATGAACAAGGGATAAGAGTACGTTATATGCACTCAGATATAGACACCTTAGAAAGAATAGAAATCCTAAGAGATCTGAGACTTGGTACTTTTGATGTATTAATTGGAATAAACTTATTACGGGAAGGTTTGGATATACCAGAATGCGGTCTAGTTGCTATTTTAGATGCTGACAAAGAAGGTTTTTTGAGATCTCAGACATCCCTTGTTCAAACTATTGGAAGAGCTGCAAGAAACTCTGAAGGTAGGGTCATTATGTATGCTGACCGCATCACTGGATCAATGGAACGTGCATTAGATGAAACAAACAGACGACGGGAAAAACAGCATCAATATAATTTAGATAATAACATAACTCCCGAGACCATTAAAAAGAACGTACAGGATGTTCTTGCAGGTTTATATAAAGGAGATACTGATTCATCGCGCATCACAGCTACTGTAGAAAAACCTTTAGTTGGTGCTAATTTAACCAAACATCTAGAAAGCTTGAGAACAGATATGTTAAAAGCGGCCGAAAATTTAGAATTTGAAGAGGCTGCCAGGATAAGAGACGAAGTTAGACGATTGGAGACAGTTGAGCTTACAATTTCAAATGATCCACTTGCACGCCAATCAGCAATAGAAGCTGAAGTTGAAAAATCACAAGTGGTGAAAGGGCGATCTAGTGCTGGACGTGCGGGTACTTTCAACAAAAAAGGAAAATCACAACGCTCTGCAAAATTTTAATACTTTGTATTTCGTATAAATTGCGTTTGATAAATGATTGAGTTCGTTTATCAAACGTCCTACACCTAGCTGAACAAAGGAGAAATAAAATGAAGAAACTAATAGCCATCCTAGCAGTAGCATTAGCCATACCAACAATGGGCTTTGCTGAAGAACAGTATCCAAAAGAAATTTGTAAACAGATGTATGATACAATTGGAGTATTTCTTCAAATAGCTGATAAAGCTTGGAAATCACAGGACGAAGAAAAAGCACTACTTTATTCAACAGCAGCAGCTAATTATGCAACTGTATACGAGACAACTTGCAAACGATAAGTAATACACTTGGCTACACCTTACTTGCCATACATTAAAATAAAGTTTCTTATAAAATTGGAAATATTTTAAAGGTCTGTTGGAATTGTCAGCCAATATTATAATCAATGAAACTTCTAATTTAGGTGGCAAAAAAGCCTGGCTAATTTGGTCTTTAGCAGCAATAGCATTTGGATATGCTTTTTTGCACCGCGTTGCTCCAGGGGTCATGGTTCATGATTTAATGCGTGACTTTGCAATAAGTGGAACAATGCTAGGTACTCTCTCTGCATTATATTTTTATCCATATTTTCTTTTGCAAATCCCTCTGGGTGCCTTACTTGATGTTTTGGGAACTCGTTATTTACTCTCCTTTGCTTTATTTTTAGCAGCATTGGGATCTATATTATTCGGGTCAGCAAATAACATAGAGATGGCTTATCTTGGTAGGTTTTTAATAGGTGTTGGTTGCAGTGTTGGTTTCCTATCTGCCCTAACCCTCACAAGTAAATGGTTTCCAAAAAATAGGTTCGCACTTTTATCAGGCTTGACGATGCTAATTGCCATGATGGGCGCTATCTTGGGTCAAGCACCATTAGCACTGTTTATTTCCAATTTTGGTTGGAGATCAAGCATGTGGGTTTTAAGTATTTTTGGAATAATTCTTAGCCTTTTAGTTCTTATAATTGTGAGAAACGAACCAGGGGAAAAAATAAAACCACAAGTGATAAAAAATCCTTGGATGCAAATGCTTCAAAGCCTTCGTAAGGCATCAAGATCTTTTGAAATGTGGAAAATAGCTCTAGTTGCTGCCTCAATGAGTGGTCCAATGTTAACGCTTGGTGGATTGTGGGGAACACCTTACTTAATGAGTGCCTATGACCTTGGTAGATCAGAAGCCGCATTTTTAACATCATTTTTACTTTTTGGATGGGCATTCGCCGCCCCATGTTTTGGATGGTTTTCTGATTTCTTAGGTCGGCGAAAGCCCATATTAATTGGAGGATCAGCAGTCTTATCACTTACCCTTGGCTTGATAATACTTATCCCCAGCACCAATCTTTACATTACATTAGTATTATTCATACTGATTGGAGCATCTGGCTCAGTAATGGTAAGTGCCTTTGCTTTAGTTAAAGAAGCAATATCAAAAGAAGCTCAAGGATCGGCTGTTGGCATTGTAAATGCAATGACCGTCGCAGCGGGAGCAATTCTCCAGCCATTTGTTGGCTTAATTTTAGACCTTAGGTGGGATGGTTTAATGTTAAATGGGGCGAGGATCTTTAACGAAACTGATTACCGTTTTGCATTTACAATTGTATTTGCATCATCCCTGATAGGTTTTTTTGTTAGTGTTACTCTTAAAGAACAACCCAAATTATAAAAAAAGAAATCACAAATTGAAATTTTTAAAATCAAGAGCTTTATATTTAATAATAATATCCATCATTCTTTTGGGTTTTCTTGGAAAAACAATACAAAGAGAACAGAATACAGAAAATGTGGATAATGATAAAATTCTTTCCTCAAACAATTATAATTTTTCAGGAACTGTAGATAGGGTTCGAGACGGAGATACTATTGTCGTAAACAACACCCCGATACGCTTAAGTGGCGTAACTTGCGATGAAATTGGTAGCCCACTTGGTGATAAGGCTAAGTTGTTTCTGAAAGCCAAAATAAGCTCAAAAAATGCTAGATGCTTTCTTAATGGGGAAAAAAGTTATGATCGCACGATTGGAAAGTGTGTGGTTGAAGACTTTGGAGATGTAGGTGCATTTATGATTAAATCAAAACTTTGCGGTAGGTGCCCAAGGTACGACAAAGAAGAGATTTACTTGGGATTGCAAAACTCAATTGGAATGTTTGTAGGCAAGATGCCAAATTATTGTAAACTCTAGGGATAATTTATTCTTTGTTGAACGTGCCAAGTTGCCAATTAAACCTAAATATTAGTCTCATAGCACTTCTCCACCATTTTCCAACCAATACCGACAATCTGGACTCAAAGCCTTATCACAAGCTAATTCATAAAGCTTTAGTTCTTCTAATGATAATATGTCTTTCCATCGTCCGTTTATACCTTTGTGGATAAAAGTCTGTGCACCCCCTTTCCAGCTGGTACCACCATCCGGAACATAAGTTTCAGCAGCTGCTCGCATTGCATTCAAAGATATTTTTTCTCCAACATCTTTTATCCGTGACAGATCAATATCAATATCTAAGAAATTAGCTATTTTAGCTATCGACACTTTTATATCTTTTTTCATATCGAGCATAATTTAAAAATAGAATATTAGGTAAATGACGATAGTTCCACCATGATTGAACTCCTTGCAGATGTGACCAAAAAGGATAACCGTCACTTTCCCAATCAAACCATCCTTTAGTGCACCACTCTCTCCAATAAGTATGAAAATCTTCTGGCGGTTGGGGAAACTCATCACCTATCAATCCAGACGAATTAATAAAATCATAAACTTCTGGCGTGTAATTTAAATGGTGATTCCACAAAGATAAGGCAACATCTCTGCCATCACGACTTACGTATATGTATTTGATCTCTGGAAAAAAGTGTAAAGCATCTAATGGTAGATGGGTTTTAATCACTCTGCGATGTTTTTGCTCATTTAGCTCCCTCATAATCACATCAATTGGAATATCGGTCGAGTCTAACCAAGGGCTGAATTCTGTTACTTTTTTGGGAAAATCTTGATCTGGAAATAAAAGGTTTACAACTAATGCTTGGGTCCATGTAGTGCCAGCTTTCAAAGTCGTCGCTATGCATATATCATTGTTACGTGGGATGAAACCTGTCCATCGTTCACTATCGATATGATGGTTTTGAAACATTAAAGTCTTACTGGGATATTTCATTATTTCTCCTAAATTAACAAATTATTTAAAACTTAGTAATTTCATTTAATTTTGAAAAGTCAATAAAATGTGGATGCGTAAAGATCTCCTTATTTTTAAATTATTTTTGATAGTGAAGGTTTATTTTATATATTTTCATCGAATACAATATAAGTGATATCTAAGAACGTTTGGAGTCAACAATGTATGAATACGCTATAATTTGGGAATGGCTGAGTTTTGCTGCTAGATGGCTTCACGTTATCACAGCTATCGCATGGATAGGATCTTCATTCTATTTTATTGCCTTAGATTTAAGTCTACAAAAGAATCCCAACCTACCTGTAGGAGCGCATGGAGAAGAATGGCAAGTACATGGTGGTGGCTTCTACCATATCCAAAAATATTTAGTTGCCCCAGCAGAACTACCAACCCATCTCACATGGTTTAAATGGGAAAGTTATGCAACCTGGGTTTCTGGCTTTGCGCTGATGTGCATAGTTTATTATGCTGGTGCAGATTTATATTTGATTGATAGAAATCTTTGGGATGTTGAGCCTTGGGTTGGAATACTAACCTCTATTGGGACAATAGTTATTTCATATTTGATTTATGATCTTTTATGCAAATCAAAATTGGGGCAACAGCCCACATTATTGATGGTATTGCTGTATTTTATTTTAATTTTCGCGGCTTGGGGTTATACTCAGATTTTTACTGGTAGAGCAGCTTTTCTGCACCTTGGTGCAATCACTGCAACAATTATGTCCTGTAATGTGTTCATGGTAATTATTCCAAATCAAAAAGTAGTGGTGGCAGATTTAATTGCTAATAAGACACCAGATCCAAAATATGGTAAAATCGCAAAGCTTAGGTCAACTCACAACAATTATCTAACTTTGCCAGTAATTTTCTTAATGCTATCAAACCATTATCCTTTAGCATTTGGAACAGAATATAATTGGGTTATTGCAAGTTTGGTTTTCTTAATGGGTGTCACTATAAGACATTATTTTAATTCTATGCATGCCAGATCTGGAAAACCCACATGGACATGGGCTGTAACAATAATTATATTTCTAATAATAATGTGGTTATCAACTGTTCCAAAAATCCTTAATACTAACATTAGCAAAATTCCAAAAAGTTCGGAAAGATTCTTAGAATCTCAGGAATTTGAGAACGTACAGGATATAATATTAACTCGATGCTCAATGTGTCATGCGGCAGAACCAGGATATATGGGTATTCATACAGCACCAAAAAATGTATTGTTGGAGACTAAAGAGCAAATAGCTCGTTATGCTCGAGATATATACCTCCAAGCGGGTCGTAGCAACGCTATGCCACCAGCAAATGTGTCTTGGATGGAAAAAGCCGAGAGAGCTTTACTCGTTAAATGGTATGAAGAATCTCTTTAGTTAATACCCATTGAGAAACGTAAATTATTTCAATTCCATTTCAATAAATGACATTTGACTGGCGCCATTATTTATTACGTTGTGCTTGATACCTTTTACTCTTCGATATGCTGTTCCAGCTGGAACTAAAACCTCACGACTAGAACCGTCACTTTCTTCCAGCATCATTGGACAATCCACTATCGCTGTAATGACATAATCATATTCGTGTTGATGCCAACCTGTTTCTGAACCAGCTTCAAAATTAAAACGTGTAACCCTTACTCGGTCATCATCAATCAATAAAGTATCTATTGCTTTTGTTCTATTCATTTTTCTACCTTTAAATAGTTGATTTTATTCTTAATGAATAATTACCTTTGAGTAACTACTCCAATTTGTTGGTTTATCTTTTTCTGAAACAAAGACAGTTTGGCTAATTGTCATTTGAGTATACGAATTTGACAAATTCCGTCTAACCTCCATAACTTTAATCCCATTTTTATAAGCTATTGTGTTGAGCTCTCTTTCTGAAACGATAGTCGAAGACAAACTGTCAGCTAAATCTCCACCCTTAAATGGCATTGCCAAATTATCTGGTCTACTTTTAAAAATAAAATCATGTCGTTCCCCAGTATTATCAAGCCAAACCATTTGAAATAGCAAATCTTTAGTTTTTTGAGTAATTTGATAGTGCCCATCCACGGGTGGAGCGCCTTGCTCATATACACAAGATCCTTTTATTAACGACCATTTTCCTAAAAATTGTTTAAATATCTTTTCCATCTTTTCTCCAATTTGGAAGATATTCCCATTAACAGCTTAAAACACAGCTAACTAATAACTCCCTTAAGAACCTTTTACATAATTTTATACGTATTTTTAATCATAAATAAATAAAATATTAATTGAGAACTTGATCTTTATTAGAATTTAATCCCAATATTTAAAAATAATCAATTATGTATAGGTCGCTATGAAAAGTTATTATAAAAATTATGTTGATGGGCAATGGATAGATGGAGGTTCTGGCGTAATATCTGTGGATAATCCGGCAACAGGAGAACATTTAGCTGATCAAGCTTGTGCCAGCTCGAAAGATATCGATTTGGCAGTTAAAGCTGCAAAACGTGTTCATGAAGCAAATCTTTTGAGTGCTATGCGTCCTGTTGATCGTGGCCGAATGGTAAAAAAAATGGGTAAGTTTCTAGAAGAAAACGCTTCGGCCATTGCTGAAGAATTAACCTTGGAAGCTGGCAAGCCATTATGGGAAGCTGAAATCGAAGTTAGAGGTGCTGCACGTTATTTTGAATATTACGGGAATCAAGCTGAAACGATTGAGGGAAAATCAATACCACTTGGTGAGAACTATTATGATTTTACTACTTACGAACCTTTCGGAGTTTCAGCTCAAATAATTCCTTGGAATTTCCCATTTGAAATGTCCTCTAGATCATTATCAGCTGCCTTGACGACTGGTAATGCCTGCGTAGTGAAAACAGCTGAGAACGATCCCATAACTCAATATTGGTTCGCAAAAGCTGCTGAATATGCTGGATTTCCTCCTGGTGCGGTTAATATACTTTGTGGTTTAGGAAAGGAGGCAGGAGCAGCACTTTCATCCCATCCAGACGTTAATCAAATTGTTTTCACAGGCTCTGTCGCCACAGGTTCAGCAATAGCCAGTGCAGCAGCAAAGCACCTCACTCCAATAACATTAGAGCTTGGAGGCAAAAGTCCATGTATTGTTTATGACGATGCAGATATTGATAATTTAATAGATTCAATTAGATGGGGCATATTTTACAATGCGGGGCAGGTTTGTTCTGCAATGAGCAGAGTAATAGTTCCGCAAAAACTGCATGACGAAATTTCTGAGAGAGCAGGCGAATTAGCAAAGTCTTTATCCGTTGGAGCTGGAGATCCATTAGATCCAAGTTCAAATATGGGTTCAATGATATCAGAATTACAACGCGATCGAGCAATAAACCTTTGCCAGAAAGCACAAACAGAAGGAGCGACCACCGTTACTGGAGGTCACAAACTCAACAGACCTGGCTGGTTTTTAGAACCCACCGTATTTAGTAACGTAAAGCCAGATATGGAAATTGCTCAAGTTGAGGTTTTTGGGCCAGTCTTATCAATCATACCTTATGAAACGGATGAACAGGCTATTAGTATAGCTAATGGCACTGAATATGGATTAGTTTCTGGGGTCTTCACAAAAGATTTGGATAGAGCAATGTCCTCTGCAAAAAAAATGCGTGCAGGGCAAGTATTTGTCAATGAATGGTTTGCTGGGGGCGTTGAGACACCATTTGGGGGATATGGAAAATCTGGATATGGTAGAGAAAAAGGTAGGGAAGCTTTATGGAATTATATACAAACTAAAAATATTGCAATCCGACTCGGCAAAGGTGCTGCTGGACGAGCTTAAAAGATAGAAAATTTTAATTATGGATGATTTGTAAAATGGATAATAAATTCGAAATAGGACTAGAAAAGCGCAAAGAAACTTTAGGTGCCAAATATGTTGAAGAAAATCTTGCTTCAGCAGACGATTTTACGCGCCCTTTTCAAGAAGCGATGACAGCCTGGTGTTGGGGTTTTGGATGGGGAGATGATGTCATTGATCCTAAAACACGTTCTATGATGAACTTGTCGATGATTGGCGCTTTAGGAAAAATGCATGAATGGGAAATACATTGTCGCGGTGCTATTAATAATGGTGTTTCGAAAGAAGAAGTTCGTGCAATAATACATGTAATTGGAATATATTGTGGTGTCCCACAAGCACTTGAGTGTTTTAGAGTAGCCAAGATCGTTTTCAATGAAAGTGAGTAATATTTTTATAAAATATATTTGGTACACCCGACAGGATTCGAACCTGTGACCCCCTGATTCGAAGTCACTTATAACTACAGTTTCCATTTCACTAAATCTTTTGTGCATGACGACTTCATCATCACTTGAAACATAATGTGAGTTTTCACCAACTACCAATAAAGTCTTTCCCTTAAATATTTTCGTAGTATTTGGAAAACCTATAATATCCGTCATATATTCCTTTAGCACTGGTAAATTTAACTTCCAAAATACTCCATCTTTAAGTTCTAAACTTTGGAGTAAAAATGCTCTCAGTTGATGGTCTCCTAGAAAAGATGCCAATTGCACATCAGCATCTTTTCTAGATTTAACAAACTCTAAGTTTATATTCTGCAAAGCTTCAATAATATTATTTTGAGAATGTGAGTATTTGACAGGTGCTATATCAATAACTATTAATTTTGACACCATTTTAGGTTGTTCTAATGCAAAAAACATAGCCGCCTTCCCCCCCATCGAATGACCCAAAATACTACAATCAACTCCTTGGATTTTTACTATTTTTTGCAAATCTTCAGCCATTGCCTCATAGTTATGGACAGGATAAAATTCACTACCCCCGTGATTTCGCATATCCACAGCAATGACATACCATTTATCAGATAAGCGCTTACATAATACACCCCAGTTCTTTGCAGAACCAAATAATCCATGCGCAATAATCAATGTGGGATTTTTAGGATCTCCAACTGAAACAATATTTAACATTCCTAATGTTTATTGTTTGTATCGAGATAACAACTCGATAACCTCAGTGACCAGATTCTCACGATTTATGCTTATCTGCGCTGGCTGTGATTTCCATTCATCATTTGTTAACATTTGCGAAGCTAGCTTGGAACCAAGATATAAATCTTTCAATAAGACCACTCCTTTCTCTCGCTCATCTCCACCTTCGATAATCGCTAGTGGGCTATGTCGATTATCAGCATATTTCAATTGATTTCCAAAGTTTTTCGGGTTTCCAAAATAAACCTCTGAACGCACACCAGCATTTCTTAACTCTGCAGCCATTAATTGGTAATCATCTATTCGATCACGATCCATAACAGTAATTATAACTGGGCCTTGTGTGACTTCTGCTAATTTACTTTTACTTCTTAAGGCTGCTAATAATCTATCAACACCAATTGACACTCCAGTGGCTGGCACTTCTTGTCCTGTAAATCTTTTAACTAAATCATCATATCGCCCGCCACCTGCCACAGAGCCAAATCGTCTAATTTTACCCTTTTCGTCAATTGTTTCAAATGTAAGCTCTGCCTCCAAAACAGGGCCTGTATAATAACCAAGCCCTCTTACAACTGATGGATCAATTTTAATTCTATCAATTCCATAACCTTGTTTGTCAGTGGATTCTGAAATTTTTTCAAGCTCTCGCACTCCTTGTTCACCAATTTTGGATCCAGCTACTAATTCTGATAGATTTGATAAAGTTTTCATATTTGTTTTTGAATTAGCTTCCAAAAACATAAGCATTAGATCAACCTGGTCAGTCGACAAGTTAGCACCGTCAGTATAATCCCCACTACTATCCTTCCGTCCTTTACCTAACAACTCTTTAACACCTCCAATGCCGAGCCTATCCAGTTTATCAATTGCTCTTAAGACAATTCCACGTTGATTGGAAAATTTTTCCAACTCTGTTTCATCAAATATACCTATCTTTTCAAGAACACCGTTCAAAATTTTTCTATTATTAACTTTAATAATATTATTACTTCCGTATGCCCGTTGCTTCCAAGGTGTCAGAAAGCATAGTGCACATTTCTGCATCAGCTAATACATTTGACGCTCCAACCGTATCAGCATCACATTGGTAAAACTGTCTAAATCTTCCAGGACCTGGTTTTTCATTTCGCCAAACTGGGCCCATAGAATATCGACGGTATGGGCTTGGTAAATGGTTCTGATTTTCAGCATAAACCCTTGCCAAAGGCGCAGTAAGATCATAACGCAAAGCCAACCAACCTTCATCTTCTTGCCAAGCAAAAACACCTTCATTTGGTCTTTCAATATCAGGCAAAAACTTACCTAAAGCCTCTACAGTCTCAATTGCACTAGTTTCTAAAGCTTCAAAACCATACAAATGGTATACTTCCATAATTTGCTGAAGCAGTAAATTACGCGCCCTAATATCACTTCCAAAATAATCTCTGATGGCTGAGGAGTTATTTTAAAAGTAGTTTGATTTTTATTTTCTTTTCTTTAGACATTTGCTTGTCCATCTGTTGTTGTCTGTAATGTCCTAAACCAAGGCCATGTTAGGAGCAACCTTTGCAGGATCAAAGTCTAGTAATTAATAAAAACCTAGCTTATATTGTCTCACAAATATAAGAGACAAAAATGACCCAAAATAATACAAAATTATTAGAAGAAAACTATACTCGATTAGAATTGATGCTCGAAGAGTTAAATACTGTAATTACCCGTCAGGACAAAGAAATTTCAATTCTAAGTCGAAAAATAGAATTATTGATGGTTCGAGAGGCGCAACGAGAGCAAGAAGATACTGGCTCTATTTTGCTTGCCGACGTGAAGCCACCACATTGGTAAAACATTAAGCTAAAAATTTATAGGTTGTTAATTAAATAACTTTAAAAATCTTCAACTTCAACAACGCCAGCCAAAGACTTTAAAGCGCCTTTTGTTTCGGGTGTAACTGGAAACTTTCCTTTTAATACCATCTCAACCTCTCCAGGCAAACTGGGATGCATCAAAAATAATCTAATAGGTCCAACAGACTTGCTATTAACTGCTTTCTTGGCACGTTCCAAAACTGATGCAACAGACGGTAAAACATCTGGTTCATTAACATAAACGCACAACCCTGCCGATGCACCACTCAAAATGGCCTTATCAACTAGCTGAACTGATCGAGCTAACATTTTTAATTGCCCACCCTCTATAGTTGCATCAACTGTCAAAACAACATTATCGCCAGGTTCTAAATCATTTCTTGAAGCTTCCAACACATCTGAAAACATTGTCACTTCATAGATACCTGTTGGATCGGACAATTGTAAAAACGCATATCTATTCCCACGAGCAGATTTACGTTCTTGCCTTGACGTAACAGATCCAGCAATCTTAATAATAGAAGCTCCATTTTTTACTCTATTTTCCACTTCTGCAAAATTTGATATGTTGTTCCTCTTAAGTGAACTTGCGTAATCATCTAAAGGATGGCCACTCAAATAGAAGCCAACAGCCATATGCTCTTGACTTAACTTTTCCATTGGAAGCCAATCATCCATCTTACCAAGCCTAGGTTCAGGCAAATCATCTCCACTATCCCCAAATAATGAAACTTGTGTCGAATTTTTATCATCATTAACAGCTGAAGAGTAATTTATTAGAGCATCAATTGCTTTAAATATTTTTTGGCGGTTAGTATCTAAAATATCAAATGCTCCAGCACGAGCAAGCATTTCTAGTGGACGTCGTCCTACGCGTTTTAAATTAATTCGTCTCGCAAAATCATAGATATTTGCAAACGGTTCTTCTCCACGAGATTCAGCTATCATTGTCATTGCATCGACGCCAATGTTTTTCAATCCACCAAGGGCATAGTAAATACTTTGATTCTCTACAGTAAATGTAGAGCCAGATTTATTTATACATGGTGGAAAAATCTGAATTCCAAGGCGTTCAATTTCCTGTTTATAAACGTTTAACTTTTCTGTTAAATGAAGATCACAATTCATAACTGAGGCCATAAACTCGACTGGGTAATTAGCTTTCAACCAGGCGGTCTGATAGCTCACTACAGCATAAGCCGCTGCATGAGATTTATTAAATCCATAATTAGCAAATTTTTCTAATAAATCAAAAACTTCTTTTGCTTTTTGTTTATCAACACCCTTTTTTGCTGCACCACTTTCAAACTTTGGTCGTTCTGCATCCATGGCCTCTTTTATTTTTTTTCCCATTGCACGTCTGAGAAGGTCTGCGCCTCCTAGCGAATACCCACCCATCAGCTGTGCAATCTGCATAACCTGCTCTTGATAAACAATAATGCCTTGAGTTTCTGTCCAAATATATGATCAATTAATGGATGAATGGATTGCAAACTCCTTTGCCCATTCTTAACTTCACAATAAGCTGGAATATTTTCCATTGGACCTGGCCTGTACAAGGCTACCAAAGCAACAATATCTTCAATACATGTTGGCTTCATTCGCCTCAAAGCATCCATCATACCGGCACTTTCTACCTGAAATACCGCAACTGTTTTAGCGCTAGAATAGAGATCATAAGTCGCCTTATCATCTAAAGGAATACTCCCTATCTCAATATTTAATTCACGAAGTTTGAGAAGATCAATTGCATTCTTTATCACAGTTAAAGTTTTCAAACCTAAAAAATCAAACTTTACCAGACCAGCTTGCTCCACCCATTTCATATTGAACTGCGTTGCAGGCATTTCAGAACGAGGGTCTTGGTACAAAGGAACTAACTCATCTAATGGCCTATCTCCAATTACGATTCCAGCCGCGTGGGTAGCAGCGTTTCGAAGCAAACCCTCCACTTGCTGAGCATAATTCAACATTCTACCCACGATTTCTTCTGATTTGGCTTCGTCCCGTAGTTTTGGCTCATCAGTTAATGCTTTTTCTATTGAAACTGGCCTAACACCTTCTAGTGGTATTAATTTAGCTAACCTATCCACCTGTCCATAAGGCATTTGTAAAACACGCCCAATATCACGTATTGCCATTTTAGAAAGTAATGCGCCAAATGTAATAATTTGACCTACCTTGTCATTACCATATTTTTTTTGAACATATTGAATAACCTCTTCACGTCGATCCATACAAAAATCAATATCAAAATCTGGTATGGATACTCGCTCTGGATTTAAAAACCTCTCAAATAACAATGAATAACGCAATGGATCCAAATCAGTAATAGTTAACGAGTAAGCTACTAATGAACCTGCACCTGACCCTCGCCCTGGACCCACTGGTATACCGCGTGATTTAGCCCATTTTATGAAATCGTCTACAATCAAAAAATAACCAGGAAACCCCATTTCTTCAATTATATTTAATTCAAAATTAAGTCTTTTTTCATACACTTCAATTGAGGCAACCATAGGAATTTCTGATAACCTTGCCTTCAGACCTTCAGCAGCCTGCATACGAAGCAACTCCACCTCATCATCGGCAAACTTAGGCAAAATTGGCTCACGAACATTTGCTTTAAATGCGCATCTTTTAGTAATTTCAACAGTGTTTCTTTATTGCTTCTGGTAAATCAGCAAATAATGCAATCATTTCTTCCTGAGATTTGAAATAATGTTCAGTTGTGAAACGCCGTCTCTCTTCCTTTTGATCAACATACGTCCCATCCCCAATACAAATCAAAGCATCATGTGCCTCAAACATTGCTCTCGCAGGAAAATGCACATCATTTGTTGCCACTAAAGGCAAATTTAATTCATAAGCCAATTCTATCAAGGTTTTTTCTGTAAAAATCTCTTTATCAAGATACCTACCTTCAGAAATAGGATGTCTTTGAATTTCAACATATAGGCGCTGTGAAAAGTTGTTTTCTAATTGTTGCAACAATATTTTCGCTTGATCTCTATGACCATCAGAAATTAATTGACCTACCGGCCCATCAGCTCCACCAGTAAGGCAAATCAATCCACTAGAATTTTTAATGCTCAAACCCAAAGGAGTGTCAGTATTACTTAAATAAAACAATGAGTTCAATTTAAGCAGATTATTGTATCCAACTTCGTTTTGAACCAAAAGAACAATATAATTTTTTTCAAAACTTTGACTTGCTTCAGCTTGATCAGGTTTTAACTTAACTTCTATTTGGCACCCTATAATAGGCTGCACTCCTGCTTCAGGAAACTTCAGAAAACTCTAGTGCACAGAACATATTATTAGTATCTGTCACAGCAATCGCGGGCATATCCATCGCAGACGCCAACTCAGGCAGTTTTTTGAGCCTAAGGCCCCTTCCAACAGCGAATATTCGCTGTGAGACCGTAAGATGAATAAATTTCGGGATTCTTTTCTCATGGATCAAGATTAAACTGCCAAAGAGATACCATCTGAAAGAGAAACTGTTTATATTAAATATTTATAAGATACATGCTCAATAAATTGATAATCACTCTTGCTAAAAACCTGTAAGATGAGACAATACGTTGAAAACTTGGAGGCAAAATGGGCAAATTAACTACTCATGTTTTAAATACAAGTACAGGTATGCCAGCCTCAGATATGAAAATAGAGCTTTATATTATAAAAAATAGCAAAAAAATATTTATCAATTCATTTTTTACAAATAAAGACGGAAGACTTGAAAGCCCTTTATTAATTGGATCTGATTTTAAATTAGGCAACTATCGAATAGTATTTCATGTTGGAGATTATCAAAACAAAACTGACGGTGTTGCAATAGAGAACAGGTTTTTAGGTACTATTCCAATACAGTTTTCTATAACAGATGATAGTCATTACCATATACCTTTATTGTATTCACAATTTGGTTATTCAACTTATAGGGGTAGCTAATGAATGAAATAACTTTCATTTTAAATGGGGAAAAAATATCATTACAAAATCCATCGCCTACTAAAACACTGCTTGATTGGCTACGTGAGGAACAGAAACTCACTGGTACTAAAGAGGGTTGCAATGAAGGTGATTGTGGTGCTTGTACCGTATTGGTCACAAACCTGAGGGATGATAAACCTGAATACAAAGCACTCAATGCATGCATTTTGTTTCTACCACAGTTAAATGATAAGGTTTTAAGAACTATCGAAGGCGTGACCGATAAAAACAAAAAAGTGAAAATACAACGTGAAATGATAACTCAACATGGAAGTCAATGTGGTTTCTGCACCCCTGGCTTTATAGTTTCATTAGTAGCTGGACAGTTAAATAAAGACAGAAACCATGATGATGTAATAGCTGGAAATCTCTGTAGATGCACTGGGTACGCACCAATAATTGCTGCTGCAGAAGCTGCACATGACGATGTAAAACCAAGCTGGGTAAACACAGATAATAAAATCTTAAAACAACTCGGCTCATCAGGTAAGAAAAAAAATCAAAATGCCTATCTACCTAAAACAATTAAAGAGTTGGAAAAATGGTGTACTAAAAACCCAAAGGGAACCTTAGTTGGTGGAGCGACTGATGTAGGCTTATGGGTAACAAAAAACTTACGTGACTTAAAAGAGATATGTTTTATTGGACAAATTGAAGAGATGTCAAAAATTAATATATCTAGAAAAGTCTTAAATGTTGGGGCTAGCACTACCATAGAAGTACTCAGACAGGAATTACAAAAAAAATATCCCGATTTCTCTGAATTGCTTAGAAGGTACGGTTCAATGCAAGTTAGAAATGCTGCTACTTTAGGTGGAAATATTGCAAACGGCTCACCAATAGGTGATAGCCCACCAGCATTAATAGCAATAGGAGCCTCAATTCTATTAAATCGAAACGGCAAACACAGGAAAATTCCAATTGAAGATTTTTTTATAAGGTATGGTCAACAAGATCTACACGCTGGAGAATTTATAGAATCAATAGAAATTCCGCTATCCGAGAAAAATCTGAAATGTTACAAAATCTCAAAACGATTTGATCAAGACATCTCCGCAATTTGCGGATGCTTTAATATAACTTTAGAAAAGAATAAAGTAAAAACGGCCAGAATTGCGTTTGGTGGAATGGCGGAAATACCCAAAAGAGCAACTTCAGTTGAGAATTTTTTATTAGGAAGCACATGGTCAGAAGAAACTATCTCCAGCGCGATGGCTCTGTTCGACAAAGATTTTAACCCCATTAGTGATCTTAGAGCTACATCTGAATATAGAAAAATAACTGCTAAAAACTTGTTAAAAAAATATTATATTGAAACCAATGAGTGTGAAAAAAATACTAATGTTCTGAAGATAATGTCATGAGTGTAAACACAGCAAGCCCTCACGATGCTGCCATATTACATGTAACTGGGTCAGCGCAGTATACAGACGATATTCCAACGCCTGAAAACACTCTACATCTAGCATTTGGTGGAAGCGTTGGGAGAAAAATTACCTCAATGGATTTTGGATTTAAAAGCAACTGGGCAGTACAAGATATAATAACTGCGGCTGGTATTTCTGGTAAAAATGATATCTCTCCTGCTCCTTACCCAGAGCCACTTTTGAGTGAAGGTAAAGTTAATTATATTGGTCAGCCTATTTTTATTTGCGCTGCCACAAGTCATCTGTTGGCACGAAAAGCAATCAAGTTATCAAATATAAATATCAGAGAAAAAAAAGCTGTCCTCAGTATAGAAGATGCATTGCAGGCAAAAACGTTTCTTGAGCAACCGATAACTTTTAAAAAAGGAAACGCCAGAACTGCAATAGCTAACGCTAAAAACACTTTGGAAGGATCAATTAACATTGGAGGGCAAGAACACTTTTATCTAGAAGGGCAAGCTGCTTTGGCCATTCCTCACGATGATGGAGATATAACAATACATTCCTCAACACAGCATCCTAGCGAGATCCAACATAAAGTGGCAGACGCTCTTAAAAAACCAATGAATCCATTTAGAAATGACAAGAATGGGAGGTGGCTTTGGTGGTAAAGAGACAGATTCATCACAGCTAGCATGCGCACTAATGGCTGAAAAAACTGGGAAACCATGCAAAATGAGATATGATCGTGATGATGATATGATCATAACTGGAAAGCGACATGATTTTCGTATAGATTACAGGGTGGGTTTTAATCAACTTGGAAAAATAGATGGAATAGAATTTGAACACTTCGTCCGCTGTGGATGGAGCGCAGATTTAAGTATACCAGTAGCAGACCGAGCTATGCTTCATAGTGACAATGCTTATTTTCTCTCTGATGTAAAAATAACGTCTCACAGATTGCTTACAAACACTCAATCAGCAACTGCCTTTCGAGGATTTGGGGGTCCGCAAGGAATGGTTGGAATTGAGCAAGTAGTAAGCCATATCGCACAATACTTGAAAAAAGATGCATTAAAGGTGAGCGAGTTAAATTTTTATAAAAACCCCTCAAAAGATCAAAACAATTATCAAACTACACCTTACCATATGCCCATCTCTGATAGTATTATAAGACCTTTGGTAAAGAAATTAAAATTGTCTGCTGATTATGATAATAAAAACCTAAGTAATATTTCATCTTCAAAAAACAAAATACTAAAAAATGCAAACTTAAATATATTTACATCATCTATTTTCTTACCAACCCAAATTAATAAGGCAGGAGCATTAGTGCATATATACTCTGATGGATCGGTTCGATTAAATCATGGTGGAACAGAAATGGGCCAAGGTTTATATACTAAGATTGCACAGATTGTTGCATCTGAGTTAGGGCTACCCTTAGAAAATGTAAAAATAACTGCAACAGACACGGGGAAAGTACCTAACACATCCGCTACCGCTGCAAGTTCAGGAACAGATTTAAACGGAATGGCGGTCCAAGCAGCGTGTAACAAAATTAAAGAACGACTAAAATCATATTTGAGTAAAACTCATAAGGTACATATTTCTAAAATTAGTTTTACCAGAGGTCAAATTCTTATTGGAAAAAAGAGGGAAACTTTTAAAAATGTCATTAAAGCTGCTTATACAAATAGGATCAGTCTAAGTGCAACTGGATTCTACGCCACTCCAGACGTAAAATGGGACAGAATTGAAGGCAAAGGAAACCCTTTTTATTATTTTTCTTACGGCGCTGCTTTAACTGAGGTTATAATAGATACCTTGACAGGAGAAAACCGTATTTTAAGGGTTGATATCTTACACGATGTTGGAAATTCTATTAACCCAGCCATAGACATTGGACAAATACAAGGTGGCTATGTGCAAGGTGCTGGCTGGTTAACAACTGAAGAGCTCGTTTGGGATAATAAAGGCAATTTGAAAACCCACGCACCATCAACTTACAAAATACCTGCTAGTTCAGACAGACCCAGAATTTTCAATACAAATTTGTACAAATATAAAGGTAATAAAAAAAGAACTATCTATAGATCTAAAGCAGTAGGTGAACCACCATTCATGTTAGGAATTTCGGTACTAATGGCTTTAAATGATGCAATAGCCTCTATAGGCACAGGAAATGTCCCTGCCCTATTGGACACACCAGCCACACCAGAAAGAATTCTATTTGCAGTCCAAAAGCAGTTGGGTGTATCGATAAAATGAGTTTTGATTTCCAAAAAACGAATGAATGTATTAAGAGCCATGGTAAAATTGCCCGAGTCTTAATTTTGAAAACTTTTGGTTCTGCCCCACGTGATGAAGGAACCACAATGCTTATCTGGGACTCAGGACAATTTGGAACCATTGGTGGTGGTGAGCTAGAATATCAGGTAACACGATTAGCCAAAAAAATAATTATTGATAATAAAGGTTCAAGAATTAAAAAGTTCAGTTTAGGTCCAGATATGGGTCAATGCTGTGGGGGTGCTGTTGAATTATTAATAGAAATTTTAGATGAAACTAAAGTGAAATTTATTTCAGTAGATGATGGTTTTTTTGCTCGTCCAGTTTTTAAGAACGAAAAATCACTTAATGTTCAGGCCTTAATTAAGAGTTATCGAAACAAATCAGTTCCAATAAAAACTTCATTTAAAGATGGCTGGTTATTTGAGCCTGTAACAAAGGAAAAAGAACTTGTTTGGATATATGGTGCTGGGCATGTCGGCACAGCTATTGCAAATATACTAAGTAAACTAAGTCAATTTTCAGTTACCTGCATCGATACTTCTCAAGATCGTTACCCAGATAACTTTCCAAAAACTGTCGAGAAGTTAATTACAAAGAACCCAGCGCAGATAGTCCAATATGCTCCATCAGAAACACACCACCTAATTTTGACTTACTCCCACGCCTTGGACTTGGAGATTTGCCATCAATTATTACAACACAATTTTGCAACAGCCGGACTAATTGGTTCAAAAACAAAATGGGCAAGGTTTAAAAAAAGATTAAATGAATTAAACTATACATTCGAACAAATAAATAGAATTATATGTCCAATTGGAGAGCCTTCTTTTGGAAAATCTCCTTATGAAATAGCCATTGGGGTCGCTAGTATGCTTCTTGAAAAAAAAGAGAAAAATATTAAACTGATAAAAGAAGCTAAATGTTGAAAAAACTACTTGAAATTAATGATATAAGTAAAAGCTATCCCAGTTTCATAGCAACAAAATCTACAAATATTGATCAAGTTATTAAGATTTTTGATAATATACCTATAAATTAGTTACTC